>NZ_PPXQ01000016.1 GCF_004798585.1 Massilia sp. Mn16-1_5
GCTGGCCGGGTGGCGGCGCCGGGGCGGCGGCGGCGGGGGCCGGCGCAGGAGCCGGAGCGGGCGGCGGTGCAGGGCGCGGTGGCGGTGGCGTCACCGCCGTCACGACCGGCCGCGGCATCTGTGCCTGCGCATGGGCGCGCGCGGCTGCCGCCTCCATTGCCGCGCCCACGCTGCCGCGCGCGCCGAACGGCGCCGACGGCTGCGGCTGTGGTTGCGGCTGAGGCTGCGTCTCGCGCTCGGCACGCTGCTGGAAGCGCTGGCGCCGGCCATCCTCGAAGGCCTCGCGTGCCTCGCGCTGGGGCCAGTCGCGCTGGAGTTGCGGTGGCGGCGAGGTGATCACGCCCGGCTGGCGCACGAAGCCCGATTGCGGCGGCGGCGATTGCACGAAGGAGGGCGGCGGCGTGGTCGTTACCGGGGCCGGCTGGGGTCCCGCCTGGCGGCGCCAGCCGTCGTGCCCATCGTGCCCATCACGATCATTGCGCCGGCCGTCCGGACGGCCATCGCCGTCGCGGTCGCGCCGTTCCCAGCGGCCATCGCGGCCATCATTACGGCGTGCATCGTCCTGGCCACGCTCGCGCCAGTGACGCGGCGCCGGCGGCAGCGCGCCGGGCGCCCCTTGCCAGTTGGCCGGCGGGCGCACCAGCGCATCGTGTCTGACCACGACTTCGCCGCGGCCGCCGAAGCGGTCTTGCGGCACCACGGTCAGGCCACGCTGGCGGTAATCATGACGGCCGTCGCGCTTGCCGTCATATTTGCCCTCATGCGGATTCAGGCGGCGCAGGTAGCGGTCCGACAGCCGGTAGCCGGGCACGAAGCGGTCATACGGCGAGAGCGGATACCAGCCCTGGGCGATGGTATTCACGCCGATGCTCCAGCCGGCGCCGCCGACCCAGCCGACCAGGGCCGGTGCCCACACCGGGTAGCGTTCGAGCCGGCCCGGAGCCCAGCCCCAGCGGTTGTTGAGCTGCACCCAGCGTCCATAATGGAAGGGCGCATAGCCCCAGGGCGCGTTGTCGACCCAGGTCCAGCCCCAGGGAGAAATCCAGGTCCAGCGGCCGTCGCGGTAGGGCACCCAGCTCGAGGAAACGGCAGGCAGCCAGACGCTGCCGTATTCGCTGTTCTCAGTCCAGCTGCCGTAGCGGTCCAGGTCTTCGTAACCGGTCATCTCGGCCGGCACATAACGGGTGGCGCGTACGGAATCGAATTCGCGGTCGCGCAGGGCTGCCCAGTCGTCGAAGGCATCCGTCATCGCCTGGGTCATGCGCAGGTCGAGGCCCTGCATCTCGGCGCTGCGGCCGCTGCGCACGGTCAGGCGTTCGCCATTGCCCTCGACCACGGCGACGCCGTCGAACACGCGGATGCTGCTGGTGTCCTGCATGCGTTCGGCGTCGATGCGCAGGCGGCCCGGCTGCTGCAGCAGCACGCGCGTTTGCGGGGTGGTCAGTTCGAAGCCGGCCGCGACTTCCGCGTTGACGACGCGGATGCTGGCGCTGCCGTAGTGCAGGCGCAGGCGCAGTTTCTCGTCGTCGAGCTGGACGACTTCCAGGGCCGAGTCACCGTCGAGGCGGATCGCGCTCGAGCCGATCCGCAATTCGGTGCGGGCGCCGGGGGCCGTGGAGATGGTCTGGTTCGAGGTGACCGGCCAGTTCACCAGCGCGGTATTGGCGACTTCGCCTTCGCTGCTGACGCTGACCTGCCCCTGGGTGAGAGATACGCGCCCGACCCGGGCCGGCGGGTCTTCCTGCGCCAGGGCAGTCGTAGAACACAAGGTGGAACACACCGCCAGCGCCAGCAGCGTTGCGGACTTCATCGAACGGAGGTTCATCATGGGCTCCAGGCGGGTGGGACGGAATGCGTCGACCTGATTACACCGCAAGCACCCAGGCCACGACAATCGGGGTTACAGTCGGTTGCAACTCATATACAACCGATACATGAGGCTGCCTCAGGCGGCGGCGCGCTTCACGAAGAACAGCATCGATCCGACCACCACCAATACGGCGCCGAAGAAGCGGTTCTGGATGCGCATCGCGCGCGGATCGCGGAACAAGCGCTGCATCGACGCGGCCAGCGTCGCATAGCCGTGCATCACCAGGCTGTCGATGGTGACCATGGTCACGCCCAGGATCAGCAGCTGCGGCAGCAGCGGCGCGTCTTTCGAGATGAACTGCGGCAGCACCGCGACCATGAAGATGATGCCCTTCGGATTGGTCGCATTCGTCAGGAAGCCGGTCAGCACGCGCTTGCCGAAGGAAGGATGGGCGGCGAGACCCGCGCTGCTGGCCTGCGGGCCGGACTGGTCCTTCGAGCGCCATTGCGACACGCCCAGGTAAATCAGGTACAGCGCACCGACCACCTTGACGACGAAGAAAGCCGTGGGCGAGGCCAGCAGCAGCGAGCCGACGCCGGCGCCGGCGATCGCCAGCACCAGGATCAGGCCGATCTGTAGGCCGAGCACGGTGGCGCTGGCCTTTTTGACGCCATAGGCCAGGCCGTGCGACATCGACAGCACGGCGCCGGAACCGGGAGAAATGGCGATCACGGTGCCAGCGATGACGAAGGCGATCCAGGTGGCGAAGGACATGGGGAGAATTCGGGGAAACTGAAAAGACGGATGGCGCGCGGCTTCATGCCGCGGCGCCATGACCGGATGCCCAAAGGGCGTGCGGGTTTACTTCTTGCGCGGATTAACGGCAGTCTTCAGGGTAGCGCCAGCCGAGAAACGCGGGGTCTTCGATGCGCCGATCTTGATGACTTCGCCCGTTGCCGGGTTGCGGCCCTTGCGCGCTGCGCGCTTGGTCACCGAGAAGGTGCCGAAGCCGGTGATGCCGACCGTGTCGCCTTTTTTCAGACGCTCAGTGATGATCTCGATGATCGTGTTGACCGCGTTGTTGGCCGCAGTGCCCGACATCTCGGTACGCTTGGCAAATTCCGCGATCAGTTCGCCTTTTTTCATGGTGCCTCCGGGGTTGAAAGAGCGGAAAGAGTAGCACAAATGTTTGCCACATGTAACTTTCTCGCGCCTATATATCCCCGTGTTGCACCAATGCCCGTTTTTTCGGGCATTTTTAAAGCGAGCCTGTCAGAGCAGGCTCGGTTCGGCGCCGGCTGCCGCGAGGCGGGTGCGCAGGGCGGCGTTGATCAGGGTCTGGTAGCCGGTGCCGCAGCGCTCGGACAGATTGCGGAACTCGTTCAGCACCTCGTCGTCGAGGTAGATCGTGATGCGCGTCTTGCGCTTCGGCGGGCGCGTGCGGCGCAGCGGGGCGGCATTCTGGGGTTGGCTCGGGTTCAGGGTCGAGGTCGGTATCATCGTCATCTCCATCGGCAAAGGCGAGGCTGGCGTACCGCAGCCTTCGATACTGACTATACGTATCTGTCGACCGGGCCGCGCGGCGAAAGCGACGAGCTGCAGATTTTCGGGCCTGAAGCGCAATTTATCGCGCTGAACCGTGTGCCCGCGGCCTCCGCGCTCGGTTAAGATGCTGCCATATTGCTAATTCTCAGGAGTACTCCATGGCTGCAGGCAGTTTGCTCGCGTTACTCGACGACATCGCTACCGTCCTCGACGACGTCACCGTGATGAGCAAGGTGGCGGCCAAGAAGACCGCCGGCGTGCTCGGCGACGATCTGGCATTGAATGCGCAGCAGGTCACGGGCGTCGACTCCTCGCGCGAGCTGCCGGTGGTCTGGGCCGTGGCCAAAGGTTCGCTGATGAACAAGGCGATCCTGGTACCGGCCGCGCTGCTGATCTCGGCCTTCGTGCCCTGGCTGATCATTCCATTGCTGATGATCGGCGGCGCCTTCCTGTGCTTCGAAGGCGCTGAAAAACTGGCCCATAAATTCCTGCACAGCCCGGAAGAAGATGCGGCCCACAAGGAAGAGCTGGCCAGGGCGCTGGCCGACCAGAACGTCGACATGTGCGCCCTCGAGAAGGACAAGATCAAGGGCGCGGTGCGCACCGATTTCATCCTCTCGGCCGAAATCATCGTCATCTCGCTGGGCACGGTGTCGCAGATGCCGTTCATGCAGCAATTGGCGGTGCTGATCATCATTGCGCTGGTGATGACGATCGGCGTCTATGGTCTGGTCGCCGGGATCGTCAAGATCGACGATGCCGGGCTGTATCTGAGCAAAAAGACGAGCGGTTTCGCACGCAGCCTGGGCGGCATGCTGCTGGCCCTGGCGCCGCGCCTGATGAAATTCCTGTCGATCGTCGGCACGGCGGCCATGTTCATGGTCGGCGGCGGCATCATCAGCCACAACTGGGAAGCGCTGCACCACTATTCCGAAGGCCTGGCGACGGCGATGGGCGAAGTGCCGGCCATCGGCGGCATGCTGCACGCGATCGGGCCGGTCGTCTTCGATGCCCTGGTCGGGGTTCTGGTCGGCGTGCTGGTCGTGATTGTCGTCACCCTCGTCAACAAGCTGCGCGGCAAAAAGGAGACGGCTGCGGCCCATTGAAACCTTTGCTGCACTGCAATGCCGATTTTCCTTACGCCAGCCTGACGTAAAGACAACTGTTGCATTTCGGTCTATCGCACTCCTTGCAAATTGACATGCTCGGGTGCGCCCTCCAGACTGGACTGAGCCATAGCCGTTCAGACCACCTTGTGAGGGAAGATCCATGCAAAGAAACACGAAGAAAACGGTGCTGTCCCTGTCGATCGCCGCGATGTTTGCAGGCTCGGCCTACGCCCAGGAAAACACCAGTACCGAAAGCAGCGCCGCCACCGTCGTCGTCACCGGTACCCGCGTGGCCAACCGCAGTGCGCTCGACACCGCCGCCGCGGTCGACATCATCTCGGCCGACACCCTGAAAAATACCGGCACCACCGAGATGAACCAGGCGCTGTCGATTGCATTACCTTCCCTGAACTTCCCGCGTCCTTCGCTGACCGACGGCACGGATACGATCCGCCCGGCCACGCTGCGCGGCATGGCGCCCGACCAGACCCTGGTGCTGGTGAACTCGAAGCGCCGTCATTCCTCCGCCCTGGTCAACCTGAACGGTTCCGTCGGCCGCGGCTCGGCGGCCGTCGACATGAACACGATCCCGACCGCGATCGTGAAAAACATCGAGGTGCTGCGCGACGGCGCCGCCGCCCAGTACGGCTCGGACGCCATCTCCGGCGTCGTCAATCTGCGCCTGCGCACCGACCGCGACGGCGGCGAAGCGAGCGTCACCTATGGCGCGCGCTTCACCGAATACGACCTGTTCAACGACGTGCCCCCGGCCGGCGGCACCTGGAGCGGCCCGGCCAAACGCGAGCGCACCGACGGCCAGAGCGCCACGGTCAGCGCCTGGAAAGGGCTGCCGCTCGGCGAGACCGGTCATCTGACGATCGCCGCCGAATACAAGGATCAATCGCGCACCGAGCGCGGCGGCTACGACATGCGCCAGCAATACCCGCGATTGGCCAACGGCGCCTTCGACCCGCGCGAAAACACGATCAATCGTTTCAATGCCTGGTACGGCGACCCGGAAATGCAGCAGACGACCCTGTTCGCGAATGCCGGCAACGACCTCGGCAACGGCATGAAGGCCTACGGCTGGGCCAGCTACCAGAAGCGCGAAGCACGTTCCAGCGGTTTCTTCCGCACGGCGCGCGACGACCGCAACGTCATCTCCATCTATCCGGACGGCTTCCTGCCGGTGATCGCCCCGATCGTCGACGACTTTGCCCTGACCGGCGGCCTGACCTGGACCATCGGCGACTGGGACCTCGACACCTCGCTCGGCTACGGCAAGAACAAGATGCAGTTCGAGATCCAGAACACGCTGAACCGCTCGATCGGCGCCAGCAGCAAGACCGAATTCGATGCCGGCGGCTTTTCCTACGACCAGCTGGTCTTCAACCTGACCGGTGTGCGCAAACTCGACGTCGCAGGTCTCTCGTCTCCGCTGAACATCGCGGTCGGCACCGAAGTGCGGCGCGAAGGCTACGAGTTGTTCGCCGGCGAGCGCGAGTCCTGGGATTACTTCGGCGAGCGCCTGGCCAGCGGCGCCCCGGCCGCACCGGGCGCCCAGGTGTTCCCGGGCTTCCGTCCGGCCAACGAAGTCGACACCCACCGCACCGCGGCCGGCGCCTTCGTCGATCTGGAGGCGAACATCACGCCGGAGCTGCTGGCATCGGCCGCCATCCGCGCGGAACATTATTCCGACTTCGGCAACAGCCTGGCCGGCAAACTGTCCGCCCGCTACGACTTCACCAAGAGTTTTGCCTTGCGCGGCTCGCTGCAGAACGGCTTCCGCGCACCGTCGCCGCAGCAGCAGAACTTTACGTCGACCTCGACCAATTTCATCAACGGCGTGCCGTTCGAGATCACGACTTTTAAACCGACCGACCCGGTCGCCGTGGCGCTGGGCGCCCAGCCGCTCGACGCCGAAAAATCGGTGAACCTGTCGCTCGGCGCGGTGCTGCGCTTCGACCGCATCAGCCTGACGGTGGACGCCTACCGTATTAAAATCCGCGACCGCATCGTGCTGTCGGAGAACCTGACGCAAGCGAACGTGCGCGACTACATCGCCTCGCAAGGTTTCATCGGCGTGGGCGGCGGCCGCTTCTTCATCAACGGCGTCAACACCACCACCGACGGCGTCGACATCGTCATGAACTGGCCAGTGAATGCCGGCGCGGCAGGACGCTTCGACACCACGCTGGCGGCCAATTTCAACAGCACGGAAGTGACCAAGACCCCGGTCACGGCCCAGCTGGCGGCCCTGAATCCGGCGCCGGTGCTGTTCGACCGCGCCAACATCATCGCCATCGAAGAAGGCCAGCCGAAGAACAAGTTCAGCGCCAACCTGAACTGGAAACTGGGGCCTTGGGGCGCCACCGCGCGCGCCACGCGCTACGGCAAGACCATGACCCCGGGCACAACGGCCGCCTTCGACTTCCAGCTGGGTGCGAAGACCATCGTCGACCTCGAAGGCCGCTATGCGCTGACGCCGAAGCTGACCCTGGCCCTGGGTGCCGACAACGTCTTCGACCAGTATCCGGAAACGCTGCCGCCGGCCCTGAACACGACCGGCAACACGCCATTCTCGAACTACTCGCCGTTCGGCCGCTCGGGCCGCTTCGTCTACGCCCGCGCCAACTACGCTTTTTAAGTTGAACCGAGGGTACTAAAACGCGCCCGGGGATTTTTTCCCGGGCGCGTTTTTTATTCGATGCTTGCCGGGATCTTCTCGCGCCGTCCTGCTGCGACCCCATCGCGCACGGCCCAGACCAGCGACAGCACAGACATCCCGGTCAGCACCCAGCTTGCCCAGCCGTAATCGACGCGCACCAGCGCCGTCGCGTCGGCATGCCACCACACCAGCGCATACCCGATCAGGGTGATCAAGACGCCGAGACTGATGAACAGCAGCAGGTGCAGCACGCGCTCGGGCACCGGCAGCACACGCGTATCGCCCTCGACAATGACGTCGTACGCGGAGACGATCACCTCCGCCAGCAGCAGCGCGGCAACGAACCAGACCCAGGCGCCGTGCCACTGGTACCAGGCCAGGCAGCCGAAGAGAAGGGCGAAGATCGTCTCGCGCGCGGCGTGCAGCGCTTCTTCGGACGCGGCGTCGCCCCGTTTCGGCAGCTTGGCCAGCAACTCGTGGTTGACGATGATGTCGAGAAAGCCCAGCCCGCCATGCAGCAGGAGCACATAGACATAGGGCGGCATGTTTTTCCCGTCTGCTCTAGACTGGGTTCAGTCGCGCCGCAGGACCATCGCGCCCAGCGCCAGGCCGACGGCGAAGGCGGCATACACGCCGGCCAGCGATTTTCTAGACAGGCGCTTCTCGTAGCCGGGCTTCAGGCGCTCGGGCGTCATCTTGTAATCGGCAAAGCAGGCGATCGCCGAGGTGGCGGCGGACGCGGCCAGGGTCACCCGCAAGTCCTTGTGGTCAAGCTTTTCTCCGGCCAGCTTTTCGAACAGGACCGACCAGAAGGTGGCGCTGAGGTGGTGGATCGCATAGCCGGTGATCGTGTATTTCAGCGAAAAACCATCGTGCTCGGCCGCCTCGTCGCCCCAGATCCAGTGGCTGACGGCGTTCGTCGGCGCATAGGCGCTGCCGGCCTCGAGACGCCCGAGCAGGGCCAGGGCGGCGGTGGAAACGATGCTGGAAGCGGCGCCGCCGACCAGGCCGCGTTGCATGGAAGTTGACCAATCTGCCATAGTGTTCATCCTCGACTCGGTGAAAGGAATTGCATGCGGATCTTGCTCACAGGCGCCAGCGGTTTCATCGGACAGCACCTGCTGCAGGCGCTGCTGCTTGAGGGCCACCACGTCGTCTGCGCGGTGCGCACTCCGAAAGAGAGCAGCGATCCACGCCTGGGCTATGTGCATGCTGACTTTGCCAACGATACCGACAAATCCATCTGGCTGGCGCGCTTGTCAGGCGTCGACGCCGTCATCAACACGGTCGGCATTTTCAGGGAGTCGGGCCGGCAAAGCTTCGAGCGCCTGCATACGCTGGCGCCGCGCGCCCTGTTCGCCGCCTGCGCCGAATCCGAGGACGTGCGCCTGGTAATCCAGCTCTCGGCCCTGGGCGCCGATGCGGAAGCGGACAGTGCGTATCACTTGTCGAAAAAGGCGGCCGACGACTACCTGGCTGCGCTACCGGTGCGCGCCTACATCGTCCAACCTTCCCTGGTCTACGGCAAGGAGGGCGCCAGCGCGCAGGTCTTCAAAACCCTGGCCAGCATGCCCGTATCCGTGCGCTTCGGCAGCGCGCCGCAAATGGTGCAGCCGGTGCACATCGACGACGTCGTCGCGGCGATGATCGGCCTGCTGCGCCACAGATTACCGCTGCCACCCGGCACGACGGCGCGGCGCGTGCCGCTGGTCGGGCCCGAGGCCCTGTCGTTCACCGATTACCTGGCGCGCCTGCGCAGTGCCATGGGAATGAAACGGCAGCTGGTGCTGCCGCTGCCCGGCTTGTTGTCTCGTCTGCTCGCGAAAGCCGGACGCTGGCTGCCCGGCGCACTGCTCGACGAGGAGGCCTTGCGCATGCTCGACCGCGGGAATACGGGCGATGTCGCTCCGATCACCCAGCTGCTGGGCCGTGCGCCGACGCCGATTGCCGCCTTCGTCACCGATCCGCGCGCCGAACGCACGCAAGCAAAACTGGGCTGGCTGCTGCCGATTTTGCGCTGGAGCATCGTCGCGGTCTGGATCATCACGGCCATCGTCTCCTTCGGCCTGTACCCGGTCGAGGCCAGCTACGACTTGTTGGCGCGCAGCGGCATCCCGCCGTCCCTGCAGCCGCTGATGCTGTACGGCGCGGCCGGCTTCGACCTGCTGCTCGGTCTCGGCATCGTGTTCCTGCGGCGGCGGCGCTGGCTGTGGCTCGTACAATTGGGCCTGATCGGTTTTTATACGCTCGTGATAGCGTTCAAGTTGCCTGAATTCCTGCTGCATCCCTATGGGCCCTTAACGAAAAACCTGCCCATGCTGGCCGCCATCTGGCTTCTCTACGAAATGGAAGAATAATGGATTACGTCGTCATAAAATGGCTGCACATCCTGTCGTCGACCTTCCTGTTCGGCACCGGCATCGGCTCAGCGTGGTACATGCTGTTTGCCAACATCAGCCGCGACGTGCGCGCGATCGCCGTGGTCAGCCGCAACGTCGTGATCGCCGACTGGGTTTTCACGGCCACCACCGCCGTGATCCAGCCCGCCACCGGTTTTTACATGATCCACCTGGCGGGTTACCCCTTCCACAGCAAATGGATCATGTGGTCGGTGGCCCTGTACGTGCTGGCGGGCGCCTGCTGGCTGCCGGTGGTCTGGATCCAGATGAGACTGCGCGACCTGGCCGCCGAAGCGGCGCGCACCGATACCGCCTTGCCGCCGCAGTACTGGCGTCTCTTCAAAACCTGGGTGGCGCTGGGGGTGCCCGCCTTTGCCGCCTTCGTGATCATCTTCTGGCTGATGGTGGCGAAACCGATGTAACGGAACAGGGCTTGCAAGCGGGCGCAGTAGAATGGCCCGCATTCATCCAGCAAGGAGTAGACGATGCGGGCTTACCAGATTCTGCCGGGCGAGAACATCGACGGTCTACGGTGCGTGAATTTTCCCGAACGCGAACTGGCGCTCGGCGAAGTGCGGGTGCGCGTGCACGCGGTGTCCCTGAACTACCGCGACCTGATGGTTGCCAGCGGCAATTATCTGGTGAACGTCGACGACCCCATCATCCCCTGCTCGGACGGCGCCGGCGAAGTCCTGGCCGTCGGCCATGGCGTCACGCGCCTGCAGGTAGGCGACCGCGTCGCCGCTTCCTTCTTCCCCTACTGGCAGGACGGGCGCACCTCGCCCACTAAAATCCGCCACGCGCTGGGCGGCGACATCGACGGCATGCTGGCCGAGGAAGTCGTGCTGCACGAGGATGCCTTGGCAAAAATTCCGCCGCAGCTGAGCTATGTGGAGGCATCGACCATGCCCTGCGCCGGCGTCACCGCCTGGAACGCGATCTTCGAGTCGAGCAATGCCATCAAACCGGGCGACACCGTGCTGCTGCTGGGGACAGGTGGCGTCTCGGTGCTGGGCTTGCAGCTGGCTAAGGCGGCCGGGCTGCGCACCATCATCACCTCTTCCAGCGACGAGAAGCTCCAGCGCGCCCGCGAGCTGGGCGCCCACCACACGATCAATTACCGCACGATTCCCGAATGGCAGGAAGAAGTCCTGCGCGCCACCCACGGCGCGGGTGCCGACGTGGTGCTGGAAGTAGGCGGGCAGGGCACCGTCAACCGCTCGGTGGCATCCTGCGCGATGGGCGGCAGCGTCGCCATCATCGGCGGCGTCAGCGGTTTCGGGGGCGAAGTCAATCCGGCGACCTTACTCGCCGGCGCCAAGCGCATGGTCGGCATTTTCGTGGGCAGCCGCAGGATGCTGGAACAGGTGATGAGTTTCGCGGCGACCAGCGGGATCAAGCCAGTGGTCGATCGCGTGTTCGGGTTCGACGAAGCGAAAGAGGCCTATCGCTACATGGAATCGGGCTCGCACTTCGGCAAAGTGGTGATCAGCGTCACCGGCTGAGCGTTCAGCGGCCCTCGAAACGCACCAGTTCGATTTCGAACAGTTTCGGCCAGAATTTACCGGTCACGTAGAGCTTGCGGTGCTTGGCATCATAGGCGATGCCGTTCAGCACCGCGTCGACCGAACTGGTGCCGCGTTTGTCGCGCGGCAGCAAGTTCGTGAGGTCGATCCAGCCGGTCACCTTGCCGCTGGCCGGGTCGATGCGGGCGATGACGTCGGTGCCCCAGACGTTCGCATACAGTTCGCCGTCGACGATTTCGAGTTCATTCAGGGAATCGATCGGCTTGCCTTCTGCCGTGACCTGGACCCGGCGTACTTCCTTCAGGCTGTTCGGGTCGAGTACGCGGATATTCGCGCTGCCGTCGCTCATGTAGACGTTTTTCGCATCGCTGGCCAGGCCCCAGCCTTCGCCCTCATAGGGGAAGCGCGCTTTCATGGCGAAGGTCTTGGCGTCGAATACATAGCCGGTCTTCGATTGCCAGGTCAGGCCCAGGATGTTGTCGCCAAATGCCGTCGAGCCTTCGCCGAACACGTCCTTCGGCAATTCCGCCTTTTGCAGCACCTTGCCGGTTTTCAGTTCGATGCGGCGCAGCGTCGAGCGGCCGGTGAGGCCGGTCGTCTCGTACAGGTGGCCGTCGCGGAAGAACAGGCCTTGCGTGAACGCCTGCGGATCGTGCGGATAGGTGTTCTTGACGATGAAGCCGTAGACGGGAATGGCCGCCATGGCGGCACTGCAGGCGCAGCTCGAGAGGACGAGGGCGGCGAGGGCGGCAGGTTTCAGCATGCTGGAATGGAGCGGTTATGCGAGGCGATCACTGTAGCATGAGGCGGGCACGGCCGCAGCTATACATAGGCCAGCATGCGCCCGCAGGTGATGACGCCCAACCAGAGCAGGATCGACAGCGCGGCCCCAACCCGGGCCAGCGGCGGCGCGGCGTGTTCGCGGTCCCAGCCGGCCACGCTGCGGTAGGGCAGCAAATGAAAGGCGAGCGCGTTCAGGCCGGCGAGGGCGATCAGCACCAGTTTTAGAAGAAAAACGCGATTGTTCGCCAGCTCGACCGGATGGGCGCTGAACAGCAGCAGCCCGGCCGGAATCACCAATATCAGGCTCGCCAGCGCCCAGCGCAGCAGGTGCCGGCCGAGGTCGGCCACCGGCAGCGTAGGGGCAAACCCGAGCACGCGCAGGTCGAACAGCACCACGCTGCCGACCAGCACGGCGAAACCCGCGATGTGGACGATCTCGACGATCGGATACAGCCAGGCGCCTTCGCGCATCGCGATCGACAAGGGGGTAGCCGCCAGCGCCTCGAACACGCCGGCACCGGCCGCCATCAGCGCAGCTCCGTCTTCTTGCCCTCGATCGTGATGTTTTCGGCGCGCAGTTCGTCGCTCTTGCTGCGGTGTGGATAACCGTGCACCGTGGCGCGCTGGCCCGGCTTGAGCATCTCCCTGG
Source organism: Massilia sp. Mn16-1_5 (assembly GCF_004798585.1). Classification (GTDB taxonomy): domain Bacteria; phylum Pseudomonadota; class Gammaproteobacteria; order Burkholderiales; family Burkholderiaceae_D; genus Telluria. The sequence continues at coordinate 12,490 of NZ_PPXQ01000016.1, forward strand.
CCAGCCCGCGGCTTTCCATGCGCGAGGGCGGCGCCAGCACCACGAGCCAGGTTTTGTTGTCGGCCGTTTTCAGGCGTACGAAGCCGTGCGGCTGCTCGTAGCCGGCCTGCTCGATGGTGCCGCTCAGGTCGAGCGGCTTGTCGGACTGGTATTCGCTCCAGCCGTGGTGGGCAAGTGCGCCGGTGCTGAGGACCAGCCCGGCGGCAAACAGGGTCAATCGTTGCATGACGTCTCTCCCGGTATGCGACCCGCCCGATTCTACGCCCGAACGGCCGCGTCGCGTGTGCCTGCGTCTATCGTGCCGTGGCCGTGTCACGCGCCGGCATCGACAGGCGCCCGATCGGCTCGAGCTTTCCGTCGCGCAGGATCGTCAACACCATTTCCCCGGGCGCCAACGAGGCGCCGGTGAGGGCGCGGATGTTGACGTCGTGGGTGACCAGCACCAGCGGCGTCGTCTCGCGGCGCGCAGCCAGGCGGGCGCGCAGGTCGCGCAGCTTGGCGGACGCTGCCTTGTCGTCGTCCTTGAACATCGAATCCAGGCTGGGTTCCGGCTCGGCGCGCCCGAACGCCAGTTTCGCCGTATCCAGGCAGCGGCACCAGCGGCTCGACCAGACCGCGCCCGGATTCACGCCGCGCTCCTTGAAGGCGGCGCCGATCGCCCGCGCGTCCTGGCGGCCTTTATCCGACAGGTTGCGCTGGGTGGCGCACTGGTTCAGTGTAAAGCCGGGCGGGTCGCCGATCCCGGGTGTGGTGGCCGCATGACGCATCAGGACCGTCACGCCGCCGGCGCGCAGTTTCTGCCAGAGGGCGTCGTCGTCCAGCTCGGCAGCGAACGAGGGCAGGCTGGCCCATGCCAGGAATAAGGGGAACCAGGGCGCGCGCATGAGAGTCTCCGGGCCGGATGCGGGTCCCATCATTATGCGATTCCCGCCGCTTGCCAAGCGCACGCCTTATGTTAGGCTTTATGCATTGGATCTGATGAGAATGACAATGCGAAGCACCCTGCACCTGCTGGTTTCCCTGTTCGCCGCGTTTGTGACGGCGCCGTTGCACGCTGCATCCAGCTGCGCCGCCTATGCCGGCGAGCTCACTGCCATGGTGGAAGCAGCCGACAGCCTGCGCAGCCAGGTCGATTACCTGGCCGCCCCGATTGACGCGGCAGCAAGCGAGCGGCGCACGGCGCTGGAAGGCGTGGAGCGGGCGAATGCCGAACGCCTGAGCGCCTGGATGACGGCCTGCGGCTGGCCGCGGCGCAGCGTCGAAGGGGTGCAGGCGGCGCGCGCCGCCTGGTTGATCGCCCAGCAGGCGAGAAGCGATATCGCCTTCCAGCGCCAGGTGGTGCGCCAGCTCGAACTGGCCGTGCTCGATGGCGAAGCTTCGGCCATGCACCTGGCGGCCGCCTCCGACCGGCTGGCGGTGCAGGAAGGGCGCCCGCAGCGCTACGGCACCCAGTTGCGCCAGGTCGCCGGCTGCGGCTGGGATTACTTTCTGCTGGACGACCTGGCACGGGTCGAGGCGCGCCGCAAGCGGCTCGGACTGCCCTCGCTGGAAGAGCACAAGCGCGCCATCAACGCCCTGGTCACCGTGCAACGCTGCACCTCGCCGCTGTCGGACGCCCTCGGCAACGCACAGTAAACATACAATATAAATCGTTTAATTTGTATTAACCATATAAACGATATGACCGATGTTTTGCTGCTTTTTTCGGCATCTTTTTAGTGGCTTAAAAAATGCCGAGAGACAATAAAAAAGCCCGAAAAATCGGGCTTTCGTTTCTAAAAGCTGTCCTTCTTTTTAAAAGCCTTCCAGAACCACCTTGCCGCTGGCCGCGCCGCTTTCGATAAAAGCGTGGGCCCGGCGTAGATTCGCCGCGTTGATCGTACCCATGTTCTGGGCCAGCGTCGTGCGGATGCGGCCGTCGTCGACCAGTTGCGCCACTTCGTTCAGCAAGCGGTGCTGGGCCTGCATGTCCGGGGTAGTGAACAGGGAGCGGGTAAACATCAGTTCCCAGTGCAGCGAGATGCTCTTGCGCTTCAGCAGGCGCACGTCGATCGGTTCCGGATCGTCGATCAGGGCGAGTTTTCCTTGCGGCTTGAGCGCATTCACGAGGGCCGCGAAATGTTTATCGGTATGGGTCAGGCTGGCTACGTAATGGACTTCGCCCAGGCCCGCGTCGCTCAATGCCTTGTCGATGGACACGCTGTGGTCGACCACATGGTGCGCACCGAAGATGCGTGCCCATTCGCGCGTTTCCGGACGCGAAGCGGTGCCGATCACGGTAATACCGGTCAGCTGGCGCGCCAGCTGCACCATGATCGACCCGACGCCGCCGGCGGCGCCCACCACCAGCAGTTTTTCGCCTTCATGGCCGCCCAGCTGCAGGCCGAGGCGGTCGAACAGCATTTCCCAGGCCGTGATTGCCGTCAGCGGCAGCGCCGCCGCCTCGGCGAAGCCGAGACTGGCCGGCATGCGGCCGACGATGCGCTCGTCGACCAGGTGCAGTTCGCTGTTGCTGCCGGGGCGGTGGATGGCGCCCGCATACCAAACCCGGTCGCCCGGGCGGAACAGCGTCACTTCGGGGCCGACAGCGCGCACGATGCCGCTCGCATCCCAGCCCAGCACTTTTGGTTCCGCTTGCGCCTGCGCCGGCAAGCCGCGGCGTACCTTGGTGTCGACCGGATTCACGGACACGGCGTGTACTTCGACCAGCAGGTCGTGACCGGTCGCGACAGGGTCAGGCAGCGTGATGTCCTGCAGGGCGAGTTCGTTATCCGCAGGCAGGGATGCGTAGGCGGCAATGGCTTTCATGATGGTCCTTTGTCAGTGTTGAATGAAGTTCAGTGTAGCGGCTCAGGATTGCGCTGATTAGACCTTATAATCCGGAAAGACTATCCAGCGGAGCGAACAATGAAACTCGATGCCATGGCCTTGTTCGCCCAGGTGGCGGCCAGCGGCAGTTTTACGCAGGCGGCGCAGATCGCCGGCGTTCCGAAATCGACGGTCAGCGCGCGCGTCGCCGAACTGGAAAGCGGACTCGGGGTGCGCCTGCTGCACCGGACCACACGCCGCCTCAGCCTCACCGCCGCCGGCCAGGTCTATCTAAGCCATTGCCAGGCCATGCTCGATGCCGCCAACGCAGCCGACGCGGCGATCTCTCGCCTGCGCGAAGAGCCGGCCGGCCACCTGCGCCTGACCGCTCCGGAAGCTTCCGGCATCCTGTTGCTGCCGCCCTTGCTGGCCGCTTTCCATGCGCGCCATCCGGCCGTCACCGTCGAATGCGTAATCACCGACGCCCACCTCGACCTGGTCGCCGAACGCATCGACCTGGCCCTGAGAACAGGCCAGCTGGCCGATTCCTCTTTCGTGTCGCGCCGCGTGGGGGCGGTACGCCGCGTGCTGGTCGCATCGAATACCTACCTGGCCACGCACGGCGCGCCCCAGCACCCGCTTGACTTGTCGCGCCATCGCCTGCTGCTGCACGACGTCTTGCCGCAATGGCCGCTGCATGCCGACGGCAAGGTGGTCCACTTGTCCGCCGCCGAATCTCCGCTGCGTGCCAACAACCTGAATACGCTGCGCGGCCTGGCGCTGGCCGGCGCCGGCATCGCCTTGCTGCCCTGGTTCATGGTGCGCGAGGCCCTGCTCGACGGCAGCCTGCAGCTGGTGTTGCCCTCGTACCCGCCCACCGACAACACGTATTACGCCGTCTATCCCGGCCGCAGCCACCGCCCCGCGGCCCTCAGCGCCTTGCTCGAATTTATCGATCAGTTCGGGCTGGCAAGCTATCTCGCCTGAGCTCTCGCTGCATGAATTAGCCGCAGCTAATTGTGCGCCGGTTAGCTGGTCCTTGCTACTAAGATGGTCGTAACGGAATGACAACCCATTCTGCGCTGCCTGCCGCCTGCGCCGGGACCGGCGCGTCCGAACCATCCAGAAAGGATCCACCATGACCGCTCCCGAGCGCTACCCGCTCACCCTGCGCATCAACGGCCAGGAACACGCAATGCAGATCGAAGCGTGGGTCACCCTGCTCGACCTGCTGCGCGAGCGCCTCGATCTCACCGGCTCGAAAAAGGGCTGCGACCACGGCCAGTGCGGCGCCTGCACCGTCCTCGTCGACGGCAAGCGCATCAACTCCTGCATGACCCTGGCCGTGATGCAGAACGGCCGCGAGATCACCACCATCGAAGGCCTCGCCGAAGAGGGCAAGCTGCACCCCCTGCAGCAAGCCTTCATCGACAACGATGCCTTCCAGTGCGGCTACTGCACCCCGGGCCAGATCTGCTCGGCGGTCGGCCTGATCAACGAAGGGCAGGCGAAAACCGTGGCCGACGTGCGCGAACTGATGAGCGGTAACGTCTGCCGCTGCGGCGCCTATCCGGGTATCCGCAAGGCCGTCTGCGCGGTGGCCGGCATCAAGGATGGCGACAATGCGGTGCACGCGATCGTGCCGGGAACGGTGCCGGCATGAACCCATTTACCTTTTCCCAAGCCGACAGCGCCGAGGCTGCGCTGTCCCAGGTGGCGCACAACGCCAGCTTCGCCGGCGAAGCCGTACGCTTCATTGCCGGCGGCACCAACCTGATCGACCTGATGAAAGAGGGCGTGATGGTCTCGAGCCGCCTGGTCGACATCAACCGCCTGCCGCTCGACGCCATCGAAGAAGAAGGCGACGGCCTGAAACTGGGCGCCACCGCGCGGAATGCCGATACCGCCTACCACCCGCTGGTGCGCGAGCGCTATCCGCTGCTCACCGCCGCGATCCTGGCCGGCGCCTCTCCCCAGCTGCGCAATATGGCGAGCAATGCCGGCAACCTGCTGCAGCGCACCCGCTGCTACTACTTTTACGACCTCGGCACGCCCTGCAACAAGCGCGATCCGGGCAGCGGCTGCTCGGCCATCGGCGGCGTGACGCGCCAGCACGCGATCCTCGGCGCCAGCCCGTACTGCATCGCGACCCACCAGTCCGACATGTGCGTGGCGCTGGCCGCATTGGAAGCGACGGTGCACGTGGAATCGGCGCGCGGCAAGCGAGAAATCCCCTTCGCCGAATTCCACCGCCTGCCCGACGACGCGCCGCAGTACGACACCGTGCTCGAAGCGGACGAGCTGATCACCCATATCTCGCTGCCCGACGCGCGTCGCTACGCGGCGCACTCGGCCTACATCAAGGTGCGCGAGCGCCTGTCCTACGCTTTTGCCCTGGTCTCGGTGGCGGCGGCGCTCGACATCGGTGCGGACGGCGTGATCCGCAGTGCGCGCATCGCGCTCGGCTCGGTCGCCCATAAACCCTGGCGCAAGCCGGAGGCCGAAGCGCTGCTGGAGGGGCAGAAGGAAGACCCGATGCTGTTCGGCCGCGTGGCGGACCTGCTGCTGGAGGGCGCCGTCGGCCAGGGCCACAACGATTTCAAGATAGGACTGGCGAGAAAAGCCATCGTGCGCGCGCTGCAGACCGCGGTGCGCGGCACCGTCACCAACACCGGAGAAGCGCATGACTGACCTGATCCAGGCCTTAAAAACACCCGTGGCCGAACCGGGTACCGGGGCGGTCGTCACCGGCACCGACGTCAAGCGCGTCGACGGCCGCGCCAAGGTCACGGGCGCCGCCCGCTACGCGGCCGAGCATCCGGCCGAGAACCTGCTGTACGGCGTGGTCGTCAGCGGCACCATCACCCGTGGCCGCATCCTCGACATCGACACCTTCGATGCGATGCAGATCGAGGGCGTGGTCGAGGTGATGAGCCACCTGAACCGGCCGAAGATGCGCTCCGTCGATCTCGCCTACAAGGACATGACGGCGCCGCCCGGCTCGCCCTTCCGGCCCTTCTACAACGAGCACATCATCTACAACGGCCAGCCGGTGGCGCTGGTGCTGGCCGAGAGCTTCGAAGCGGCGCGTCGCGCGGCGGCCCTGGTGCGCGTGCGCTACGAGGAAGCCGAATACGACACGCGCCTGACGGCCAACCTGGAGCGCGCCCACAAGCCGATCCCCCTGCGCGCCGGCTTCGAGCCGCCGCCGCCGGAAAAGGGCAATGCCGAGAAAGCCTTCCAGGCGGCGCCCGTCAAAATCGAGGCCGAGTTCCATCACGGCGTCGAGCATCATAATCCCCTGGAGCTGTTCGCATCGACCGTCATTCGTGGCGAGGACGGCCACCTGACGATCTACGACAAGACGCAGAGTTCGCAGAACAGCCGCTGGTACGTCTCGCACGTGTTCGGCCTCTCGAAGGACAAGGTCACGGTGCGCAACCCGTATGTGGGCGGCGCCTTCGGTTCCGGCCTGCGTCCACAATACCAGCTGCCCCTGGCGGTGATGGCGTCCCTGCATTTGAAACGTTCGGTGCGCGTGACGCTCACGCGCCAGCAGATGTTCAGCTTCGGCCACCGTCCCGAGACGGTGCAGTGGGTCAAACTGGCGGCCGAGCGCGACGGCACCTTGACCTCGATCCAGCACGAGGCGATCGGCGAAACCTCGCGCCTCGAGGATTACGTCGAAGTCGTCGTCAACTGGTCCGGCCTGCTCTACGCCTGCGACAACATCAAGCTCGGCTATAAACTGGTGAAACTCGACCAGTACACGCCGATGGACATGCGCGCGCCGGGCGCCGCGCACGGCATGCATGCGCTGGAAGTGGCGATGGACGAGCTGTCCTATGCGCTGAAAATGGACCCTTTGAGCCTGCGTCTGAAAAACTACGCCGAGCGTTCTCCGGTCGACGACAAGCCGTATTCGAGCAAGGAACTGCGCGCCTGTTATCAGCAAGGCGCCGAGAAATTCGGCTGGTCGCAGCGGCCGCTGGCGCCGCGTTCGCGCAAGGAGGGAGAGGAGTGGGTCGGCTGGGGCATGGCGACCGGCGCCTGGGATGCGCTGCAGATGTTCGCGCGTGCCAGCGCCGTGATGCATGCGGACGGTCGACTCGTGGTCTCGAGCGCGGCGACCGACATCGGCACCGGCACCTATACCGTGATGGCGATGATCGCGGCCGAGGCCATGGGCCTGCCGCTCGAACGCGTGACTTTTCAATTGGGCGACTCGACCCTGCCGGCCGCGCCGGTAGAGGGCGGCTCCTCGCACGTGACCACGGTCGGCTCGGCGGTCGCCGGCGTGTGCGACAAGCTGCGCCTGACCTTGTTGCGCCATGCGCAGTCCGACCCGGATTCGCCGTTCCGTAACAAGCGTTTAAAAGATGTCGAGTTCGCGGGCGGCGTAATGCGCCTGAAAAAGGACCCGGCCACCTTCATCGCCCTGAGCGCCATCGTGCGCCACGCGGGCCGCGAGCGGATCGAGGAAAAGTATTTGATGCTGCCGCAGATGCTCAAGCAGCGCAAATTCCGGCGCATGGTTCATTCCGCCGTCTTCGTCGAGGTGCGGGTCGACGAGGAACTCGGCATCGTGCGCGTGACGCGCGTGGTCAGCGCCATTGCGGCGGGCCGCATCATGAATACCAAGACGGCCGGCAGCCAGATCGTCGGCGGCGTGGTCTGGGGCATCAGCCAGGCGCTGCACGAGGAAAGCCATACCGACCACCGCTTCGGGCGCTTCATGAACCACAACCTGTCCGAATACCACGTGGCCGTGAATGCCGACATCCACGACATCGACGTCCTCTTCGTCGAAGAAGACGACCGCATCGTCAGCCGCCTGGGTGCCAAGGGCGTGGGCGAGATCGGCCTGGTGGGCGTGGCGGCGGCGGTCAGCAACGCGATCTACCACGCGACCGGTAAACGCATCCGCAGTACGCCGATCACGCCGGACAAGGTGCTGGCCGGCGGACCGTGAGCTTCTTGCGCAGCACCGTCGCAGCGCTGGCGGCGGCGACGCTGCTGGCGGCCTGCGCCCAGCTGGCGCCGCGCGCGCGGGTCCCGGACGACGCCGCGGTGTCGAATCTGATGGCGCGCGAAAAAGTGCAGGGGCTGGCGCTGGCCGTGATCGACCGCGGCGAGGTGGTCGAAGTGCGGACCTGGGGCTGGCGCAATGCCGAACAGCGCCAGCCGCTGCGCAGCGACAGCATCCTGTACGGCGCCTCGCTCACGAAAACCGCGTTCGCCTACCTGCTGCTGCAGCTGGCCGACGAGGGAAAACTCGACCTCGACGCGCCGCTCACTTCTCTTCTGCCGCGGCCCCTGCCCGACTACACCGGCAAGGACCAGGGCTATGCCGACCTGGCGCAGGACCCGCGCTGGCGCCTGCTGACGCCGCGCATCCTGCTCACCCACAGCGCCGGCTTCGCCAACTTCCGCTGGCTGGAACCGGACAAGCGCCTGCGCATCCATTTCACGCCCGGCACGCGCTACGCCTATTCCGGCGAAGGTTTTTATCTGCTGCAGCTGATCGTCGAGCAAGGGCTCGGGCTCGATGCGGGGAAGGAGATGCAGCGGCGCGTGTTCGACCGCCTCAAGATGCGCGACACCAGCATGATGTGGCGCGCCGACTTCGCCGGCCGCCTGGCCGACGGTTACGACCTGCAAGGCAAGCTGGAGCCGCACGACGAGCGCAGCCGGGTCAGCGCGGCCGGTTCGATGGACACGACGATCGCCGACCAGGCGCGCCTGTGGGCCGGCATCATGCGCGGCGAGGGCTTGTCCGCGCAGGCGCGCGCCGAATTGATCCGCGCCCAGCTGCCGATCCGCTCGGCGCACCAGTTCCCGACGCTGGCACCGGAGGCCGCCGTACCGGTGGCGGGTCTCGCGGCCGGACTGGGACTGGTGAGCTTCCGCGACCGCAGCGGCGCCGGCTGGTTCAAGGGCGGCCACAACGACACGACCGGTAACCTGGTGCTGTGCCTGGAAAACGGGCAGCGCTGCGTGGTGATGCTGGCGAACGACGTGCGCGCCGAGCGCATCTATCCGGAACTGGCGCGCCTGGTGCTGGGCGAGACCGACATGCCGTGGCAGTGGGAATATGGCTGGTACAAGGACCAACGCTGATTCACCAGGCGCCGGCCAGCGCCCGTTCGCACAGCCAGTCGACGAACACGCGCACGCGTGCCGACAACTGGCGGTTGCGGGCGTAGACGACCGATACCGGCAGCGGCGCCGCGCGATACGCGGGCAGCACCTCGACCAGTTCGCCCTGCGCCAGCAGTTGATCGACGCCATGGCGCGGCACCTGGACCAGGCCGAGGCCGGCCAGGCAGGCCGCCAGATAGGCGTCGCTGCTGCTCACCGAAATCAGGCTGCGCATTTTGAGACGCCGCGTCTCGCCGCGTTCGACGTATTCCCAGGCCAGGTCTCGTCCGGCGCGGCTGGAGAAGAAGCTGACGGCCAGGTGGTGCGCCAGATCGGCCAGCGTCTGTGGCGTGCCGTAGCGCGCGAGATAAGCGGGAGCAGCGACGTTCACCTGCTCCATGTCGCCGATGCGCCGTGCGATCAGGCTCGAATCGGCCAGCGGCCCGACGCGCACCGCGCAATCGACGCCCTCTCCCACCAGGTCGACGAAGCGGTCGCTGGCGGCCAGGCGCACCTGGATGTCCGGATACTGCGCGAAGAAGCCGGGCAGGGCCGGGATGATCGACAGGCGCGCGAGGCGCTCGGGCAGGTCGACCCGCACCACGCCGCGCGGTTTGGTGCGCGAACCCGTAAACAGGGCCTGGGCGTCTTCGATGTCGGCCAGCAGGCGCAGGCAGCGCTCCAGGTACAGGGTGCCGTCGTCGGTCAGCGTCACCTTTCGCGTGGTCCGGTGCAGCAGGCGCGTGCCGAGCTCGCGCTCGAGTTCCTGCACGATGTGGGTGACGGTGGCGGCCGGCAGGGATAGACGTTCGGCCGCCTTGCTGAAGCTGCCGAGGGTGGCGACCTGAGAAAACACACCCATGGCGCGCGCGATGTCCATGACTGGATTCTTTGGCTGAGTTGAATAATGAATTGATTTTAAGCCTATTTATCCAACAGGGAATAAGACCTAGACTGGCTCCCATCGATCACACAGGAGAACAACATGGCAAACGTCAAAGTGGCAATCGTCACCGGCGCCTCGCGCGGCATCGGCCGCGCCATCGCGCTGCGCCTGGCGCAGGAAGGGTTCGCGGTCGCCGTGAACTACGCCAGCCGGGCGCAGGATGCGCGGGAAGTGGTGGACGAAATCGAAAAAGCCGGCGGCCGCGCCGTCGCGCTGCAGGGCGACGTGGCGCAGGCGCCTGACTGCGCGCGCCTGTTCGACGAAACGGAACAGGCCTTCGGCGGCGTCGATGTCATCGTCAACAATGCCGGCGTGATCCAGCCCGGCACGACCATGATCGCCGATACCGACGACGCCCTGTACGAGAAGATCTTCGCCATCAACACGCGCGGCACGTTTAATATGCTGCGCCTGGCCGCCACGCGCCTGCGTTCGGGCGGACGCATTGTGAATTTTTCAACCAGCGCGATCGGCCTCGCCATGCCCGGCTACGCCGTGTACGGCGCGGCCAAGGCGGCGATCGAGACCATGACCAACATCTTCGCCAAGGAGATGCGCGGCAAGGGCATTTCCGTGAACGCCGTGGCGCCGGGACCGACGGCGACCGACCTGTTCCTGGACGGTAAACCGGCCGAGCTGGTCGAGCGCCTGGCGAAAGCGGCGCCACTGGAACGCTTGGGTACGCCGGAAGACATCGCACACACGGTGGCCTTCCTGGCCGGGCCGCAGGGGGAGTGGGTGAATGGACAGACGCTGCGGGTGAATGGCGGGATCGTATAAACCTGTCAGCCGATCCGGATGTCGTAGTGGACGTCGTTCCGATCCCATTCCGCGGGGCCGGCCACCAGATAGCTGTCCCAGCCCAGCCGCCCAAGTTCGCTCCCTTCGCACAGCGTGAGCGGCCGCACGTCGATTGCGCGCAGCACCAGTTCGATCTCGTATTCGAGACACAGTCCGGTGAACAGGGTCAATAAACTGGCCAGGGCGCGCGCCGCCAGGCCGCCCGGCAGGAAGGCCGTAAAACCGGCGTGGTCGAGCGGGCCGACGACCAGGCGCAGGCGCAGATCTCTCTGCCAGACGCGTTCGCCGGCAATCGCGCAGCTGCCGAGGGTGGCGCTGGCGCAGCCCAGGGTGCTTTGCTGCGCCGGCGGCACGGCGTACCAGGCGCCGACGAATTGTTCGACCTCGACCGGCTGGCCGAAATACTCGGACAGCACGCGCGCCATCTGGACCGCGGAAACGGGGCGCTGGCGGATCGCCGCGGCAAAGTAGGCGATCGATTCGTCGAGCACGGCGCCCTGATCGGCGTGGGCCAGGCGCCGGCGCAGCGCAGGCGGGCCGAGGCCGGCCAGGCCCAGCAGCAGCGGCAAAAAACTGTCCTTGCCGCTGCGCTCGTATTTCAGGTGCAGCCGGTACTTGCGCCAGGCTTCATAAAACAGCGCCAGCGAGCGGTTCGAAAAGCTGTCCAGAAAAGACCGCGGGCCTTCGTCCTTGTCGTTCGCCTGCTGCTCGGCCACGCGTTCCGTGTAATGCGGCGGCAAGATTCCCTGTCCGCCCAGCAGCCCCATGAAGGTCGGCGTGAGGCGCACCCATTTTAATGTGCCCTCCTGCAGGGCCGCGCCGAGCGCTGCGGCATCGGGCGCGACGGGCGGGTCGGGCTGGACCGCTTCCAGCTGGCTGGCCGGAAAGCGCAGCGAGGTTGAATTCTGAAAGCGCAGGAAATTGGCGACGGCATTTTGGTCCGGCGCGCCATGCTTGCGCAGCCACAGTTCCAGCATGCGCACCGCCTGGAAATACTCGAAGCGGTAGGGCTCGCGGAACAGGCGCTCGATTACAGCAGGCTCAAATCGCCGCTTTTCGCTGTGCATGTATAAATCTCTTCCCCGGTTTTCGCCGAGACGATCACCAGCTGCGTAAAACTGTTGGCGTGCACGTACAGGGCAAGAAAACGTTCGACGATGTGGGTAAAAGCGTGGATGCCGCTGCCGATGAAGGCTTCCTCATCGATGGCGAGGCGCACCTGCACCCCGCGCACCAGGCAGTTGAACGGATTACCGGCGAGCCAGGCGGTGGTCGGCTGCTGTTCGATGGAGACGATGCCGCCGATCTGGCGCTGCGAGGAGGGAGAACGCGGCAGGTCGTACAGCGCCAGCATCTCCCTGAACGCTTCCACGCCGCCCGCGCTGATCGACAGGTGATTCAATGACAGATGCGAAATCAGGCGCCAGTGCGCACTGCGGCCACTGGGAAAACGCCAGGAGTGAGAAGGTTTGCGCAAGAAGTGAATCGCGCGCACAGTCGAGCCGCCCTCGAGGAACAAATCGCCGCCGGCCTGGCCATAGCTCAGCTGCGAAGGCAGGTCGCGGTTCGAGCAGGTCAGTTCTAGATTGAGCGTGTCGGTTTCGACCGCGGCTGGATCGAAGTCGATATCGACGATGGCGATCTGCGTCTCGAAACCGGGGCTGCGTTCAGCCAGGGTTTCGTCGCGCCGCATCGCCCAGTAGTGGCCGTTCTGTTCGGCCGTCTGGGCGTGCTGCAAGGAGTAAAAGGGGCGAAATTGCACCACCGTTTCGCCCTGCGGGGTCTGGCGCACCAGGTTCACCGAATCGATCGATTGCACCTCGAAGGCATAGGCGCGGCGCGCATCGGCCAGCACCGGGTAGCTGGGCGTGGTGTGGGTCAGGCGGATCGGCTCGCCACGCTGGCGGAACAGGTTCACGACCGGCGTGCAGCCGAGCTGCAAATGCCTGGCCGACAGGGTGCCGAGCAGGCGCGCCATGTTCGAGTCGCTGCGGATGCCGGACAGGGCCAGGTGCAGGGTCACCGAGGCCGCGCCGGGAATGATGGCGCCCAGGGCGGCGAGGTCGATGTCGAAGAAATTGAATTTCTCGGGAAAGCAGAAATACTCGGTCAGCAGGCGGTAGGCGGCATGCGAGCGGGCCGGAAAATCGATCACGGATTCGTCTTCGCCAAAGCCGGCGGCGCGGATCGGAATGGCCGGCAGCGGCAGCCAGCGGCCGCACTCTCCTACTTCGACCCAGGCGCCGACGGTGCGCATGAACAGGGCGTCGCGCAGGGCCGCGCAGAACGAGGGTTCGCCATCGATGAAGACGCGCAGCAGGGGACAATCCAGCTTCTGGAAATCGAGCTGGCCGGCGCTGGCGGAGATGCTCAGGCTGATGCCGGCCGAGGCATTCGCCGGCGCCTCTACCCGCTCGGGCGCGCGCAGGATGTCGGAAAAGCTGACTTGACTGAAGGCCAGCGGAGCGATGGTGACCGGGTACACGGTGCGGAACGTGCAGGCGGCGCCGCGCACCGGACGCGTCGTCAACTGGGTGCCGCGCGCGATGCTGGCGGCCGCGCTTTGCTGGGCCGCGCCCGTGCAATCGAAGCGCGCGATCGAGCACGAGGGAAAGGGACGCAGGTAGTGCGGATACAGCACGTCGAACAGGGCTTCCGTGAATTCCGGATAGTCGTCGTCGAGGCGTTTGGCAATGCGCGCATTGAGCAGGGCGAAGGATTCGATCATGCGCTCGGTGTGCGGATCCTCGTACACTTCTCCGCTGATCAGGAGGCGGCCGGCGATCTTCGGATAGCGCTCGGCGAACTCGCGCAGGCTGCGCCGCAGGTAACCGAGCTCGCTTTCGTAATAGGGCAGTAATTGATCCACTGATCAGGCTCCCGCCGGCGCGGCGCGGCCGGCCTTGCTGATGCTGTAGCTGAGGGTCGAGGGCTGCAGGACGGCGTCGAAGTTCACGGGCTCCTGCAAGGCGCTGGCGACCAGCACCCCGGTAATCGAAAAATCCAGGCGGTTCACGGCGCCCGCGCGCATTTCCAGTGAGGCCTTGACCTTGCGCAGGCGCGGCTCATGATGAGAAATCGTCTTTTCGATGCAGGCGCAGATCAGGGCCCGGTCCGAGGGGCTCGACAGGGACAGCTCGGCGAAATCCTTCATGCCATAGCTGACGAGCGAACGGCTGCACTCCGGATAAGCCTTCAAAAAATCTTCCGGCAATACGGCGCGCGTGTTCAGCAGCGCTTCCAGGTCGCGCGCGACGGCGTCTTTCATCTCTTCCGCCGCAGAGCGGGGCGCGTGGCCCTGACTGGCGCGCGCGGGCACGCCGAGCAGGCGGTCGAACAGGCCTGGCGTAAAACGGGTCATCGGATGTCCTTGTCGAATGGCCGGTCAGCTCGGTAGTGTCACCGCGCAAACTTCGTCGAACCTTGAAGAAAGCTAAGGAAGCGTGATGGCGTTGTGCAAAGTCCACGTTTGAGACAACGCAAGTACGCGCCATCGGTGGCGGTCTACTGTTTCCGTTGGCAAAGACGGGCTCAACAACAACGACAGGACGACAGGGACATGACGAGCAAAGTACTCTGGGGCGAAGGCTTGTTGCTGCGCCCCCAGCATTTCCAGCGCCAGGACCAGTACCACGAGCATTGCCTCCATAAGGGGATCAAGGCGGTGCACCCGTATGCCTGGGGCGTGGAGCGCTTGCAGGTCGACCGCGAGGCGCTGGCGAACAACGTGTTGCGCATCCTCGACCTGGCGCTGCGCTTCCAGGATGGCGAATTGGTCGACGCCCCGACCCTGGACGCGCTGCCGGAGACCATCGATTTGAGCCTGCTGCAGCAATCCCAGCAGACGGTCACCTATTACGCCGCGCTGCCCAGCCTGAAACCATTTACCGGCAATTTCGTCACGCCTGGCCAACCCGCCAACACGGCGCGTTTCATCCAGGCGAACCAGGAAACGGCGGATTTATATACGCAGGCGGCGCCGGTGCAACTGGCCTACCTGCAAAAGTCGGTGCGCCTGCTGCCGGACTCCGAGCCGCGCGACGCTTATGTGCATTTCCCCCTGCTGCGCCTGCGCCGCGCGGCCGTCGGCGGCTTCGAGCTCGACCCGGGTTTTGTTGCGCCCAGCCTGACGCTGGCCGCTGCCGCCCCGCTGTTCCAGCAACTGCGGCGCCTGCTTGACGCGCTGCAGGCCAAGGTCAGCGCCCTGTATGGCCACCACCGCGAGCCGAGCCGCAACGTGATCGAATTCCGCTCCGGCGACATGTCCTCGTTCTGGCTGCTGCACACGGCCAGCTCCGCCTACGCCACGCTGACCCACCATTTTCATCATCCGAGCCTGCATCCGGAACGTCTGTACGAGCAATTGCTGGATGTAGCCGGGGGCCTGATGACCTTCTCGAAAAGCTGGACCCTGGCAGATCTGCCGCCCTACCAGCACGCCGACCCGGGCCCGGCTTTTACGAAACTGCACACCATCATCCGCGAACTGCTCGACACCGTGATCTCGTCGAAATACTTCGCGATCGCCCTGAGCGAAGTCCGGCCCTCGTACCACATCGGCGCCCTCGATTCCGGCAAGATCGACGACAAGACCACCTTTTATATCGCCGTCTCCGCCGATATCCCGGCTGTGCAGCTGGTCGACGTCGTGCCCCTGCGTTTTAAAGTCGGCGCGCCGGACGATGTCGAGAAATTCGTGCTCTCGGCGCTACCGGGCGTGCGCCTGCAATACACGCCACAACCGCCGGCGGCGCTCGCCGTGCGGCCCGACACCTGTTATTTCATGCTCGAATCGAAAGGGCAGATGTACGAGCGCATGCTCAAGGCGCAATCGATGTCGATTTACGTGCCGGCGGGGTTGAAGGAACTGAAATTGGAATTGCTGGCTGTGGCGGCGTGAACGCAGGTTGAACAGGAAACGATGCATACGAGATGAATTACTTGGTCTTCGTATGCATCATCCGTGGGCTGATAGCAGAACCGAAACCGGCAGAAATATTATTCGGACGTCTTCGTTAACTGTTGCCCATCTACGATCATCTTCCACACCTCGCCATCTTGGTAGGGAGGCTTACTGACAACGAATGTGGTCGCCATCGCTCCGAGACCTACATCAAAATCATTTCCCTTGAAACCCTGAAGTGGAGCGTCAATCGAGGTTGTCTGACCACCTTTGAGGCGTTTGTATTTAACAGAGCCGTCTTGCGTAATCATCAGATACATCGTTTTGTCCTGCCATTCGCCGACATATGCTGACTTTTCAGGAGGAACAGGCTTTCCGCAGGCGGTCAGGGCTGCAAATGCGCCTAAAAGAACTAATTTGTAGAGTTTCATTCTCACTCCGAATGATGATTGATATCTCGCTGCCATTGTCGCGAGCTTGGATAAAGGCTGGCCACTCGTTGTTTCCATCCTCTAACTCTTATCGATCTAACCGTGAAGGCTAAATGATTTTCACAAGATAACCTGAGCCAATAAAGGAAATTTTGCGAGATGTCATTGCGGCTCTGAACACATATTATTAAATGCATCCTTAATTTAATAACGCTACTGGCTCGTATTTCTTTTTCATTAGGAGTTGAAATATGTCTGGCCCCTTGATCGTCCTCGGCGACAAAACCTCCCACGGCGGCGCCGTCATCCAGGCCTCGCCCCATAGCGACAGCGGCGGCGTCCCTATCGCCCGCATTGGCGACAAGACTGTCTGTCCGAAACACGGCCCGAACCCGATCGTCAACGGAGACTCGTCCCTGATCATCGACGGCAAACCGGCGGCCCGCCATGGCGACAAGACCGCCTGCGGCGCCTCCTTGATCGCCAGCCAGCAAGCCACCATCGATAACATCTGACCCATGACCACGACCACCGTGTCGCCGCCGCGCCCGCTGCCCGGCTGGCTGGAAAATACCTGCTGGCTTTGTAGTGACAGGCGAAATAACGATGCCGCTTAAAAAGCGGCATCGTTATTTCTGCCCGCAAGCCCTGTGTGCCCCCTTAAGTGCCAAACACTCCGGATAATTTTTTCTATTCATGTGCACTACTGATAATTTCACCGGTGATTTGAGTCAGATTGCATCGTCGGTTTCCAATAATAATCGGCCTAAAACACTCTTGTCTGCCCCTAGGTGCCTGCCTTATCAGAAAAAAGCTGCTGGAGACCACGCTCTTCAGCGCGCACTGTCGTGCCATGATCAGTTAGCTTCGAATATCGGAAAGCTGTAACCATTTCCTGTATGACGACAGCAATCTATCAAACAACCGCCGACTGTAGCGTAGTTAGCACAGCAGGCCAACACTCTCTCAGGGTTCGCCTAGGTTGCCGACCATAGTTTGCGCAATCTCATGCTATTACCCAGCAAAGCTCGCGATCATGTTTTGAGGAAATAGTCAAGTTTGCCTACTCTGGCCCAACGGTTAAGGCTTCAAACCATAGGGTCTTTTCAAAATCCGGGCATTCAATTACCAATGTGTGTAATGATTACGAAGAGGCGGAATGGGAACGCAAGACTTAATCCGTGCCATCACAAGCAATCTGTTACAGAGTGACCGGTTAATAACACTGGACACAACTCTAGATCCAAACACGTTAGTGCCACAGCGGGTAGTGGGCCACTCGCGACTGGGTCGCCACTTCGAGTTCACTGTGGATGTGGTGTCCATCTTGGACAACATCGAGCTCAAAACCCTGATCGCGCAGCCAGTGACGTTGTGGATACAGCAGTCCGACAAGTCGTACCAACCCCACAACGGTTATGTGCATACGGCGCGAAGGCTGGGATCCGACGGTGGTCTGACGACTTATCAACTTAGCTTTGCATCCTGGATGCACTTCCTGAAGTTCCGACGCGACCAACGTATCTGGCAAGACCGGACTGCTGACGACATCATCACGGACGTCTTCAACGCGCATCCCCAAGCTCAGAGCTTATTCCGGTTTGCGCTATCAAAACCGTTACCTTCCCGCTCATACTGCCGGCAGGACGAGGACGACTGGAATTTTGTTCACCGGTTACTCGAGTCCGAAGGGCTTTTCGGCTTTTGGCGGCAGGCCCAGGATGGCAAATCACACACGTTGGTGATCACTGACCATCTCGACAGACTCGACGCGCTGTCACCCAACACGGTTTCGTTCTATCGCGGTGACTCAGGCAGCGAAACGGACGCGCTGGTGCAATGGTCGGGGACCCGCACGCTGCAAAGCACGATGTTGACAACTCGCACTTTTGACTACAAGAACCCGTCGACATCTCATAACCCGAAAGGCACAAGTGCGCCGACGATGGCAAATCAGGGCGCATTGCCGAATCAGGCAGAGGTGTACGAATACACCGGGGCATACACATATGCAAAGCAGGATCGGGGCGATCAGCTCTCCAGGATTCGAATTGAGGAATGGGAGTCACGGGCTAAACGGTTCTTCGGCGTAGGCAGCGTGCGCAGAATCGACGCGGGACGGCGCTTCGTCCTGGACGGGCACCCGGACCATGATCAGGATCAGACGGGCCAGAAAGAATTCGCAGTGATCGAAACGGTCTGGGTGATCGCGAACAACCTGCCAATGGTCGGTCATCGATCGGCGTTCCGCCACACCTTGCAAGACACCATCGATGAAATGCGTGCGCGGCATGACAGCGATGCGAAATCCACCGTTTCTCAAATAAATGGCACGGAAGGCTTCTACCTTACGGAGATCGAAGCGCAGCGTACCAGCGTTCCATATCACAGCCCGTTCGAACACCGAAAACCAGCAACTCACCTGGAATCCGCGATTGTGGTGGGTCCAGAAGGCGCGGAGGTCTACACGGACGAGCTGAACCGAATCAAGGTGCGGCACATCTGGGACCGTCTTAATGACGGTGACGAAAAGGCCTCATGCTGGGTGCGGGTGGCGCAGGCGGATACAGGAAGTGGCTATGGCGCGGTGCACATGCCGCGGGTAGGGGAAGAGGTCCTCATCGATTACATCGGCGGGGACTGTGACCGGCCGGTGGTGACTTCGCGCTTGTATAACAACGCAGCGACGCCTCAGTGGCATTCAAACGGACTGCTATCGGGGTACCGATCGAAGGAGTATAGCGGTAACGGTTATAACCAGCTCGTGATGGACGACTCGACTTCGCAAAGCCGGGTCCATTTGTATTCCAGCAGTTTCCAGTCGCATTTACATTTGGGATACCTAGTCGAGCAGTCCGGTAACTCGCGCGGGGCATTTTCAGGCAATGGTTTCGATCTTAAATCGGACGCTTACGGCGCCATTCGTGCCGGACACGGGTTGTTCATCTCGACACATTCGCCAGCAGTCAACCAGCCGCTAAACGTCACAGCCGCGACCGAGCAGTTGGCGAGCGCAGAAAGCGTGTTCGAACTGGCTTCCCAATCGAGTGCTTCGAATCAGGCCGAAAGTTTGGCCGAGGGACAGGATGCGCTGAAAAAATTCACGGATGCAACGCAGTTCAACGTGACGGGGAGCGCAGCAACTGGCGGGCAAACAGGCGGCGGCGGGAGCGGCAATGCGAACGGCTTCTCAACGCCCATCATGTTGATTGCGAGTCCCGCTGGCGTTGGCATATCGACACAGGATTCAGCCCAGCTCACTGCGAATCAGCAGATCAATATCGTAAGCGGCAAGAACACGCAGGTAGCCGCCGGCAAATCTCTTATCGCAAGCGTCATGGAAAAGATCAGCCTGTTCGCGCAGAACGCCGGTGTGAAACTGTTTGCCGCAAAAGGAAAGGTTGAAATCCAGGCACAGGGAGATGCGATGGCCCTGTCCGCACTGAAGGACGTGACGATCACAACCTCCGGCGGAAAACTTGTGCTCTCCGCCGACAAGGAAATTTGGATCGGTGCCGGTGGCTCATACATCCGTATAACACCCGAAAAGATCGAGAACGGCACGTCGGGGCAGATTCTGGAGAAGTGCGCATCCTGGGACAAGCTGGGGGCATCGTCAATGCACCTGCCCGCGCAGCTCACCAGCGTTACCAATGGATGTTCGTGGAAAACCGCGGCAGCGTCCGCTGACAGCGCGTCAAGCGTCGTACTGGAGTAATTCATGGAATATCCGGAAACCGGAGAACCCTCGCATCCCGAGAGACCGCCCACGTCGCCCACGATGGACGAAGACGCACAAATCAAATCATTCAACGCCACCCTGACGGGGTGGTTCAGCCGGCATAAAGACATGCGCTGTTTCCTTGCCGTTGACCCAAGTCAGAGAGATTTGACCAGTGACGATGTGGATGCCAAGGCGCCGTTTGCCAACCTGGCTCGAGCTGACGTACTCATCCATCATGATGCATTTCCCGAGGCGCACCGTCCGTATCTTCTGGAACTGGATCTGTCGACGCCCGAAGGCATTGAGGCGCTGGCGCTGAGTGTCCGCGTTGCGTTTGAAGACCGGCGCCCGGAATCCATGGCTGAGGGTCTGGGACAGCGGGTCGGTGGCTGGTTAGCGAGCTCCGCTTCGCTCGACGAAGTCGCCGCGCACTGGTCCCGTCTCGTGCTTCAACGCGATGACAGCGGGCGGGCCTGCGTGCTGCGTTTCTACGACTCACGTGCCCTGGCGTTGCTCTGGACCGTCCTGTCGCCAGCGCAGCAGCAAGCCATGCTCGGACCAGTGAGAGCGTGGCACGTCCTCGATGCGGGTGGTAGACCGAGCGTCCACTTAGCGTCCTCTGACGCGCGTACGGACTTCATGTTGTCAGCCGCACAGTGGCAGGAAATTCAGCGGCACGGTTTCATCAATCGGGCACTTGCGCTGCACGCACAGGCGTGTGGCCGACAACCAGAGCCCAACGAAATCGAGGTGGCTGTTGCTGCGGCTGC
This sequence comes from Massilia sp. Mn16-1_5, assembly GCF_004798585.1. Lineage (GTDB taxonomy): Bacteria > Pseudomonadota > Gammaproteobacteria > Burkholderiales > Burkholderiaceae_D > Telluria. Next base: position 33,014 of record NZ_PPXQ01000016.1, read on the forward strand.
GCGGGCCGAGCGACACGGGTTGATCGACCGGAACGACAGGCTCGTGTTTATCGGCCATGCGCTCGCGTGGCACCCGCAATTCGATTCGCATCCGAGGGTGCTGCAGCTGTTGGGCCGTAGGGCACGGGACGATTTTTATACCTGTGAAATCGAACAGCTGTCGGCCAACGAGATCGACGAAATCCGCCAGGGATCCTGGCATCAGCGTCTGGGTGCTTCGGCTTCCCGGTAGGCACACGTGCGAATCGAATCCAATACGGCGACAACGTATGACAACGAATGACCAGAAATGCATAAACTGCGAAAAAACCGGCCTACCGATCCTGCCCGTGCGCTATTCGGTGCTACCCAAGAACGTAAAAGCAGTGATGCCCGCGGGGATCAGCGGCGGGCGGGTGACGGATGTTGCGCTCGATGCACACCATTACGGGCTGCGCACGCTACGCGAGGGCTGGGTCTATCTCTTCTACGAAGTTGGTCCGCGCGGCACTCGATATTGGGAAGCGTACAAGGTAACGTCGGACGGACGCCTTTGGAAGCAGACATTGCCCCTGCCCCGCGCGCCGATCACCCATCCGGCATGTGCACAACGCGCGATTGCATTCCCGATGGATGTGCTTGCGATCGAACGACCGGAAAAGTGCACTGGCCGTGTCTTTGCGGCGTTTTCAGAGCACGCCTGGCATAAGGAGGTCTTCGATCGATATGCATCAGATAACACACTGATGCAGGCCCGAATGCAGTTCATCGAACCATCGAAGTGGATCACTAGCGGCACGGACGCCAACGGACATGCAATCGTCGCGACGACGCAGGCGATTGACGACGTCATCGAGTACATGCCCGGTTTCGACCCGAAACTGCTGGACCTTCCCGATGACAAGCAGTCCTTCAGCGACGAAAAGGGGATCTACAAGGACGACTGGCTGAAGCGCGAGGTGACGCGCTACCCCACCTATATCAGGCAGGCCTCGCCGGCCTCGGCGAGTCAGGCGCTCGTGAAGCTGATGAAGCAGATTGGCACGAAGGGCCAAGGTTCCGGCGGCGGCGATTCGAACCATCCGCCGATGATGCTTGCCCTATGGGACAGCATCGGCAATGTACATGAGCTGAACGGCTTCCGTGGCGATCCGGCTTCGTGGTTCGATCGATACGTCACACAGGAGCGCCCGCTGCAGGTCGGCGCGCTCCAGGGCATCGATGCCGCCCATGCCATTGTCCAGTCGCGTACCGATCAGGATTTGCAGAGCCGGGAGGCGATGGCGCAGCAAGCACATGCCATGAGCCCGCTTGGCCAGCCGGAGGCGCAGAGCGCACTTGCGGCACAGCGCGCCCGCGCCTTGGCGAGCGCCGCCGCGGGGAGGGCCGCACAGATCAATGCCTACTATGACGACATGAGCTGGATGGCTGCCAACAATGTTCCCGCCAGCTACCAGCGCAGGCTTGTCCAGTTGGCGGAATCGACTTCGGCCGCCAGCGCAAACTCGAGAATGCTTTATACCGGTGCCGAGCGCGATCAGCTCATGAGCGGTGCGCGGGCCTACGCACAAGCTCAACCCGGCGCGCATGACCGGAACCTTGCTGCAATGCGGAGTTATAACTGGTCAAAGTACGAGGCAAGACTCAAGCGTCAGGATGTTGAGAATTTCCGAAAGAAGTATAAGGCGCTTCAATCCGCAGTCTTCGATCTGCAAGAGTCACGCAGTGCCGATGTCGGCAAATGGCTACAGGCGAAATTGTTTCTCGATACGCTTGAGGATTACCAGTCGACGGATCTGGTTGATGCCGCCGCATTCGAGCTGGTGATCAGCGACGGGCTAGCAGGCATTGGCTCCACGCCGAAGGGCAAAGCGATCCTCGATGCGCTCGTTACACAATGGGACCCTGCCCAGCCGGGAAGCTTGGTCTGGCGCGTCGTTGCGATGAACCAGAAGGACGCGCGCCAGGAGCTTGGACAACTGCTGAAAACTGCTCTGGCAAAGAAGGACATGCCACTGGAGTCGGGGCAGGGCCAAACGAGCACGGAGCACAGCCCTGGCGTCGCTGCGGTGATCTCTGCTTCCGGAATGATCGGCAAGCTCAACGGTTACTACAAGAACCTTGCAAAATTGGCGCTCGAAAGTGATCCGAAGAAGATTACACCGCTTGGAGCACTGCTTAAACGCCTTGAAGTGGACCGCTTCGGACTCACGGTCGGCGATGCAATCTTCTCCAAATTCCGTATTAACCAGCTTGGCGATTTTGTCGGGGAGAAAATTGTCCAGACCGTCCTGCTTCAGCGTGCTGGCGTTTCTTATTCCGATTCCATGGCACTGGTTCGTCAGCAGGCCAAGCTGGAAATGCTAAGCCGCCAGGAGATGATCGAACGTTTATTAAAGGCCCGGTCGCTGTTGCGCACAGGTGCGCCGGCCAATGCGCCCAGAGCGACGCAGGCGCTGTATGACGTATGGAACGCAATGGAATCGACCGACGACGGCGTAAAAGCGTTGAGATCAAGCCGAATAGCGGTAGTTGCTGCCCTGCTGGAGGCGGTCAATTTCTACAAGCTCATAACGGGTGCGCCGGACCGGGATACCAGGAACAAATTGATGCAGTCGGGTGCATCAATGCTGTCGTCGCTGATCACGATCACGATGACGCCATATTACGGAGCGCTGAAAAATTCCATTCGTTCACAGAGCTGGAAACTGGTGGGTAGTGGGCTGAGCAGTTTCGGTACATTCATCTCTACCTGGATAGACGCGGAGAAGGCACGTGATGCTTTTTACAACAACAAAATTGATGTGTTAGCAATCTATACCGGAAAAACGATCGTAAATGGGGCAGCGGGCGTGGCAATTTTGATTGACGCAACAAGTACCGCAGCACCTTTACTTAAAAAATTAGCGAAACGGTACGGGACGGTTGCCATCATCGAAGCCGTAGAAATAGCTACCACGCGAGTGATCGCCTTGGCTGCATTGCGGATTGTCGGCATGCTGGTGGGCTGGGAAGCAACGATAGGGCTGCTTGTGCTTCAGGCGATGGCAGACTGGCTCACGCCAGACGAACTGGAAAGCTGGTGTTCACGATGTGCTTTTGGAACCGGGCAAGAGACAACATTCCGTATCACGGATCACAGTGTTGCACGCTATACGGACCCTTCCCAGCAGGAGAAGGATTTTGTTAATGCCATGACCAAACTCTCATGAAAAAACAAGAACCGAACAATTCAGTGGTATTGCTCCGAGGAGCGATCTCTGGACTTAACCGATCGCGCCGCAGCCACGACTTCGTGCTGACCGAAGTTCAACATCAGCAGGTCGGCCTCACCGCGATAGCGGCCTCTGCCATGGGTATGGGTGCGACGGGCATTGGTCTGATCGGCATGGCAGGAAATGCCGATGAAGAAGCTGACTGGATCGAGTTCGAACTCGACGGCAAGCAGGTGAAGGGCTGGCTCTGGATGATGCCCATGCGCAACGGAGACCCCGTCGAAGTTGTGGCGGAGCCGACGGGAAACAATCATTATGTGGCGTACGCAGTCAAGCGCGACGGCGATGACCTGCTTGCCGTGTATCCGCATGCCACAGCCGGGAGAAAGGTGCATTACCGTAAATCGATAAAGACGTGGATGTGGTGCTCCACTCTTGCATGTTTGATTCCTATATTGTTCATTGTGATGCCAGTAGGATTAGAAAGTTTGCTCAATCCGGTTATGCAGCGCGGTTTACTAATTGGGTTCGCTATTTGGGCCGTATTTTCCGCAGTGATAGGGTTCAGAGTGGCTCGAAAATTTATGGGTTTCGTTCGGATCGCAGAACTCATTTTCCAGACGTTTGGCTGGCCAGATGTAGAAAACATCGATCTGCGTCAAACGTCAAAGGAGAATCGTCGAGAAAACAAAATGTCCAATTTTGGCAACCTTTATTTTCGCTACAAATAGCCCTGCTTTTAAATAAGAATTTGCCGATGCAGCCAGAGCATTCATGAGGAGCCAGGAACCGAACAATTCAATGGTATTGCTCCGAGGAGGGATCTCGGGACTTATCCGATCGCGCCGTAGCCACGACTTCGTGCTGACCGAAGTTCAACATCAGCAGGTCGGCGTCACCGCATTAGCGGCCTCGGCCATGGGTATGGGTGCGACAGGCATTGGCCTGATCGGCATGGCCGGAAATGCCGACGAAGAAGCTGACTGGGTCGAGTTCGAACTGGACGGCAAGCAGGTGAAGGGTTGGCTTTGGATGATGCCCATGCGTAATGGAGACACCGTTGAGGTTGTTGCAGAGCCAACGGGAAAAGATCATTACGTCGCGTATGCAGTCAAGCGCCACGGCGATGACCTGCTTGCCGTGTATCCTCATGCCACAGCCGGGAGAAAAGTGCATTACCGTAAATCGGTAAAGACCTGGATGTGGTGCTCCTTTCTTGCGTACTTGTTCCCTGCATTTTTCTTTGTGGTGCACGAAGGATTGGGGTCTTTGCTTCATACGGATACGCAGCTCTTTTTTCTGACTACGTTCTCTTTTTGGATCGCGATTTCTGCAGTAATAGCGTTCAGGGTTTCTCGAAAACTCATGGTCTTCGTCAGAATCGCAGAGCTCATTTTCAAGACGTTTGGTTGGCCAGATGTAGAAAACATCGATCTGCGACAAACATCAAAGGAAAATCGTCGAGAAAACAAGCTATCCAATTTTGGCAACCTGTATTTCCGCTACAAGTAGCGTTGTTCTTCACAATGAGAAGTGCCATGGATATACGCATGTCTTTAAAATGGGTACAGCCCCAACTGAACAACGCCAGCAATAGTTCTGCACGAGAACATTAAGATCATGATCAATCTCATACGCCTTGGCGACGACACCGATCACGGTGGCAAAGTCACTACTGCCTCGTCAACGATGCGTTTCGACAGCCGTTTTGTGGCACGGAAGGGCGATGAGGTATCGTGCCCGCAGCATCCCGGCGTGAAGCCAAACGTGATTGTGGAAGGCGATGAGTCGCTAACCGACAACGGACTTCCGATTGCTCGGCACGGGCATTGTGCCACCTGCGGTTGTCACCTGATTTCGAGTCTGGTGTAGGTGGTGCTAACCGCTGGGTACCTTCATTGCGGCTCGTGGTACTCAGAGTGCAGCACCTGAGCTCTAACGCGGCATACTGTTCCAATGCTCAAGCATGATAGTTGGGCGTAGTCGGACGTAAGGGCCATTGCCGCCGACACCGACCACCGCAGCAGCCGGACGTTGGAACTGATGGGACTGGCCTCGTCTGCGCTGCCCGAGCTCGACGCCACGGCGGACGTCCTGTGCAGCGGCGTTGCCCTGGGCAGCTGCGGCGCCGTACCTTTCCTGTGTGCGCTCGCGCTGGCGCGGCATGCGGCGCTCGCCAACAATGCGCCGGTTCTCTTCCTCAGCAACGACGACCCGTTTACTTGCTGCATGGCCGTGGTCGGCCCGCCGCCGGCGCCAGTTCAGCCTGCCTGAATACGACGCCGCCTGCATGGCGTCATGTATCGCGATAAATGGCTACCATCGATCCCATGGTTCATTACGCCAAGGAGATCGTTATGGCTGGAAACAAGCAATATGACGCAGGAACGAACAGAGCCGGTGTCGACACGCGCGGTCCGGATTCCTTGTCCGGCAGGTCCGATCCCGCGAATGCGGACACGGGCCAACGCCAGCAGGATGCCGGCCACTACACGGGTGCCTCGCAACAAAAGGAAAAGGGTGACCGCGACGGCGGCATCGTCAGCGCGCCGCCGGAAAGCAATGTCGGGCCGGCCGGGGCGGCACAGAGCGACCGCGCCGCGAATGCCGCAGCCCAGCAGCGCATGACGGCGGCCGCGGCCGGCGGCAGGCCGGGTACGTCGGACACCGGCAACAATGCAGACCAATCGGTCGATGCCGGCGTCAGCGGCACCAGTGTCGACGAGCTGGCCAAGCAGACGCCGGACAAGCCGGGCGGGGCCGACTCGCGCTGATGGCATTCCGGGCGATGGAGCAATAAAAAACCCGGGCAGTCCCGGGTTCCTTTTTGTCGCGCCGTATGTCTTATTCCACCGTCACCGACTTCGCCAGATTGCGCGGCTTGTCGACGTCGGTCCCACGTGCCAGCGCCGTGTGATAGGCCAGCAGCTGCAGCGCCGCCACGTGCAGGATCGGGGACAGTTCGCCGTAGTGTTCCGGCAGGCGGATCACGTGCAGGCCTTCACCCGAGGTGATGCGCGAGTCGACGTCGGCGAATACGTAGAGCTGGCCGCCGCGGGCGCGCACTTCCTGCATGTTCGATTTGAGCTTTTCCAGCAGCGCGTCGTTCGGGGCGATCGTCACCACCGGCATCTCTTCGGTCACCAGCGCCAGCGGGCCGTGCTTCAGTTCGCCCGCCGGATAGGCTTCGGCGTGGATGTACGAGATTTCCTTCAGTTTCAGCGCGCCTTCCAGGGCGATCGGATAGTGCATGCCGCGGCCCAGGAACAGGGCGTTTTCTTTACGAGCGAATTCTTCGGCCCAGGCGATGATCTGCGGTTCCAGCGCCAGCACCGAGGCAATCGCGACCGGCAGGTGGCGCATCTGTTTCAGGTGTTCGGCTTCTTCCTCGTCGGTCAGGCGGCCGTTGACTTGCGCCAGCGTCAGGGTCAGCAGGAACAGGGCGGCCAGCTGGGTCGTGAATGCCTTGGTGGAGGCGACGCCGACTTCGACGCCGGCGCGGGTGATGTAGGCCAGTTCGCATTCGCGCACCATGGCGCTGGTCGAGACGTTGCAGATGGTCAGCGTGTACGGCATGCCCAGGCTACGCGCGTGCTTCAGGGCGGCCAGGGTGTCGGCGGTCTCTCCCGATTGCGAGATGGTGACGACCAGGGTTTTCGGGTGCGGCACGCTGTCCCGATAGCGGTATTCGCTGGCGATCTCGACGTTGACCGGCAGCTTGGCGATGCATTCGATCCAGTACTTGGCGGTGAGGCCGGCATAGTAGCTGGTGCCGCAGGCCAGGATCAGGACGCGGTCGATGTCTTTAAAAATCTGGTAAGCCTTGTCGCCGAACAGTTCCGGCATGATGCCGGTGACGCCCTCGAGGGTGTCGCCGATCACGCGCGGCTGCTCGAAGATTTCCTTTTGCATGTAGTGGCGGTATGGGCCCAGCTCGGCCGCGCCGGTATGGGCGTGCACGGTTTTGACTTCGCGCTCGACCGGTTTACCTTCGCTGTCGACGATCCAGTAGCGCGACAGTTGCAGGTCGACGACGTCGCCTTCTTCCAAATAAATGATCTGGTTCGTGGTGCCGGCCAGCGCCATGGCGTCGGAGGCAACGAAGTTCTCGCCTTCGCCCACACCCAGGATCAGCGGCGAACCCTGGCGCGCGGCGACGACGCGGTGCGGTTCTTCGCGCGAGAACACGGCGATCGCATAGGCGCCGTGCAGGCGTTTCACGGCTTGCTGGACGGTATCGAACAAATCGCCGTTGTACATGTGGTCGACCAGGTGGGCGATGACTTCGGTGTCGGTCTGGCTGGTGAATTCGTAGCCGAATCCCTTGAGTTCGCTACGCAGTTCATCGTGGTTTTCGATGATGCCGTTGTGCACCAGTGCGATACGCGCCGTTTCTTCGTTCGGCGAGAAGTGCGGGTGCGCGTTGTGCGAAGCCGGGGCGCCGTGGGTGGCCCAGCGGGTGTGGGCGATCCCCGTAAAACCTTGCAGGCCGGTGCCCTGGATCTGCGTTTCGAGGTCGGCCACGCGCGAGGTGCTACGCGAACGGGCCAGGCGGCCTTCGACGTGCAGGGCGACGCCGCAGGAATCGTAGCCGCGGTATTCGAGGCGTTTCAGGCCCTCGATCAGGATAGGGGTGATGTTACGTTGAGCTACTGCGCCGACGATACCGCACATGAACAGACCTCGTATAAAAAATTAGCAATGAAGGATATCCTACGGCAATGCGTATGAAATATGCTTTCAGAGCGCGCCATTTTTTGATATAAAATTTCACGACTCAGGAAAGATGAAACATTCTTTCATTTATCGTTAAAACTTTACTGAAAATTTCATGCCTACCGACGCTGCTTTGGATGAACTTGATCGTCGCATCCTGAACGCCCTGCAAACTGATGCATCGCAGACAAATGCGGAGCTGGCGGAACAAGTTCACGTGTCTCCGCCTACTTGCCTGCGCCGCGTCAAGCAGCTCACCGAGAATGGTGTTATCGCACGGCAAGTTGCGATTGTCGATCCCGAGAAGGTCGGGGCGCGCCTGACCGCCATCGTCGAGATCACGCTGGACGTGCAAGCGGCCGAACGCATGGCGGAATTCGAGAAACTGGCGGCGCGCGAAGAAGCCGTGATGCAGTGCTACCGCGTCGCGCCGGGGCCGGATTTCGTGCTAATCATCCAGGTGGCCGACATGCCGGCCTACCACGCGCTGGCGCACCGGCTGTTTGCTACCCACGCCAACGTACGTAACGTGAAGGCATATTTCTCCACGTTTAGAAGCAAGTTCGACACCCGGATTGCCGTCTAAAAAACTGTGGATAATCCTGTGCAGAAGGCTGTGCAATCACAGCGGATATCCCCTGCATAAGCGGGTGGATATCCCTGTGATTTGATGGTCGATAAGCCTTGTAAAACCGGTGGATTACTTCGGCTTTTTCACTGGACGGGTCCAGCCGTCGATGGTCATCTGCTTGGGACGGGAAATCGTCAGCTTGCCGGCCGGCGCATCCTTGGTCAGCGTGGTACCGGCGCCCAAGGTCGCACCTTTGCCGACCGTCACCGGCGCTACCAGCTGGCTGTCGCTGCCGATAAAAGCGTCGTCCTCGATCACCGTGCGGAACTTATTGGCGCCATCGTAATTACACGTGATGGTGCCGGCGCCGATGTTCACGCGCGAGCCGACCGTGGCGTCGCCGACATAGGCCAGGTGGTTCGCCTTGCTGTGCGCCGCCACCTGGCTGTTTTTGACTTCGACGAAGTTGCCGATGTGGACATCTTCACCCAGTTCGGTACCGGGGCGCAGGCGCGCATACGGACCGATCTGCGACGCCGCGCCGACGACGGCGTCTTCGATATGCGTAAACGGTTTGATGTGGGCGCCGGCGCCCACTTTCGCATTCACCAGCACGCAGTGCGGACCGACTTTCACGCCATCGGCCAGTTCCACGCGGCCCTCGAACACGCAGCCGACATCGATCACGACATCGCGTCCACAGATCAGTTCGCCGCGCACGTCGAGGCGGGCCGGATCCATCAGCGTAATTCCCTTTTCCAGCAGGGCATTGGCGATGTTCAGTTGGTGGCGGCGCTCGAGCTCGGCCAATTGCACCTTGCTGTTCACGCCCGCCACTTCCCATTCGCCGGCAGGAGAAGCCGAGACCACTTCGACGCCGTCGGCGACCGCCTGCGACACGATGTCGGTGAGGTAATACTCGCCTTGCGCATTGTTGTTCGACAGCGCCGCCAGCCAGCGTTTCAGGTGGCGGGTCGGAATCGCCATGATGCCGCTGTTGATTTCGCGGATCGCGCGCTCGGCCTCATTTGCATCCTTTTCTTCGACGATGCGCACGATGCGCCCGTTTTCGCGCACGATGCGGCCCAGACCGAAAGGATTGCCCTGCTCGACGGTGAGGATGCCGAGCTTGTCGCTACCGGCGGCCTCGACCAGGCGGCGCAGCGAATCGCCCGTTGTCAGGGGCACGTCGCCGTACAGCACCAGGGTCGGCACGTTCTCGTCGAGTTGCGGCACGGCCTGCATCACGGCGTGGCCGGTGCCGAGCTGCGGCTGCTGCAGCGCTGTGTCGATTGGCGCTTCGCCATCCTGGGCCAATTTTCCCACCATCTCCGGCACCGCTGCGCCCCCGTGTCCGTAAATCACGCATAATTTACTCGGCCGCAGGAGGCGGGCGGTATCGATGACATGCTGCAGCAGCGGCTTTCCCGCCAGCGGATGCAACACTTTAGGCAGCGCGGACTGCATGCGCTTTCCCATGCCGGCGGCAAGGATGACAACGTTCATAAGCCGTATTCAAGAAGAGTTAATAAGATGAAAAAGTTTAGCACGCATGACCCCTTGTTCCAGCGCACGCGTGGATTGTTCCTTGTTGTCTTACTGGCATTACTGACCGCCTGCAGCACGATCCGCTTCAGCTATAACCATGGCGACACCCTACTGTACTGGTGGCTGGACGCCTATGTCGACTTTGAAGGCGATCAGTCCGATTGGGTCAAACGCGACATCAGCGAACTGTTTCAATGGCACCGCAAAACCCAGCTTCACGATTACGCCGCCCTGCTCGGCACTTTTCAGCGCCAGCTGGCCGGCAATCCGACCCAGCAGGATTTATTGAACGATTACCGCGACATCCGCAGCCGCACCGAAACCCTGGCCATGAAGGCCGTCCCCGACATGGTCGACCTGGCCCGTTCGCTCACCCCGGACCAGATCGAGCAGATGGAAAAGCGTTTTAACAAGAAAAACGACGAATACCGCCGCAAGTTCGTCAGCGGCAGCGTCGAAAAGCGCAACGAGGCGCGCTTCGACAAATCGATGGAACAGTTCAAATTGTGGTTCGGCGGTTTCAGCAACGAACAGGAAAAGGCGCTGCGCCGCGCTTCGGATGCGCGTCCGCTCGACAACAATATCTGGCTCGAGGAACGCATTTATCGGCAGCGCAAGATCCTGGCCTTGGCACGCAAGATTCAGGCGGAAAAGCCGAGCAAGGAACAGACCAACACGATGATCACGGCACTCATCCGCGAGTTTTTCACACGCATGGACGCGCCGGAACGCAAAGGTTTTTATGACAGCTATATCAATGCGACCTCGAACTATATCCTGACCGCGATCCGGATTGCCACACCGGCCCAGAAAGCCCATGCGCAGAAGCGCATGCAGGGCTGGATCGATGATTTCAACGCCCTGGCCAAAGAGGCGAAATAAGCTCTGGTATAGTGCGCGCCATGCAGAAAAGTAAATCGCAAGGAGCGCACGGCCGCCCCCGTCTCGCCCCGCAACAGGTACGCATCATCGGTGGCGAATGGAAACGGCGCCTGCTGCCGGTGCTCGACGCCCTCGGCCTGCGCCCAACGCCCGACCGTGTCCGCGAAACCGTTTTTAATTGGCTGCACCACCAGGTCGGCGGAGATTGGGAGCAGGTCGATTGCCTCGATCTGTTCGCCGGCAGCGGCGCCCTCGGCTTCGAGGCGGCCAGCCGCGGCGCCCGTGCCGTGACGATGCTCGATTTCAATGCAGCGGCCACGCGCCAGCTGGAAGCGAACAAGGACACGTTAAAAGCCACGAACGTCAACGTCCTGCGCGGCGACGCTTTTGCGGTGGCGCGTGACATGGCGGCGCGCGGCCAGCGTTTCGATGTCATTTTCCTCGATCCGCCATATCAACAGGATTTCGTGGCGAAAGCGCTGCCCCTGTGCACCGATCTGTTGAAAGAAGACGGCCTGGTGTATGTGGAAGCGGAATACGCGCTGGCACAGGAAGAGGACACGCCCGACTGGCTGTTACCCTGGGAGCAAATCCGCGCCGATAAAGCCGGCATGGTCTACTACCACTTGCTCAAGCTTAAAGATAACTTGCACGAAAACAAGGCTTAAACGACTTAAATTTGCTCAATTTGCGGGCAAAGAAGGCCCCATGCTGGGGCAACTGCCGGATTTTCAGGCATAATGCGCGTTCCAATACAGGTGTTTCTTACAGGGAGCCGCAATGGTAGTAGCCGTTTATCCAGGTACCTTCGATCCGTTGACACGCGGCCATGAAGATCTGGTCCGCCGGGCATCGGGTCTGTTCGACACGCTCGTCGTCGGCGTAGCCGACAGCAAGAACAAGAAGCCCTTCTTCTCGCTCGAGGAGCGCCTGGAGATCGCGAATGAGGTGCTGGGCCATTACCCGAACGTGAAGGTCGAGAGTTTTTCCGGCCTGTTGAAGGATTTCGTGCGCCAGCACGATGCCCGCGTGATCGTGCGCGGCCTGCGCGCCGTCTCCGACTTCGAGTACGAATTCCAGATGGCCGGCATGAACCGCTACCTGCTGCCTGACGTCGAAACCTTGTTTTTGACCCCATCGGATCAATATCAATTCATCTCCGGCACCATCGTGCGCGAGATCGCGATGCTGGGCGGCGATGTCTCGAAATTCGTTTTCCCTTCGGTCGACCGCTGGCTGCAAAAGAAAATTGCATCCATGAATCTGCCGAAAGCCTGATCGGCTTTTAATTTATTAAAGCAGTAACACCATGGCCTTACTGATTACCGACGATTGCATCAATTGCGACGTGTGCGAGCCCGAGTGCCCGAACGACGCCATTTCGATGGGCGCGGAGATTTACGAGATCGACCCGCATAAATGCACGGAATGCGTCGGCCACTTCGACGAACCCCAGTGCCAGGCCCTGTGCCCGGTCGCCTGCATTCCGTTCAACCCGGCCTGGCGCGAAACGCGCGAAGAATTGATGGCCAAGTACGAACGCCTGACGGCCGCCAAGAACCCTGCTTGATTCCACGGCCGGGGCAATGCACCCGGGCGCGGGTCCTTGTTTGCCCATGCTATGCTCGGCCATGGCTAGCGCGGACGATTCCCCCAACGGCGGCACCCTGCCGCCAACCATCGACGAAAACATCGGCACCATTGCCGAGTATTGCGAACGCAATCAGGAAAAGGCGACGCCGGCCCAGAAAATCGTCGAACGCATCAGCCTGTTCCTCGGCAGTCCCGGCTATTTCGCCGTCAATGCCTGCTTCATCGTCTGCTGGATCGCCTGGAATTCGCTGGCGCCCGTCTTCGACTGGACCGAGCTGGATGAACCACCCTTTTTCTGGCTGCAGGGTTTTGTCTCGCTCAACGCTTTTATTATTTCCACCACCGTGTTGATCCGTCAGAACCGGATGTCGAAACTGGCGGAGCGCAATGCCCACCTGGATCTGCAAATCAGCCTGCTGTCGGATGAAAAAACCAGCAAGATCATCGCCATGCTGGAAGAGATCCGCAGAGAGTCCCCGAACCTCGCCGATAAGCCCGACGCAAAAGCCGAGGAATTGGCGCAGCCGGCCGACACCACCAGCGTCCTGGAAGCCATCGACCGCAAAACGCATTAACTCCCGCCTGATTAGTTTCCCGTTGTTTTGTGCCGTTGCAGCATTGAAATAGTCATTTTGTCTTGATTTTCGACAAGATTTTAGTGCTATATTGATATTGCTGTTTTAGCACGACCATTCTTTTTCGACGAGAAACGGGAAGTACTGTGAACATCAATAACTTGCGCATCGGCCAGCGCCTGGCGATCGGCTTCGGCATCGTCATTTCCCTGCTGGTGTTATTGGCGGGCCTGTCCTATACGCGCCTGGCCAGCCTGAACGACGAAATGGCTGCCCTGATCCACCTGCGCTATGCGAATACGGTCAGCGCGAACGCGATCAAGGCCGACGTCAACGAAGCCACGCGCGGCATGCTCAGCGTGCTGGTGATGAGCGACCCGGACCAGGTACGCAAGGAACTCGAGAACGCGAGCCAGAAAAGCAACAAGGCCAGCGCCGCCGTGGCCGAACTGGCGCGCAGCACCAGCGAGCCCGAGGGCGCCAAGATCCTGGGGTCGTTGGCGACGATCCAGGCCAAATTCCTGCCGGCCCAGCAAGCTTTTACCAAACTCGTGCTGGAAGACCGCAAGGACGAGGCCATGGTGAAATTCATGTTTTCGCTGCGGCCCCAGCAAACCAAGTATTTCGAGCAGCTGGATCGCTACATCGCTTACCAGAATGCCGCGATGACGGCCGCCGGCGAGCAAACCAGCCAGGTCACACGCCGCACCCAATTGCTGGTCTTGATCCTGGCGGCGGTAGCTGGTGCCATCTCTCTGGGCGTGGCCTGGCTGGCGACGCGCAGCATCGTGCGGCCGCTGCGCCATGTCGTCAAAATCGCGCGCCGCGTGGCCGACGGCGATCTCACCAGCGAGATCCGCATCGAGACCGAGGACGAAACCGGGCAGATGATGCGCGCCCTGCGCCACATGAACGACAGCCTGCAGCGCATCGTGGCCGACGTGCGCGTCAGCACCGAAGCGATGGCGTCCAGTTCGAGCCAGATTGCCAGCGGCAACATCGACCTGTCCACGCGCACCGAACAGCAAGCCGCTTCGCTCGGCCACACGGCAGATTCGATGCGCAGCTTGACCGATACCGTCCATCAAAACGCTGACAATGCGCGCCAGGCAAATTCCCTCGCCGCCCAAGCCTCGACTGTCGCCGCGCGCGGCGGGGAGGTCGTGGAGCAGGTGGTCGATACCATGGGCTCGATCAACAAATCCTCGCAGCGCATCGTCGACATCATCGGCGTCATCGATGGGATTGCTTTCCAGACCAATATCCTGGCCCTGAACGCCGCGGTCGAGGCCGCGCGCGCGGGCGAGCAGGGACGCGGTTTTGCCGTCGTCGCCGCCGAAGTGCGCAGCCTGGCGCAGCGCTCGGCGGCGGCGGCGAAAGAGATCAAAGTCCTGATCGGCGACTCGAGCGACAAGGTCAAAGAGGGCAGCCTGCTGGTCGAGCAGGCCGGCGCCACCATGCGCGAGGTCGTCGACAGCGTACGCCGCGTCACCGACATCATGGCCGAGATCACGGCCGCCAGCCTTGAACAGAGCGCGGGCATCGCCCAGGTCAGCCGGAATGTCGTCGAGATGGACCAGGGCACCCAGGAAAACGCCGCCCTGGTCGAAGAGGCGGCGGCCGCGGCGGCCTCGATGCAGGAACAGGCCGCGCAGCTGGCGCGCGCGGTCAGCATTTTTAAATTGGCAGCGCCAAGCCTGGCGAACGACACGCTGCAACGCCTGCCGGCGCCAGCTGCAGCAAACACATAATAAGGACCAACGGAGACAGCATGACCCTCATCAACTACACCAAAACCATCCTGGCCTGCGCCGCCCTGGCAGCCGCCTGCGGCGCCCAGGCTGCCGTCGACGTCAACGGCATCAAGTTCGACGACACCAATAAAGTCGGCGGCAAGGAATTGAAACTCAACGGCGCCGGCATGCGCACCAAGCTCGTCATCAAGGTGTATGCCGCCGGACTGTATCTGCCGGAGAAGAAGTCGAACGTGGCCGACATCCTGAAACTCGAGGGTCCACGCCGCGTCACCCTGGTGATGGCGCGCGACATCCCGGCCGAAGACCTCGGTAAAGCTTTTATGGACGGCATCAACGAGAACCTGGATAAAACCGAAAAAGCGAAGATCGTCGGCCAGCTCGGCAAGTTCGGCGAAATGTTCGCGGCCGTCGACGACATCAAGAAGGGCGACGTGATGCACATGGACTGGATCCCGGGCACCGGCACCGTATGCGAACTGAACGGCAAGCGCATCGGCGAAGCCGCCTCGGACCTGAATTTTTATAATGCCGTGCTGCGCATCTGGCTCGGAGACAAGCCGGTCGACCGTTCGCTGAAGCCGGCCCTGCTGGGCGAGGCGCGTTAAACGTCTTATTTAATAAAAACAAAAACGCGGCGTCGGGAAACCGGACGCCGCGTTTTTTTATTCGGCTGCTGAAATCTTAAGCGGTGCGCTGGCGACGCGGCGTGCGTGGACGCACGGTCAGGACCAGGGCGCGCACCAGGCCGGAGAGCAGGGGACGGAAAAACATCAGCAGGCTGGCCACCAGCGACAGCACGAGCACGCCACGCACGAGGTCGGCGACCGACAGCAGCGGGAAGGAGATTACGGTCACAGCGTCAGCAAAAGACATGATGATTGACTACGGTATGTTGTTTTTTAGAACTATAGTGCAATGCAGCATATAAATCTAATTTCGTTTTCTGATGTGCCTTATATTGATCATGAATGAAATGGGGTACACTTTGACGCAGACCAATAGCAGCGTATTTATCGCCACCGAGACATTGCCATGAGCTTCCTGACCCTGGACCTGAACCTGCTGCGCGTATTCGACGCAGTCATGACCGAACAAAACCTGACACGCGCCGCCGGCCACCTGGCGATGACCCAGCCGGCCGTATCGAATGCGATTAAACGCTTGCGCGAAAGCCTGGGGGACGAACTCCTGATCCGCACCGCCTACGGTGTGAAACCGACGCCGCGCGCCGAAGCGCTGTGGCCCTCGGTGCGCGCGGCGCTCGCTTCGCTGGAAGCGGCCGTGATGCCGGAAACCTTCGATGTCTCGAAAGCCCAAGCCACCTTCCGGATGGCGATGGCCGACGCCACCGCCGCGTACTGGCTGCCGTCCTTGATGCGCTCGATCGAAAGCGAAGCGCCGGGTGTGAACATCCGCATGGTGCCGCTGACCACGCGCGAACCGCGTCCGATGTTGCTGCGCGGCGACATCGACCTGGCCGTCGGCTTCTTCCCCGGCGTGGCGGCGCAATTGTCGTATGAAACCGGTTCGCCGATCCGCCACGAACGCCTGTATTCGGGCCAGTACGTGTGCGTGATGCGCAAGAACCATCCGCTCGCCGGCAACAAGCTCGACCTCGACGCCTACTGCAAGGCGAACCATTTATTGGTCAGCTTTTCCGGCCGCGCCCACGGCCTGGTCGACGAAGCCCTGGCCCAGATCGGCCGCGAGCGCCGCATTTTACTCACCGTGAACCAGTTCTTCACGGCGGGACGGGTGGTGGCGAATTCGGATTTGATTACCGTGCTGCCGAAACACCTGATGGTCTCGACCGGCATGACCGACTCGCTGATCTGGCGCGAACTGCCCTTTGCCCTGCCGGCCGTGCACCTGGACATGCTTTGGCACGAACGCGACGGCCGCAGCCCGGCGCACCGCTGGTTGCGCAGCAACCTGGAAAAGACGGCGGCCGCGGCGACGGCGCCGAAGGGCGATCGCATCGCGGCTTGACTCTGAATGGCATGTGGGCACCGCGGTGCCCACATGTTCATCAGCGAATCGGCAGCTTGGTCGTATTCTTGACTTCTTCCATCACCGCATACGTGTGCGTCTCGCGCACGCCCTTCTGCAACAGCGTCTTGCCCAGGAACTCGCGGTATGCCGCCATGTCTTTGACGCGCGCTTTCACGAGGTAATCGAAGCCGCCCGCCACCATGTGGCACTCCAGCACTTCCGGAATCAGCTGCACGCTCTGTTTAAAGGCATCAAACACTTCCGGCGTGGTGCGATCCAGCACGACTTCGATGAACACCAGCAGCGACACATCCAGCAACTGGGGATTCAGTTGGGCCGTGTAACCCATGATGTAGCCGGACTCGTGCAATTTACGCACGCGCTCGAGACAGGCTGCCGGCGACAGGTTCACCCGGGTCGCCAGCTCGACGTTGCTGATGCGGCCGTCGTTCTGCAACTCGGCGAGAATTTTTTTCGAAATCTTGTCCAGCATGCCGTCTCTCCTGGGCGTAAATATTATTTGGTCGAATTCTCGCACCAAAAACTATCTATTGCTAGTGCCCATTAAAAACAGAATTAATCCAGAGGAAATCCTCATACAATCAAACGATTGAAGCACGTACCAAAACGCGCGCCGGCTGCTGAGCAGTGCGGCGCGTTTTGCTGTGCGCACCCTTTGACCTGACCCTGATAAGACCCACCATGCAGATCGCCGCCAATTCGGCCACTACCTTCGTTCCCTTCGACGCTTTCCAGGCCGAGATCAAACCCGAGCAGTCGCCGCTGCGCAGCGCCATCACGGCCGCCTATCGCCGCGATGAAACCGAAGCTGTCCAATGGCTGCTGGCCCAAGGCGCCCGTCCGAGTACGGAAGCAAAGCCGCTGGCGCACCGCCTGGTATCAAGCGTGCGCGCCAAACGCACGCGCGCCTCGGGCGTGGACGCGCTCATGCATGAATTCTCGCTGTCCTCGGAAGAAGGCGTGGCGTTGATGTGCCTGGCCGAAGCCCTGCTGCGCATTCCCGACAGCGCCACCGCCGACCGCCTGATCGCCGATAAAATCAGCCGCGGCGACTGGCGCAGCCACCTGGGCGAATCGCCGTCCCTGTTCGTGAACGCCGCCACCTGGGGCCTGCTGATTACCGGCAAACTGGTCTCGAGCAATAGCGAGCGCGGTCTTGGTTCGGCCATGACGCGATTGATCGCCAAGGGTGGCGAACCGCTGATCCGCAAGGGCGTCGACCTTGCCATGCGCATGCTCGGCAACCAGTTCGTGACCGGCCAGACCATCGAGGAAGCACTCAAGAATAGCCAGCCCAACGAGGCGCGCGGCTATCAGTATTCCTATGACATGCTGGGCGAGGCGGCGCTGACGGAAAGCGACGCGCAGAGCTATTACGCGTCCTACGAAAAAGCGATCCACGCGATCGGCAAGGCCTCGAACGGCCGCGGCATCAAGGCCGGTCCCGGCATTTCGATCAAGCTGTCGGCGCTGCACCCGCGCTACAGCCGCGCCCAGTCAAGCCGCGTGATGAGCGAACTGCTGCCGCGCGTGCGCAGCCTGGTGCTGCTGGCGAAGAGCTACAACATCGGCATCAACATCGACGCCGAAGAAGCGGACCGCCTCGAGATCTCGCTCGACATGCTGGAAGCGCTGGCATTTGATCCGGAACTGGCCGGCTTCGAAGGCATCGGCCTGGTGGTGCAGGGTTATCAAAAGCGTTGCCCCTTCGTGATCGACTACGTGATCGATCTCGCCAAGCGCAGCGGCCGCAAGTTCATGGTGCGTTTAGTAAAGGGTGCGTATTGGGACGCCGAGATCAAGCGCGCGCAAGTGGACGGCATGCCCGGCTATCCGGTCTACACCCGCAAGGTGTATACGGACGTGTCGTATCTCACCTGCGCCGAAAAACTGCTGGGCGCGACCGACGTCATCTACGCCCAGTTCGCGACCCACAATGCGCACACCCTGTCCGTGATCTACACCTGGGCCAAGGAGCGCGGTATCGACAACTACGAATTCCAGTGCCTGCACGGCATGGGAGAGACGCTGTACGACCAGGTCGTCGGCAAGGAAAACCTGAACAAGGCCTGCCGCATCTATGCGCCGGTCGGTTCCCACGAAACCCTGCTCGCCTACCTGGTGCGCCGCCTGCTGGAAAACGGCGCGAATTCCTCCTTCGTGAACCAGATCGTCGATGAAAAAGTGGCGATCGAGACCCTGCTGAACGACCCGTTCGAGATCGCCCGCGCCAGCGGCGGTGCGCCGCACACGGGAATTGCCCTGCCGCGTGCGCTGTTCGGCACGGAACGTCCGAATTCGGCCGGCATCGATTTGACCAATGAAGATGCCTTGCGTGTGCTGGGTACCGAGCTGTCGCGCCAGCGCCATTACCAGGCTGCCCCACTGATCGCCGGCACTGTCGCCGGCGCCGACACGCTGACGGTCAAGAACCCGGCCCAACACGCCGATATCGTCGGCCAGGTGCAGGAAGCGGCGCCGCTTGATGTTGAAACGGCGCTGGCCGCCGCTACCGCCTTTGCCGGCGAGTGGAATGCCAGCGCCAACGCCGAGCGCGCCGCCATCCTGGCGCGCGTCGCCGACCTGTTCGAAGCCAATTGCGCCGAACTGATGGCCCTGGCCGTGCGCGAAGCCGGCAAATCGCTGCCGAATGCGATCGCGGAAATTCGCGAAGCCGTCGACTTCCTGCGCTACTACGGCGCGCAAGTCAAAGACGCATCAAGCGCTCAGGCCCTGGGTCCGGTGACGTGCATCAGCCCGTGGAACTTCCCACTTGCCATTTTCACCGGTCAAGTTGCCGCAGCCCTGGCTGCGGGCAACGTCGTGCTGGCAAAACCGGCCGAGCAGACGCCATTGATCGCGCACCGCGCCGTCGAACTGTTTTATGAGGCCGGCATCCCGCGTGCCGCCCTGCAATTGCTGCCAGGCCGCGGCGAAGTCGTCGGTGCCGCATTGACTGCCGATGCGCGTGTAAAAGGCGTGATTTTTACCGGGTCGACCGAAGTCGCCCAATTGATCAACCGCACGCTGGCGAAACGCGGCGAATCGGAGGGCATCGACATTCCGCTGGTGGCGGAGACCGGCGGCCAGAACGCCCTGATCGTCGATTCCTCGGCGCTGCCGGAGCAGGTGGTGCAGGATGTATTGAGCTCGGCCTTCGATTCCGCCGGCCAGCGCTGCTCGGCCCTGCGCGTGCTGTTCCTGCAGGAAGATATTGCCGATAAAACGATCCGGATGCTGAAGGGCGCCCTGAACGAACTGCGCGTCGGCAGCCCGGACCGCCTGGCGACCGACATCGGCCCGGTGATCGACCTGGAGGCCCAGCGCAACCTGCTGGCCCACATCGAGCGCACCAAGGCGACGGCGAAACAGCATTTCGCCCTGGAACTGCCAAGCGCGGTGACCGCGCAAGGCACCTTCGTGCCGCCGACCGTGCTGGAAATCGGTTCGCTTGCCGAGCTGAAGCACGAAGTCTTCGGTCCGGTATTGCACATCGTGCGTTACCGCCGCGCCGACCTGAACAAGGTGGTCGAGCAGATCAACGCCACCGGTTACGGCCTGACCCTGGGGGTGCACTCGCGCATCGACGAGACCATCGATTTCATCACCACGCGTGCCCACGTCGGCAACATCTACGTGAACCGGAATATCGTCGGCGCCGTCGTCGGCGTGCAGCCTTTCGGTGGCGAAGGGAAATCCGGTACCGGTCCGAAGGCCGGCGGTCCGCTGTACCTGAAACGCCTGCAGCGCCAGGCAGCGCCGCTGCTGACGCATGCGACTGCACCCTATGCCGCGCTGGCGGCCCTGCTGGTCTGGGCCCGCAACAATGGTCACCAGGACATCGTCAGCCTGGGCGAGACCTATGCCCGCACCCAGCTCAACGGCACGACGATTGCGCTGCCGGGTCCGACCGGAGAGAAGAACAGCCTGGCCTTCTTCCCGCGCGGCGTCGTACTGTGCGCGGCGAACTCGACCAAGGGCATGCTGAACCAGCTGGCCGCCGCGCTGGCGACGGGTAACCGCGCCTTCGTGCTGGCCGGCGCCGGCGTCGCCATGCCGGAAGAGCTGCCGCCGGAGGTGAAAGACCGCATCCGTTTCGTCGGCGCGGCTGAAGTCGACAAGTGCGAATTCGGCATCGCGCTGCTGGAAGCGGGCGTGCAGGGCAATGTGCGCTCGCAGCTGGCGGCGAGAAATGGCGCCATCGTCGGCATCGTCGATACCGATGCCGCGTCTCCGGTCGCTCTGTGGCGCCTAGTGGCGGAACGCGCCGTCTGCGTCAACACGACCGCGGCTGGCGGCAACGCAAGCCTCATGACCTTGGGCCTGTAATCATGTAGGGGTTTTACTTAACCGGAGGAAGACATGTTAGTTGGCGTTCCAAAAGAGATCAAAAACCATGAGTACCGGGTCGGCCTGACCCCGCCTTCCGTGCACGAGCTGGTCGCACGGGGGCATCAAGTGATTGTCCAGAAGAACGCCGGCAGCGAGATCGGCCTGTCGGACGACCAATATGTGGCGGCGGGCGCCACGATCGTCGAGTCGGCACAGGAGATTTTTTCCCGTGCCGAGATGATCGTCAAAGTGAAGGAACCGCAGCCGGGCGAATGCGCGATGCTGCGAGAAGGGCAAATCCTCTACACCTACCTGCACCTGGCGCCGGATCCGGAGCAGACGGCCGCGCTGGTCAAATCGAAGGCGGTCTGCATCGCTTATGAAACCATCACCGGCCCGGGCGGCGGCTTGCCGCTGCTGGCGCCGATGAGCGAAGTGGCGGGGCGCATGTCCATCCAGGCCGGTGCGGCGCACCTGGAGAAATCCAAGGGCGGCATGGGCCTGCTGCTGGGCGGCGTGCCGGGGGTAGCTCCAGGCCACATCGTGATCATCGGCGCCGGCGTGGTCGGCACGAATGCGCTGCAAATGGCGGTCGGCACCGGTGCCCGCGTCACCGTGCTCGATAAAAACATCGACCGTCTGCGCCAGCTCGACCTGGTGTATGGCAACCGCATCGCCACCGTGTATTCGACCGGACACGCGATCGAGGAAGCCGTGCTGGCGGCCGATCTCGTGATCGGCGGCGTGCTGGTGCCGGGCGCGGCAGCCCCGAAACTGGTCACGCGCAGCATGATCTCGAGGATGAAGAAGGGGGCGGTGGTGGTTGACGTGGCGATCGACCAGGGCGGCTGCTTCGAAACCTCGCATGCGACCACCCACGCCGATCCGACCTTCGTGGTCGACGGCGTGATCCACTACTGCGTGGCGAACATGCCGGGCGCCGTGGCCCGCACCTCGACCTTTGCGCTGAACAACGCCACCATTGGCCACGCGCTGGCCCTGGCGAACAAGGGCTGGCGCCGCGCTTTACTCGACGACGCCCACCTGCGCCAGGGGCTGAATGTCTGCCAGGGCCAGGTGACCTATGAAGCCGTGGCCAAGACCCTGGGCTACGACTACGTACCGGCCGACACTTTACTCGCCTGAACGTTCACTAATTCTTCTGTCTGCAGGCAGAAGCGCTTGACGATAAATAAAGCATAACGCGCGGCTACCGACTTCACGAAACGCATGAAGTCGGTGGCCGCGTGTTCATTGGCCTTGTCCGAAATCGTCCGGATCACGGCGCAGGGCACGTTCAGCTCATAACAGACCTGGGCTACCGCCGCACCTTCCATTTCCACCGCCACCAGCCCCGGCAGCGCCGCATTCAGGCCGTCGATGTGGTCGCTGTCCTTGATGAACTGGTCGCCGCTGGCGATCAGGCCGCGGTGGATGCGCGGCTGGGTCAGCCTGAACACGGCTTTTTCGCCGGCATCGATCGCCTCCATAAAATCCTCGTCCAGGAAAGCGTGGGCGGCATCGAGCACGCGCGCATTCAGGCGATGGTCGGCCTGGAAATGCGTCAAACCGGTCAGCGGCACCTCGAAGCGCGGAAATAAAGGGCTGGCATCCATGTCGTGCTGGACCAGCGCATCGGCCACCACGATGTCGCCT
Organism: Massilia sp. Mn16-1_5; assembly: GCF_004798585.1. GTDB lineage: Bacteria > Pseudomonadota > Gammaproteobacteria > Burkholderiales > Burkholderiaceae_D > Telluria. Next base: position 55,851 of record NZ_PPXQ01000016.1, read on the forward strand.
ACGTTCACCGTTTTGTCGCCGGCACCGGCTACTCCCGTAAACAGGATGTGGGTAACTCCGAATTTTTCCACAAGCGTGGTCGCCGTCATAGCTGCGGCAACCTTGCCTATACGCGATAGAACGCACACAGCGTCGATTTCCCACAGTTGTCCGACCCAGTACTCGCGTTGACCATGGATGAGCTTGTAGGGGCTCTGCATGGCTTCCACGAGCCCCTGCTGTTCTTCGGACAGCGCGCTGATGATCCCGAGACGCATGTTTTACAGTGTTTTCCAGGTAAGTGATCGGTGCCGACAGCGCTTTGAAGACGGTTTTGGGGTGCAAAACGGCTTTGTCCCCGCTGTTCACGCTGTCTGCTGTTTACAGTAATAAAGGTATGTATACAGTCTGGTAGTGATAGTAAACGTGCATTCAACTGTGGATAAGAACGGTTTACTCCACAAGATCAGCAGTTTACGTGTAGCGCAAGAAGCTGGACAAGGATTGTATCGAGCCTGCATCGATGTTGGAAAAAAAACGGCGCGTGCCAACAAGACGCCGTTCTGCACATCGCATCCTGTGGATATGCAGCGGCTTGTCCACAGCCGAGACGCTTTTTTTGCCTGCAGCAGAGCTGCTAGGCGTCCTTCGGCGCTGTTGGCAAGCATCAAGTTTCCAGATCGAAGGCAAGCAAGCCAAGCAGGCAGCGTTCGTCGCCGGCGTTCGCGTTTCTCTTCCTGCCAAACTTTTAGACAGATGAAAGCGCGCAGCGTGATGCGTCAGTGCGAGCGCATGCGTGCCGTTTTTTTTTTGCATGCCTGTCTGCAGTGTGGTCGTCAGTCGGCGAAGGGTGCCTTTTCTTTTTTTTTTGCCAAACCGCTCAGTGCTCGACCAGAGCTGTCTGTCCTTTGGCCAGGAGCGGGCGCGTCCCGCTGTTCACAGGAAAAACCGCGTTGTCTATTTAATTAAGAGAGGTATATATAAAGTTGGTAGTGATAGTAAACGCTGCCGCCAACTGTGGATAAGGCCGATTTTCTTCACAGGCTCAAGGGTTTACGCGTGTGCCGATGTGCTGAACAAGCCCTGTATCGCGTTTGCACGAAAGGTGTACAGATTTTGTGCGTCCACCGACGGCGCCGTTTCTGCACATTCGTTCCTGTGGATATGCATGGGTTTGTCCACACCCTGCCGACCAGAACGGTGGCCTTGCTCTGCTTGCAGGCGTCGCTAGTCAGGCTCTGGGCTTCCAGGACGAAAAGGATTGCAGCTGTGTGACGGGGTGGATCCGAATCCGACGCAGGCAGCCAACAGATCGCAGGGCATCGAAAAAAAATTTTTGCGGCCACGCGGCGGATGCGTCCCCAGGTTTACAACCAAAACAGGTATACAAGGATAGTAGTAGTGTTAACAACTGGCATTTTCTGTGGATAAGCCTGTTAACGGATGAGAAATCATTGGTTTACGCGCGGTATAAGCCTGTGACGGCGCGCTGTATCGCTGCCGGCACAAATCTGGACAAGATTTTGGCGTCCAATAAAAGCTGCGTTTTTGCACAATCGGTTCCTGTGGATATGCAGAACCTTATCCACAGAGGGCCCTCTTTCATTCCTTTGACGATCTGGTAAGCTTGCCTTGGTGTATTGAAAATCGAATCCAGCAAACGGAGGCGGACATGCGCATCGACGATTTGTTCCAGGTACCGGTGATCCAAGGCCCGATGGCGGGCGGCTCCTGCACGCCCGAATTGGTTGCCGCGGTGTCGAATGCGGGCGCACTCGGCGCCTTGCCGTGTTCGCTGCTCTCTCCGGCGACGATCGAAGAGCAGGTGGCGCGCATCCGCACGCTGACCGAACGTCCTTTCCTGCTGAATTTTTTTGTACAGGGCAAGCCGGCCCCGAGTAGCGACGAGGTCAGCAGCGCCGTCGAATTGCTGCGCCCGGTATGGGAAAACCTGGGCTGGAGCGAGTTGCCGTTGCCGAAACAATGGAACGAAGACTTCGAGGCCCAGTTCGAGACCTTGGTCCGCCTGCGTCCCGCGGGCGTCAGTTTTACCTTCGGCATCCTCGAGCAAAGCCAGGTCAAACGCCTGCATGCGGCCGGCATCCTGGTGATCGGGACCGTCACGACCGTCGAGGAAGCGCTGGCCTGGCAGGCGATCGGCGCCGATGCCGTGGTCGCGTCCGGCGTCGAGGCGGGCGGCCACCGCGGCACCTTTATCGGCCGCCAGGAAGACGCGACCCTGTCGGCGCAAGAACTCTGGCCGGCGGTCGTGGCGGCCGTGCAGATTCCGGTGATCGCTGCCGGCGGCATCATGAACGGCGCGGACATCCAAGGTGCGCTGCAGCTCGGTGCCCGCGCAGTACAGATGGGCACCGCCTTCCTGGTGACCGACGAGGCGTCGATCCATCCTGCCTATAAGGCGCGGCTGCTGAGCGGGGAGGGCGTGACCAGGCTGACGCGCAGTTTTTCCGGACGTTACGCGCGCGGTATCGAGAACGGTTTCATGCGCCGGATGGCGGCGGTGGAGGCGCAGGTGCCGCCTTATCCGATCCAGAACGCGCTGACCGGCAGCATCCGCGCCGCCGCCGCGAAAAGCGGAGATACGGACAACATGTCGATGTGGGCCGGCACCGGATTTGCCCGGGCGCGGCCGATGCCGGCAGGGCGCCTGGTCGAGGTATTGGCAACCGAGATCGCATCCAAATAGCAGACCTGAGGAGACGTCGCACGTGGAATCGGCTGGAGAATACGACTACATCATCGTTGGGGCCGGTACCGCGGGCTGCGTGCTGGCGAACCGGCTGACGCAAAACAAGAACGTCGAGGTGCTGCTGATCGAAGCGGGCGCACGCGACGATTACCTGTGGATCCACATTCCCGTCGGTTACCTGCACTGCATCGGCAATCCACGCACCGACTGGCTGTTCAATACCGAGCCGGATCCCGGCCTCGGCGGCCGTGCCCTGATCTATCCGCGCGGTAAAGTCCTGGGCGGCAGTTCCTCGATCAACGGCATGATCTACATGCGCGGCCAGAAGCAGGATTACGATCGCTGGGCCGAGGCCTGCGGCGACGATTCCTGGCGCTGGGAGCAGGTACTGCCGCTGTTCAAGAAGAGCGAAGACCATTATCGCGGCGCCAGCGAATTGCACGGGGCCGGCGGCGAATGGCGCGTCGAAAAGCAGAGGTTATCGTGGAAAATCCTGGATGCCTTCCGCGACGCCGCGGCCGAGGTCGGCATTCATAAGGTCGACGATTTCAATACCGGAGACAATGCCGGCTCCTCGTATTTCGAGGTCAACCAGCGGCGCGGCATCCGCCTGAATACCTCAAAAGCTTTTTTGAAACCGGCGGCCCAGCGCCAGAATCTGACCATCATGACGGGCTGCCACGTCGAGCGCCTGCTGATCGAGCAGTCGGACAAGGGTCCCGTTTGCCGCGGCGTGCAATTTACCGGCGGCGGCAAGGCCTATACGGCCAGCGCGCGCCGCGAAACCCTGCTCGCGGCCGGTGCAATCGGCTCGCCGCACATCCTGCAATTGTCCGGCATCGGCGAGGGCGGCCACCTGCAGCGCCACGGTGTGCAGCCGCTGGTCGAGCTGCCCGGCGTCGGAGAGAATTTGCAGGATCACCTGCAGCTGCGCATGGTCTATAAGGTGCAGGGCGTGAAAACCTTGAACACGAGCGCCGCATCCTGGTTCGGCAAGATGAAGATCGGCATCGAGTATGCCTTGACGCGCAGCGGCCCGATGTCGATGGCGCCTTCTCAGCTGGGCGCGTTCGCGAAATCCAGTCCGCAGCAGGCGACGCCGGACCTGCAATACCACGTCCAACCCCTGTCTCTGGAAAAATTCGGCGACCCGCTGCACGGCTTTCCCGCGTTTACCGCCAGCGTCTGCAACCTGCGTCCGACGGCACGCGGCCATGTGCGCCTGAGCACGCACGACAGTTATGCGCCGCCGAAAATCACGCCGAACTACCTCAGCACGATCGAGGACCGGCAGACGGCGGCCGCCGCCCTGTCCCTGACGCGCCGCATCGTCGCGGCCCCCGCCCTGGCGCGCTATCAACCCCAGGAATTCAAGCCGGGCCCGCATTACCGCACCGAGGAAGAGCTGGCCGAAGCGGCCGGCCTGATCGGCACGACGATTTTTCATCCTGTGGGCACCTGCAAGATGGGGAAACGGGACGATCCGCTCGCCGTGGTCGACAGCCAGCTGCGCGTGCGCGGGGTAGGGCGCCTGCGCGTGGTCGATGCCTCGATCATGCCGTTTATTACCTCCGGCAATACGAATTCGCCGACCCTGATGATTGCCGAGAAAGCGGCGGAGCTGCTCAAGGCTGCACACGCCTGAGAACTCGGCTGTTCATTTCTGCACAATCGGTCTGCACAGACACGGCTATTGTGCGTGGCTGCACAGGGCTGCCTTGTATTGTGTAAAGAACTGATCTGTGTAATATTTGCCAAGTAGTTCTCGACGCTGTACGTAAGGATGTACGTAATACAAGCACTGGAGACACGATGGCAGACGTCATTCTCGAAACGAAGAAACTCACCAAAGAGTTCAAGGGTTTTACTGCAGTTAATGATGTCGATCTGCGCGTCCAGCGCGGACACATCCACGCCTTGATCGGCCCGAACGGCGCCGGCAAGACCACCTGTTTTAATTTGCTGACCAAGTTCCTGGTCCCGACTTCGGGCCAGATCCTGTTCAACGGCCGCGACATCACGGGCGACAAGCCGGCGCAGATCGCGCGCCAGGGCATCATCCGCTCCTTCCAGATTTCCGCCGTGTTCCCCCATCTGACGGTCTTGCAGAATGTGCGCATCGGCCTGCAGCGCGAACTGGGCACCAGTTTCCATTTCTGGCTCAGCGAATCTTCCCTGAAGTCGCTGGACGAGCGCGCCATGGCGTTGCTCGATCAGGTCGACCTGGGCAGCTTTGCCGATACCGTCACGGCGGACCTGCCCTACGGCCGCAAGCGCGCCCTGGAAATCGCTACGACGCTGGCGATGGAGCCGGAACTGATGCTGCTCGACGAACCGACCCAGGGGATGGGTCATGAAGACGTGCACCGGGTGACGGCACTGATCAAAAAAGTGTCGGAAGGACGAACGATCCTGATGGTCGAACACAATATGAACGTGGTGTCCGGCATCTGCGACCGGATTTCCGTGCTCCAGCGCGGCGCCATGCTGGCCGAAGGCAGCTATGCCGAGGTCTCGAAGAACCCGCAAGTGATGCAGGCCTACATGGGTACCGCGGACGGCGAACTCGAAGCGGGGCACGCATGACGGCCGCGCTCGAAATCAAGGACCTGCAAGCCTGGTACGGCGAATCGCACATCCTGCACGGCATCAGCCTCTCGGTCGCCCCCGGCGAAGTGGTGACGCTGCTCGGCCGGAACGGCGCCGGCCGCACGACGACCCTGCGCGCGATCATGGGCCTGACCGGCAAGCGTACCGGCTCGATCCGCATCAACGGCGTCGAGTCCGTCGGCTTGCCGACCCACCGCATCGCCCACCTCGGCGTCGGCTATTGCCCGGAAGAGCGCGGCATTTTCTCCTCGCTCTCGACCGAGGAAAACCTGCTGCTGCCGCCCGCCTTGCAGTCGGGCAGCCATGCGATGTCGATCGACGAGATCTACGAGATGTTCCCGAATCTGAAGGAGCGCCGTCACAGCCAGGGCACGCGCCTGTCGGGCGGCGAGCAGCAGATGCTGGCGGTGGCGCGCATCCTGCGCACCGGCGCAAGATTATTGCTGCTGGACGAGATCTCGGAGGGTCTCGCGCCGGTCATCGTGCAGGGCCTGGCCCGCATGATCACCATGCTGAAAGCGAAGGGCTACACGATCGTCATGGTCGAGCAGAACTTCCGCTTCGCGGCCCCGCTCGCGGACCGCTTCCACGTTGTCGAACATGGGCAGATCGTCGAAACCATCGAGGCGCAAGACCTCGAGGCGCGCATGCCCGTCCTCACCGAGCTACTCGGCGTTTAATAAGCACCATCAACCAAGAACGGAGACAAGATGAAACGCACCGCCCTCGCCCTCGCCGCCAGCGCAGCTCTCACCGGCTTCATGGCACCTGCTCACGCCCAAATCAGCGACGACACCATCAAGATCGGCCTCATCACCGACCTGTCCGGCGTCTATTCCGACGTCGACGGCAACGGCGGCGCCGAAGCCGTGCGCATGGCGATCGCCGACATGGGCGGCGCCGTGAACGGCAAGAAGATCCAGTTCATGGTCGCCGACCACCAGAACAAGCCGGACATCGCCGCCTCCAAGGCGCGCGAATGGTTCGACCAGCAGGGCGTCGACATGCTGATCGGCGGCACCAACTCGGGCGCCAACCTCGCCATGGCGAAAGTCGCGGGCGAGAAAAAGAAAGTCTTCATTTCGATCGGCGCCGGCACCGCGCAGCTGACCAACGAACAGTGCTCGCCGTACACCGTGCACTACGCCTACGACACCGTGGCGCTGGCGCGCGGCACCGGTTCGGCCATGCTCAAGCAGGGCGGCAAGAGCTGGTACTTCCTGACCGCCGACTATGCCTTCGGCCAGTCGCTGGAAAAGGACACGACCGATGTCCTGAAGGCGAATGGCGGCCAGGTGCTGGGCAGCGTCAAGCATCCGCTGTCGGCCTCGGACTTCTCGTCCTTCCTGCTGCAGGCGCAATCGTCGAAGGCGCAGGTGCTGGGCCTGGCCAACGCCGGCGGCGACACGATCAACTCGATCAAGGCGGCCAAGGAATTCGGCATCACCAAGAACATGAAGATCGCCGGCCTGCTGGTGTTCATCAACGACGTCCACACCCTCGGCCTGGATGCGACCCAGGGCATGTACCTGACCGACGGCTGGTACTGGGACATGAACGCCGACACCCGCGCCTGGTCGAAGCGATATTTTGCCAAGATGAAGAAAGAGCCGTCGATGCTGCAGGCGGCCGACTACTCGGCGACGGTGAACTACCTGAACGCCGTGAAAAAGATCGGCACCGACGACTCGACCAAGGTCATGGCCCAGCTGAAGGCGACCAAGATCAACGACATGTTCGCCAAGAACGGCGTGATCCGCGAAGACGGCCGCATGGTGCACGACATGTACCTGATGCAGGTGAAGACGAAGGCCGAGTCGAAGTATCCATGGGATTACTACAAGGTCGTCGCCACCATCCCGGGCGACCAGGCGTACACCAAGAAGTCCGAAACGAAGTGCGCCGCCTGGAAGTAATTTGAAGTAAGTGCGCTCTGCGGCAACGCAGACGTGATTTGAACGCGTGGGCGGGAGAACCCGCCCACCCTACATCCCTCCGGTTCCAGCAGGTGTTCCGCGAGCCTGCGTAGGGTGGGCGGGTTCCCCGCCCACGCGTTCAACGACCGTCGGCATTACCGCGTCGCCCTACGTTTTTGATGCTGCTCCCCCTTGGCTGGTCCCGCCGCTCTGACTGACCGCCATTCCGACTTTTTGCTTTGGGTATCTATGGAAATCTTCGGCGTCCCCCTGCAAGCCATGATGAGCCAGCTGCTGCTGGGCTTAGTGAATGGTTCCTTCTACGCGATGCTCTCGCTCGGCCTGGCCGTGATTTTCGGCCTTCTGAACGTCATCAATTTTTCCCACGGTGCGCTGTACATGATGGGCGCCTTCCTGGCCTACATCGGCGTCACCACGTATGAGCTGAACTACTGGATGATGCTGGTGCTGGCGCCGCTGATCGTGGGCGCCTTCGGTATCGCCGTCGAGAAGTCGATGCTGCGCTGGCTCTACAAGCTCGATCATTTATATGGTCTGCTGCTGACCTTCGGCATCACGCTGCTGTTGGAGGGCGTGTTCCGCTCCTTCTTCGGCGTGTCCGGCCAGACCCTGGACGTGCCGGAGCAGCTGCAGGGCGCCACCGACCTCGGCTTCATGATGCTGCCGAACTACCGCGCCTGGGTGGTCGTCTCCTCATTGGTCGTCTGCCTCGGCACCTGGTTCGTGATCGAAAAGACGAGGCTCGGCGCCTACCTGCGCGCCGGTACTGAAAACCCGAAGCTGGTCGAAGCCTTCGGCATCAACGTGCCGCGCATGGTGACGCTCACCTATGGTTTCGGCGTCGCCCTGGCCGGCCTGGCCGGGGTGCTGGCGGCCCCGGTGATCAACGTCACCCCGCTGATGGGTTCCAACCTCATCATCGTCGTGTTCGCCGTCGTCGTCATCGGCGGCATGGGTTCGATTCTCGGCTCCATCATCACCGGCCTGCTGCTGGGGGTGATCGAGGGCCTGACCCGGGTCTTCTATCCGGAAGGTTCGGAAGTCGTCGTGTTCGTGGTCATGGTCATCGTGCTGCTGCTGCGCCCGGCCGGTCTGTTTGGTAAGGAGAAATAAACCATGAACAAGAAAATTGCCTATTCTCTGGCGCTGGTCGTCGCCCTGGCCGCGCCCTTTGTCGGCTACCCCGTGTTCCTGATGAAGCTGCTGTGCTTCGCGCTGTTCGCCTGCGCCTTCAATCTCTTGATCGGCTTTACGGGCTTGCTCTCCTTTGGCCACGCCGCCTTCTTCGGCAGCGCGGGCTACGTGACGGGTTACCTGCTGGCCAGCGTCGGGCTGCCGACCGAGCTCGGCATCCTGGCCGGCGTCGCCGCCAGCGCCGTGCTCGGCCTGGTCATCGGTTCGCTGGCGATCCGCCGCCAGGGCATCTATTTTTCGATGATCACTCTGGCACTGGCGCAGATGGTCTATTTTGCCGCCCTGCGCAGCCCATTCACCCACGGCGAGGATGGCCTGCAGGGCGTGCCGCGCGGGAAACTGTTCGGCGTGATCGACCTCGGCAACGACCTGACCCTGTACTACGTCGTGCTGGCCATCGCCGTGGCCGGGTTTGCCCTGATCGTGCGCACCGTGCACTCGCCCTTCGGCCAGGTGTTGAAGGCGATCAAGGAAAACGAGCCCAGGGCCGTTTCTTTGGGCTATGACGCGGACAAGTACAAGCTGCTCGCGTTCGTGCTCTCAGCGGCCCTTACAGGCCTTGCAGGGGCGACTAAAACGCTGGTGCTGGGCTTCGAGACCCTGACCGATGTGCACTGGACCATGTCGGGCTTGGTTGTGCTGATGACCCTGGTCGGCGGCATGGGCACGATGGCCGGTCCGATCATCGGCGCCTTCATCATTGTCGCCCTGGAAAACAAGCTGGGAGAACTGGGCAATTTCCTGGCCGAGAGCACGGGCATCAGCTGGTTCTCGAGCCTGGGCGAGTCGGTCGGCATGGTGACCGGCCTGATCTTCATCGTGTGCGTCCTGCTGTTCCGCCGTGGTATTGTCGGGGAAATCGGCGCGCTGCTCGAGCGCATGGGACGCAAGCCCCAGGCGCCGGCCAGCCGCGTTGCTCCCGCCACCGACCGCGAAACCGTCTAGGAGACCGCATGAAACAGGAGACCCTCTTCCTTACCGTGAACGGCCTGCGCATGCAGGTCCAGAGCGCGGGGGAGGGTCCTGTCGTCGTGCTGCTGCACGGCTTCCCGGACACCCACGTCGTCTGGCGCAAGCAGATCGCTCCCTTGATGAAGGCCGGCTACCGGGTGCTGGCGCCTGACCTGCGCGGCTATGGGGGCAGCGATGCGCCCCACACCGTCTCCGCCTACCGGGTCGAAGAGATCGCCGCCGACGTGCTCGCCATGCTCGACCAGCTCGGCATTGCGCGCGCCCGCGTCGTCGGCCACGATTGGGGCGCCCTGGTCGGCTGGCTGCTGTGCATGGGAGCGCCGGAGCGCATCGAACAATATGTGGCGCTGTCGGCCGGCCACCCGGCCGCCGTCGCGCGCGCCGGCCTGATGCAGACCCTGCGCATGAGCTACATGATGTGGTTCATGGTGCCGGGCCTGGCTGAGAACACGCTCAAGGCCGGCGATTTTTATGTGCTGAACCGTTTTACGTCCGACCGCGCCCAGGTCGGGCACTGGAAGAAAAATCTACGGGAACCAGGCCGCCTGACGGCGGCCCTGAACTATTACCGCGCGAATGTGCCGCGCGGCTTCGTCTTCGGCAACAAGACCGAACCGGTGCGGGTGCCGGTGATGGGCGTCTGGAGCAGCGCGGATCCGGCGCTGGGTGAAGCGCAAATGCGCGACTCGACGGCGTATGTCGCCGACTACTTCCGCTACGAGCGCATCGATGGTGCCGATCACTGGCTGCAGGTCACGGCCAGCGAGCGCGTGAATGCCTTGCTGCTCGATTTCTTTGCAGCGCCACGCGGCGCTGCGTCTTCCCTCTGATCCTATAAAGCCGCGGCGTAGATCGCACGTGCGTCCGCACGGGTGAGCTCGCGCGGGTTGTTGCCGAGCAGGCGCGTCTGCAGCATGGCATCGTCCGCCAGCCGGTCGAGGTCGGTTTCGCCGATGCCCATCTCGATCAGCCCGGTCTGGATCCCGCTGCGCTGGGCGATCTGCTGCATCGCAGCAATCAAAGCTTCGGTCTTTTCCTCGGCACTGCCGCTCGTCCCGGGCACGACGATGTCCGCCAATTCGGCGTACAAGGGCGCCGCGTGCGAGGCATTGAAGCGCAACACGTGGGGCAAAACAAGCGAATTCGACAGTCCGTGCGGTACATGAAAAATGCCGCCGATTGGATACGCAAGGGCGTGCACGGCGGCCACCGGTGCATTCGAAAAGGCCTGGCCGGCGAGGCAGGCGCCGAGCAGCATGGCCTGGCGCGCTTCCAGGTTGCTGCCGTTCTCGACGGCAGTCAGGATGTTTTGAGACAGCAGGGCGAGCGCCTGGCGCGCCAGGTTGTCGGACAGCGGGTTCTTCTTGTGCTTGCTCGTATACGCTTCGATCGCATGCACCATCGCATCGATGCCGGTCGCGGCGGTGACGAGGGGCGGCAAGCCCAGGGTCAGTTCGGCATCCAACAGGGCGACGTCGGCATACAGCTGGGGTGAGACGACGCCCATCTTGGTCGTCTCTCCGGTGGTGACGATGGCGATGTTCGTGACCTCCGAGCCGGTGCCGGCCGTGGTCGGCACCTGAATCAGGGGCAAACGTTGGCCCTTGACGTTGCCGATGCCGTAGATCTGGCTCAGCGGCTGGTCGCTGCCGGCGAGCACCGCCACCAGTTTCGCCACGTCCATCGAGCTGCCGCCGCCGAAGCCGATCACCAGGTCGGTCTCGTGCGCGCGTGCGACATCGACGGCTTCGTGGACGATCTGTTCGGGCGGGTCGGCGACCACGTTCGAGAACACCTGTACCGCCACGCCTTGCTCCACCAGGCTGGCGCGGGCCGGCTCGAGCAGGCCGGTGCGCAAAAAGCCGGCGTCGGTCACGATCAGCGCGCGGCGCACGCTCGTAAAACGTTCGGCGGCGAGCTGGCCGAGGCGGGCGGCGGCGCCTGGTTCCGAAACGATGCTGGCAACGGTGTGGAAAGCGAAGGCGGTCATGGTCGGTCCCCTGTGGTTGTTATCCGATTAGCTTACACCAGAAACTGAACGGTAGAAGGGCAGGGCCTGCCCCAGTTGCCGTACAATTTCCCCCTTTGAATTTTGCAAGCGAAAGCAGGTCATGATTGACTTCGTATGGCTCGGCGGCGCCGCCTTTCTCGCCGGGCTGGTGGATGCCGTCGTCGGTGGGGGCGGCCTGATCCAGGTGCCCGCCATTTTTTCCTTCCTGCCGAAAGAAGCGCCGGCAACCCTCCTCGGTACCAATAAACTGGCCAGCATCTGCGGCACCAGCGCGGCGGCGGTCAACTATGCGCGCCGCGTGAAGGTGGCATGGAGCGCGGCGGCGCCGGCGGCGCTGGCCGCATTCGCGCTATCGTTTGTCGGCGCCTGGACCGTCACCCGGGTGCCGGGCGACTTCGTGCGCAGCCTGCTGCCCTTCATCTTGCTCGCGGTGGCAATCTACACCTTCCGCAAGAAGGACCTGGGCGCCGTGCATGCGCCGGTGCACAGCGGTGTCGCCGAGCGCTGGTGGGCGGTCGGCATTGGCGCTGCCATCGGCTTCTATGACGGCTTCTTCGGTCCCGGCACGGGCAGCTTCCTGATCTTCCTGTTCGTGCGCTTTTTCGGTTTCGATTTCCTCAGCGCCTCGACTGCCGCCAAGATCGTGAACGTCGCCTGCAACCTGTCGGCCCTGCTGTGGTTCGGCTACAGCGGCCACCTGCTGTGGCAGCTAGGCCTATTGATGGCGGTCTGCCAGATCGGCGGTTCGCTGGTCGGCACCCGGCTGGCGATCAAGCACGGCAGTGCATTCGTGCGTAAGTTGTTCCTGGTCGTGGTGTCGACCTTGATCGTGAAAACGGCATTCGATGCGGTGGTGAGGTTGGCGAGTTGACTGTTTCACGTGGAACAAAGCCGGGCAGCGTACGCTGACCCGGCTTTTTTTTCGCCTTTTCGTCCCCATTGTTTCACGTGAAACAGCGCGAAAAACGCTATCTGCTGTGTTCCACGTGAAACAAAATCGTCGCCGTTTTCCCGCGGCGCTGAGTTTGCGGACGCAAATGCTTCTATAATCGCCTATTAGATTCCTCGCCTCACACCTCCATCATGCTATTTCCAACTGAATTCGACGTGATCGTCGTCGGCGGCGGCCATGCCGGTACCGAGGCCGCGCTCGCGTCTGCACGCATGGGGCAGAAGACCCTGCTCCTCACCCACAACATCGAAACCCTGGGCCAGATGTCCTGCAATCCGTCGATCGGCGGCATCGGCAAGGGGCACCTGGTCAAGGAAGTGGACGCCCTGGGCGGCGCGATGGCAATCGCCACCGACGAAGCCGGTATCCAGTTCCGCATCCTGAACTCCTCAAAAGGCCCGGCCGTGCGCGCTACCCGCGCCCAGGCCGACCGCATCCTGTATAAAGCGGCGATCCGCTCGCGCCTGGAAAACCAGCCGAACCTGTGGCTGTTCCAGCAAGCCGTCGACGACCTGATGGTCGAAGGTGACCGCGTCGTTGGCGCCGTCACCCAGATCGGCCTGCAGTTCCGCGCCCGCGCCGTGGTGCTGACCGCCGGCACTTTCCTGGACGGCAAAATCCACGTCGGCCTGCAAAACTACACGGCCGGCCGCGCCGGCGACCCGGCGGCCGTCTCGCTGTCGAGCCGTTTGAAGGAGCTGCAGTTGCCGCAAGGGCGCCTGAAAACGGGCACGCCGCCACGCATCGACGGCCGCAGCATCGACTACTCGGTGCTCGCCGAACAGCCGGGCGATCTCGATCCGGTCCCCGTATTCTCGTACATGGGCAATGCCGCCATGCACCCGAAGCAGGTGCCGTGCTGGGTCACGCATACGAATGCGCAAACGCACGACATCATCCGCGCCGGTCTTGATCGCAGCCCCATGTACACAGGCGTGATCGAAGGCGTCGGTCCCCGCTACTGCCCGTCGATCGAAGACAAGATCCACCGCTTCGCATCGAAGGAATCGCACCAGATCTTCCTCGAGCCGGAAGGCCTCACCACACACGAGATCTACCCGAACGGGATCTCGACTAGCCTGCCGTTCGACGTGCAGCTGAACCTGGTGCGCTCGATGAAAGGCATGGAAAACGCCTTTATTTTGCGTCCCGGCTACGCCATCGAATACGACTATTACGATCCGCGCGGCTTGAAATCCTCGCTGGAAACCAAGGCCATCCGCGGCCTGTTCTTCGCCGGCCAGATCAATGGCACCACCGGCTACGAGGAAGCAGCGGCGCAAGGTCTATTGGCTGGCCTGAACGCAGCCCTGCAAACCAAGGGGCAAGAGGCCTGGACGCCGGGCCGTTCCGAAGCCTATCTCGGCGTGCTGGTCGACGATTTGACCACTCAGGGCGTGGCCGAACCCTATCGCATGTTCACCAGCCGCGCCGAGTATCGCCTGTCGCTGCGCGAAGATAACGCCGACATGCGATTGACCGAAATCGGCCGCAAACTCGGCGTCGTCGGCGACGCGCAGTGGGCTGCGTTCGAAACCAAACGCGAATCCGTCGCACGCGAACTGGAGCGCCTGCGTTCGACCTGGGTCAACCCGCGCATCCTCGCAGCGGCCGAATCGGAACGCGTCGTGGGCCAGGCACTGGAACGCGAATACAACCTGGCCGACCTGCTGCGCCGTCCGGGCGTCGAGTATGAGACCCTGATGACGATGACCGGCGTTGAAGGCCAGCCGCTGGCAGGCCCGGGCGTCGAAGATCCGGCGGTCAAGGAGCAGGTCGAAATCCAGCTGAAATACGCCGGTTACATCGACCGCCAGGCGAGAGAGGTCGAGCGTCACGACCACTACGAAAACCTGAAACTGCCGGAGAACCTGGACTACCTGGAGATCGCGGCGCTGTCGATCGAGGTACGCCAGAAGCTCGATAAACAGCGTCCGGAAACCCTGGGCCAGGCCTCGCGCATTTCCGGCGTGACGCCGGCGGCGATCTCGCTGCTGCTGGTACATCTGAAAAAGCGCGGTGCCAAGGGCTTTACTAGCGTCCCGGCAACGAACGAGGAGGCCGCACAGTGAGGGGTTTTGACCGCGAAAAATTGTTCCAAATCCTAAGCGACGGCATCGATGAGATGGACTTGCCGCTGTGGGCGGCCCAGCGCGAACAGCTGATGGATTACCTGGCGCTGATGGCCAAGTGGAATGGCGTCTACAACCTGACCTCGCTGCGCGATCCGCTGCAGATGGTGACCCACCACTTGCTCGATTCGCTGGCTGCCGTACCGGCGTTTGCGGACGCAAAAAACGTCCTCGACGTCGGGGCAGGGGGAGGATTGCCCGGCATCGTGCTCGCGATCGCGCGGCCGGACATCAAGGTATCCCTGATCGACACGGTCCACAAGAAAACGGCATTCCTGACGCAAGTGAAGGCGGAACTGGGCCTGGGCAACGTGACCGTGTACACGATGAAGGTGCAGGATTTGAAGGCCGGACCCTTCGACACGATCACCTCACGTGCTTTTGCCGACCTCTCGGATTTCGTCAACTGGTCGGGACACTTGCTGGCCGAGGGCGGCCAATTCATCGCCTTGAAAGGCACGGCGCCACCGGAGGAGCAGGAAAGGCTGCCAGACGAATGGAAAGTGAAAGAACTGCGGCCGATCAAGGTGGCGAAACTGGAAGCGGAGCGGCACCTGGTTTTCATCGAAAAAGCAACGCACACCAGCTAACAATATAAATCGTTTATACCGTTTATATCGTATAAACCGAATGAACGGTTTATTGAGTATGAACGGTATGAACTGGAGTATCTCGTCCGAAAGAACAGATGGCAAAGATATTTTGTGTTGCAAACCAAAAGGGCGGCGTCGGCAAGACGACCACCAGCGTCAACCTGGCGGCAGGCCTCGCCAAGCTCGAGCAGCGCGTGCTGCTGGTCGACCTCGACCCGCAGGGCAATGCGACCATGGGCGCCGGCATCAACAAGGCCAGCCTGAACGCCTCGACTTACCAGGTGCTGCTGGGCGAAGCCGAGGTGAATGATGCGCGCCAGCGCTCGGAAGCAGGGCGCTTCGACGTCCTGCCCGCGAACCGCGAGCTGGCCGGCGCCGAAGTCGAGATGGTGGAGCTCGACAACCGCGAGCGGCGTTTAAAGCACGCACTGGCGAAAGTCGACGCCGACTACGATTTTATTCTGGTCGACTGCCCGCCCGCACTGTCGATGCTGACCCTGAACGGCCTGTGCGCCGCACATGGCGTGATCATCCCGATGCAGTGCGAGTACTACGCGCTGGAGGGATTGTCGGATCTGGTGAACACCATCAAGAAGGTGCATGCGAACCTGAACACGGATTTGAAAATCATCGGGCTGCTGCGTGTGATGTTCGATCCGCGCATGACCTTGTCGCAGCAAGTCTCGGCCCAGCTCGAGCAGCACTTCGGCGGCAAGGTCTTTAAAACCATCATCCCGCGCAACGTGCGCCTGGCCGAGGCGCCCTCGTATGGCGTGCCCGGCGTCGTCTTCGATCCGTCCTCGAAGGGGGCCCAGGCCTATATCGCGTTCGGGGCCGAAATGGTCGAGCGCATCAAGACAATGTAAAGAAGAGAGTTATCCACAATGGCAACCAAAAAACTCAAGGGCCTCGGCCGCGGTCTGGATGCGCTGCTGGGCGGAGACATGGATGCGACGCCCGCACCCGCCGGCGCGCCGTCTTCGCTTCCGGTCTCCCAGCTGCAGGCCGGCAAATATCAGCCACGCACCCGGATGGACGAGGGCGCGCTGAACGAGCTGGCAGCGTCGATCAAAACCCAGGGGATCATGCAGCCGGTGCTGGTGCGTCCTGTCGATGGCGGACGCTACGAGATCATCGCCGGCGAGCGCCGCTTCCGCGCGGCCCAGCTGGCCGGACTCGAGGACATCCCGGTGCTGGTGCGCGAGGTCGACGACCAGGCGGCGGCGGCGATGGCCCTGATCGAGAACATCCAGCGCGAGGACCTGAACCCGCTGGAAGAAGCGCAGGGCATCGCGCGCCTGATCTCGGACTTCGATTTCACGCACGAGCAGGCGGCAAGCGCCGTCGGCCGTTCGCGCAGCGCGGTGTCGAACCTGCTGCGCCTGGTGAACCTGGCACAACCGGTGCAGACCATGCTGATGGCGGGAGACATCGACATGGGTCACGCACGCGCCCTGCTGTCGGTGGACAATGCCAGCCAGATCGCACTGGCGAGCCACGTGGTGGCGAAACGCCTGTCGGTGCGCGAAACCGAAAAGCTGGTCGCGCGCGCACTGGAAGAGCAGGCCAATGACAATCCGGCGCCGCGCCAGAAGGAAAAGTCGGGAGATATCGTGCGCCTGGAAGAAGAGCTGTCGGACAAGCTGGCGACCCCGGTCGTGTTCAAGATGGGGCCGAAGGGCAGGGGGCAGATGATCATCGATTTCGCCGACCTCGACATTCTGGAAGGGGTGCTGGCGCGCTTGCGTGCCTGAGTCAGTCAAACGCGCTTGTGGATAAGCCTGTCGACAAGCGCGTGAACAAGGGTGTACAGGGGTGTGGAAACATGGTGAGGAACCGGTGGATAGCGAGGGGATAAACTCGCAGCTGCTCGTACCAGCTCCGGCGTTGCGGTATGAACGCGTCCGACCGCGTGGGCATGGAATGCCCACCCTACGACAACCAAAGCCGGGTTGTGGATAAGCCTGTACACAAGTGTGTTTGCAGCTTGTGCACAGCCATTGAACAATTTGCAGACCCGTCGCCGCACAGCGCGCGCACCAGCACAGTGCACCTCGATATCCCGTCACGTGGTCGTCAATACAGCGGCTTATCGTTACCACATGACAACACCTCGCGCTACCGCAAAACTACGGTAAGCCAGCTATCCCTCCGCCTAAAATCTGCCTACACATCTGTATTTCCCGCGCCTAACTGCTGCGAAAACCCCTGAATCAAGCAATATTTGTGTGACATTTTCGCTCCGTTTAACAGGAACGAGCACAACGGGAATCGTTTGACTCAGATGCACTAACGATCATATAATCCCGCTGATTCATGTAATTACCACACCGTAACTCGGTTCAAACGGCCAAGGCAAAGAATAAAAATGTTACGCCTGGTCTCCCTGCAATTGATCGCAACAATGGTCGCCGGCGTCCTCGCTGCACTGTTGGGGGGATGGCCTGCGATGTTTTCGGCGGTGCTTGGCGGACTCTGCTGCGTCGTGCCCAACGGAATCATGGCACTACGCTTGTTCGCATCAACGAAGACGGGTGGGGCCAACCCCCTCACGTTCTTCTTCTGGGAATTTATAAAGATCGGTTTAACGCTTGCGCTGCTGGGTGCAACTGCGTACTTGTACCGTGACCTGAACTGGCTGGCGCTTCTCGCCGGGTTCATCGTGGCACTGAAAAGTTACATATTCTTATTATTTAGGCACTGAAAATGGCGACGACAACTGTAGAAGGCGCAGCGACCCACGCGCCCACCGCATCAGAGTACATCCGGCACCACCTCGGCCACCTCTCGAACGTGCACCAGCACGGTCCGGTTGACTTCAACGTCATCCACTACGACACCCTGTTCTGGTCGATCACCATGGGCGTGATCGGCTGCCTGATCATGTGGATGGCCGCGCGCAAGGCGACCGCCGGCGTGCCGGGCCGCTTCCAGGCTGCCGTCGAGATGCTGGTCGAAATGGTCGAGAACCAGTCGAAGACCATCGTCCACGGCGACCGCAGCTTCATCGCCCCTGCCGCACTGACCGTGTTCGTCTGGGTCGCCCTGATGAACTCGCTGGACTTCCTGCCGGTCGACCTGTTCGCGGCAACCTTCCGCGCACTCGGCCTGGGCGAACCGCACCACCGCGTCGTCCCGACCGCCGACCTGAACGGCACCATCGGCATTTCGCTGGGCGTGCTGATCCTGATGCTGTACTACGGCATCAAGATCAAGGGCCTGGGCGGCTGGCTCCACGAATTGTTCGCAGCACCGTTCGGCATCTACATGGCGCCGTTCAACCTGCTGCTGAACATCATCGAATACGCAGCAAAAATGGTGTCGCTCGGTATGCGACTGTTCGGCAACATGTTTGCCGGTGAGCTGCTGTTCCTCTTGATCGCTTTGCTTGGCTCGACCGCAACCGTGTTTGGTTTCGCAGGCCAGGTGATTGCCGGCTCGATCTGGGCGATCTTCCACATCCTGATCGTGTTCCTGCAAGCATTCATCTTCATGATGCTGACGCTGGTGTATCTCGGTCAGGCCCACGAAGGCCACTGATCGGCGCCGCAAGCATCGAACAAGATAGTGGTTGTAACGAAGTTGTAGTTTTTAATCTAGTTTTTAAATTAACTTTTTGGAGTAATCATGACTGACGTTTCTTTTGTTGCACTGGCTTGCGGTTTGATCATCGGCCTCGGCGCTATCGGCGCATGTATCGGTATCGCTATCATGGGCGGTAAATACCTCGAAGCTTCGGCACGTCAGCCTGAACTGATGAACACCCTGCAGACCAAGATGTTCCTGCTGGCTGGTCTGATCGACGCGGCATTCCTGATCGGCGTTGGTATCGCCATGCTGTTCGCTTTCGCAAATCCGTTCACCCCGACCTAAATCACCGGGAAGTTTGGTTTTGAAGGGCCGAACCATCGCGGTTCGGCATCCGTTTTTGTGAGAAGGGAAAAACCGTGAACCTCAACGCAACTCTGTTTGCACAGCTCGCCGTCTTCCTCGTCCTGGCGCTCTTCACGATGAAATTCGTGTGGCCGCCGCTGATGAAGGCACTCGACGAGCGCGCCGAGCGCATCGCCAATGGGCTGGCCGCTGCTGACCGTGGCAAGGCTGACCTGGCTGCCGCCGAAAAGCGCGTGCAGGCCGAACTGGCCAGCGCCCGTGACGAAGGCCAGTCGCGCATCGCCGACGCCGAAAAGCGCGCCGCGATGATCATCGAAGACGCCAAGAAGACCGCCGCTGAAGAAGCCGCCCGTATCGTCGCTACCGCCCGCGCCGAAGCCGAGCAGCAAGTGACCCGCGTGCGCGAAGAACTGCGTGGCCAGGTCGCTGCCCTGGCGGTGCAAGGCGCCGAGCAGATCCTCAAGCGTGAAGTGAACGCAGAAGCGCACGCCGCCCTGCTGTCGCAACTGTCGACCGAGCTGTAATCATGGCCGAACTCGCAACCGTCGCCCGTCCCTACGCCGAAGCGCTGTTCCGTGTCGCCCAAACCGGCGACATGGCAGCCTGGTCCGAACTGGTGTCGCAACTGGCACAAGTCGGCGCCAACCCTGATGTGCAGGCGTTTGCCGCCAACCCGAAACTGAGCACCGCGGACCTGGTCGCCACCCTGACCTCGCTGGTCAAGGCGCCGGTCACCCCGGAAGCCCAGAACTTCCTGACGATGCTGGCCGAAAACGGCCGCATCGTGCTGCTGCCGGAAATCGGTGCGCAGTTCCAGGTGCTCAAGAATGCCCAGGCCGGCGCTGCCGACGCGGACATTGCCAGCGCCTTCGCGCTGAGCGACGCCCAAGTGGCAGAACTGGTCATCGTGCTGGAAAAGAAATTTGGCCGCAAGCTCAACCCAACCGTTACGGTGGACCCGTCGCTGATCGGTGGTGTGCGCGTGCTGGTCGGTGATGAAGTGCTCGATACCTCGGTACGCGCCAAGCTGCAGCAGATGCATGCTGCGCTGGTCGCGTAAGCGGAACTTCGCACACATCACCGCATCTCACGTCCTTGCCCTACGCATCAAGAAACTATTAGGAGTTAGCACTCATGCAACTTAATTCATCTGAAATCAGCGAACTGATCAAGAGCCGGATCCAGGGCCTGGAAGCGTCCGCTGACGTTCGCAATCAAGGCACGGTGATCTCCGTCGCCGACGGTATCTGCCGTATTCACGGTCTGTCGGACGTGATGCAGGGCGAGATGCTGGAATTCCCTGGCAACACCTTCGGTCTGGCGATGAACCTCGAGCGCGACTCGGTCGGCGCCGTCATCCTGGGTGCTTACGAGCACATCTCCGAAGGCGACACCGTCAAGACCACCGGCCGCATCCTGGAAGTGCCGATCGGTCCTGAACTGCGTGGCCGCGTCGTCAACGCCCTGGGCCAGCCGATCGACGGCAAGGGTCCGATCAACACCGCGCTGACCGCCCCGATCGAAAAGATCGCCCCAGGCGTCATCGCCCGTGAATCGGTCTCGCAGCCGATGCAGACTGGTATTAAATCGATCGACGCGATGGTGCCGATCGGCCGTGGCCAGCGTGAGCTGATCATTGGCGACCGCCAGACCGGTAAATCGGCTGTCGCAGTCGACGCGATCATCAACCAGAAGGGTCAGAACATGACCTGCGTGTACGTTGCGATCGGCCAGAAAGCATCGACCATCAAGAACATCGTGCGCTCGCTCGAGCAGCACGGCGCGATGGAGTACACCATTGTCGTGGCAGCATCGGCGTCGGAATCGGCCGCCATGCAGTACATCTCGGCCTACTCCGGCTGCGCGATGGGCGAATACTTCCGCGACCGCGGTCAAGATGCGCTGATCGTCTATGATGACCTGTCGAAGCAGGCCGTGGCTTATCGTCAAATTTCGCTGCTGCTGCGCCGCCCACCAGGCCGCGAAGCCTACCCAGGCGACGTGTTCTACCTGCACAGCCGTCTGCTCGAGCGCGCAGCCCGCGTGAACGCCGACTACGTGTCCGCTTTCACCAACGGCGAAGTCACCGGTAAAACCGGTTCGCTGACCGCACTGCCGATCATCGAAACCCAGGCAGGCGACGTCTCGGCCTTCGTTCCGACCAACGTGATTTCGATTACCGACGGCCAGATCTTCCTGGAGACCTCGCTGTTCAACGCCGGTATCCGTCCTGCGATTAACGCCGGTATCTCGGTCTCGCGCGTTGGTGGCGCTGCCCAGACCAAGGTCATCAAGGGCCTGTCGGGCGGTATCCGTACCGACCTGGCGCAGTACCGTGAACTGGCTGCGTTCGCGCAGTTCGCATCGGACCTGGACGAATCGACCCGCAAGCAGCTGGACCGTGGCGCGCGCGTGACCGAGCTGCTGAAGCAGCCGCAGTACTCGCCGCTGCCGATCTCGCTGATGGCCGCATCGCTGTTCGCCGTCAACAAGGGCTACTTCGACGACATCGAAGTCAAGCAAGTGCTGGCCTTCGAGAACGGCCTGCACGGCTACCTGAAGACCAAGCAGGCTGCGCTCCTGTCGAAGATCGAAGAAACCAAGCAACTGGATAAAGATGCCGAAGCAGCACTCGCGGCCGCCATTGCTGATTTCAAAAAATCCGGCGCATTTTAATGGATGGTCCGGCGTCGCTTGCGAGCGGCGCCGGTGACCGGAAGGAGTAAGGACTCATGGCAGTAGGCAAAGAGATTCGTGGCAAGATCAAGAGCGTAGAAAATACGAAGAAGATCACCAAGGCGATGGAAATGGTCGCCGCATCGAAAATGCGCAAGGCGCAGGATCGCATGCGCGCCGCCCGTCCCTACAGTGAGAAGGTTCGTAACATCACCGCCAATCTTGCCGGCGCAAACCCGGAGTACACGCACGTCTTCATGGCGCAAGCCAAGCACGTGCAGGCAAAAGCTGTCGGCTTCATCGTCGTCACGACCGACAAGGGTCTGTGCGGCGGCATGAACACCAACATCCTGCGCCAGGTGACGCTGAAGTCGAAGGAACTGGAAGCGGCGGGCAACCGCGTCGAGGCGGTTGCCATCGGCAACAAGGGCCTGGGCTTCCTGAACCGTGTCGGCGTGCCGATCGTGTCGCACGTGACGCAGATCGGCGACACCCCGCACCTGGAAAAGCTGATCGGCCCGATCAAGGTCATGCTCGACGCATACCAGGACGGCCAGCTGGACGCGGTTTACCTGTGCTACACCAAGTTCGTCAACACGATGAAGCAGGAACCGGTCGTCGAGCAGCTGCTCCCGCTGCCGGCAAAACACCTGGAAGCGGACAAGGGCGCGATCTCGTGGGATTACATCTACGAGCCGGAAGCGCAAGTCGTCATCGACGAACTGCTGGTGCGCTACGTCGAGGCCCTGGTGTACCAGGCCGTCGCTGAAAACCTGGCGTCCGAGCAGTCGGCACGCATGGTGGCAATGAAAGCGGCAAGCGACAACGCAGGCAGCGTCATCGGTGAACTGAAGCTGGTCTACAACAAGACCCGCCAGGCAGCGATTACCAAAGAACTCTCCGAGATCGTCGCCGGTGCGGCAGCGGTCTAAACGACAAGAATTTAACTATATCTGAAGGAACGAACATGGCTGATGGCAAAATCGTTCAGTGTATCGGCGCAGTGGTCGACGTGGAATTCCCACGTAACGCCATGCCGAAAGTTTTCGACGCACTGAAAATGGAAGGCTCCGCACTGACCCTGGAAGTGCAGCAGCAGCTGGGTGACGGCATCGTCCGTACCATTGCACTGGGCAGCTCGGAAGGCCTGCGTCGCGGCATGACCATCCAGAACACCGGCAACCCGATCATGGTCCCGGTTGGCGTCGCCACCCTGGGTCGCATCATGGACGTGCTGGGTAACCCGATCGACGAATGCGGTCCGGTCAGCAACGAGCGCATGGCATCGATCCACCGCTCGGCACCTGTCTACGACGAACTGTCGCCATCGCAAGACCTGCTGGAAACCGGCATCAAGGTCATCGACCTGGTGTGCCCGTTCGCCAAGGGCGGTAAAGTCGGCCTGTTCGGCGGCGCCGGCGTGGGCAAGACCGTCAACATGATGGAACTGATCAACAACATCGCAAAAGCGCACTCGGGTCTGTCCGTGTTCGCCGGCGTCGGTGAGCGTACCCGTGAAGGTAACGACTTCTACCACGAGATGGCGGATGCCAAGGTCGTCGACCTGGAAAACCCGACCAACTCGAAGGTCGCGATGGTCTATGGCCAGATGAACGAACCACCAGGCAACCGTCTGCGCGTCGCGCTGACCGGCCTGACCATGGCCGAAGCCTTCCGTGACGAGGGTAAAGACGTTCTGTTCTTCGTTGACAACATCTACCGCTACACCCTGGCCGGTACCGAAGTCTCGGCACTGCTGGGCCGTATGCCATCGGCGGTGGGCTACCAGCCGACCCTGGCCGAAGAAATGGGCCGTCTGCAAGAGCGCATCACCTCGACCAAGACCGGTTCGATCACCTCGATCCAGGCCGTCTACGTCCCTGCGGATGACTTGACCGACCCGTCGCCTGCTACCACCTTCGCCCACCTGGACTCGACCGTCGTTCTGTCGCGTGACATCGCCTCGCTGGGTATCTACCCTGCAGTCGAC
This sequence comes from Massilia sp. Mn16-1_5, assembly GCF_004798585.1. Taxonomy (GTDB): domain Bacteria; phylum Pseudomonadota; class Gammaproteobacteria; order Burkholderiales; family Burkholderiaceae_D; genus Telluria. The sequence goes on from NZ_PPXQ01000016.1 coordinate 79,501, forward strand.
CCGCTCGACTCGACCTCGCGCCAGCTGGACCCGCTGGTCGTCGGCCAGGAACACTACGAGACGGCCCGCGCGGTCCAGGGTACCCTGCAGCGCTACAAGGAACTGCGCGACATCATCGCGATTCTGGGCATGGACGAACTGGCACCGGAAGACAAGCTGGTCGTGGCACGCGCTCGTAAAATGCAGCGTTTCCTGTCGCAGCCGTTCCACGTCGCTGAAGTGTTCACCGGTTCGCCAGGCAAGTACGTTTCGCTGAAAGACACGATCAAGGGCTTCAAGATGATCGCATCGGGCGAACTGGACCACCTGCCGGAACAGGCGTTCTACATGGTCGGCACCATCGAAGAAGCGATCGAAAAAGCCAAGAAACTGGCTGCCTAAGTCGGCTCTTCAACTGAAGGACACACATGGCAAACACAATTCACGTTGACGTGGTCTCGGCCGAAGCGCAGATCTTCAGCGGCGAGGCGACCTTCGTCGCGTTGCCGGGTGAAGCGGGCGAGCTGGGTATCTACCCGAAGCACACCCCGCTGATCACGCGGATCCGCCCGGGCGCGGTGCGCATCGAGGTGGCCGGTGGTGGCGAAGAGTTCGTCTTCGTCGCCGGCGGCATCCTTGAAGTGCAGCCGAACGGCGTGACCGTGCTGGCCGACACCGCGATCCGCGGTGCCGACCTGGACGAAGCAAAGGCGCAGCAGGCCAAGCAGGCGGCCGAAGAGCTGATGCAGTCGCAGGACGCGCAGATCGACTACGCGAAAGCGCAAGCCGAACTGGCGTCGGCTATCGCCCAGCTGGCAGCGATCCAGCGCCTGCGTTCGCGCGGTCGTTGATTCTTCAAGCCGTAACAAGAAAGGCAGCCTCAGGGCTGCCTTTTTTTATTGCGCTTTCAGCCGCAGCGCCACCTGTTCCTTGAAATAGCCGCTCTGCACGTAGCGGTACAGGTTCGCCCCCGGACACACCGTGTTGTTCGAATAGTCGCGGTGGCTGGCGATGTGCTCGACCGGCACCTGGTATTTTTTCGCCAGCATCGCCATCACTTTTACTACCGCATCCAGCTGAGCCTGGTTCGGTTCTACCTCTTCGAAATTGCCGACGACCTCGATCAGCGCATGCCCGCTCGGGTCGTATTCCGTATTGGTGTCGCCCGCATACGCAATATCCCGTCCTTCATACACGCGGCCGTCGAGGTCGATGATGTAGTGGTAGGGAATGTCGAGCCAACCTTTCGTATTCCTCGACCAGGTCTGCAGGTTGCGCAGGTATTGGCGCGGATCGGTGCCGGCTTTAAAAGGCTCGCCTTGGTGGTGCAGGGTGATGTGGGTGATGGTGTGGCGGCGTGCTTTTGATGGATCGGCCGGCGTGCCGCCCCAGTCGGCCACGGCGACGACGGCCGGATCCTGGACAGGCGGTTTCACGGCACAGCCGGATACGGCCAGCGCAAGGAGGAGGGTGGCAAGGATGGGACGGGTTTTCATGGATGAGTCCGGAAACGGGAAGCCGCCATCTTTCCACAGCCGCCAGGCGCGTGCAAACACGGAGTAAACGATGCAAACCTGTTAAGCTAGCAGCGACTCCCGACTATTCATCATGACCATGCGCACGATCCCCCAAATCCTCAAGGACAGCAAGACCATCGCCATCGTCGGCCTGTCGAATAAACCCGACCGCGCCAGCTTCGGCGTCGCCGAATACCTGCAGGAGCAGGGCTACCGCATCCTGCCTGTAAATCCCGCGTATGTGGGCGACGAGATCCTCGGCGAGAAGGTGTATGCCAGCCTGCAGGAAGCGGCCGACGCGATGGCCCCCAACGGCACCCGGATCGACATCGTCGACTGCTTCCGCAAGTCGGAAGATATCCCGCCGCTGGCGCGCGACGCGATCGCGATCCGCGCCGGCTGCCTGTGGATGCAGCTCGAGATCGAGAACCAGGCCGCCGCCGACCTGGCGCGCGCCGCCGGCCTCGACGTGGTCATGAACCACTGCCTGAAAATCGAACACCGCAAGCTCAACGCCTGAACGACCATGTCCAAACTTCTCCTCTCCCTCGCACTACTGGCCGCAGCGGCATCGAGCAGCGCCCAGACCACCGGCGTCGTCAATCCGCGCCCACTGGTCGCCGCCACGCCGGCGCCAGCCAGCTGCCCGGCTTTGCTGAAGCAAAGCTTTAAACGCCTGCAGGACGAAGCGCCGCAGGACCTGTGCCAGTACGCCGGCAAAGTCGTGCTGGTCGTGAACACGGCCAGCTATTGCGGCTACACCAAGCAGTACGAGGGCCTGGAAAAGCTGTATGCCAAGTACAGCCCGCGCGGCCTGGTGGTCCTCGGCTTCCCTTCCAACGATTTCAAACAGGAAGCGGCCAGCACCAAGGAAATCGCCGACCTCTGCTACAACACCTATGGCGTGAAATTCCCGATGTTCGCCCCGACCGTGGTGACCGGCGCCAACGCCAATCCGCTGCATGCGGCGCTGGCCAAGCAGACGGGAAAAGAGCCGAAATGGAATTTCACGAAATACCTGATCGGGCGTGACGGTAACGTCATCGAGTATTACCCGAGCAAGGTGACGCCGGAAGACCCGGAGCTGCTCAAGCGGATCGAAGCGGCGTTGTAATCAGGCGTCGACCAGCGCGGCCAGCATGGGGCCGCGCAAGGCATTGCAGACCATGATGCCGTCCGCCTTGTCGAACATGGCGCGCGTGATCACGCGCTCGCGCGCATCCCATGCGGGCGCACCCAGCACCACCTGGCGCATCACGCCGGGCAGCAGGCCGCAAGACAGCGGCGGCGTCCACCAGTGGCCGTCCAGGCGCACGAACACATTGCTGCGTCCTCCTTCCGTCAACTCTCCACGCTCGTTGAAGAACAGGGCGTCGAAGGCGCCGTGCGCCTCGGCGGCGCGCCAGGCGGCATCGTAGCGGTTGCGTACCGAGGTTTTGTGGCGCAGGAAGACGTCGCCCGAGTGGGTCGGCGTGTCGGCCAGCACGACGCGCACCGGCTCCGCCAGCGGCGCCAGCGGCGCCGACGTCACCGTCAGCTCTCCGTTCGCCGCCAGCGCCAGGCGCAGGCGGTATAGGCCGCCTTCGGGCGGCAGGCCGAGGCAGGCGTCGCGCACCAGCGTATCGGCCGCGACGGCATCGAAAGGCAGGCCGAAATAGGCGCTCGATGCGCCGATCCTGGCCAGGTGCAGGTCGAGGTGACGCGGTCCGTCCTGCCACGAGGCTTTGATGGTCTCGAACAGCTCGAATTCGTTCGGCAGCCCGGTCAAAAAGCGCGCCTTGAGCCGGCATTCGGCAAACTCCGCTTGCGGGTCGCTGTCGTGCACGATGCCGGCGCCGACGCCCAGTTCTCCGCGCCGCAGACCCTCGCCCGCCCCCAAGGCCAGCGTGCGGATCGGCACCGATAAACAAAAATCGCCGAATGCGCGGCCGTCGCCGGGCGGGTCGAACCAGCCGATCGCGCCCGTATAAATGCCGCGCGGGTCGGGTTCGAGTTCGTCGATGATCTCCATCGTGCGCCGCTTGGGCGCGCCCGTGATCGAGCCACAGGGGTACAAAGCCGCGAACACCTCGGCCAGCCGCACGTCAGGGCGCAATCTCGCCTGCACGGTGGAGGTCATCTGCAGTACGGCGCCGAAGCGCGTCACCTCGAACAGTTTGGGGACCGCCACGCTGCCGGTCTGCGCCACGCGTCCCAGGTCGTTGCGCAGCAGGTCGACGATCATCAGGTTTTCGGCGCGGTTCTTCGGATCCAATGCAAGCGCGGCGGCGCGCTCGGCATCGACGGCCGCGTCGTCGCTGGCCGGCGCCGTGCCCTTCATCGGCCGCGCAAGCAGGGTGCCATCCAGGCAGCGCACGAACAGCTCGGGCGAGAAGGACAGCAGGGCGCCGCCGTCGGGCAGGCCGACCAGGGCGCCATAGGGCACCGGCTGGCGCGCGCGCAGGCGCTGGTACAACGCGTAGATGGAGCCGAAGGCGTCGAAGCGCAGGCGGTAGGTGTAGTTCACCTGGTAGGTGTCGCCGGCGGCGATGTAGGCGCGGATCGCGTCGATCGCCTGGGTGAACTGCGCCTCGTCGACGTTCGCCTCGATGCCGGCCACGCCGGCAGGCGTCTCGGTATGCGCGCGGGTGGTGATCCAGGCTTGCGCTTCAGTCGCGCTCAAGTGGTCGCAGCGTTCGAACAGCAGCACCTGGGCCAGCGGCCCAGAGAGCGGTTTGCAAGGGATACCGAGCAGGTGCGCGCCCAGCTCGTAGCTGAGCAGGGGCACGGCGTACAGGCCGCGTTGTAACGCCGCCTGCAGCTCGTCGAGCACCTCGTTCCAGCCGGTGGCGTCCGCACAGGCCAGGGTGCCGACGTGGCCCGTGTACAGGCGCGAGCGTGCCTGTGCATGCCCCTCCGCGCTCGCATCGTCGAGCAGTGCAAAGACCGTGTCCATGGTCAAGGTCGTCAGGCTGCCAGCAGGAGCGATAATTGTACGCTCGTCCCCTCGGCCGGATTCTGGCGGAAGCCGCTCTTGGCGTAGCGGTGCCAGCGTCCGGTGACATAGCTGACCAGCAGGCTGGCGCGCGCGGCGACGTCGTCCTCGACGCCATGGCCCTGGCTCGCCGCCAGGCGCAGCGCGCCCTTGCAGGCCAGCTCGACGCGGTCGTAAAACTGGTTCATGCGCAGTTGCAGGCGCTCGTCCTCGTTCACCAGCGCGTCGCCGATCAGCACCCGCGTCATGCCCGGATTGTTGGCGGCGAAGGACAATAGCATGGTGAGGATCGCATAGGCCTGGTCGACGCCGCGTTCTTCCTTCTCGGTGATCTGGTTGATGACGCCGAAGACGCTCGATTCGATGAAGTCGATCAAACCCTCGAACATCTGCGCCTTGCTGGCGAAATGGCGGTATAGCGCCGCTTCCGACACGTCCAGGCGCGCCGCCAGGGCCGCGGTGGTGATTTTTTCTCCCTTGGGCTGTTCGAGCATGGCCGCCAGGGCCTGGAGGATTTGCAGTTTACGCTGGCCTGGCTTGGTACTTGCCATGGGATTCCGAAAGAGAGGTTAAGTAAAAGGACGGAGCCGCCGCAACTGCTTCGGCAGCTGCCGCACGGATTTTACTTTGACATCGACATAATTTGGGCGAATCAAGCGCCGCGGACGCATTTGCGCAAGTGTGCTGCGTTCGTTGGCGCGCAGGTACTGGGTGACCCAGACCGTGCCCAGGCCAAGCTGGCGCGCGCTTTTCAGGTTCGCCAGCGTGTCTTCGACCAGGATGCAGTCGCGCGCCGCCACGCCATGTTTTCGTAACAGGCGCGCCAGCATCAGCTTCGAGGGCTTGGGGCGCAGTTGGCCGTGCACGTGCATCTGCTCGATCGCGATGTGGTGGGCGAAGTGGCGTCCCAGTTTCAGGTGGCGCATGACCTGCGTCGAATAATCGAGCGGCGCGTTCGTCAGCAGGATCTTGCGGCCCGGGAGTTTTTGCAGCAGGCGCCCGAGGCCCGTCTCCGAGCGCATCATGGCGCGCAAGTCGTGTAAATCGTGGGTCTCGCTCAGAAAATGGGCGGCGCTGACGCCGTGGTGTCGCATCATGCCGAGCAGGGTGGCGCCATAGCGCTTCCAGTAGCCCAGGCGCGCGGCATCGACGCGGGCCTGGGTCACCGGCGTGACGCCGTCGTGCAGCACGCGCGCGATATAGGTGTTCATGTTGGCGCTGATCGCCGGGAAGATCGCGTGCGAGGCGTCGTGCAAAGTATTGTCCAGGTCGAATAACCAGACGGGAGCGGCGGGGGTATGATTCGGCACTTTAGCGATGACAGGAGTGGTGAATGCGACGTTCGATTATAGTGGTCTTCCTCAGCCTGTTCCTGATGGCGTATCAGGCCCTGGCTGCCGAACGCGGCGCGCTGTTCAAGGTGACGAACGCCCAGCACACGCTGTACCTGTACGGCACCATCCATGCGGGCAAGCCGGATTACTATCCGCTCGAGCCGCGCATCGGCCAGGCGGTCGCAGCCGCGCCCACGCTGGTGCTGGAAGTCGACACGGCAAGCAATCCGGATGCCGTAGCGGCGGCCTTCCGCGAGCACGGCCTGTTCCCGGCCGGCAGACCGGGCTATGCCGGCCTGCCGGCCGAGCGCCGCAAGCGCCTGGAGGCCGCCATGAAGCGCCAGGGCATCGATCCGGCCGGCGTGGCGCAACTCAAACCCTGGGTACTGGCAACGATGCTCGCGGTCGGGGACATGGTCAAACTCGGTGTCGATCCGGCGCTGGGCGTCGACCTCCACCTTGCCAGCCTCGCGCGCGGCAAATCGCGCATCGTCGAGCTGGAGTCGGTGCAGTACCAGGCGGCGCTGATGAACCGGCTGCCGATCGACATCCAGTGGAGATTGCTGGAAGAAACGCTGGACAACATGGCTTCGGGGCGCCAGTTGCGCGAGGGGCGTGAGCTGTTCGACGCCTACGAGCGGGCCGACCGCAAGGCCTTCGACGCCATCGCCCGCCGCGTCGAGGCCGACGACAGCGTGAGCGGCAAGTTCATGCGCGAGGTGGTGCTATTCGAACGCAACGGCCCGATGGCCGACAAGCTGGCGGCGCTGCTGGCGCGCGAAAACAACGCGGTGGCCGCGGTCGGGCTCATGCACTTGCTGGGAAAACAGGGTGTACCGGAACTGCTGCGCCAGCGTGGCTTGCAGGTGGAACGGGTGTACTGAGGGGGAGTGGTGCCCTTGACGTGGATTGAACACGTGGCCTCTCCCTTACCAAGGGAGTGCTCTACCACTGAGCTACAAGGGCGGGCAGATAGTCAAATGGCGGCATGGACGCCGCCATCAGATTTTTTTAGTGCGACCGGATCATAGTGCCAAAAGCCTGTTCGGTCAAGACTTCCAGCAACAAAGAGTGCTCGATGCGGCCATCGATGATGTGTACGGTGTTCACGCCCGACTTGGCCGCGTCCAGCGCCGACGAGATCTTCGGCAGCATGCCGCCCGAGATCGTGCCGTCCGCGAACATCTCGTCGATCTCGCGTGCCGACAGGTCGGTCACCAGCTTGCCGGCCTTATCCTGCACGCCCGCGATGTTGGTCATCATGATCAGCTTTTCGGCCTTTAAAATTTCCGCGATCTTGCCGGCGACGACATCGGCATTGATGTTATAGGCCTGGCCGTCCTGGCCGAAACCGATCGGCGAGATGATCGGAATGAAAGCGTCGTCCTGCAGCGCCTTCACGACGGCCGGATTGATCGCCTCGATTTCGCCGACAAAACCGATGTCGAGGAACTCGCCCGGCTTGTCGCGGTCGGGCATCGCCATCTTGCGTGCGCGGATGAGTCCGCCATCCTTGCCGGTCAGGCCCACTGCCTGGCCGCCGTAGTGGTTGATCAGCATGACGATGTCCTGCTGCACTTCGCCGCCCAGCACCCACTCGACCACTTCCATGGTTTCTTCGTCGGTGATGCGCATGCCTTGCACGAAGGTGCCTTGCTTGCCGATTTTCTTGAGGGCGTTGTCGATCTGCGGACCGCCGCCGTGCACCACGACCGGGTTCATGCCCACCAGTTTCAGCAGGATGACGTCGCGCGCGAAGCCGTGCTTCAGGCGTTCGTCGGTCATGGCATTGCCGCCGTACTTGATGACAATGGTCTTGCCATGGAAGTTGCGGATGTAGGGAAGCGCCTCGGCCAGGATCTGTGCCTTGATCTGCGGGGAGACCGCGGTCAGGTCACTCGATTGTTCCTCGGTCTTCAGGCTGGTCAGCTGAGCGTTCATGGGGAGTCCGAAATAAATGTGGCGGAGATTTTACAGGCAACACGGGCGCCCTTGTGGGCATTCTATGGCGTGATTGTTGTATTTTATCGTGTGACCGGGTGAGGATCGCTGCCGATGAATGCTTCTACGATATTACACATGACGAATAATTGCTGGCGCGAGGCTGCGCCATGAGTCTATGTACCCGCTGCGGCGTCCCGTTCGGCTGTGCCATGGCCGACGGCGGCGACGCCCCTTGCTGGTGTACCGAACTGCCGCCGGTGGTGCCGGTACCCGGCGTGGAGGCCGGCTGCTGGTGCCCGGCCTGCCTGCGTGCGCACATTGCCTCGGCTGCCTCCGATGCGGCGCTCGAGAAAAGGTTCCGACGCGACGATTGAGCCGTTGCGGTAGGCAGCGGCGCATGAGCGCGCATGATTGACCTGTCGCGCCGTTGACGTGAGACGCCATTGTCGGGCCGCAGGACGCGGTGGGCACGCGGGATCATTCAACGGTGGGTAGCAAAAAAGCGCAGCATTTCGCGGCTGGCGTCCGGCCCTTTGCCGTCCGTATACGTGCCGCGCGCACTGCCGCCCGACCAGGCGTGGCCGGCGCCATGGATCACCCAGTGTTCGCCGTGCACCTTGCCGTCGGCGCCCTTGTGCAGGGTACGCGTAAAAGCGTGGCCGCTAGGCACGCGGCCCGGTTCGACCGCCATGGCGTGCGCGGCATCGCGCGCGTGCACCATCAGCTCGTCCCCATTGGTCGGGTGCACGGTGTGATCCTGGTCGCCGTGGAAGACGATGATGGGGATCGCGCGGCCGGGTTGGGTCTCGTCCGCACGCTGGCGCTGCAGCTGGCCTTTCATGGCGGCCAGTGCCGACGGCAGATCGCTGGCGGCGGCGAAGGGCAGGCCGGAGTGCACGCCGACGGCCGCATACAGGTCCGGGTACAGGGTGCCCATGATGGTGGCCATGGCGCCGCCGGCGGAGAGGCCGGCCACGTACACCTGGCCGGGGTCGATGCGGTAGCTGCCCATGATTTTACGGGTGATGCCGGCGATGATCGAGGGCTCGCCGCGGCCGCGCTGCTGGTCGACGTCGTTGAACCAGTTCCAGCAGCGCGAGGCGTTCGCCTGGCGCGATTGGGCCGGATACACGACCAGGCAGCCGGTCTCTTCGGCCAGCACGTTCATTTGCGTGCCGAGCGCGAAGTCGTCCGGGTCCTGGGTGCAGCCGTGCAGCATCACGACCAGGGCCGCGCCCTTGCCGGTGTCCGCGGCCTGGTAAGTGCTGGGCACGTACAGTTTATAACTGCGGGTGCCGGCCGCATTCGTATAGCTGCCTTCGCTGAAGGTGCCAGGTAAAGTCTCGGCCGGTTCGTTGGCGGCGGCGCCGCCCTGGCCGAAGGTCCGGCCCAGTTCGGCCAGCATGTCGGGCACGTCGGCCGGCGTGCGCAGGTGGGCGTTGCCGTTCGCCTGAGACAAGCCCTGCAGTTGCGCCTGCGCGGCCTGGGTCATGGCCGAGGCGTTTTTCAGCGCATCCTGGATCACTTTATTGGTGTCCAGGTGCGGCTTGTGCAGCAGGTTGCGGGTGGCTGCGCGCATTTGCGCAATGAGTTTATTGTTCATGAGTTTCATGTTGTTCTTTCCGTTTTCCGTTGAGCGCTACTGGATGCGCTCGGCCAGCGCAGCCTTGATGGCGCTGCTGGCATGAAGGGCGCCCAGCACCGAAATCGATTCGATAGTGGCCAGCGCCAGTTCGACCGGGACGTCGGCGGCGATGCTGGCCATGCCGAGCACCTGGATCTGCAAGCGGACCCCGGCCTGCTGCGCCGCTTCCAGGTCGGCGCGCGAATAATGGTGCATGCCGAGCACCAGGCTGCGGCGCGCCACCGTTTGCCGCACCACGTCGGCGTGCGTGTTCAACTGGTTACGGATGGCTGTGCGGATCAGGTCGGTGCGGTTGCTATAAAAACCTTCGCTCACCAGCAAATCGATCTGGCCCAGGTCGATCATGCCGAGGTTGATCGTGATCTTTTCCGAATCCGCAACCTTTGGTTTCGGTTCATTCGTCGTCATCATTTCGCTCCGCATTTCTTACACCTTCCTTATGTACGATGTTCTGTTACCATCCTGTCACCATCCATCTGGATGGTGAAATCTGGGTGCAAGTCTACGCCCCTGAGCCCTGAGGTCAAGCGCGATTCGATTGAATCGGGTAATCTCTTTCTTCATGAGTCCAGAATTACAACCCGGCCTGCGCTTCGCATGGCAGTACACGGTACCGCCACGCGCAACCGTGCCGCAGCTCTACCACGACACCCCGTTCTGCCTCGACATGCCCGACGTGCTCGCCACCGGCTACATGGTCGGCATGATGGAGCTGGCCTGCGTGCACGGGATGATGCCTTTCCTCGATTGGCCGCGTGAACAAAGCCTCGGCACCATGGTCAGCTTTCAGCATGTGGCGCCGACGCCGCCCGGCATGACCCTGCGCATCGAGGGTGAAGTGCTGGAAATCGACGGCCAGCGCGTGCGTTTCAAGGTGCAAGCCTGGGACGAGCAGGAGCGCATCTGCGAGGGCACGCACGAGCGTTGCGTCATCGATCCGGTCAGGTTCAATGCACGTGTGGCAAAAAAGCTTGCTGCGCATGGCGAGGCATCCGCATGAGCGCGCTATCGGCCCCCGAACTGCAGACGCCGGTCCCATCTCCCTGCATCAGCCTGTGCGAGATGGACCAGAAAACTGGTCTGTGCCGCGGCTGCCTGCGCACGATCGACGAGATCATTGCCTGGGGCAGTGCCAGCGACGCCACCAAACGCGCAGTCTGGGCGGAAATCCGCCGGCGCGAAGCGGATCTGGATTTTGGCTGAGATGACATCCCTCCTGCCGCCATCGATGCGCTTTTTCGAGCGCGGCTGGCTGTCAGCGAACAATGTCTTGTTCACGGGAGAGGAAACGGCCCTGGTCGACAGCGGCTATCTCACCCACGCGCCGCAAACGCTGGCGCTGGTACGCCACGCGCTCGACGGGCGCCCCTTGCAGCGCCTGCTGAACACCCATTTGCACTCGGACCATTGCGGCGGCAATGCCGCACTGCAGGCGACCTACAGCTGCCACACGGCCATTCCGCAAGCCGAAGCGGCCAAGGTCGCCGCCTGGGACGAAGCAGCCCTGAGCTATCGGGCCACCGGGCAGCAATGCGCGCGGTTCAGGTTTAACGCGTTGCTGGCGCCGGGACAGCAAATCGAGCTGGGCGGCATTCCCTGGGAAGTGCTGGGCGCGCCCGGCCATGATCCGCATGCGGTGCTGTTGTTCTGTCCGGGCGAGGGCATCCTGATTGCGGGCGACGCGCTATGGGAAAACGGGTTTGGCGTGATTTTTCCGGAATTGGAGGGCGAGTCCGGTTTCGATGAAACCCGCGCCACGCTCGATTTGATCGGTATGCTCGATGCGCGCGTCGTGATTCCCGGCCATGGCCGCCTGTTCACGGACGTCGCGGGCGCCCTGCAGCGCGCGTATTCGCGGCTCGACTACCTGTCGGCCGCGCCGCAGCGCAATGCGGAGAATGCGATCAAGGTGCTGGTGAAATTCCTGCTGCTCGAGCGGCAGCGGATTGCGCTGGTGGAGCTGCCGGGACTGCTTGCGGGGATTCCGGTCGTGCGCAGTGCGATGGGGCAGATGGATGTCGCCGCGCTACCCATCGACACCGCCTACACGACTGTGGCCAACTGGGCCATCGCCTCCCTGATCCGCGCCCAGGCCGCCCGCCTCGACGGCAATTTCCTGCTCGACCAATGAATTAGAGCCGCAGATCTAGCACGATCGTGCTTTTTTGACTCTATAATCTGACAGCCAGTCCGACTAACCTCCAAGCTCGAAAGCTGCCCATGACGCTGCCTACCGTACTGCAAAACCTTTACTTACCCGTCATCGCTTCGCCGATGTTCATCGCCAGCGGTCCGGCCCTGGTTGCGGCGCAGTGCAAGGCGGGGATTGTCGGATCCTTCCCGGCCCTGAATGCCCGTCCGGCCGAGCTGCTCGACACCTGGCTGACCGATCTGCAAAAGGAGCTGGCCGACTACCAGGCCGCCAACCCGGATGCCAAGGTCGGCCCGATCGCCGTCAACCAGATCGTGCACGCCTCGAATGCGCGTCTCGAGCACGACGTCGAAGTCTGCGTCAAGCACCAGGTGCCGATCATCATCTCCTCGCTGCGCGCGCCGCCGAAGGAGATGCTGGACGCCGTGCATAGCTATGGCGGCATTGTGCTGCACGACGTGGTCTCGATCCGCCACGCGCAGAAGGCGCTGGAAGCCGGCGTCGACGGCCTGATCCTGGTCGCGGCCGGCGCCGGCGGCCATGCCGGTGCGCTGTCGCCATTTGCGCTGGTCGGCGAAGTGCGCAAATTCTTCAGCGGCCCGATCGCCCTGTCCGGCTCGATCGCTACCGGCGACGCCATCCTGGCGGCGCAGGCGATGGGCGCAGACTTCGCCTACATCGGCTCGCGCTGGCTGGCGACGAAAGAGTCGAACGTCAGCGACGATTACCGCGACGCCATCGTCGAGTCGAGCGCGGCCGACGTGGTCTACACGAACCTGTTTACGGGCGTGCACGGCAACTACCTGAAAAAGTCGATCGTGAATGCCGGCCTCGATCCGGACGCGCTGCCGGAATCGGACAAGAGCAAGATGAGCTTTGGCGACGGCAGCTCGAAAGCCAAGGCCTGGCGCGACATCTGGGGCGCCGGCCAGGGCGTGGGCCTGATGGACGACGTGCCGACGACCGCCGAGATGGTCGAGCGCCTGAAGCGCGAATACGAGGCGGCGCGGGCTCGCCTTTCCCTGCGCTGAGTTGCGATTTTCGTAGGGTGGGCACTCCGTGCCCACGCGGTACAACGTATGCATTTCGAAATGCGTCGTATAGCCAGTTGGCTTATGTAAAGGATTGTTCGCCAGAGCTAATGGCATTCAACGGTTCGACCGCGTGGGCACGGAGTGCCCATCCTACAAAACCAAAAAGGCCTCCTGTTGGAGGCCTTTCTTATTCGTAGTGCACTCCGTTTCAGGAGGGTTTTGCATCCGGAATCGGATACTCCGGTTCCGCATCCATTGGCGTCAGGTCTTGCGGACTGATCGACCACAGACCCGGCAGGTTGCGCCAGTAGCCGTACACGTCCATGCCGAAGCCGACCACGAAGGCGTTCGGCAGCGTCAGGCCCGTGATGTCGGCCACGATCGGCTTGCTGCGCCCGATATCCTTGTCCGCGAACACGGCGATAATCACCTCGGCCGCACCCATGTCGAGCAGGCGCTGCTTCACGTGGGCCAGGGTTTCTCCCTCGTCGAGGATGTCGTCGAGCACGACGATCGTGCGGCCGGCTACGTTCTGACGGGGAATGACTTTCCACACGACCTGGCCGCCGCGGTCATCGTCGCCATAACGGCTGACGTGGATGTAGTCGAATTCGAGAGGGAAGGCGAGCTGGGGCAGCAGGGTGCCGGTGAAGACGACGGCGCCGCCCATCACGCCCAGTACCAGCGGAAAGCCGGCGCCCGGCGCCTGGAAACGTTCGTTCAGGACATCGGCAACCTTGCGCACCGCATCCTGCACCTGTTCCGGAGTAACGATCTCGTGCGCATGTTCCAGCAAAGCCTGGGCGCGCGTAACATGAAAATCTTGCATGGGTATTGACGTGAAAGAGCAATGCGCCAATTATCGCGAATATTTCCAATGACGGGCGGACATTTGGCACCGGGCCGTGCCGGCGCTATTTTTCTTCCTTGCCATGCATGACCATGATGGTCTGCTGCATCAGCGCACACAGCGTTTCCTTATCACCCTCGAGCGCGAACACCTCGGCCTGGGTGACGATCAGCGTACGCCCGGGCCGCACCACGCGCCCGCGCGCAATCAGGCGTTCCCCATCGGCCGGCGCCAGCAAATTCATCTTGTATTCGACGGTCAGCACGGACGAGCCCGGCGGCGCCACGCTCATGGCTGCGTAGCCGGCGGCCGAGTCGGCGATCATGCCGACCACGCCGCCGTGAATGAAACCGTGCTGCTGTTCGAGCGCGGACGCATGCGGCAGATGGATTTCGGTGCGGCCGTGTGCCACCCGCTCCAGGCTCGCGCCGATCAGGCGCATGGCGTTCTGGCGCGCGAAGCTGGCGCGCACCCGGTCCGCGGTATCGGGATCCAGCATGTTCGCTCCCTCAGCTGTAGTCACGCGCATCCTCGATCAGCTTGCCGTCATCAAGCAGGGTTCCTGGCGCAACGAAGGCCACTTCGCCGCGCAGCTTGGTCACCTCGCGGATCGACGCGCCGATCGCCGCGGCCAGCGCCGGGTCCGGCGTATCCTGCACTTCGCAGTGCAGCGTCATCAGGTCGTTCGCCATCTGCCCCGACACGACCAGGCGCGCTTTACCGATTTCCGGATGCCGGCGCACGATGTTCTGCACCTGCGACGGATGCACGAACATGGCGCGCACTTTAGTCGTCTGGTCGGCGCGCCCCAGCCAGCCTTTGATGCGGCTGTTGGTGCGCGGACCGGACACGGGATCGAGCAGCAGCGCCGACAAGTCGCCTGTCGCAAAACGGATCAGCGGATAGTCGGCATTGAACAGGGTGACGACGACTTCGCCGATATCGCCCGGCGCTACTGGCTCGCCACTGCCGGGCCGCACGATCTCCAATAACACCTCCTCGTCGAGCACCATGCCCGGATCGAGCACGCCATTGTTGGCCGTCTCGTAGGCAATGCTGCCGATGTCGGCCGAGGCATAGGTCTGGATCACGTTCGCTACGCCGTTCTGGCGAAACCAAGTACGCAGCGATTCCGGCAGCGCCTCGGCGCCGAGCATGGCGTTGCGCAGGCTCGAGATGTCGGCGCCCGTCTCTTTCGCCTTGTCGATGATGATGCGCAGGAAGGAGGGCGTGCCGACATAGGTGTCCGGCCTCAATGCCGCCATCGCCTCGACCTGCATCTCCGTTTGCCCGGTCCCGGCCGGGATCACGCCGCAGCCGATGCGAGAAGCCCCGCTTTCGACCATGAAGGCGGCCGGCGTGAAGTGATAACTGAAGCAGTTCTGCAGTAGGCCGCCGGCGCGCACGCCGGCCGCATACAGGGGGCGTGCGAAGCGCCACCAGTCCGCGCCGCGCCCTTCCGGATCGAAGATCGGGCCGGGCGACATGAAGACGTGGGCCAGTGCCTTGACCGGCGTCGCATTCAGGCCGCCGAAGGGTGGCAGCTCGGCCTGCAGGGCTTTCAGATCCGATTTGCGCGTCACCGGCAGCGCCGCCAGCGCCGCGCGGCTGGTAATGGTGGCCGGGTCGACGCCGTCCAGGATGCGCGCCCAGCCCGGCGCCGCTTTGGCCCGTGCGATCAGGCCGGGCAGGCGCGCCAGCAGGTCACGTTCGCGTTCTTCGGGCGCACGGGTTTCCAGCGCATCGAAAGGGATGCTTGTCATGCTGCTTCTCCAGAGTGAGTTACGCGAGCCAGCGTTTGCGGCGCCGATAAAACTTCATGTCCCTGAACGATTTACGGCCCGCGCCCGAGACGCCCAGATAAAACTCCTTGACGTCCTCGTTGTTGGCCAGGTCGTTCGCTGCCCCTTCCATCACGACGCGGCCGTTCTCGAGGATGTAGCCGAAGTCGGCATAGCGCAGGGCGACGTTGGTGTTCTGCTCGGCCAGCAGGAAGGAGACACCTTCCTTGTCATTCAAGTCCTTCACGATGCCGAAGATCTCGTCGACGATCTGCGGCGCGATGCCCATCGAGGGTTCGTCGAGCAGGATCATCGACGGGTTCGCCATCAGCGCGCGCCCGATCGCGCACATCTGCTGCTCGCCGCCCGAGGTGTAGCCGGCCTGGCTGTTTCTACGCTCTTTCAAACGCGGGAAGTAGTGGTACACCGATTCCAGCGCCGTTTTGAGTTCGCCGCGCCCGATGTTGCGGGTGTAGGCGCCGGTCAGCAAATTCTCTTCGATGGTCAGGTGGCCGAAGCAGTGGCGTCCCTCCATCACCTGCGACAGGCCGCGCCGCACCAGTTCGTTCGGCGTCAGCTGGTCGATGCGCTCGCCCTGGAAGCGCACTTCTCCCTTGGTCACGTCGCCGCGTTCGCCGCGCAGCAGGGTCGAGATCGTTTTTAATGTCGTCGACTTGCCGGCGCCGTTCGCGCCCAGCAGGGCCACGATCTTTCCTTTCGGGACCTGCAGCGACACGCCCTTTAAAACCAGGATCACGTGGTCGTAGATGACTTCGATGTTGTTGACGGACAGGTAGGGCGCGCTGGTCATGGTTTTATTCTTCCGAAAACGCCCCCACCAGGCGGCAGGGGCGGTTCATAGCGAGTGATTACTGCATGCAGGCAGGCGTGATGTTCTTTTCCTTGGCATAGGCCAGCGAAGACTCTTCCAGCAGCCTGCGCGTCAGCGCCTTGTCGCCGACCACCCAGTTCGGCGTGATCGCAACCCACTTCTTGCCGTCCCACTGCTGCACTTTTACCGCGCCGGAGCCCTCGTGGTCCTCGCAGCTCGTTTTGACGGTCGGGAACATGCCGAAGGCGCCGATCGCCTTTTGGCGCGCCGCGTCGACGTTCAGGTTTTCCAGGCCCCAGCGCACCTGCTCGCCGGTCATGGTCTTCCCCTTGCCGAACTTTTCCTGCGCCGTGCGGATCGCCTCGACCCACAGCACGCCCAGGGTCACGCCGCGCATGTGATACACGGAGCCGATGCGGCTCTGGTCGGCCAGGTTGCCCTTGCCGGCTGCATACACCTTCTTTTTGATCTCGTCGATCAGCGGATAGTTGCCCGGGGTGTTAAACGTCATCGAGGTATAGCCCTTGGCCGCTTCGCCCGACGGGATCGTGTCTTCTTCCGAACCGGCCCACCAGACGCCGAGGATTTTCTCGCGCGGGAAGCCGTTACGTTGCGCGGTCTTGATGGCCACCGAGTTCATCACACCCCAGCCCCACAGGATCACGTGGTCCGGGCGCGCCTGGCGGATTTGCAGCCATTGCGACTGCTGCTCGCTGCCCGGCGGCGCCACGGCGATCTTGACCAGCTCGAAACCATATTGCTGGGCCTGCGCATCCAGCACCGGCATCGCTTCCTTGCCGAAGGCCGAGTCGTGGTACAGGTAGACGATTTTTTTACCCTTCAGCTTCGGGTAGCCGCCGTTCTTGTCGGCCAGGTACTTGATCATCGCTGCGGCCTGGTTCCAGTAGCTGGTAATCAGGGGGAAGACATACGGGAAGACCTTGCCGTTGGCGGCGTCCGAACGGCCGTAGCCGAGCATGGTCATCGGGATTTTATCGGTGGCGACACGGTCGACGATGCCGTAGGCGATGCCGGTCGAGAGCGGGTCGACCAGGGTGGCGCCGCCGTTTTTCGTCTTCATGCGCTCGTAGCACTCGACGCCGCGCGAAGCGTTGTATTCGGTCTCGCACTCTTCCCAGGTCATCTTGACGCCGTTGATGCCGCCATTCGCGTTGACCAGGTTGAAGTAGTCGATCATGCCGCCGTAGAAGCCGGAACCGCCGGCGCCATAGGGACCGACACGGTAGGAGGGCAGGGCGACGAACTGGTCGGCGGCGAGGACCTGCCCGCCGGCGCCCATCAGGGCGGCGGCAAGCACGATGGATTTGATGACTTTCATGGTGTCTCCTTGTTATTAACGGCGCTTAGTTATTAATTGAATGTGAGCGAATACGAGCGGATCAATGGGGGAACGGCCACAGGCGCAGCTTCTCTTTACCGATTTGCCACAGGCGCGCCAGCCCGTGCGGTTCGACGATCAGGAAGAAGATAATCAAACCTCCGAACACCATCAGTTCCAGGTTCGAGGCATAGTTGGTCGCCAGTCCCAGCGAGTGGGCCAGCATGTTCAGGAAGATCGGCAGCAGCACGATGAAGGCGGCACCGAGGAAGGAGCCGAGTATGGAACCGACGCCGCCGATGATCACCATGAACAGGATGCGGAACGACAGGTCGAGGCTGTAGGCTTCCGGCTCCACCGTGCCGAGGTAGGCAAAGGCATACAGGGCGCCGGCCACGCCGCAGTAGAAGGAGCTGACGGCGAAGGCCAGCAGCTTGGTGCGCAGCGGCCGGAAACCGATCACCTCGGCCGCCATGTCCATGTCGCGGATCGCCATCCAGGAGCGGCCCACGTTCGAGCGGATCATGTTTTTCGCGAGCAGCGCCATCAGGGCCACGATGCAAAGGACCAGCAGGTATTTGGCTTGCGGCGTGACGAACTGGTAGCCGAACATCTGCATGGTCTGCACGGTGACCACGCCGCTGGCGCTGTAGTTGGTCAGATACGGGATCTTGGTAAGACACCAGATCACGAAGAACTGGGTCGCCAAGGTCGCCGCCGCCAGGTAAAAGCCGCGGATGCGCAGCGAGGGCAAACCGAAGGCGATACCGACAAGCGCCGCACTCAGGCCGCCCAGAGTAAACGCCAGCAGCAGCGGGATGCCGGGAATACGGGCGACAAAATTAAACGAAGCGTATGCGCCGACCGCCATGAAGGCGGCGGTGCCCAATGACAGCTGGCCGGCGTAACCGGTCAGGATGTTCAGCCCCAACGCGGCCAGCGAAAAAATCAGGAAGGGAATCAGGATCGCCGACAGCAGGTAGGGCGAGGCCAGCAGCGGCACCGCGACCAGCGCGATGGCCAGCAGGGTCAGCAAGGCGATACGGTCCTGGCGGATCGGCAGGATCTGGCCGTCGGCCACATAGCTGGTCTTGAATTGTCCGGCTTCGCGGTAGAGCATGGTTTAAATCCTCCGGATGATTTTTTCGCCGAACAGGCCCTCGGGCCGCACCAGCAGGAAGAGCAGGGCCAGCACGTAGGGGAACCAGCCTTCGATGCCGCCGCCGACCATCGGCCCGATGTAGACCTCGGCCAGCTTTTCGCTCGCGCCGATGATCAGGCCACCGACGATCGCGCCCGGGATCGAGGTGAATCCGCCCAGGATCAGCACCGGCAGCGCTTTTAAAGCGATGAAGGTCAGCGCGAACTGCACGCCATTGCGGGCGCCCCAGAGTAGGCCTGCCACCAGCGCCACCAGCCCGGCGACCGACCACACCACGACCCAGATTCTCTGCAGCGGGATGCCGACGGCCAGCGCCGCCTGGTGGTCGTCGGCCACGGCGCGCAGCGCGCGGCCGACCCGGGTCTTGGTGAACAGCAGGGCCAGCGCGATCACCAGCAGCGCGCAGACGATCGCCGCCGTCATGTCGAACTGCGAGACGAGGATATTGAAATGCTCCATCAGGTATTCGTTGGGCACGTCCTCGATCGGCAGGTCGAGCTTGCGGACCTGCGAACCCCAGACCAGCTGCGCCAGGCCCTCGATGAAGAAGGCGAGACCGATCGTGGCCATGAACAGCGTGATCTCCGGCTGGTTGACCAGGGGCCGCAGTACGACGCGCTCGATGGCGAATGCCAGCGCGATCATCACCAGGATGGTCAGCGGGATGGCGATCCACAGCGAGACGCCGAACTTGTCGATGATGCCGACGCAGGTCAGCGCGGCAAAGAAGACCATCGCTCCTTGCGCAAAATTGAACACGCCCGAGGCTTTATAGATCAACACGAACCCGATCGCGACCAGCGCGTACATCACGCCCGACAGCAGGCCGCCGAGCAGCACTTCGATGAAAAAGCTCATGCTTGCGCCTCCCCATGCGCCTGGCCCAGGTAGGCCTTGATCACGTTCTCGTTGCTGCGTACCTCGTCGGGCGTGCCGTCGCCGATCTTCTTGCCGTAGTCGAGCACGACGACGCGGTCCGAGATGTCCATCACCACGCCCATGTCATGCTCGATCAGGACGATGGTGGTGCCGAACTGGTCGTTCACGTCGAGGATGAAGCGGCACATGTCCTGCTTTTCCTCGACGTTCATGCCGGCCATCGGTTCGTCCAGCAGCAGGATCTCGGGTTCGGCCGCCAGCGCGCGGCCCAGCTCGACCCGCTTCTGCAGGCCGTAGGGCAGGCGTCCGACCGGCGTCTTGCGGATCGCCTGGATCTCGAGGAAGTCGATGATTTCTTCCGCTTTCGCGCGGTGCGCGATTTCTTCCCTGCGTGCCGCGCCCAGGTAAAAAGCCTGCTGCAGGAAATTCGTCTTCATCTTGAGATTGCGGCCGGTCATGATGTTGTCCAGGACCGTCATCCCCTTGAACAAGGCGATATTTTGAAAGGTGCGGGCGATGCCGGCTTTCGCCGCGCCGTAACAGTCCATGTTGGTGCGGCTTTGCCCGCGCAGCACGATCTCTCCCTGCTGCGGGCGGTACACGCCGTTGATTACGTTCAGCATCGAGCTTTTGCCGGCGCCGTTCGGGCCGATGATGGCGCGGATCTCGTGCTGGCGCACGTTGAAGGAGATGTCGGTCAGCGCCTTCACGCCGCCAAACGACAGCGAGATGTTTTTCAAATCGAGGATCACCTCGCCGATGCGGCGCTGCGCCTCGGGCTGGCCTGGTGGCTGGGTCATTTCCATCACGCGGCCTCCTGCAGCACGGGGTAGGTGGCGGCATCGACGATGCGCAGGTCGGCGCTGACGGTACCGCTGCGGCCATCTTCGAACTTCACCTGCGTGCTGATGAACTGCGAGGCTTTACCCGCATACAGCGCGTCGATCAGCACCGCATATTTTTCGGCGACGAACTTGCGGCGCACCTTGCGGGTGCGGGTCAGCTCGTCGTCGTCGGGGTCGAGCTCCTTGTGCAGCACGAGGAAGCGGTGGATCTGGGTCTGGCTCATCAGCGCTTCGTTGGCCAGGTCGGCATTCACCTTTTGCACGCAATCGCGCATCAGTTCCAGCACCTGCGGGTTGGCGGCCAGGTCCGTGTAACCGGAATAGGCGAGATTGCGGCGCTCGGCCCAGTTGCCGACCGCTTCCATGTCGATGTTCAGGAAGGCGCAGACCTTGTCTCGGCCATTCCCGAAGGCGACCGCCTCCTTGATGAAGGGGAAGAACTTCAGCTTGTTTTCGATGTAGTTGGGCGCGAAGATGGCGCCGTTGTTCATCTTGCCCACATCCGCCGCGCGGTCGATGATCTTCAAATGCCCGTCGCTGTCGAACATGCCGGCGTCGCCGGTGTGAAAATAGCCCTCGCTGTCGATCACTTCGGCGGTGGCGTCAGGGCGCTTGAAATAGCCATCCATGTTCGACACGCCTTTTACCAGGACTTCGCCGTTCTCGGCGAGGCGCACTTCGACCCCGGGGGCCGGCACGCCGACACTGTCGAACTTGATGTTCCCATCCGGCTGCAGGCAGACGTAGGCGCAGGTCTCGGTCGAGCCATACAGCTGTTTTAAATTGACCCCGATCGAGCGGTAGAAGCGGAACAGGTCCGGGCCGATGGCGGCGCCGGCCGTGTAGGCCACGCGCACGCGCGACAGGCCGAGCACGTTTTTCAATGGTTCGTAGACGAACACGCGGCCCAGCGCGTATTGAAAGCGTTCCAGGGCGCCGACCGGCTTGCCGTCCAGGATATCGGCGCCGCTGCGGCGTGCCACGGCCATGAAATGGTCGAACATGCGGCGCTTGATGCGGCTCGCGTCTTCCATCCGGATCATGACGGTGGTGAGCATGTTCTCGAAGATGCGCGGCGGCGCAAAGTAATAGGTGGGGCCGATCTCGCGTAAATCCGTCAGCACGGTGTCGCTCGATTCCGGGCAGTTCACGGTAAAACCGGCGACCATCGCCTGCGCCAGCGAGAACAGGCAGTCGCCGACCCAGGCCATCGGCAGGTAGGACAGCACGTCGTCGTGGTCGGTGAGTTTGTCGAAGCCGACGCCGCCTTCGCCGGCGGCGATCAGGGCCGCGTGCGACTGCATCACGCCTTTCGGTTTGCCGGTGGTGCCGGAGGTGTAGAGGATGATGGCGGTATCGCTGCCCTGGCCGCGCTGGATCGCTTCGTCGAAGACGCCCGGATGCTCGCGGTCCCAGGCGCGTCCCGTCTCCTGCAGGGCAGCGAAGGCGAGCAGGCCGGCATGCCGGTAATGGCGCATGCCGCGCTCGTCCTCATAAACGATGTGGCGCACGCGCGGGCACAGGACCTGCAGTTCCAGCAGTTTATCCACCTGCTCCTGGTCTTCGACCACGGCGAATTCGATCTCGGCGTCGTTCAGGACGTGGGCCATGTCGGCGGCCGGTGCATCCTGGTAGAGCGGCACCGGCACGCCGCCCAGGCATTGCGCCGCCAGCATGGCCCAGTACAGGCGCGGGCGATTATCGCCGATGATGGCCAGGTTCATGCCGCGCTTGAAACCGAGCGCGGCGAGACCGCAGGCGAGGGCGCGCACCTCGTCGTTCGTCTGCGACCACGACCAGGTCTGCCAGATGCCGAGGTATTTTTCGCGAAAGGCCGGGCGCGCTCCGCGCTCGCGGCCGTGGGCGAGCAGGCGCCGCGGAAAAGTCTGCAAAGGCAAGCTCTCCGATGTCTCCATCGCTGTCTCCTGATTTTGGTACTGCTCGGTCAAAGTTTGTTGCCGGCGAGTTTTATGTGAAGATAGTACTTGGCGTTCGCCTAATAAGTTGTCATCTGAATGACAATTGGCCGACTTTCGATGACGCGTTGCACAATTCACCATGCCGACACAGACCCTGCTGGAACACTTGCGCGCCACCATCTGGGGACGCGTGCTGAGCCGTGAAGAGATGGCGCGGGTCGAGGCCGACTGTTTCGAGCAGTTCGTGCCGAAAGGCGGATTTGTCTGCCGCAAGGGAGAAGCGCTGGAAAACTGGGTCGGCATCATCGAGGGTCTGGTCAAAATCAACAACTTCTCCCCGTCCGGGAAGAGCGTGACCTTTACGGGCGTGACCGCCGGCGGCTGGTTCGGCGAAGGGTCCCTGTTAAAAGATGCGGTCCGCAAATACGACGTGATGGCGCTGCGCGACACCCGCGTGGCCCGCATGCCGCGCGCCACCTTCGAGTGGCTGCTCGAGGGCAGCCTGCCCTTCAATCGTTTCCTGCTCATGCAACTCAACGAGCGTCTGGGGCAATTCATCGGCCAGGTCGAGACCGACCGCATGCTCGACGTCGACACCCGCGTCGCGCGCTGCCTTGCGGCGATGTTCAATGCCCACCTGTATCCGGGCGTGGAGCCGCTGGTCGGGCTGTCGCAGGAAGAGATCGGCTATTTGTCGGGCGCCTCGCGCCAGCGCGTGAACGGCGCCCTGCAGCTGCTCGAGAAGGCGGGGCTGGTGAGGCTCGATTACGGCGGGATCCGGGTATTGAACGTCGAGGGACTACGCGAATTTCAGGCGTGAACAGAACTACTATCGGCGGCGTACCGTAGGGTGGGCATGCCCACGCGTACGCACGCATGCGAATCGAAACCTCATGCGGAGCACTACGGTGCACGTGTTGGATTTCCTCGAGCGTTAAGGTATTCAACCGCACGTACGCGTGGGCATGCCCACCCTACGTCACCGTTCCCGGCTCGCGTTCGATGTTTAGATTTCGCTAGCGTTGGGGGTATGATAGGAACCATGTCTACTCCAACCAATACCTCCCCCCGCGCCGGCCGCCTGCAGGCGCTGCGCGCCGCCATGGCCCGCCACGGCATCGATGCCTATATCGTCCCGTCGAGCGATCCCCACCTGTCCGAATACCTGCCGCGCCGCTGGCAGGGCCGCGAATGGATGTCCGGTTTCACCGGCTCGGTCGGCACCTTCATTGCCACCGCCGATTTCGCCGGCGTCTGGACCGATGGCCGCTACTGGACGCAGGCCGAGACCGAACTGGCCGGCAGCGAGATCGCGCTGATGAAAATCCCGTCGGGCGCCAGCCTGCTGCACATCGACTGGCTGGCCGCCACGATGCGGCCCGGCCAGACGGTGGCGGTCGACGCCCGCGTGCTTGGCCTGGCCGTCGAGCGCCTCCTGCGCGATGCCTTGACGGCGCGCGGCGTCACCCTCCGTACCGACCTCGACCTGCTGGACGAGATCTGGAGCGAGCGCCCGGGCCTGCCGACGGACGCCTTGTATGAACACGTGGCCCCGCACGCGACCATGGCGCGCGCCGGCAAGCTGGCCGCGACCCGCGCCGCGATGAAGGCGCTGGGCGCCGAACGCCATTTTCTCTCGACGCTGGACGACATCGCCTACCTGTTCAACCTGCGCGGCGCCGACGTCCCTTTCAATCCGGTGTTCGTTGCCCACGCACTGGTGGAGGGGGATGGCGCGACCCTGTTCGTCGCCGAAGGCAAGGCCTCTACTGAACTGCAGGCGCGCCTGCGCGAGGATGGCGTGCGCCTGGCGTCCTACGATGACGCCGCCGCCGCGCTGGCGGCCCTGCCTGCGGGCAGCACCCTGCTGCTCGACCCGCGCCGCGTCACGGCCGGCATGCGCCAGGCCGTGGCCGAAAACGTAAAAGTGGTCGAGGCGATCAACCCGACCACCTTTGCCAAGTCGCGCAAGACGGACGCGGAGGCCGCGCACGTGCGCGCCACCATGGAGCAGGATGGCGCGGCCCTGTGCGAATTCTTCGCCTGGCTGGAGGCGACCCTGGCCGACCCGCAGCGCGCACCGCTGACGGAACTGACGATCGACGAGCAGATCACGGCCGCGCGTGCGCGCCGCCCCGGCTTCGTCAGCCCGAGTTTCGGCACCATTGCCGGTTTCAATGCCAACGGCGCGATCATGCATTACCGCGCGACCCCCGCCTCGCACGCCGTCATCGAAGGCGACGGCCTGCTGCTGATCGATTCGGGCGGCCAGTACCTGGGCGGCACCACCGACATCACGCGCGTGGTCCCGGTCGGGCAGATCACGGCCGACCACCGCCGCGATTTCACGCTGGTGCTGAAGGGGATGATGGCCTTGTCCAGCACCCAGTTCCCGCGCGGGACCAAGGGCCCGATGCTGGACGCGATCGCGCGTGCGCCGATCTGGGCCGCCGGTGTCGACTACGGCCATGGCACCGGACACGGTGTCGGCTACTTCATGAACGTGCACGAAGGCCCGCAGGTGATTTCGCCGTCCGCTGCCCCCGATCCACATACGGCGATGGAGCCGGGCATGATCACCTCGATCGAGCCGGGCATCTATAAACCGGGTCGGTGGGGCATTCGCATCGAGAACCTGGTGCTGAACGTGCCGGCCGGGGCGGGAGAGTTCGGCGAGTTCCTGCGCTTCGAGACGCTGACCCTGTGCCCGATCGACACCCGCTGCCTCGATCTGGACTTGCTGCAGCCGCACGAGAAGGCCTGGCTCAACGATTACCACGCCCAGGTCCGCGCACGCCTGTCGCCGCATGTGTCGGGCACCGCGCGCGAGTGGCTGGAACTGCGCACGAGGGCCCTGTAAATGGTTTCCGCCCGTTCCACCCGCGCCAGCGCCGCCGTCGAGCGCCTGAAACGCCGCACCGGCCATACCGGCTATTCGATGGCCCGTACCGCCAGCGGCGGCTTCTACCTGTCGGAGATGCCGGGTTCGCCGCCGCTGTGCGAGCCGCTGGAACTGGACGACTTCGTCCAGTTCGTGAACGGGCTGGGGCCGCAGGAAGTCAAGCGCATGACCAAGAACGACATCGCGTTCGAAAAACAGCTGGTCCGCAAGAAGCCCTGAGCGGCGCTGCCGCCACTCGTCCATGACGCAAGTCGATTTCCTGTCCCCGTATTGGTCGCCGACCGAGATCGCGACCAATGCGGTGATCCTGCTGCACCTGGCGGGCGCGCTGCTGCTCGGCCTGCTGGTCGGCTACGAACGTTCCTACCACGGCCGCGCGGCCGGCATGCGCACCTACGGCCTGGTCTGTATGGCGTCTTGCGCGCTGACCATCGTCAGCGGCTATCCGGAAATGTGGTACGGCGGCCAGACCGGCGCCATCGGCACGGTCGACCCGACCCGCGTGATGCAGGGCGTGGTGACCGGCATCGGTTTCCTCGGTGCCGGCGTCATCATGCGCGAAGGCTTTAATATCAGCGGCTTGACCACCGCGGCCTCGATCTGGAGCTCGTCCGTGATCGGCATCCTGGTCGGCGTCGGCTTTTATCTGGCGGCGATGGGCCTGGCCTTCTTCTCGGCCATGATCATGATTTACTTGAACCGCGTCGAGGCGTTTCTACCCTCGCGGCGCGCGGTGGCGGTGACGCTGCGCTTTCGCGAAGCCTTCCTGCCGCGCGAGGATGCGCTGCGCGAAGCGGCGCTCGAACGCGGCTACCAGATCGCCGGCAGCTCGCTGACGATCTCGAGCAGCAACGGCCGCCAGGAATGGCGCTTCGTCGCCGTGGCCCTCTCGCGCCACAACCGCGCCACGCTCACCGAACTGGCCGCCGAACTGGCGGCGTCCGAAGGCGTCGAAGGTTTTCAACTGTCGCACGCCCGCAATTAAAATGAGAATTAAAACAAGACTGGGGTTAATTCAATGCATGCTCAAGATGTTCTCGATTTCTGGTTCCTGCCGCCAACCGATCCCGGCTACGGCCAGGCGCGCGCCGAATGGTTTCGCAAGGATCCGGTGTTCGATGCGCAGATCCGCGCCCGCTTCGGCAGCCTGATTGCCCAGGCGGTGGCCGGCGGCCTGCGCGAATGGGACCTGGAGCTGGGGCCGCAAGGCACGCTGGCGCGCATCCTGGTGCTCGACCAGTTCACCCGCAACGCCTACCGCGACACGCCGGAATCCTTTAGCGGCGACATCCTGGCCCTGAGCGCCGCCCAGTCCCTGGTCGACAGCGGTGCCGACCGTGAACTGCCGCCCTTCCAGCGCGCTTTTGTTTACATGCCCTACGAGCACGCGGAAGACGCACGCATGCAGCAATGCGCCGTGGACCTGTTCGCGCGCCTGGCGAGCGAGCACGAAGGTTTTACGGACATGCTCGACTACGCACACCGCCACCGTGGCGTGATCGCGCGTTTCGGCCGCTTCCCGCACCGTAATCCCATCCTCGGCCGCGCCTCCACCGCCGACGAACTGCACTACCTGAGCCAGCCCGGCGCCGGCTTCTGATGGCCGGATTCTGATGACCCTGATGCTGAACATCGTCGGCGCCGGCCACGTCGGGCGCACGCTCGGACGCCTGTTTCATGCGCACGCGGTGTTCGCCATCCAGGATGTGCTGACCCGCTCGCACGTGAGCGCCGAGGACGCCGTCGCCTTCATTGGCGCCGGTCGCGCGCTGGCGCAGGTGTCCGAGCTGCGCCCGGCCGCGGTCTGGATGCTGGCCGTCGGCGACGACCAGATCGGCCCCGCCTGCGCGGCGCTGGCGGCCACCGGCCTGCTGAAGGGCGCGATCGTGTTCCATTGCAGCGGCGCCAAGGCGTCCGGCGAACTGGCAGCCGCACGCCAGGCCGGCGCGCGGGTGGCGAGCGTGCACCCGGTGCGCAGCTTCGCCGACCCTGTTGCCGTCGCTGCCGCTTTTGAGGGCACCTGGTGCGGCGTCGAAGGTGACGAGGAGGCGCTGGCGTCGCTCGTGCCCGCCTTCGAAGGGATCAAGGCGCGCCTGGTCACGATCGACCCCGCCGCCAAGACGGTGTACCACGCTGCCTCGGTGTTCGCCGCCAACTACCTGGTGACGGTGCTCGACGCCGCGTTGCGCGCCTATGCCGCCGCCGGCGTGCCGCCCGAGGTGGCGCGCGAGCTGGCGCGTCCGCTGGCCAGCGAAACCCTGGCGAACGTGTTCCGTCTCGGCGCCCCGGCGGCGCTGAGCGGGCCGGTCGCACGCGGCGACATGGAGACTGTCGCGCGCCAGCAGGCGGCGCTGCAGGACTGGGATGCGCCCACCGGAGAGTTGTACGCCGCCCTGGTCGAGGCAACCAAAACGCTCGCCGAACGCAAGCGCCGCGGCGCCACCTGACTTTTCGTTTTCGAACAAGGACCATTCATGCTGTTGACCGCCTGGGCCACGCTGGCCGTTCTCGGGGTGTACTTCTGGACCGGCGTCATGGCCGGCTATGCGCGCGTCAAGTACAAGGTGCCCGCGCCCTCGATGGATGGGCCCACCGCCTTCCAGAGCGCGCAGCGGGTGCAGACGAATACTCTCGAGCAGCTGCCGATCGTGATCGTGCCTCTGTGGCTGTGTGCGTTCTACCTGGGCGACGCTTGGGCTGCCGCCGGCGGTTTGCTGTGGTGCGCCGGCCGCATCGCCTACGCGCTCGGCTATTACCGTGATCCGGCCAAGCGCGAAATCGGCTTTGTACTTGGCATGGTGGCAAGTGCGTTGTTAATTGGCGGCACGGCCGTTGGCTTAATGATGCACTAGAGCAAAAATTTTGCATTCAGGAATCGACAAAGTTCCCAAACGGCAATAAGCTTTGCTGTTGAATCCGTCATGTCGGTGACTGGTGCGCGTCGCGCCCGGCCGATTCGATGCGTAGGAGGCAACATGCTGTTTTTGAAAAGCACCGCGGCAATGAAGGCGCCGGGCATTTATGAAGTCGACGTCGCCGCCAAGCCACCGGGTAAAACCTTTGGTGTGTATCTGGCGACCGATCCCGACAATCCGCCCGCAGCCGTGCTCGCCGCACTGGCCGAGCTCGGTTTTAAAGGCACGTACCAGAAGAACTACACGCACCGCGACGGCGGCCGCGTGCTCGACCTGCATTTCGAGAAAGACGGCACCGACCTGTTCAAAGGCTGGAAGGCCGAAGAGTGCAGCGCCAACCTGGCCGCCCTCGACAGCCTGTTCGGCAGCCACGGCGTCACCGTCACGACCCGCGTGATGAGCATGGCCGAAGCCTACGCCTGAGTTTCCCCGCTTCTCCGCTTTCTTGCTTATTCCTTGCGTTGCACGCACGAGGCCTGCCTGGCCTCGTGCGCGTACGCCTATCTCCGCACCTCGATGTGGTACAGCGCCCACGGACAGGCGCCGAAGCGTGCCTCCAGCGGCTGTGCAGCCATCTCCGCAATCTTGTCCGCGTCGTAGACCGCCCACAGCGGCCCCAGTCCCCCGAGGGGCATCGGCTGGCCGTCGAGGTGGGTGGCAACGATAAAACCCTGGGCTTGCGCCTGGCGCAGCGTGATCGCCGCGGCATAGCCGTCGACCGCGCGCAGGGTGATACGCGTGTCCATGCCGCCCGGCGCACCGGCCTGGGCCAGCACGTCGGCCAGCAGCGGACCGCGTAAGGCGTGCGGCTTGCCGTCGTATTCCAGCGTGGGCCGGATGATACGGACGGGCAAGCGTGCCAGCGCCGCGAAGTCGAGCACGTGCGCCTGCGTGAACGCGAGCTTATGTTTGGCCATCATCTGGTCCAGCGCCGGGTCGAGCGGACCGCGGTTCGGACGCTTGACGTTGCCGCTGATGGTCAGCAGGACCGGTCCGGCGGGTTTGGCGGCAGCAGCCTCGGCCATGCTGGGCAGGGCGCCGCTCGCCAGGGCTGCGCCGAGGAACTCACGTTTGTTCATGCGACAATTCTCCTTCTTGTTATCCCGCCATCGTAAACGTCCCATGGATCTGTTCGACAATCCCGCCACCCTGGTGCCGATTCCGATCGAAGACGGCGCGCTGGCGCTGATGAAACAATTGCCGCTGCCCTGGCCGAATGCCGAGGTCTTCGCACGCCTGCTGCAAGAGACACCCTGGCGCGAGGAAAGCATCGTCGTCTACGGCAAGCGCCATCTGCAGCCGCGCCTGACGGCCTGGTACGGAGACGCCAGCTATAC
This sequence comes from Massilia sp. Mn16-1_5, assembly GCF_004798585.1. Classification (GTDB taxonomy): domain Bacteria; phylum Pseudomonadota; class Gammaproteobacteria; order Burkholderiales; family Burkholderiaceae_D; genus Telluria. The sequence continues at coordinate 108,841 of NZ_PPXQ01000016.1, forward strand.
CTATTCCGGCCTGCGCCTCGAACCCTTGCCGTGGACGGAACTGCTGCTTGCGATCCGCTCAGCGGTCGAGTCGGCCTGCAGACGGCGCTTCAACAGCGTACTGCTGAACCGCTACCGCAATGGGCGCGACAGCATGGGCATGCACAGCGACGACGAGCCGGAACTGGGACCCGAGCCGGCCATCGCCTCGCTCAGTCTCGGCAGCACGCGCAGCTTTATTTTGCGGCATAAACGCAACAAACAGACGATAAAACTCGATCTGGACGATGGCAGCCTGTTATTGATGAGTGGTCCACTGCAGAGGCACTGGGTTCACGGCATCAACAAGTCGGCTCGCCCCCTCGGAGAACGGGTGAATCTAACCTTCAGGTACATCGTTTAATTTGCTCGCTTTACGCGGCATTTCGACGTAAAAATAACTGAACTATAGGTCATTTATCTTACATTTGCTTACAGTTCTTACCAGATTCGCATGCACGTTCGCTTTTCATGATGCTATCTTGGACACATCGCGATTCACGATGAATGGCGAGCCAGACAGACTCAAGAAAAGGATTTACGTATGAAAAAGCTTATCTTTGCACTGCTCGCAGGTACTGCCGCCATGACCGCCGCTCAGGCCCAAACCACCATCACCCCACGTCCTTACGTCGGTATCGGTGCCTCGGGTGCCGACCGCGAATACAACGTCAACGGCGCGACCATGGTCGATAACGATGGCTACAAGTTCTCGGGCAAGATCTTCGGCGGTGCGGAACTCAACGACACCTTCGGCGTCGAAGCCGGCTATACCGACTTCCGCAAGGCCGGCGGCAACTATGTCCTGAACGGTGCCAACGTCAACACCGAGACCGAAGGCTACGGCGCCTATATCGCCGGCAAGGCAAAATATGCGTTCAACGACAAGGCCTCGGTCTACGCCAAGTTGGGTGTGGCTCACACCAGTAACGAGTTGAATTCGGCCACGCCCGGCGTGAGCCGCAAGGTCAGCGACAACGGCGGCTACGGTGCCCTCGGCATGCAGTACAACGTGACCCCGCAAGTCGCGGTGTTCACCGAGTACGAGCGCTATGGCAAGAAGCAGGATTTCGGTCCGAAGCCGGACGTCTTCACCGTCGGCGCCAAGTACCAGTTCTAATTGCTGCGCTGAAGTAACAAGAAAAAAGGGCCTGCGGGCCCTTTTTCTTTTGCTGATGTAGGGCGGGCATGCCCGCGCGTGACGCGTGCATCGTGTTGGCATACCCCACCCCACGAGTCATCAGACCGGTACCGCACTTATGCCGCCGCCGCGGCGCATGGCCCAGGGCGGCAATACAGGTGCTGCCTCCAGCTGTGGTGCCGCCAGGCCTTCGGAGATAAAACGGTGGACCGAGGACCAGGGCCAGTCGTGGGCGCAGGCGCACAGGCCATGGCGCACGGGATTGGTATGCATGTAGTCGATCAGCGAGGCATATTCCACATCGTCCGCGACCCGGAATTCCTGGTACTGGCGGGTCCAGATCGCGCCGTCGGCCTGCGCCGCCGCGAGCGATTTACGGAGGGCCTTGGAAAAGGCGATTTTCACGGCGCGCCAGCGGCTCGAGCAATCATGATCGCCCGGCGGCAGGGTCCACATCGCATGGGCGTGATCCGGCAAGACCACCCAGCCGTCGACATGGAAGGGTTTACGGACGCGTGCCTGGCGGATGGCGTCGCCAAAGGCGGCGATGTGGTCCGTTAACAGGGAACTGCCACGGTCCAGCAGGCGAACCGTGAAGAAAAAGGTCCCGCCGGGGACCCGGTTGTCGCGGTAGTCTGTCATGGGCAAAGTGTGCCAATCGATATTGGTCGCCATGTCGATTGGCGCAAAGGGGAGGCAGGAACTATTGGCCTCATCAACAATCGATTCTACACACGGTCTTTCGTCGCCTGCATTCCATTTCCGCGCATAAAATTTTGAGCAAAAAAAAGCCCGGCAAAGCCGGGCTCTTGTCGCTCGACACGCTGATCAGGTCGTCAGTGGCTTGTAACGGATGCGCTTCGGCTTGGCGCCTTCTTCGCCCAGGCGCTTCTTCTTGTCCGCTTCGTATTCCTGGTAGTTACCGTCGAAGAAGGTAACTTGCGAGTTGCCTTCGAAAGCCAGGATGTGCGTTGCAATACGGTCCAGGAACCAGCGATCGTGCGAGATCACCATCACGCTGCCGGCGAACTCGAGCAGGGCGTCTTCCAGTGCGCGCAGGGTTTCCACGTCGAGGTCGTTCGACGGTTCGTCCAGCAGCAGCACGTTGCCGCCCTGCAGCAGGGTTTTCGCCAGGTGCAGACGGCCGCGTTCGCCGCCCGACAGGTTGCCGACGATCTTTTGCTGGTCCGAGCCTTTAAAGTTAAAACGGCCGAGGTAGGCGCGCGACGGCATTTCGAAGCGGCCGACGCTGAGCATGTCGGCGCCGCCGGTGACGTCCTCGAACACCGACTTGTTGTTGGCCAGCTCGTCGCGGCTCTGGTCGACCAGCGATACCTTGGCTGTCTTGCCGATCACGACTTCGCCGCTGTCCGGCTGCTCTTTACCGGCGATCATCTTGAACAGGGTCGATTTACCGGCGCCGTTCGGGCCGATGATGCCGACGATCGCACCCGCCGGCACCGTGAACGACAGGTTGTCGATCAGCAGGCGGTCACCAAAGGCTTTACTGACGTTCTTGAATTCGATGACTTCGTTGCCCAGGCGCTCGGCCACAGGAATAAAAATCTCCTGGGTTTCGTTGCGCTTCTGGTATTCGAATTCGGACAGTTCGTTGAAGCGCGCCAGGCGGGCTTTCGACTTGGCCTGGCGGGCCTTCGGATTCTGGCGCGCCCATTCGAGTTCCTTCGCCAGCGCTTTCTGGCGTGCCGATTCGGTCGCTTCTTCCTGTTTCAGACGTGCCTGCTTCTGGTCGAGCCAGGACGAGTAGTTGCCCTTCCATGGAATGCCCGAGCCGCGGTCCAATTCCAGGATCCATTCGGCGGCATTGTCGAGGAAGTAGCGGTCGTGGGTGATGCCGACCACGGTGCCCGGGAAGCGCAGCAGGAACTGTTCCAGCCATTCCACGGACTCGGCATCCAGGTGGTTGGTCGGTTCGTCGAGCAGCAGCATGTCGGGCTTGCTCAGCAGCAGTTTGCAGAGCGCCACGCGGCGCTTCTCGCCACCGGACAGCACGCCGATCTTGGCATCCCAAGGCGGCAGGCGCAGCGCGTCGGCCGCCATTTCCATTTGCAGGTTCAGGTTGCCGCCATCAGCCGCGGCGATGATCGATTCCAGGCGTTCCTGTTCTTTCGCCAGCGCGTCGAAGTCCGCGTCTTCATCGGCGTAGGCGGCGTACACGGCTTCCAGCTTGGCTTGCGCCTCGAAGGCCTCGCCGAGACCCGATTCGACTTCCTGGCGTACGGTTTTTTCGGGATCGAGCTGCGGTTCCTGCGGCAAGTAGCCGATGTTCAGGCCCGGCATCGGGCGCGCTTCGCCCTGGATGTCGGTGTCGATGCCGGCCATGATTTTCAGGAGCGTGGACTTGCCCGAGCCGTTCAGGCCCAGCACGCCGATCTTCGCGCCCGGGAAGAAGGACAGCGAGATATCTTTCAAGATCTGCCGTTTCGGTGGGACGATTTTGCCCACGCGGTTCATGGTATAGACGTAATTAGCCATTTTTGTGTCTGTAGAAATTCAAGGTGCAAAGGATACGATAGAAGCGCCCCCAGGGGCAGTCCTAACGTGAACTAACGCGAAACTTTCGCTGCCGGCGCGTTGCGCCCGCGCTGGAACAAACCTTCGCCGGCGAACAGAATGAGTGCGCCCCAGATCAGGGCGAAGCCGATCAGGCGCTCATTGGTAAACGCTTCCTTGAACAGCAGCACGCCAAGCAGGAACTGGATGGTCGGCCCCAGGTATTGGAGCAGGCCAAGGATCGACAGCGGAATCTTGCGGGCGCCGCTGGCGAACAGCAGCAGCGGAATGGCCGTGATCGGACCGGCCGCCACCAGCAGCCAGCGCGTGGTATCGGATGGGGTGTTGATAAAAGCGTTCTCGCCGTGCAGGGTGAGCCAGCCGACATACACGGCGGCGACCGGGAACAGCACCATGGTTTCGAAGGACAGGCCCTCGAGCGCGCCCAGCGACGCGGTCTTGCGCAGCAAGCCATAGCCGCCGAAGGTGGCAGCCAGCCCCAGCGCGATCCAGGGCACATTGCCCGCATGCAGGGTCAGCCAGGCCACGCCGAGGGCGGCGATGCCGATCACGGCCCACTGCAAGGGGCGCAGGCGTTCCTTGAGGACCAGGAAGCCCAGCATGATGTTGAACAGCGGCGTAATAAAATAACCCAGGCTGGCGTCGATCACGTGGCCGTTGTTCACGGCCCAGATATACAGCAGCCAGTTACCGGCCAGCAGGACGGCCGAGGCGACGAAACTCCAGAACACGCGCGGCTGGCGCACCTGCTCGAGCCAGCGCCACTGCCGGCGCAGCGCCAGCACGATTAGCAGGAAGGCAAGCGACCACAGCATGCGGTTGGCGAGGATCTGCAGCGCCGGCACTTCGCCGATGGCGTGGAAATACAAAGGGAACAAACCCCAGCACAGGAAGGCCAGGGCGGCGGAAAGGATGCCGGTACGCATGAGGGACGGAAGAGATGAGTTGCCAGCCGAGTATTATCGGCGAATTGACGCGGGCTTGCCGGCGGCCCCCATTTTGCCAGTCGTCATCGGAATGACAGGCTAACGCGCGACCGGCCGAGCCGCCTTCGGGCACACTTGCCATACTACCCACCGTGCGTGCCGGAGCGCAGACCCGGTAGCGAATACTGCTTGCAATTTTCTTGTCGTTATTTTATGGTGCGCCGCACCAGAACAACAATATGGTGCAATCTTGACGTCGCAAAATAATAAAAGCGGCCTGGCGGCAATGACGCTGGCTGCGGTCGGCATCGTCTATGGCGATATCGGCACCAGCCCGCTGTACACCCTCAAGACCATCTTCGACCCCACCCACGGCCTCGCGCTGACCACTCCCAACCTGCTCGGCATCGTCTCCCTGATCTTCTGGGGACTGACCCTGATCGTCTCTTTAAAATACGTGACCCTGGTGCTGCGCGCCGACAACCGCGGAGAGGGCGGGATCATGGCGCTGATGGCGCTGGCCCTGAATTCCGTCACCCGCTCCTCCCGCTGGCACTATCCGCTGATGGTAATCGGCGTGTTCGGCGCCACCATGTTCTACGGCGACAGCGTGATCACCCCGGCGATTTCCGTGCTGGGCGCGATCGAGGGCCTGGAGGTGGCGACGCCGGCGCTGTCGCATTACGTCGTGCCGCTGGCGGTGGTCGTGCTGGTCGGCCTGTACAGCCTGCAGCGCCACGGCACCGCCGGCATCGGCCGCTGGTTCGGACCGGTGATGATCGTCTGGTTTGCGGCGCTGGCGATCATGGGCGTGATCAACATCGCGAAGGCGCCGGTGATCCTGCAGGCTTTAAATCCCCTGCATGCTGCGCGCTTCGTCATGGAAAACCAGTTCATTGCCTTCGTCGCCCTGGGCGCCGTGGTGCTGGCCCTGACCGGCGCCGAAGCCCTGTATGCCGACATGGGCCACTTCGGCAAGAAGCCGATCCGCGTCGCCTGGTTCATGATCGTGTTCCCGGCGCTGGCGCTCAATTATCTTGGCCAAGGCGGCCTCCTGATCACCGATCCGACCGCAGTCGAAAATCCCTTCTTCCACCAGCTCGGCACCTGGAGCGTGTATCCATTGGTCGTGCTGTCGACGATGGCGGCGGTGATCGCTTCGCAGGCGACGATTTCCGGCACCTATTCGATGACGAAGCAGGCGATCATGCTCGGCCTGCTGCCGCGCATGCGCATCCTGCACACCTCGGAAAGCGAGATCGGCCAGATCTATATTCCGGCCGTAACCTGGATCCAGCTGGCCGTGGTCCTGATCGCCGTGATCGGCTTCGGTTCCTCGGACCGCCTGGCCGGCGCCTACGGCATCGCGGTGACCGCCACCATGCTTGCCACCACCTTGCTGACCTTTTTTGTCACGCGCTACCGCTGGAAGCTGCCGCTGGTCGTGTGCCTGGGCGCCACCGGCTTCTTCATGCTGATGGACATCGCCCTGTTCTCGGCCAGTACCCTCAAATTACTGCACGGCGGCTGGTTCCCGCTGCTGCTGGGCGCGATCCTGCTGACCGGCATGCTGACCTGGAAGCGCGGCCGCGAACTGGTGTTCGAGAACCTGGAAGCGCACGCGATCCCGCTCGACGCCTTCCTGTCCTCGCTGTTCGTCGGTCCGCCCACGCGCGTGCCCGGCACCGCGATGTTCCTGCGCGGCGAGAGCGACGGCGTGCCGCATGCGCTGCTGCACAACCTGTCGCACAACAAGGTGCTGCACGAACGGGTCGTATTCCTGACCGTGCATATTCGTGAGGAACCCTGGGTGGCGCCCGCCGAGCAGGCGCAGGTAGTCGAACTCGGCCACAACTGTTTCCAGTTGAACGTGCATTACGGCTTCAAGGACGAGCCGGACATTCCGGGCATCATGCGCCAGTGCGCCGCGCTGGGCCTGCCTTTCGAGATGATGGAAACCTCCTTCTTCATCGCGCGCCAGACCGTGATCTCGACCCCGGGCCGTGGCATGGCGCCGTGGCGCGAACACCTGTTTGCCACCATGTCGCGCAACGCGCGGGCCGCGGCCGACTATTACCAGATCCCGCCCAACCGCGTCATCGAGCTCGGTACCCAGGTCGAGATCTGATTACAAAAGCCGGACAAAAAGCGGACAACTGTGTATGCATGCCTCACGTAAGGTACGGTGTTTCTTCTGTTAAACACCACCTGCGTGAGCCTGTCCATGTCCTATAAATTCCCCCTGCTTGCCGCCTGCTGCGCGGCCCTGTTGAGTCTGAGCGCCTGTGGCGGCGGAGGAGGTGGCGGCGACAGTACGCCGGCGATCCCCGTCAGCAATCCGGCCACGCTGGTGGTGAACGACAGCGTCGTCGGCAGCGGCGCCGTGGCGACCAATGGCAAGAAACTCAGCGTCAACTACAGCGGCTGGTATTACAGCGCCAGCGCCGCCGACCACAAGGGCAGCCGATTCGAGACCGGCGCGGTCAGCTTCACGCTGGGCGTGGGCGACGTCATCACGGGCTGGGACCGCGGCCTGGCCGGCATGCGCGTGGGCGGCAAGCGCACCCTGGAGATTCCTTCCAGCCTGGCCTACGGCAGCAGCGGCCGCGGGCCGATTCCGCCGAACGCGGGATTGCTGTTCGAGGTCGAGCTGACCAAGGTCGAATAAGGCAGCCGGCGTGCTTCCCTAAGGCGCGCCATCCAAGCGCCTGCCCTGTGTACGATGTCAGACCGGCGACCGCAACGGGTCGCCGATCGTGTCATTACAGGAGCAGATCAGCATGTCAGAAACACTTACCCCCACAGAAAAAATCCAGGAACTGACACCGCGCCAACGCGTCTTCGCGATCATCGGCGCCTCGTCGGGCAACCTGGTCGAATGGTTCGACTTTTATATTTACTCCTTCTGTGCCCTGTATTTTTCCTCGGCCTTTTTCCCCTCCGGGAACCCCACTACCCAGTTACTGAATACGGCCGGCATCTTCGCCGCCGGCTTCCTGATGCGGCCCGTCGGCGGCTGGATGTTCGGCCACATCGCCGACCGCTATGGCCGGCGCAACGCGATGATGATCTCGGTGCTGATGATGTGCGGCGGCTCGCTGATGATCGCCGTGCTGCCGACCTATGCGCAAATCGGCACCGCGGCCCCGGTCCTGCTCTTGCTGGCGCGCCTGTTCCAGGGCCTGTCCGTGGGCGGAGAATACGGCACCAGCGCCACCTACATGAGCGAAGTGGCGCTGCCGGGACGGCGCGGCTTCTTCGCTTCCTTTCAATATGTCACCCTGATCGGCGGCCAGCTGCTGGCACTGCTGGTGCTGGTGATCCTGCAGCAGCTGCTGAGCGAAGCGGAACTGAAGGCCTGGGGCTGGCGCATTCCCTTCGTCTGCGGCGCCGCGGCCGCGCTGGTGTCGCTCTACCTGCGCCGCTCGCTGACCGAGACCACCACCGCCTCAGAGAGAAGCAGCAAGGAAGCGGGCAGCATCAAGGGACTGCTGCACCACAAGCGCGCCTTCATCACTGTGCTCGGGTTCACGGCCGGCGGCTCGCTGATCTTTTATACGTTTACGACCTACATGCAGAAATACCTGGTGAATACGGCCGGCATGAGTACCAAGACCGCCAGCGCGGTGATGACCGGTGCGCTGCTGATCTACATGGCCCTGCAGCCGGTCTTCGGTGCGCTGTCGGACCGGATCGGCCGGCGCACCGCGATGATCTGGTTCGGCGGCCTGGCAATGGTGTGCACGGTGCCGATCATGTCGACCCTGCATGGCGTGAGCAACCCGTATGCGGCCGGCGCATTGATCGTGTGCGCGCTGGCCATCGTCAGCCTGTACACCTCGATCAGCGGCCTGATCAAGGCGGAAATGTTCCCAGTCGAGGTGCGCGCGCTCGGCGTCGGCTTGTCCTACGCGGTCGCCAATGCGCTCTTCGGCGGCACGGCCGAATACGTGGCCTTGTGGTTCAAGCAGGCCGGCATGGAGCAGAATTTCTATTGGTACGTCAGCGGCATGTGCGCCCTGGCCTTCATCGTCGCCCTGCGTATGCCGGACCCGAGCAAATCCGGCCTGCTGAAAGGCTAAGCTAGCGCAGCATGTCGATGTGCATGATCCCGTCTTCGTCGTAAGGAGCGGAGACGGTCTCGAAGCCGAAGCCCTGATAAAACTTCTCCAGGCGCTGCTGGGCGCCGATGCGGATGCGGTGGCCCGGGTACAAGCGTTCGGCGTACTGGATGCCGTGGGCGACCAGTTCGCGTCCGGCGCCCGAGCCGCGCACGTCGTTGGTAGTCAGGATGCGCCCCAGCGACATCTCCTCGTATTTCGCGCCCGGCGCCAGGCAGCGCAGGTAGGCGACCAGCACGCGCCGGCCGCCGATGTCGCGCCAGCCGAGCAGGTGATGGGCGTCGAGGTCGTAGCCGTCGATGTCCGGATAGAGGCAGGTTTGTTCGAGGATGAATACCTGCTGGCGCTGGGCCAGTACTTCATACAGCGCCGCGCCGTTCAGCTCCGCGAAGCTGCTCCATTGCCATTCGATCATTCTGAATCCATGAAATTAAGTGTGGGTCGCCGTCTCGAAGCCTTCGAGCACGTTGACCGTGTGGATGCCGATGTCGGCCTGTTCGCGTCCGCCCTCGAACACGAAGGCGGTCGGCAGTCCGAGCCAGGCGATGCGTTCGCCGATGCGCAACCAGTCGGCGCCCTGCAGTGCGAAGCCCGCGCTGGCGTCGCCGCCTTGCGCGCCCACGCCGAGCGACACGACCAGCGCCTCGGGCGCGAACATGCCGAGCTTGATGCAGGCCGTCTCCAGCGCCGCCAGCCAGTGCGCCGCACTGGCGCCGCGCACCAAAGGCAGGTTCATGTTGGTGCCGCTGCCCTCGCCATGCCCCGTCTCGTCGGCGTGGCCGAGATAATACGGGAAGTCCGACCGTGGATCGGCGTGGATCGAGACCGTCAGCACCTCGCTGCGCGCATAAAAAATGTTCTGCGTGCCGCTGCCGTGGTGGCAGTCGATGTCGAGGATGGCGACCCGTTTGAGGCCGTCGTCGAGCAGGTGCTGGGCCGCCAGCGCGGCGTTGTTCAGGAAGCAGCCGCCGCCGAAATAATCGGCGCCGGCATGGTGGCCCGCCGGGCGGGTCAGCGCGAAGCTGCCCCGTTGCCCCAGGCGCAGGGCGTGCGCTGCATTGATCGCGCAGTCGGCGCCGGTTTTACAGGCATTCCAGGTACCGGCTGTGAGCGGCGTGGCGTCCATCGAATACAGGCCGAGGCGTCCCATGAAACTGTCGGGTTCGATGTCGCTGCGCATTCCCCGGATCGGCCAGTTCGAAGCAAACGCATCGCGCTCGGCGTGCTGCGGGTCGAGCGCGCTCCACTCGCTCCAGGCGCTGCGCAGGAAGTGCAGATAGCGCGGGCTGTGGATGCGTTCGAGCGAGACCAGGGGCGTGCGGTGCGGGGTGACGATCTCGCCCAGGCCGCGCCGCTGCAGCTCCTGTAAAACCAGGTCGACCTGCTCGGACTTTTCGAACGACGCCGGGGCACGCAGGGAGCGGGGGCGGTGCTGCGCATGGTGTTCGTTATAAAAAGTGAGCAAGGCCGCTCCGCCTCAAGGATCAGGAATGATTACCGCACAGTGTACTGGTGTTGTAGGCCGCGACGAAATCGTCGAAGCTGCCCGTGTCGGTCTGTTCGACGATCGCCTGTTCGGCCAGCGAGGCGGCCGCCATCTCGGCGAACTCCGCTTCCTCGGCCGGCATCAGCGGGCTTTCGCGGAAGTAGGCCGCGTGCAGGCGGCTCTGCTGCAGGCCGAAGGCGGCAGCCGAACCGAGTTTGCGCACCTCCATCAGCACCCGCGCCGACGGCGTCTTGTCCGGATCGGCGACCTTCGCCTTTTGCTGGGCCAGCGAGGCTTCGTGCACGCCGCTTTCGTTGTGCTCTTCGTCGAGCAGGCGTGCCAGCGGGCGGATCCGTTCGATCAGCTCGTCGGCCCAGGCTTGCAAGGACACTTCTTCGCCGTCGCGCGTCAGCGTCAGGCCGGGCTTGCGGCCTTCCTTCACCGTGCGCGCGAAATTGCGGGCGTGGATTTGCCCTTCGGCGGCGCTGATCAGGGGGCTTTCCTCGAGCGTACAGAAGAGTAAAAACGCATCCAGGAAGCGGCCGGTCTCGACGCTGATGCCGATCGGCTCGAACGGATCGACGTCCAGGCAGCGCACCTCGATGTACTGCACGCCGCGGTTGCACAGCGCCTGCACCGGACGCTCGCCGGTGCGGATCACGCGCTTCGGACGGATCGTCGAATAGTATTCGTTCTCGATCTGCAGCACGTTGGTCGAGAGCTGGATCCACTCCCCATCCTTTTTCGTGCCGATTTCCGCATACGGCGGATACGGCCGGTTCACCGCGTCCATCAGGGTCGTGACATAGCTTTCCAGGCTGTTCTCGTGCGGACGCAGGCCGGACTGGGCATCGTTCTGGTAGCCCAGGTCGCTCATGCGCAGGCTGGTCGCATACGGCAGGTACAGCGTGTCGTCCGATAGGGTCTCCAGCGCATGCGGACGGCCGCGCAGGAAGCTGGTCGTCAGCGCCGGCGAGGCGCCGAACAAATACATCAGCAGCCAGCTGTAGCGGCGGAAGTTGCGGATGGTCGAGAAATAGCTCTCCGACTGAAAATCGCGCAGGGCGCTGCGCCGCTCTTCCGGCACGCCGTCGCTGGCCAGGAGCAGCTTCCACAGTGCTTCCGGCAGCGAATAGTTGTAGTGGATGCCGGCGATGCATTGCATGGCCTTACCGTAGCGCAGCGCCAGGCCGCGCCGGTACACGTGTTTCAGCATGCCGATGTTCGACTTGCCGTACCAGCCGATCTCGATCTCTTCGTCCGGCGGCAATTCTCCCGGCATCGATTCGCTCCACAGCATCTCGTCGCCCAGCTTCGAATAGGCGAAGCGGTGGATCGCATCGAGGCGGTGCAGGGCCAGGCCGATGTCGTGCTCGGCCGGGGTGATGAATTCGAGCAGGGCTTCCGCGTAGTCGGTGGTGATCTGCGGATTGGTGAGCGCCGAGCCGAGCTGGACCGGATGAGGCGTGCGCGCGAGCTGGCCCTGCGGGTCGATACGCAAGGTTTCGCGCTCGATGCCGCGCAGGCCCTGGCCCAGCAGGCCACGGTGGGCATCGTCGTCCAGCAGGGCCAGGCGGCGGGTCAGTTGGTTCGACACGGATGTTTCCTTTCTTATACTGCCAATAGCGATTGGGCAGAGAGTAACCGAAAATCGGACAGCGCGTCGGCGCCGGGCCTATTTCTCGACAGTGCCGGGCACGGCCGGCTCAGGGGCCGGGCCGGTGTGTTCCAGGGGCGGCGTGATCCCGGCCGCCGGCAGCTCGCCGGGACGCTTGTCGGCGCCCGTTACGGGTACGGGCGGCGCAGGTTTGACGGGTGCGCCGGGTGCGGGCGCCTCGGCCGGCGGCTTGGCCGGGGCAGGCGCTGGCGGGGCCGTTTTTGCTGGTGCGGGTGGCGCGGCAGGCGCGCCCGTCGCTGGCAGTTTGACGACGGCCGGCGCAGGGGCCGGAGCAGGGGGCACAGGAGCTGGAGCCGGGGCGGGAGCAGGAAGGGCTGGAGCAGGCGCCGCGGCAGCAGGGGCGGGAGCAGAGGCGGGAGCAGCTGCCTTCGCTGCCGCGTCCGGCGGCGCCGGCGTCTCCGTCGCGCCCAGCTGGGCCTGCAGCCACTTGCCCATCTCGCGCTCGAGCAGCGGTAGCGGCAGCACACCGTTGCCGAGCAGCGCATCGTGGAAGCGGCGCACGTCGAAACGCGGCCCCAGTGCGGCCTGCGCCTTCTCGCGCAAGGCCTTGAAACGCAGCTGCCCCGCCTTGTAGCTCAGCGCCTGGGCCGGCTGGGCGATGTAGCGGTCGACCTCGACCTCGTTGTCCTGGAGCGCGTTGGCCGTGTTCGCGTTCAGGTAGTCGAGCGCCTGCTGGCGCGACCAGCCGAGCGCGTGGATGCCGGTATCGACCACCAGCCGCGCGGCGCGGAACATGTCGTCGTTCAGGTAGCCGAAGCGCGAGAACGGGTCTTTAAAAAAGCCCAGTTCCGGTCCCAGGCCCTCGGCATAGGTGGCCCAGCCTTCGCCATAGGCATCGTTCCAGCCCTTGCGCCGGAAGGCCGGCAGCTCGCGCAGCGCGCGTGCGCGCGCCACCTGCAGGTGGTGGCCCGGCAGGGCTTCGTGCAAAGCGAGGGTCTCGACTTCCCACAGCGGCTGGCTGTTCAGACGCTCGGTATTCACCACCAGCGCCGCGCTGCGATCTGGCGTCCCGGCTTCGTAATACGCCGCGACCTGGCCGGCGCCGCCCGCCTGGCCAAGGCGTTTGACGCCGATCTCTTCCTCGGGAATCGTATTGAACAGGGCCGGCAGGCGCGTGCGGGCGCGCTCGATCACGCGGCGGTAGCGCGCCAGCAGGGCCTCCGCATCCTGCGCGAACAGGCGTTTATCATTGCGCGCAAAGGCGAGAAACTGGGGCAAATTGCCGCGAAAGCCGGTCTGCCGGATAGTCTCGCCCATCGCGGCGCGGATGCGCGCCACTTCCTTCAGGCCCAGCGCATGCAGCTCCGGCGGAGTCAGTTCGCTGCCGGTGGCGGATCTGGCCAGGAAGGCGTAATAGCCAGGGCCACCCGGGAAGCTTGACGCGCCAAGACTATCGCGCGCAGCCGGCAGGTACTCGGTCCGAATAAATTCTTCCAGCCGGCGCAGGGCGGGACCGGCGCTGTCGTTCAGGGCTTGCGTGCCGGCGGCCAGCAATTCTTCGCGTACTTTGGTCTCGATGGTGGCCGGAATGCGGCGCAGCGGCGCGCTCAGGGCGCCGTCGGTCAGGCGCTCGCGCAGCGCACGCAGTTGCTCGGGGACGGCGCGCATGCTGGCTTTCGGCGCCGTCCACCCGGTTTTTATTCCTTCGCGCAGCTGCTCGATGAGACCGTCCACGTGCGCCGGCAAGGCGTTCAGGCGCGCGATGTAGTTGCGATAATCTTCCTCGCTGGCGAAGGGCGTCTGCGCCACCAGGCGCGGCAGGCGCACCTGCAGGCCGTCCCAGCTGGTCAGCAACTGCGGATCGACCATCGTAAAGGCGAGGATGGCCAGCTGGCGCTCCTGTTCGAACACGAACAGGTCGAGCGACAGGCGTTCCTGCGCAGCCATGCCGGCCCGATCGATGCCACGCGCTTCTTCCAGCATGGCGCGCAGGTGTTCGCGCCGGGCGCGCACGGCGGCCAGGGACAGGTCGGAGAGGCGGTCGTTGTAGCGGCGGTCGCCCAGCGTGGTGGCGTATTCCGGCTGGCGTTCCAGGCGCCACTGCCAGTCGCGCTCGAACAGGGCCGCCGCCGGGCCCGGCGCGGCATGGGCGTGGGACAGGGCGCAGAGCAGGACAATGAGGGCGAATAGGCGTCGCATCGGGAGCGGGAGGTGGCGGTGTGAGCATTGTAGCAATGCCAACCGGAAGGGCGCGCCGTGCTCGGGGCGGCGGCGCTGCGGCTCAGGCGCGCCGGCCGCCGCTGACCCGTTCGATGCCGGCCAGGTCGCGCCAGCTCTGGACTTCGGTATAGCCAGCGTCCGCCAGCAAGGTCCGGACCGCCTGCGCCTGGTCGTAGCCATGCTCGAGCAGCAGCCAGCCGCCACGTTCCAGGTGCGCGGGGGCGCCGGTAACAAGCGTGCGCAGCGCCGACAGGCCGTCGGCGAAATCGGTCAGCGCCCCGCTCGGCTCGAAGCGCAGGTCCCCCTGCGCGAGGTGTTCGTCGCCGGAGGCGATATACGGCGGGTTCGAGACGATCAGGTCGAAGGTGTCATCGGCCAGGGCCGCGAACCAGTCGCTGCGCAGGAAGCGCACTTGCGCGCCGTTGGCCGCGGCATTGGTCCGGGCAACCGCCAGCGCCTCTGCGCTGACATCGAGCGCCGTGACCTGCGCATTGGGCCGCGTGTGCGCCACCGATACGGCGATCGCGCCGCTGCCGGTGCCCATGTCGAGCATGCGAGAGTTCGGCACCAGGCGTTCGAGCGCCAGTTCGACGATCAATTCCGTATCCGGGCGCGGAATCAGCACGGCCGGGCTCACGTGAAAGGGCAGGCCGTAGAATTCGCGCTGGCCGACGATGTAGGCGATCGGTTCGCCGGCCAGGCGGCGCTCGACCAGCGCGGCGAGACTCGCCGCTTCCTCTTCGCTCAGCACGCGCTCGCCGTTGGTGATCAGCCCCACGCGCGTGAGCTTCAATGCATGGCACAGCAGGATGCGGTTTTCCAGCGGTTCGAGCGGCAGGCCGGCCTGCAGCGCCCGGATCGTGGCGCCGGCTGCAATCTTCATCGTGCGCGCCGCGTCGAGACCAGCACCCAGACCAGGACAATCGTCAGCAGCACGAACCAGACCGCCGACCACTGCGGAATCGACAGGCCGAACAAAGCGTCGGTGGCGTTCTCGCACAGGCCGTCGGCCTGGAACAGCCAGGGCATCAGGGTCGCCGTCGGAATCTTGTTCAACATCGTTTCCATCGGATCGATACCGCAGGAAAAGCCCGGGTTCGCCAGCACATACAGGTGCTTGCCGACCGTCGCCAGCCCGCCCAGCGCCGCCAGCAGCGCGACCATCGCCCCGCCACGGATTTTATGGCTCAGCGCACCGACGAGGGCGGCAAAGCCGATGCCAAGGAAGGCATAGCGCTGGATCACGCACAGCGGGCAGGGCAGCATGTCGTGGACGTGCTGCAGGTACAGGGCGACGCCGACCAGCGCGAAGCTGATGAAGGAAATGGCGAACAGGACGGAACGGAAACGTGGCATCGCGGGGGCTTTCGTGATCGAGGATGGGCGCGATTCTCGCATATACGGGAAGCGCGGCCGTATTTTCACATTGGCAAGACCTTACGGGCTTAGCGCTGTCTTAATCGCCCAGCGCGGCCAGAAGTTCGGCCTGGTGCTCGGCGGAGAGGGCGTTGGTCAGCTCGCTCAGGTCGCCGTCCATGATGAAATCGAGTTTATACAGCGTCAGGTTGATGCGGTGGTCGGTCAAGCGCCCTTGCGGGAAGTTATAGGTGCGGATGCGTTCGCTGCGGTCGCCCGAGCCGATCAGACTCTTGCGGGTAGCCGCCTCTTTCGATTGCTGTTCGCGCAGCTGCACGTCCTTGATACGCGCGGCCAGGACTTTCATCGCCTGCGCCTTGTTCTTGTGCTGGCTGCGGTCGTCCTGGCACTCGACCACGATCCCCGTTGGCAGGTGCGTGATGCGCACGGCCGAATCGGTCTTGTTGATGTGCTGGCCGCCTGCTCCGGACGCGCGGTAGGTGTCGATGCGCAGGTCGGCCGGGTTGATGTCGACATCCTCGACTTCGTCCGCCTCGGGCATCACGGCCACCGTACAGGCCGAGGTGTGGATGCGGCCCTGGGTTTCGGTGGCCGGCACGCGCTGCACGCGGTGGCCGCCCGATTCGAATTTTAATTTTGAATACACGCCGTTGCCGATCACGCGCACGATGACTTCGCGGTAGCCGCCCAGGTCCGACGGCGACTCGGAGACCATCTCGACTTGCCAGCGGTTGCGTTCGGCGAAGCGGGTATACATGCGCAGCAAATCGCCCGCGAACAGCGCCGATTCGTCGCCGCCGGTGCCGGCGCGGATCTCCAGGAAGATGTTGCGCTCGTCGTTGGCATCCTTCGGCAGCAGCATTTTCTGTAAATCGAGATCGAGCGCGGCGAGGCGCGCCTTGGCCGCCTCGATTTCTTCCTGCGCGAATTCCTTCATCTCCGGATCCGCCAGCATTTCCTGGGCGGCGGCGATATCGCCGTTGGCGTCCTGGTAGTCGCGATACACGGCGACGAGCGGGCCGATCTCGGCATGCTCCTTCGTCATCTTCCGGTAATTGTCCATGTTGGCGGTGGCGCCTTCATGGCCCAGTAATTCGTCGAGTTCGACCAGGCGGTTCGCGAGTTGGTCCAGCTTGGCCAGCATCGATGGTTTCATAGCGATTCGGGAAAGAGTTGAAACGGAAGGCGCATGGCGCCGGGACGCGTCCACAGGGGGACGCGAAGCGGAAAGAGGGGACGCTAACGGCGGCCGCGGAACAACTGCGGCAGCAGGTTCGCCAGGCGTGCGCGTTCGTCGCCTTCGGCGCGGTGCAGCGCCTGCTGCGGACCGTGCAGGAATTTCGCCGTGAGGCCCTTGGAAAGCGCTTCCAGCACGGCGTCGACGTCCTCGCCGCGCGCCAGCAATTTACGGGCGCGTTCGAGTTCGGCCAGACGCAGGGCCTCGCTCGACTCGTGCAGCTGCTGGATCACGGGTACCACGGCGCGGTCGCCGACCCAGTGCATGAAGGAGGCGACGCGGTTTTCGATGATGGCTTCGGCTTGCGCGACCGCCGCCTGGCGGCTTTCCATGCCGGTCTGCACCACTTGGGCCAGGTCGTCGACGGTGTAGAGGAAGACGTCGTCCAAGCGCGCCACTTCCGGTTCGATGTCGCGCGGCACGGCAAGGTCGGCCATGAAGACCGGACGGTGACGGCGCGCTTTGATGGCGCGCTCGACCAGGCCGAGGCCGATCAGCGGTAATGTCGAGGCGGTGCAGGAGACGACGATGTCGAACTGGTGCAGTTGCTGCGGCAGATCGGCCAGGCGGATCGCACGGCCGTTCAGGCGCGTGGCCAGCGATTCGCCGCGTTCCATCGTGCGGTTGGCGATGGTGATCGACTTCGGGTTCTGGGCCGCGAAGTGGGCGGCGCACAATTCGATCATCTCTCCGGCGCCGATGAACAGCACATGCTGGTCGGCGATGCGATCAAAAATGCGTTGCGACAGGCGCACGCAGGCGGCCGCCATCGAGACGCTGTGGGCGCCGATTTCGGTGGTGGTGCGGACTTCCTTCGCCACGGCGAAGCTGCGCTGGAACAGCTGGTGCAGATAAGTACCGAGGCCGCCGGCTTCCTCGGCCGTGCGCACCGCGTCCTTCATCTGGCCGAGGATCTGCGGTTCGCCCAGCACCATCGAATCGAGTCCGGAGGCGACGCGGAAGGCGTGGCGCACGGCGTCGTCCTGGGGCAGCATGTACAAATGGGGGCGCAGCTCGGCGAAATTCAGCGCGTGGTAGTGCGCCAGGAACTGGGCCGAGGCGTCGAGCGGCTGCGGCACGCCGCTGGCGGCGTACAGCTCGGTGCGATTGCAGGTGGAGAGGATCGCGGCTTCGTCGCCGCCGGGCGCGTCATTGCTGCCGAAGCGGCCGAACCACTCGCGTGCCGCATGCACGGCGCGTCCCAGCTGCTCGGGCCCGAGCGCCAGCTGCTCGCGTAGCGAGACGGGTGCGGTCGTGTGGTTCAGGCCAACGGCGAGCAGTTGCATGCTGGGGGAAAATGGGGAAACGGACAGCCCATTATACCCTCATGTGCGCAGGCGTTAAGGGCACAAGGTGACTTCAATGAGAACCGTAGGGTGGGCGCCCTGTGCCCACCTTTATGCGGAAAGGCAGCCTTTATTGCGCACCCAGCTTTTCCAGGCGATAGCCGTAGCTGTACACCGGCACCAGCCTGAAACCGTTCTCCGGGCGCAGGCTCAGCTTGTTGCGCACGCGCGAGACGTGGGTGTCCATGGTGCGCGAAGGCACGGCCGTTTCGCGGACCCAGACCGATTCGTGGATATAGGCGCGCGACAGCGGACGGCCGATGTTGCGGAAGAACAGCAGGGCCAGATAAAACTCTTTCTGGGTGACGTCGATGACGCTGCCGTCCTTCAGCAGGCGGCCCGGACGCGTTTCGAACACGTAGGAACCGAACTGCAGCTGTTCGGTGCCGGTCTGGGCCGGATAAGCGCGGCGCAGCAGGGCCGAGACGCGCGCCACCAGTTCGCCGCGGCGCAGCGGTTTGACCAGGTAGTCGTCGGCGCCGGCCAGCATGCCGGCCACGATGTCGTCCTCGGCATTGCTGTTTACGAGGAACATCGCCGGTGCATCCGGCGACATCTTTTCCTTGACACGGCGCAGGATATCGGGCGCTTCCAGGTCACCCGTAGGCCAATCCATGATCAGGAGGTCGGTGCTGTCCTTGCGCATCTGCGCCAGCATTTCCTTGCCACTGTCAAAGAACTGGCAGCTATGGCCAGCGGCGCTGAGCACCTGGCAGACCAGGTCTGCCTGACTACGATCACTATCGAGGACGGCTATTCTCATGGAAGCACACACAATTGTTAAAGTCGTACTGTAGGAACCCTCCTACAAGGTTAAACCGACTATAACAGACTTTCACAAAATAATGCTGTTCGTAAACTTCTGTTTTTGATCGAAGAGACAGGCGAATAGCGGGATTGTGGACTAGTAAGTACTACGTAGCCCTGTAAACGCTCAATTTCGACAGTTTGGATTTGTAGGAATCTAGCTTGCCCGGATGCGGCTGAATTGCAACATCGACGACAAAAAAACAACATCTTTGTGTTTACGTGAGCCAGAAAAACAAACGGCAGCGCGATGCGCTGCCGTTGTTGGGCGGGAGAGAAGCGGACTCAGGCGTCCGGCAGCACCACGTTGACGTCGAGCACTTCCAGGTTGCCCTGGCGGTCGAGCGAGATCTTGATGTCGTCCGCGTTGACCTTGGTGTACTTCGAAATCACTTCGATCAGTTCGCGGTGCAGCGCCGGCAGGAAATCGGGGCCGGCGCGGTTGGTGCGCTCGCGGGCGATGATGATCTGCAGCCGTTCCTTGGCTGCGTTCGCGCTCTTCTTCTTTTCGGGGAACAGGAATGAGAGCAGGGCCATATCACTTGGTTCCAAAGATGCGCTGCAGCAGGCCCGGCTTTTCGTAGTTCGTGAAGCGCAGTGGACGCTCTTCGCCCAGGAAACGGGCGACCACGTCTTCATAGGCTTCGGCCACGTCGGTGCCCTTGAAATGGATCGCCGGATTGCCCTGGTTCGAGGCGTGCAGCACCGATTCCGATTCCGGGATGATGCCGATCAGCGGAATGCGCAGGATTTCCTGCACGTCCTGGTAGGACAGCATTTCGTCGTTTTCGACGCGCTTCGGCGAATAACGGGTGATCAAGAGGTGTTCCTTGACCGGCTCGCCGCCGGTCTGGGCGCGGCGCGATTTCGCCTGGATGATGCCGAGGATGCGGTCCGAATCGCGCACCGAGGACACTTCCGGGTTGGTCACGATCAGCGCCTCGTCGGCGAAGGTCAGGGCCATCAGGGCGCCGTGCTCGATGCCGGCCGGCGAATCGCAGATGATGTACTCGAAGCCCATCTGGATCAGCTCGTTGAGCACGCGCTCGATGCCGTCTTCCGACAGGGCGTCCTTGTCGCGCGTTTGCGAGGCCGGCAGGATGAACAGGTTGTCGCAGTGCTTGTCCTTGATCAGGGCCTGGTTCAGCGTCGCTTCGCCATTGACCACGTTGACCAGGTCGTACACCACGCGGCGTTCGCAGCCCATGATCAGGTCGAGGTTACGCAGGCCGACGTCGAAGTCGAGTACCGCGGTCTTGTGGCCGCGCAGGGCCAGGCCGGTGGAAAAGCTTGCGCTCGAGGTGGTTTTGCCCACGCCGCCCTTGCCGGACGTCACAACAATAATTCTTGCCACAAAAATGTCCTTTACAGTAACTGGTGAGATGCCCGCTTATGCGCGCGACGAAACCGGAGTCAGCGATGATATATCGATCCGGTCGCCGACCAGGCGAATTTGTGCCGGCTGGCGTGCCAGCTCGGCCGGGAAGCCGTCGTCGAAGGTGCGGTACACGCCGGCGATCGACACCAGTTCCGGCTGCAGCGACAGCCCGAAGATGCGCGAATCCGCATTGCCCGAGGCGCCGGCCAGCGCGCGGCCGTGCATCGGCGCATACACGTGGATGCTGCCGTCGGCGATGATCTCGGCGCCATTGTTCACTGCCGCCGTGATGATCAGGTCGCAGCCGCGCGCATACACGCGCTGGCCGGCACGCACCGGCGTGTCGACGATCATGGCCGGCAGGGCCGCCGTCTGCGCCGGTTGCGGCGCCGGTTGGGGTGCCGGCGCCGCAACCGGGGCGATGCTCACGGCGGCGCTGGCCGCAGTGGCGGCGGCGACATCCTCGCGTGCGCGGTCGGCGCCGGCGCCATCGTCGAGCGCCAGGCCGCGCGCCTTGATGGCCTCGCTCATTTCCGGCGTCGCGCCGCGCACGGCGACCGCATTCAGGCGGTATTTCTTCAGCAGGTCGACCAGCGCGCGCCAGTCGATGTACGGCGTCTCGGCGGCAATGGCGCCGACGTCGATCACCGCGAATTCATCTTCGAAAAAGTCCGAGACGCCACCGGTCATCTGCTTGAGGGCCGCGTCGATCGCAATCGGGTCGCTCGAGTGCAGGATGGCGGAGATGGCGACCACCGTGGAAATCTTGATTTCGATGGGCAGGCTGGACGGGCTTTTCGACATAAACGGTTCAGGTTGGATTAGCCCGTGCATTCTACTGTGAAATTTGCTGAAAAGGGAGGCATTTCCCTGATCATTCCATAGGGCAATTGAGCGTTCAACACTGTTCTGTATTTTGCCGGAAAACACCGTGTGGAAACCCCTTATCAACCTATTGGCTTTACTGGTTGTTTTCCATGGATAAGCTGATAAGATTGACTTCGCTCAAACGTAAACGCAGGCGTGAAACCTAACATCCGAGGTTTCCGCCGGGCCGAATCGGCAGCCACGTATCCCACCAGGATACTCACCTATCGCCACAGAGCGCATCGAGCGTATTGCTGCCTATCAACCTGGCTCAGCCAGAACTGGAGAGAACAATGGAAGACGTCGTCATCGTAGCCGCCGGCCGCACCGCGGTCGGCAAATTCGGCGGGTCCCTCGCCAAGATCCCCGCCGCCGAGCTCGGCGCGCAAGTGATTCGCCAGCTGCTGGCGAAAACCGGCATCGACCCCGCCAGCGTCAGCGAAGTCATCATGGGCCAGGTGCTGACCGCCGGCGCCGGCCAGAACCCGGCGCGCCAGGCCGCACTGAAGGGCGGCTTGCCCGACATGGTGCCGGCCTACACCATCAATAAGGTCTGCGGCAGCGGACTGAAGGCCACCCACCTCGCCACGCAAGCCATCCGCTGCGGCGACGCCAACATCGTCATCGCCGGCGGCCAGGAAAACATGAGCGCCTCGCCGCACGTCCTGAACGGCTCGCGCGACGGCTTCCGCATGGGCGACGCCAAGCTGGTCGACACCATGATCGTGGACGGCCTGTGGGACGTCTACAACCAGTACCACATGGGCGTCACGGCCGAGAACGTCGCACGCAAGTACGACATCTCGCGCGCCGAGCAGGACGAGTTCGCGCTGAATTCGCAGCTGAAGGCCGAGGCAGCCCAGCGGGCCGGCAAGTTCAAGGACGAGATCATCCCGGTCGAGATCGCCTCGAAAAAGGGCACCGTTGTCTTCGACACCGACGAGTATCCGAAAGCGGGCAGCACGATCGAGGCGCTGGCCAGCCTGCGTCCGGCCTTCAACAAGGAAGGCACCGTCACCGCCGGTAACGCTTCCGGCCTGAACGACGGTGCCGCCGCCGTGATCATGATGAGCGCCTCGAAGGCGCGCGAGCTCGGACTGACCCCCATCGCGCGCATCAAGGCCTACTCTTCGTCGGGCCTGGATCCGACCATCATGGGCATGGGCCCGGTCTCGGCCTCGCGCCTGTGCCTGCAGAAGGCGGGCTGGACCCACGACCAGGTCGACCTGATGGAAATCAACGAAGCCTTTGCCGCGCAGGCGGTGGCGGTCAACAAGGAAATGGGCTGGGATACGTCGAAGATCAACGTCAACGGCGGCGCCATCGCACTGGGCCACCCGATCGGCGCATCCGGCGCGCGCGTGCTGGTGACCTTGCTGCACGAAATGGTCCGGCGCGATGCCAAGCGCGGCCTGGCCAGCCTGTGCATCGGCGGCGGCATGGGCGTGGCGCTGGCGGTCGAGCGCGACTGAAGCATGCTTTTGTAGTGAAGTATCGGGGCCTTGAGAAACCGTAGCGAGCGGAAGGAGTGTTGGCTGAGGAGCGGAGCTGTACGAATGTACAGCGAGCACCGCAGGCCGACAATCCGACGCGCAGTAGGTTTATCAAGGCCACCTCAGATAAAAACTCAGGAGAAAACAAATGGCACGAGTTGCATTGGTAACGGGTGGTATGGGCGGCCTGGGTGAGGCCGTGTGCATCAAGCTGGCGGCACTCGGGTACACGGTGGTCACGACCCACTCGCCGGGCAACACCAAGGCCGAAGGCTGGCTGGCGTCGATGCGCGACCAGGGTTTCAATTTCAAGGCCTATCCGTGCGACGTGGCCGACTACGATTCGGCCCAGGCCTGCGTCAAGCAGGTCGAGCAGGAAGTCGGTCCCGTCGACGTGCTGGTGAATAACGCCGGCATCACGCGCGACATGACCTTCAAGAAGATGGATAAAGTGAACTGGGACGCGGTCATCAAGACCAACCTCGATTCCGTGTTCAACATGACCAAGCCCGTCTGCGACGGCATGGTCGAGCGCGGCTGGGGCCGGATCATCAACATCTCGTCGGTCAACGGCCAGAAGGGCGCCTTCGGCCAGACCAACTACTCGGCCGCGAAAGCCGGCATGCACGGCTTTACGAAGGCGCTGGCGCTGGAAGTGGCGCGCAAGGGCGTGACCGTGAACACCATCTCGCCGGGCTACATCGGCACCAAGATGGTCATGGAAATTCCGTCTGAGGTGCTGGAGAGCAAGATCATCCCGCAGATCCCGATGGGCCGCCTCGGCAAGCCGGATGAAGTCGCCGGCCTGGTTGCCTACCTGTCCTCGGACGAAGCGGCGTTCGTCACCGGCGCGAACATCGCCATCAACGGCGGCCAGCACATGTCCTGAGCAGTCCTGGCACTGCAACACCAGCACCGCGCCGGTTGTACCGGGCGGTGCTTTTTTTATTCACGACAAGGAAACACCATGCTCGAACTGCGGCCCAGCTGCGAACACTGCAACAAGGACTTGCCGCCGGATTCGCTCGACGCACGCATCTGCAGCTACGAATGCACCTTCTGCGCCGTCTGCGTCGATGAAGTCCTCGTTAACGTCTGCCCGAATTGCGGCGGCGGTTTTGTCCAGCGCCCGGTGCGGCCGGCGCGCAACTGGAAGAACAATAACTATCTGGGCAAGGATCCGGCAACGACCCGCGTCACGCATCGTCCGGTCGATCCGGAAGCGCATGCGCGCTTTGCGGCCGCCATCCGCGACCTGCCGCCGCACGTGCGCTAGGCTGCCGCGCGGCTCGTTTGCGCCGTTTTTGCGCCGTTTTTTGTATTCTGTACCTGTCCCCATTCTCACCGATCACCCAATGGATGCCAGCGAAACCTCTTCCGTCGTCAGTCTTCCCAAACAGCTGCGCTACGAACATTTTATAAGGCGCGTGGCCGATACCGGCCGGGTCTGGGGCCTGGTGCGCGACGGCTGGGCCATCGGCAAGACCGACGACGGGGCCCTGGTCTTTCCGCTGTGGCCGACGAGCGAGCTGGCGCAGCAATGCGCCGTGCTGGAGTGGGAAGGGTACGTGCCGCAGGAATTCGCCTTGCAGGAATTGTTCGACGAATTGCTGCCGCAGATCGAGGCCGACGGCATCCTGCCGGGCATTACCTACACACCCGACGAGTATGGCCTGACGCCCTCGCACGCCGAATTGCGCGCCGACCTGCAGGCGAGATGTCGCCAGCGCACGTCATCCTGATACGACCTGTCGAAAAGATCCGCTTATGCATACCCTCCCGTACGACGGCCTGGTCCTGGCCGCGCTGGACGAACAGCTCCTGCACCCCGGCGTCAAAGGCTTGCCGATACGCGAGCCACTGCGCCAGGGCGCGATCGGCGTGCAGGGCTGGAATGTGCTGCACGCCGATACCAGCTTCCCGGTGGCGGTCCTGAAAACGTCCAGCCTGCGCCATAACCTCGACTGGATGCGGCGCTTCTGCGAGCGCTACCAGGTGACCCTGGCGCCGCATGGCAAGACGACGATGTCGCCGCAACTCTTCGGCGCCCAGCTCGCCAACGGCGCCTGGGGCATCACCCTGGCGACAAGCGTCCAGGTACAGGTGGCCTACCGCTTCGGCGTACGGCGCGTGCTGCTGGCGAACCAGCTGGTGGCGCCGGCCGACATCAAGGCCGTGCTCGGCCTGCTGCGCAGCGATCCGGGTTTCGAATGCATCCTGCTGGCCGATTCGCTGGCCGGCGTGGCGCGCCTGGCCGAGGCCGTGGCCCTGCATCCGCTGGCGCATCCTTTACCCGTGCTGGTCGAACTCGGCCTGGCCGGCAAGCGCGCGGGCTGCCGCACGCCTGAAGCGGCAATCACCGTGGCGCGCGCGATCGCCGGCGCGCCCGGCCTGCAGCTGGCCGGTTTCGAGGGCTACGAGGGCCTGCTGGTGACCGACGACCGTGCGCAGGACCTGGCCGCCGTCGACGCGTTCCTGGCCCAGTTGGCTGAACTGGTGCGCAGTGCCGACGACGAAGGTTTGTTTACTGGCGCCGAGATCCTGCTCTCGGCGGGCGGCTCGGCCTACTTCGACCTGGTCGCGCGCGGTTTTCACGCCGTATCCGGGCTGTCACGACCGGTGCGCGCGGTGCTGCGCAGCGGCTGCTATCTGACCAGCGACCATGGCACCTATGAACGCATGCTGGGCGAACTGAACGCGCGCGAAGGAGAAGGCGAGGGTTTGCAACCCGCGCTCGAGGTGTGGTCCATGGTGCAGTCGCGGCCGGAACCGACGCTGGCCATTCTCACCATGGGCAAGCGCGACGCCGGCTACGACGCCGATCTGCCGATTGCCCTGTGCTACCACCGCCCCGGTCCCGGTACGCCGCATGCGCTGCCGCCGGGCTGTTCCATTTTTAAACTCAACGACCAGCATGCGTATTTGCGCCTGCCGGAGGGGCACCCCTTGTGTGCTGAGCTGGCCGTGGGCGACCTGGTCGGCTGCGGCATTTCGCATCCTTGTACCACTTTCGACAAGTGGCCGCTGATCCTGGGTGTGGACGACGACTATCACGTGCGCGGCGCCTACAACACCCTCTTCTGATGAGAGCCTATTCCAGCAGTCCGGAGTCGCTGCTGGCGCGCCTGACAAGCGGGGGCTGCGTTGCTCGTCGTTGCATGGGTAACCATGCGGCCTCCTCGCGCCTTGCCCGCGCTTGCCAGGCATCGCCTACGCGCACGTCGCCATCAGCTTCCCCCGGACTACTGGAATAGGCTCGCATCGGTACGCTACAATCCTTGCTCGAACATCAAGAGAGCTGCCATGCCCGCCACCCCGCCGTCGCTGTTCCCGCCGATCCAACCGACCCGCCACGGCATGCTCGCCGTCGATGAGGTGCACACGATCTACTGGGAGGAGGTGGGTAATCCGAACGGCATTCCCGTGCTGTTCCTGCACGGCGGCCCCGGTGCCGGCCTGTCTCCCCAGCACCGGCGCTTTTTCGACCCCCACGCCTACCGCGTGATCCTGTTCGACCAGCGCGGCGCCGGCAAGTCGACGCCGCTGGGCGAATGGAGAAATAACACGACGCAGCTGCTGATCGAGGACATCGAGCGCCTGCGCGTGATGTTCGGCATCAAGCAGTGGCTGGTGTTCGGCGGTTCCTGGGGCTCGACCCTGGCGCTGGCCTATGGCCAGACCCATCCGGAGCGCTGCCTCGGTTTCGTGCTGCGCGGGATCTTCCTGTGCACGAAAGCCGAAGTCGACTGGTTCCTGCACGGCGTAGAGTGGTTTTATCCGGAACTGTACGAGGAATTCATCGCCCCGATACCGCTGGAAGAGCGGGGCGACCTGTTGAATGCCTATGCGCGGCGCCTGCTGTGCGACGATCCCGCCCTGTACTGGCCGGCGGCGCGCGCCTGGAGCCGCTTCGAGGGCAGGAGGGTCTTCCTGCTGCCGCAGGAAGAAGAGCAGCCTTCCGACACGCTCGACCTGGGTGTCGGCCGATTGGAGGCCCATTACATGGCGAACGGCGCCTTCCTCGAAGAAGACCAGCTGGTCAAGAACATCGGGCGCATTGCCCACCTGCCGGCCGTGATCGTGCAGGGCCGCTACGACGTGATCTGCCCGCCGCTGTCGGCGCACCGCCTGCATGGCGCCTGGCCCGATTCCAGACTGCGCATGATTCCGGATGCCGGCCACGGCGCGCTGGAAACCGGCATCGCACGCGCACTGGTCGGGGCGACCGAACAGTTCAAGCGCTACGGCCGCTTCGATTGAGCAGGTCGCCGCTTGTGCGGCTGCTACACTACGCCTGACACATTACAACGCTTATAACAGTGTTTTCATGAACATCCAGATTAGCGACATCGGCCACATGATCCAGCTGGCGATCGCGCCCGTCTTCCTGCTGACGGGCGTGGCGACCAAGCTGACGGTGCTGACCAACCGGCTGGCGCGCATCATCGACCGCACCCGGGTGCTCGAGGACCGCCTGCAAATCGGCCCGAACGACGACTACACCGAAGAACTGGAAACCCTGTACACGCGCTCGCACCTGATCAACTATGCGATCACCTCGAGCACCGGCTGCGGTTTCCTGGTCTGCCTCGTGATCGCGATGCTGTTCCTGGGAGATAGCGCGAATATCAAGCTCGACCAGTACATCGCCGCCTTCTTCGTGCTGGCCGTGTTCGGCCTGATCTTCAGTTTCATGTTTTTCCTGCGCGAGATCTTCATTTCCTCGCGCTTCATGCGCATGCGCCACGATGCCAGCCTGGTACCGGGCGAGCGCCGCACTTAACCCCATTTCCATCGAATCGAGTTCCACATGCACGACTACCAGCGCCCACCCACCCTGCACCGTTACGGCATGCGCGACGAACTCGAGCAGGCACTCAAGGCGGGCCAGTTCCGCCTCGAGCCGAGTAACGGCTTCCTGACGCTGTCCTTCTCTCAAGCCTGGAGCAAGACCCTGTTCGACGTGCTCGGCCCGGCCGACTGCTGCCTCGTGATCCACAACAGCGAGGAATTCGGCGAGCGCCTGCACCGCGCCGTCCAGCGCGCCCTGCCGAACTGGGCCGGCATCGACGGCGCCGTCGAATACGGCCAACGCTCGCCGCTGGGCGCAGCCTTCACCAAGAGCGGCGCCGAAGCTCAGGAAAAGGAATGGAAGTTCGCCTGGCGCTCGCTGTCGCCAAACGCCAGCCTGAACCCGGTGGTCGTGCGCATCGGCAGCATCGAGCAGTTCGCCGAGCTGCGCGCGCCGGAAAGCCACCTGGTCTGACGTTTAGAACCACGCCTCCAGGGAATCCCGGTTTAATGCCGGGATGACAAATACCGCCTACCCTCATCTGCTCGCCCCGCTCGACCTCGGATTCACGACCTTAAAAAACCGCGTGATCATGGGCTCGATGCACACCGGCCTCGAAGACCGTTTCTATAACTACGGCAAACTCGCCGCCTTCTACCGCGAGCGCGCGGCCGGCGGGGTGGGATTGATCGTCACCGGCGGCATCTCGCCGAACCGGCAAGGCTGGCTGCTGCCGCTGGGCGGAACCCTGAATTTTATTGGCGACGTCGTCAATCACCGCCGCGTCACCCGCGCCGTGCACGAAGAGGGCGGCAAGATCCTGATGCAGATCCTGCACGCAGGCCGCTACGGCTATCAACCCTTCGTCGTCTCGGCGTCGCCCGTCAAATCGCCGATCTCGAAATTCAAGCCGAAGGAGCTCGACGAGCGCGGCATCGAGGCGACCATCCGCGCCTATGTGCGTTGCGCCAAACTGGCGAAACTGGCCGGCTACGACGGCGTCGAGGTGATGGGCAGCGAGGGCTACCTGCTGAACCAGTTTTTATGCGCGCGCGTCAACAAGCGCACCGACCGCTGGGGCGGGCCAATCGAAAACCGCATGCGCCTGGCCGTCGAGGTGGTGCGCCGCATCCGCGCCGCCGTCGGACCGAACTTCATCCTGATGTACCGCCATTCCGTGCTCGACCTGGTCGAAGGCGGGAATACCTGGGAAGAGGTGGCAACTGTGGCGCGTGCTCTCGAGGCGGCCGGCGTCACCATCTTGAACACCGGCTATGGCTGGCACGAGGCGCGCGTGCCGACGATTGTCACCTCGGTGCCGCGCGCGGCCTTTGCCAGCGTGGCTGGGCGCCTGCGCCGCGAAGTGAATATTCCGGTCGTCGCCTCGAACCGCATCAACATGCCGCGGGAAGCCGAGGAGGTGCTGGCGCGCGGCGATGCCGACATGGTGTCGATGGCGCGGCCCTTCCTGGCCGATGCCGCTTTCGTTGCCAAGGCGGCGAGCGGGCGCGTCGATGAGATCAACACCTGTATCGGCTGCAACCAGGCCTGCCTCGACCACACCTTCTCCAATAAACGCGCCAGCTGCCTGGTCAATCCGCGCGCTTGCCACGAGACCGAACTAAATTACGTGAAAACGGAGAAGCCGCGCCGCATCGCGGTAGTCGGCGCCGGTCCCGCCGGGCTGTCGGCGGCGACGGTGGCGGCCGAGCGCGGGCATGCGGTGACGCTGTTCGAGGCTGCGGACAAGATCGGCGGGCAGTTCAATGTGGCGATGCAAATCCCCGGCAAGGAGGAATTCGCCGAGACCATCCGCTACTTCAGGAACAAGCTGGCATCGACCGGCGTCGACGTCCAGCTGAACCGGCTCGTGACGCGCGAGGAGTTGCTGGCGGCCGGATTCGACGAGGTCATTGTCGCCACCGGGGTGCGCATGCGCATGCCGAATATTCCCGGCATCGATCATCCGAAGGTGCTCTCTTACCTGTCCGTCCTGCGCGACAAGGCGCCAGTGGGACAACGCGTGGCGATCATCGGCGCCGGCGGCATCGGCTTCGACACCGGCGAATTCCTGTTGCACGATCCATCCCACCCGCTGCCGCAGCCGATCAAGACCTGGACCGGGGAGTGGGGCGTTGATTTGAATGCGACGGTGGAGGGCGGTTTAGTAAAGCCGGTGCCGGCGCATCCGTATCGCCAGCTGTATCTGCTGCAGAGGAAGAGCACGCGTCCGGGGGCGGGTTTAGGCAAGACTTCGGGCTGGGTGCACCGCGCGGCCCTGGTGCGCGGCGGGGTGCAGATGCTGGCCGGTGTTCAGTACGACCGCATCGACGACGCCGGGTTGCACATCACGGTGGGCGGCGAACAGCGGGTGCTGGAAGTGGACAATGTGGTCATTTGCGCGGGGCAGGAGAGCCTGGACGAATTGACGATCGAAGGCATGACTGCGGCGACCCGGTTCCACAAGATCGGCGGGGCGGTGCTGGCGGCGGAGCTGGATGCGAAGCGGGCGATACGCGAGGGGGCGGAGTTGGCGGCGCGTTTGTAGCAGCCTGTATTCAGGCGCCGTACCGCGTGGGCATGGAATGCCCACCCTACGAACCCCGGGTAGCGGTAGATACCGTCTTGCTCGTCAAGCCTTACATCGCAAATGTTGGATCGTAGGGCTTGCCGGTCTGGACGACACCAAAGCACAGATGCGCCAGCTTACGCATTGCAGCGCCGATAGCGGCCATCTTGG
>NZ_PPXQ01000017.1 GCF_004798585.1 Massilia sp. Mn16-1_5
GTCATGCCTGATGACCATAGCAAGTCGGTCCCACCCCTTCCCATCCCGAACAGGACCGTGAAACGACTTTGCGCCGATGATAGTGCTGCAACCAGTGTGAAAGTAGGTTATCGTCAGGCTAGTTATAAGCGAAACCCCATCCAGTGATCTGGATGGGGTTTTTTGCTTTGTGCGGCTCAGTAAGGCAATTCAGCAGTTCATCGCAAATTCACGACCTTATATGCATCGCCCAATTATGATTTCCGGTCAGAAATGACTTAAAGGATAGGGCGCATGAAGCGTGCAAGCATATTGAAATGGTCGATAAGTGCTGTCTCCTTGCTCATCATCGGGACGCCGCTCCTCATGCTCACGCAATCCAGGGTCGAAATGACGCCGAACGGTGTCCACACGCGCCTGATGCTGCCCACCGGCCTGAATCGCCACATCGGCATCCACCTGTATTCCGGCACCGGCGACACGCCGCGCATTCCCCACTTCCTTGATGGTCCCATCGTCCGTACCGCGGCGAACGGCCAATGGGCCGCCACCTGGTTCTGCGAGAACGCCGTGCATCGGCAATCCGGCAGCAGTGACGTGCTCGAGATCGACTGCGCGGGCAAGCAGACGCGCTATCCCGTGCGCGCAGCCAGCGTCCAGCCGGCCAGCAGCATCGCCGCGCCGGCACGCATGCTGGTCCTGAGCGACATCGAGGGCAACGCCGCCTTTCTCGATAGCGCCTTGCGCGAACTGGGCGTGCAGGATGCCGATGGCCGCTGGGCCTATGGCACAGGCCACCTCGTCATCGCCGGCGATGCCGTCGACCGCGGGCGCGACGTGTTTGCCGTGCTCTGGCGACTGTATACGCTCAGCCTGCAGGCGGCCGAGCAGGGTGGGGCAGTGCACCTCGTGCTTGGGAATCATGAGCAGTACATGTTGCTAGGCAATATGTCGCGTGCAAACCGCGAGCATATCCACACCACCGAACGCATGGGCGGGTTCAGCCGGGCCTTCGACGCCGATACCATCCTCGGCGCCTGGTTGCGGCGCCAGCCGGTCATCCTGCGAGCCGGCAGAGTCGTGGTCACCCACGGTGGGATCAGCCCGCAGCTTGCCGCAAGCGGCCTATCCGGCGAGCAGCTCAACGAGACGCACCGGACCTACTGGCAAGATCCCGCGAAGCCGGCGACGGAACTCGGTGCGGTGTTCGGTCCGGCCGGCCTCACCCAGTACCGGGGCTACTTCGACAGCGACAGCGAGACGCCACGCGCGACGCCGGCCCAAGTGGCACAGGCGCTCGAGCAGTTTGATGCGGACACGATCGTCGTCGGCCATACACCGGTGGAACAGATCACTCCCTTGTATCAAGGGCGCGTCTACGCCATCGACGTGAACACCCCGAGCGCCGTTTCCGAGGCCCTGCTCTTCGAAAACGGCGTGGCGCGGATCGTTCCTTTGCGAACCCAGCGCATGCTGGCGTCCGAACGGCTGCCCGTCAAAACGCGCGCCCTGAACCTCGCCACGGCCGAGGACTGGCGCATCCTCGAGTGCTGGTTCGCACGCAGCCGCGCACTGTCCCAGCTGTCGCATCCTTACTGAGGCGCACGCTCTCCGCCAGCTCGTCTTACAATAGACCGATGCGCATCCTCATCGTCGAAGACCATCCCGACATCCTGGCCAACCTGTACGGCTTCCTGGAGCCGAAAGGACATGTCCTCGACTCCGCCCGCAATGGCTACGCGGGACTGGCCCTGGCCTCGGAAAACGAATACGACGTCATCGTGCTCGATATCGGCTTGCCCGGCCTGAACGGTCTCGAGCTGTGCGAGAAGCTGCGCGGCGAGCTGGCAATCGCCACGCCCGTGCTGATGCTTACCGCGCGCGATAGCGTGAACGACAAGGTTGCCGGCTTCGACAGTGGCGCCGACGACTACCTCGTGAAACCCTTCTCGCTGGTCGAACTCGACGTGCGCCTGAAAGCCCTGGTACGGCGCTCGGAAGGGAGAAACGCCGGCAGCAGCAAGCTGCGCTTCGGCGAGCTTGCCTTCGATCCGGACACCCAGCAGGCCAGCCGCGCCGGCCAGTCCGTCACGCTCACCCGCACCGGCTATGTCCTGCTGCAAGCCCTCTTGAGAACCGCGCCGCGCATCGTCACGCGCGAGACGCTCGAACAAGCCGTCTGGGGCGAGCACCGTCCGGACAGCGATGCGCTGCGCACGCATATCCACGCACTGCGCCAGGCGATCGACAAACCATTTACTTATCCCATGCTGCTCACCGTTCCCGGTGTCGGCTACCGTCTGGCACTTCCCGATGCAAGCGCGTGAATCCCTGCAGCGGCGCATCGTCGTCGCTTTTATTTCCTTCGGCATCGTGCTGTCGCTGTTCTTTGCGGTCCTGGCCGCGGTGGCGGTCGAAGGCATCGAAATGCACCTGGTCGACAATCGCCTGACGGAAGTCGCGAAATGGGCGCTGCCGCGCCAGGCGGCCGGACTCGCCGTCGACCTGCCTGCGGGCCTGCGCTTTCACCGCGGCGGCGCCATCCCTTTGTCGCTGCGCGGCTTGCCTGCCGGCGTGAGCGACGTCGAAGTCGATGGCGTCGGCCTGCACGTGCTGTCCGGCAGCGATGCCGCGGGTGCTTACGTCGTGGTCGACCACGAAAGCGACTACGAAAAGGTGGAGCTCGTCGTGTACTCGATGTTCGCCGCCTTCTTCATGGGCTTTTTGCTTCTTGCCGCCGGGCTCGGCGGCTTCGTCGCGCGGCGGATCGTGAATCCGATCAGCGAACTGGCCGATGCCGTCGGCCGTGGTGGCTCGCCCCTGCCTGGCCTCGAACGCAAGGACGAACTCGGCATCCTGGCGCGCGCCCTCGAGGCCCACACTACCGAATTGCGTGCTTTCCTCGACCGCGAACGCTTTTTTACGGGCGACGTCAGCCACGAACTGCGCAGCCCGCTGACCGTGATCATGGGGGCAGCCGAAATCCTGATGACGAACGCCGCCGACGAGGCGACCCGCGCACCGGCCGAACGCATCTACCGCGCCGCGCACGAGGCCGCCGAATGCGTCACCGTGCTGCTGTTGCTGGCCCGCTCGCCCGAATTGACACGCCTGCCGCCGGTCGACGTCAAGGCCATCGCCGCGCGTGAAGTGGAGCGCTATCGCCTGCTGGTGGACGCCAAACCCGTCGAGCTCGCGTACGAGGACGGCCCCGCGTTCGCGATCCAGGCGCCGGCCGAACTGTGCGCCGCCGCCATCGGCAACCTGATCCGCAATGCCTGCCAGTACACGGAGCAGGGCGTGGTCAGCGTCGCGCTGGGCTTGGGCCGTGTCGTAGTCGAAGACACCGGCCCCGGCTTACCCGCCGCCGTGCGCGAGACCCTGGCCGGTCATGGCGCGACGGCCCACGCGATTCCATCGCGCGGCTCGGCCGGCACCGGACTCGGTCTGTCGCTCGTGCTGCGCATCTGCGAATACCTCGGCGCCTCGCTCGCCTACGAAGACCGCCCCGGCGGCGGCAGCCGCTTCACCATCCACTTCGCCGGCGCGCATGCGGCGCCGATTTCACGCGATCTTAACGCCTCCCTGACCGGGCGCTGACAGGGTGTTCTCTATCCTCGTTGCATATGTGGCCGATTCCGGCCCTAATGCTTCGATGGATGAGTTTTGGACAAACTGTTTGCTCGGCGCATCAGCGCACCTTTCCTGACCCTGGCGGTTGCCCTCCTGCTGGCCTCGGCCGGCAATCTGCCGTTCTGGTCCACGCTCATGCGTGCGACCGGTGGCCTGACGCTGGATAACCTCCCGCTGCTGCTGGGTGCGTTTGCCATCGTTGTGCTGTTCTTCAATGCCTGCCTGACCCTGGCCAGTTTCCGCTTCGTCGCCAAGCCGGTGTTGATCGTGCTGGTCCTGACCGCGGCCAGCGCCAGTTATTTCATCGCCAACTATGGCATCGTGATCGACAAGGCGATGATCCAGAACGTGTTCGAGACCGATACCCGCGAGGCGGCCGAACTGTTCAGCTGGCACATGGTCTTCACGATCGGCCTGCTCGGCTTGCTGCCCGCGTTCCTGATCGCGCGCGTCAAGGTCGGCTTTCCGCAAGGGACGCGCGGCCTGATCAAGCGCGCAGGAATTGCCGGCGGCTCGCTGGCGGTCGCCTTGGTGCTGCTGGTAATGCTCTTTAAAAGCCTGGCGCCGGCCGTGCGCGAGCACCGCGAACTGCGCTTCCTGCTGACGCCCACGAATACCATCCAGGCCGTACACGGCTACCTGCGCGGCAAATGGGCAACGCCGGTCGTGGTCGCGCCGCTCGGACGCGATGCCATGAAGGGCCAATCTTGGGCCGGACAACAGCGGCGCACGGTGACGATCCTCGTGGTCGGCGAAACGGCGCGCGCCAAGAATTTTTCCCTGAACGGTTATCAGCGCGAGACCAATCCGCTGCTGGCGCGCCAGCAGGGCCTGATCAATTTCTCGCAGGTGTCCTCATGCGGCACGGCGACCGCCGTCTCCGTGCCTTGCGTGTTTTCCGCCCTGGGCCGTGAGCATTACTCGGAAACCAAGGCCACGAGCCAGGAAGGCTTGCTCGACGTCTTGCAGCACGCCGGCTTCCAGGTCCTCTGGCGCGACAATAACTCCGGCTGCAAGGGCGTCTGCGCCCGCGTCGGCTTCGAAGACCTGTCGCAGGCCACGCCGGGCGATCCGAATTGCGAAGGCGACGAATGCCACGATGAGCGCCTGCTGGCCGGCTTGCCCGAACTGATCCGCAAGAGCAGCGGCGACATGGTGATCGTGCTGCACCAGAAGGGCAGCCACGGCCCGGCCTACGCGCGCCGCTATCCCAAAGGTTTCGGACGCTTCGGTCCGGTTTGCGATACCAACGAATTCGAAAAATGCTCGCGCGAATCGATCGAGGCGGCCTATGACAACACCATCCTGTACACGGATTATTTCCTGAGCAAGACGATCGATTTGCTGCGCCAGACCGCCTCGAATGAAGGTGTCGACACGGCGATGCTGTATTTTTCCGACCACGGCGAGTCGCTGGGCGAAAACAATATGTACCTGCACGGCGCACCCTATCTGTTCGCGCCCAGCGAGCAGACCCGGGTGCCGATGATGCTGTGGATGTCGGACGGCTTCAGTTCGCGCTTCAGGATCGACCGCACCTGCCTGATGGCACGCCGCAATCAGCCGATGTCGCACGATAACGTGTTTCACTCGGTGCTCGGCATGCTGGACGTGAACACGGCGGTGCTGAATCCGAAGCTGGATTTGTTCCGCGCCTGCACCCGGGGCGCCTGACGATGCGCGCCTCCTTTGAACCCGCACCGAACCTGCTCGGTGCGCGCCAGATCCTGTTCCTGTGCGCCGGTTTGTTTGCCACGGCACTGGTGATCTTCTGGATAGGCCGCGCCACCGATCTCGATCTCGTACTGGCCGACTCCCTGTACGACGCCGGCGCCGGCACCTTCCCCTGGCGCCATGCCTGGCTGACCGAGACCTTCAATCACGTGATCCTGAAAAGCATCCTGACGCTGGCGGCCGCCTGGTTCGTCGCCACGGCAGCCTGGGATGTCTTCCGTCCGCGCGCCGGGCGCCAAGCCATCGACCGGCTGCGCCTGCGCGTGGTCGGCGCATCAAGCGTGCTGGTGCCGCTCGTGATCAGCATGCTGAAACAGGCGAGCGTGGCCCATTGCCCCTGGGACCTGGCGCGCTACGGCGGCACGCAACCTTACCTGCGCCTGTTCGAGGCCTTGCCGCTGGGCGTCCCTGCCGGTCATTGCCTGCCGGCGGGGCATGCCTCGAGTGCGCTGTGGCTGGTGTCCCTGTGCGTGTACTGGCTGCCGGGCCGGCCACAGGGCGCGCGTCAGGTGGCGCTGCTGGCGCTGCTGCTGGGGGGCCTGGTTGGATGGATGCAGCAATTGCGCGGAGCGCATTTTCTTACCCATACGCTGTGGTCGATCTGGCTCGCCTGTGCAGTGGTCCTGATCGTGATCGTCAGCCTGCAACGCCTGTCTGCGCGGCGTACAGCCAGCGTGCCCGAGTATCTGGCGGAAACGGTCGAAGACGCAGCCTGATTGCTTCAGCTCAGCGCGCAGTATTTTCCTGGCGGCAAACTTTCCTGGTTGCCCACCACTGGAGAAACCCATGCACGCCGTATCTGACGCATCCGCCCTGGCCGACAAGCTGGCCGCTCCCATGAATGCCATCGTCTCGCGCCATCGCGCCGCCCTGATGCCCATGCTGGGCGGCAGCAGCTCGGCCGCACGAAGTGCACTGGTGAACGACGAGGCCGTGCGCAAGGTAGCCGTGTTCTGCTATCCACTGCTGCCCGGCATCGTGCGCCTGGCGGTGAAGGAACACAGCTTCGTCAACTTCGTGATGAACCACCGCGAACACCTGCTTTCCCGCCTGACGGCCGATACCGCTCCGACTGCCTGAACGCTACTGCGCCACCGGTTCGGCTTCCTTGGCGACGGCACGGCCGCGGCTGATGCTGTCGCCATCCTGGCGCCGCAATCTCCAGAAAATCGCCGCCGACAAGACCGTCATCACGGCCAGCGCCCAGAAGGCATGGTGCAGGGCGCCGGTCACCAGCACTTGGTTCGTCTGCGGCACGCGGCCCAGGAACCAGGCCGTCACCAGCGATCCCGCCGCCAGGCCAAAACTCATCGACAATTGCTGGAAGGAGCTGGAAATCGTGCTCGCCATGCTGGTGTCATTCGCCTCGATGTCGGCATAGGCCAGGGTGTTCATGCTGGAAAACTGCAGCGAGTTAAAAAAGCCCTGCATCAGGCTGATGCACACGATCACGGCCAGCGGCGTGTTGCGCCCGACCATGCCATACAGGGCGATCGTCAAGCCAATGAACAAGGTATTGAAGACCAGCACCTGGCGGTAGCCGAAGCGGGCCAGCACTTTCGGGGCGATCAGTTTCATCCCCATGGCGGCCGCCGCCGACGGCATCATCAGCAGGCCCGATTGCCAGGCCGGCAAGCCCAGGCCCAGCTGGTACAGCAGCGGCAGCAGGAAGGGCAGGCCGCCCACGCCCAGGCGCGTAACGAAGCCGCCGACCACCGAGATGCGGAAAGTACGCACCTTCAGCAGGGCCAGACGCAGTAGCGGGAAGCGGATGCGGCTCGCATGCCAAGCGTAGGCGGCGAGCAGGCCGATGGAAACGGCCAGCATCAGGAACATCGTGGCGCCGCTCAAGGTATGTTCGCCGAAGATTTCCAGCAGCCAGGACAGGATGGCGGTTCCGGAACTGAACAGGATCAGGCCGAGCACGTCGAGCGGACGGCGTTCGTCGCCGTGGTAGTCCGGCATGTGGCGCCAGACCAGGTACATGGCGATCAGGCCGAAAGGCACGTTAATAAAAAAGATCGCCCGCCAGGACGTCCAGTGCACCATCAGGCCGCCGACGGTCGGTCCCAGCAGCGGACCGATCAGGGCTGGGATGATGACGAAGTTCATCGCCCCCAGCAGTTCGGATTTCGGGAAGGTACGGACGATGGCCAGCCGCCCGACCGGCATCATCATCGCGCCGCCCAGGCCCTGCAGCAGGCGCGCGGCCGTCATCATGGAAGCGTTCGGCGCCAGGCCGCACAGGACCGAAGCGAGCGTAAAAATACCGATCGCGGTGAGGAACACGCGGCGCGTGCCGAAGCGGTCGGCCATCCAGCCGCTGACGGGGATGCCGACGGCCAGGCCGAGGATATAGCTGGTGACGACCGATTTCAGGCTCAGCGGCGTGACCCCGAGGCTGGCCGCGATGCTGGGAATGGCGGTATTGACCACCGTGGCGTCGAGCTGCTCCATGAACAGGGCAGTGGCGACCAGCCAGGGCAGATAGGTCTTGACGGTGGAACTGTTCAAACGGGCCTCATCCAGCAAAGCGCGCGCGAATGCGCAAGCTTGTCTGGATTGTCACATAAATCATGAGAAGCCGATTTTCTGGCGGACGCCGTCTGTACGGCATCCGCTTACCCGACGGCGCTCTCAGAACTGGTAGCGGGCGCTGGCAACCAGGAAATTGGCGCCGCTGTTCGGACGCTTGATGCTGGCGTTCGAATAGTGCTGGATCTTGATGCCCAGATCCCATTTGCTCTGCGTGACGTAGCCGACGCCGATGTGGTCGCCGAACTGGAAGGCGGTCGACAGCTGGTTGTCGTCGTTGTTGTACAGCTCGGAGAACAGGTTGGCGCCGATACCGCCCTCGACATACCAGCCGAGCTTGTCATCGCGCTGGTAGCGTGCGACCGGCGTGAAGCCGACCACGAACAGGTTCTGGTGCTGGCCCGGCACGTTGCGGTAGGCCGTGCCGCGCCAATAGGCGGCCGAGAGGTCCCAGTAGCCGGACAGATGGCGTCCGTTCGAGGCGAACCAGCGCGCGTCCCAGTTCTTTTGCACGGCCAGGCGCGCCAGGCGTACCTTCGGGCCGGTGCCAAAATCGAAGGAGGCGGAATCGACCCAGCCGCCGCCGTCCGCGTGTGCGCCGCCGGCCAGCAAGGCGGTGACGATGCCGGACAGGATGGCAATCTTTTTATTAATGGCCATAATTGCTTTCATAATAAGGTATGCGCCAGTCCACGCTGGCGAATAGAAATATTGTACTAGCGCGAACAAAAGCGCGTAGCGCACGTCATATTTTTGAAAGGAACTCCATGCCGCATCCTGTTGTCGCCTTCCTTGGCATCGGCCTGATGGGCCGTCCCATGGCCGCCCGCCTCGCCGGCGCCGGCCTTTACCCGCGCGTCTGGAACCGGACCCTGGCCAAGGCCCAGGCGCTGGCCGGAAGCGGCGCCATTCCCTGCGCGTCCGTGGAGGAAGCGGTGAGTGGCGCGGCGATCGTGATCTCGATGCTGGAGGCGGGGCCGATCGTCGGCGCCACGATCGAGGCGGCCCTGCCGGCCATGACTCCAGGAACGCTCTGGATCGACATGAGTTCCACCCGCCACGACGAGGCGCTGGCTTTTCATGCGCGCCTGACAGGGCAGGGCATGCGCTTTCTCGACGCGCCGGTGTCGGGCGGCGTCGGCGGCGCCGAAGCAGGGACGCTCGCGATCATGGCCGGCGGCAGTCTGCACGATTTTAATGAGGCCGCGCCCGTGTTCGCACCCATGGGCAATGCGCAGCTGGTGGGACCGCAGGGCAGCGGCCAGGTCGCGAAACTGTGCAATCAATTGATCGTCGGCGCGACCATCAATGTAGTCGCCGAGGCCTTGTTGCTGGCGCAGGCGGCAGGCGCCGATCCAGGCGCGGTGCGCGAGGCGATCCGCGGCGGCTTTGCCGGCAGCCGCATTCTCGAGGTGCACGGGCAGCGCATGCTGGATCGCAATTTCATGCCTGGCGGGCAGGTGAAAAGCCAGTTGAAGGATCTACGCAATGTCCTGGCGGCGGCCGGGGAGGCGGGCCTGGTGCTGCCGCTGACGAGCGCGGCGGCGCAAAGCTACGAGTCGATCGAAGGGGAGTTGCCGCATGCGGACCATGCGGCGGCGTTATTGGCGCTGGAAAAGCTTAATCCAGGACAGCGAGTAGGAACCCAGGCCGATCAGTTGCCGTGATGTTGTAGCGGTGCGGGCGTGAATGGGTACGAACGCGCGGGCATGCCCGCCCTACGAAAATCAACCGTAGGGCGGGCATGCCCGCGCGGATTCACCGCGTGCACACCGGTGTCCTCATTTCAACCGACCGGCAACCCCGTCTCGACGAGCCGCACCCAATAACTCGCCCCGATCGGCAACAACTGGTCATTGAAATCATAACTCCCGTTATGCAACTGGCACGGCCCGAGCCCATGCCCGCCCGGGCGGTGCTCGCCGTCACCATTGCCGATAAAGACATAGCACCCCGGCTTCTCCTGCAGCATGAACGCAAAATCCTCCGCGCCCATGGTCGGTTCGACCTCGGTATTCACGTTGGCGGCGCCCACCACCGTGCGCATCGCCTCGATCGCAAACGCGGTTTGCTCGGGATGGTTGATCAGCGGCGGATAATTGCGCTTGAAGCCGAAATCGACGCTGGCGTTGAACGCCGCCGCAATCCCGTTCGCCATCTCCGACATGCGCTGTTCAACCAGGTCGAGGACGGAGGTTGAGAAGGTACGCACCGTCCCGATCATGACCGCCTCATCGGGAATCACATTGGTCGCGCTGCCGGAATGGATCTGCGTGATCGACAGCACCGCCGTCTCCAGCGGATTTTTTTCGCGCGAGACGATCGTCTGCCAGGCTTGCGCAATCTGCACCGCCACCATCACCGGATCGATGCCGCGATGCGGTTGCGCCGCGTGCGCTCCTTTACCTTTGACGACCACACGGAATTCGTTACTCGATGCCATCATCGGCCCCGGAATCACGCCGAAACTGCCGGTCGCCAGCCCTGGCCAGTTATGCATGCCGTACACGGCTTCCATCGGGAACTGGTCAAATAAGCCATCCTCGATCATGCGCCGCGCGCCGGCGCCGCCTTCTTCGGCCGGCTGGAAAATCAGGTAGACGGTGCCGTCGAAGTTGCGGTGACGCGACAAATAGTGGGCTGCGCCCAGCAACATCGCCGTATGACCGTCGTGGCCGCATGCATGCATCTTGCCGGGGTGGCGCGACGCATGGTCAAATGTGTTGAGTTCCTGCATCGGCAGTGCATCCATGTCGGCGCGCAGGCCGATGGCACGTGACGAATTGCCATTCTTGATGATGCCGACCACGCCGGTGCCGCCCAATCCGCGTACGACCGGGATGCCCCAGTCTTCGAGGCGCGCGGCGATGACGTCGGCGGTGCGGTGTTCTTCGTAGCAGAGTTCCGGATGCGCGTGCAGGTCGCGCCGGATGGCTTCCAGTTCGGTCTGGAATGCCAGGATAGGTTCCACGAGTCTCATCTTGTTCTCCCTGTTGCATGGACATGAATGCAAGCTGTTTGAAGATTGTAGCCCGCCTCAACCTGGGAAATCCAGCATCAGACACCGGCCCCGGCCGAATCAGCTAAAGTATTGGTTTGTCGACGTTTTTCCCAAGAATAGAACCGATGTCCATCACACAAGTCCGCGCCGCCTGCCCCCACGATTGCCCCGATACCTGCGCCTTGCTCGTCACCGTCGAAGATGGTGTGGCAACCGAGGTGCGCGGCGATCCCGAGCATCCGACCACGGCCGGCGTCTTGTGCACGAAAGTGTCGCGCTACGTCGAGCGCACCTATTCGCCGGACCGCCTGCTGCACCCAATGCGCCGCGTCGGCAAGAAGGGTGAGGGCAAGTTTGAACAGATCAGCTGGGACGAGGCGCTCGATGAG
The DNA here is from genome assembly GCF_004798585.1 of Massilia sp. Mn16-1_5. Classification (GTDB taxonomy): domain Bacteria; phylum Pseudomonadota; class Gammaproteobacteria; order Burkholderiales; family Burkholderiaceae_D; genus Telluria. The sequence continues at coordinate 11,272 of NZ_PPXQ01000017.1, forward strand.
ATCGCCGCGCGCCTGAAACCGATCGCTGAACGCGACCCGCAAGCGATCCTGCCGTACAGCTATTGCGGCACCATGGGCCTGGTGCAAGGCGAAGCGATGGCCATGCGCTTCTTCAACCAGCTGGGCGCCTCCCTGCTCGACCGCACCATCTGCGCCACCGCCGGTTTTACTGGCTACAAGTACACGATCGGCGCCTCCATCGGCACCGACATGGAGCAGTTCCAGGACGCGAAATTGATCATCATCTGGGGCGGCAATCCGATCGCCTCGAACCTGCACTTCTGGATGCGCGCCCAGGAAGCGAAACGCCGCGGCGCAAAACTGATCGCGATCGATCCCTACCGTTCCCTGACGGCCGAGAAGTGCCACCAGCACATTGCGCTGCTGCCCGGCACGGACGCCGCCTTCGCGCTCGGCCTGATGCACGTGCTGATCAATGAAGACTTGCTCGACCACGACTACATCGCGCAGTACACGCTCGGCTTCGAGGAGCTGAAGGAGCGCGCCAGCGAGTGGACGCCGGAACGCACCGCCGAGACCTGCGGCGTCACGGCCCAGGAAATCATCGACCTCGCGCGCCTGTACGGCGAGACCGCCAAGCGCGGCGAGCCGGTCGCGATCCGCTGCAACTACGGCGTGCAGCGTGCGCGCGGCGGCGGCATGGCGGTGCGCAACATGAGCTGCCTGCCGGCCCTGGTCGGCGCCTGGCGCCATGCGGCGGGCGGTATCCAGTTGTCGACTTCGGGCTCCTTTCCGGCGAACAAAGCCAAGCTGCAGCGTCCGGACCTGCTGGCCGGCCGCAACCCGCGCACGATCAACATGACCACCATTGGCGACGACTTGTTGAAAGACGCCTCGCCGGAATTCGGCCCGAAGGTCGAAGCCGTCATCGTCTACAACGCCAATCCGCTGGCGATCGCGCCCGATTCGAGCAAGGTGCAGAAGGCCTTCGAGCGCGAAGATTTATTTACCGTGGTGCTGGAACATTTCAGGACCGACAGCGCCGACTATGCCGACATCCTGCTGCCGGCCACCACCCAGCTCGAACACGTCGACGCACACCTCGCCTATGGCCACCTGTACATGATGGCGAATAACGCCGCCATTTCTCCGATGGGCGAAGCGAAGCCGAACACGGAAATCTTCCGCCTGCTCGCCGCGCGCATGGGTTTTACGGATCCGTGCTTCCAGGAGAGCGACGACGAACTGGCCGCGCAAGCTTTTGATAAGACCCACACCCGCGCCATCCACTTCGACTGGGAATCGCTGAAGCAAAAAGGCTGGCAAAAGCTGAACATGCCGGATGCGCCGTTTGCTGAAGGCGGCTTCCCGACCCCGTCGGGCAAGTGCGAGTTTTACTCAAGCACGATGGCGAACGACGGCCTCGATCCGGTGCCGACCTATATTGCGCCCTACGAATCGGTGGCATCGAACCCGATCCTGGCAAAAAAATATCCGCTGGCGATGATTTCTCCGCCGGCACGGAACTTCCTGAACTCGACCTTTGTCAATGTTCAGAGCCTGCGTGCAACCGAGGGCGAGCCGCACCTCGACATTCACCCGAACGACGCCGCCCCGCGCGGCATCGCCCACGGTGACATGGCCCGCATCTATAACGACCGCGGCTCTTTTGTTGCCAAGGCGCGCGTGACCGAGAAAGCGCGACCGGGCCTCGTGGTGGGCTTGTCGATCTGGTGGAAGAAACTCGCCAGCGACGGCAAGAACGCCAACGAAGTGACCAGCCAGCGCCTGACCGATATGGGCAGGGCGCCCACTTTCTACGACACCCTGGTGCAGGTCGAAAAGGCCGCACCCCGACCCGGACATGAAATCCTCACCTAAATATCCCCGCTTCTTCCGGCGCGGCGCCTTGGCCGCCGCTGTCATCGCCGCCGCCGGAATGCTTGCCAGTTGTTCTACTCTGAATTACTACACCCAGGCCGCCCAGGGCCAACTCGAACTCCTCTCCGACGCACGACCCATCGATGACTGGCTGGCCGACCCGGCCACCAACACCTCGCTCCGGCACCGCCTGGAAACGGCGCGCCAGATCCGCCGCTTTGCGGTCCAGCAGATGGGCCTGCCCGACAACGACAGCTACAAGAACTACGCCGCTTTGAAACGCCAGTACGTGCTGTGGAACGTCGTTGCTACGCCGGAACTGTCTCTGAAACCCCTGCAGTGGTGCTTCCCGGTGGCCGGCTGCGTCAATTACCGCGGCTACTACAGCAAGGAAGACGCGCAAGCCTATGCGAAGGAGTTGCGCGCCCAGGGCCGCGACGTCGAAGTCGGCGGCGTCAGCGCCTATTCGACCCTCGGCTGGTTCAGCGATCCGCTGATCTCGACGTTCATCAATTATCCCGACGCGGAACTGGCGCGCCTGATCTTCCACGAACTGGCGCACCAGGTGACCTATGTCGCGGGCGATTCGCGCTTCAACGAATCCTTCGCCAGCGCGGTGGAAGAGGCCGGCGTCGAGCTGTGGCTGGAGCGCTTCGGCAATCCGCAAATGCGCGAGGGCTATGCGCGCTACACGGCAAGGCGTAAGGATTTCCTGGCGCTGCTGCTGAAGTACCGCAAGGAGCTGGAGCGCACCTACGCGTCCATCATTCCGGACGAAGAAAAGCGTATCGGCAAGGCGCGCCTGTTCATTGCGCTGAAGGAGGAATACCAGGTGCTGAAGGCGAACTGGGGCGGTTACGCGGGCTACGACCGTTTCTTCGCCGAGCCGCTCTCGAACGCGCACCTGGCCTCGATTGCGACCTACAACGACTACGTGCCGGCCTTCCGCGCGATGCTGCGTGAAGAAAAGAATTTCAGCGCGTTTTACCGCAAGGTGAACCGCTTGGCGAAACTCGATAAAACCGAGCGCCAGGCTGCGCTGAAGCTCATTGACCTCGCTTCGCCCCCGGCGAATTTCATGGTGCAGCGCACCAATGCGGCCGCGCCATAGTTGACTCGTAGAGTCCCTGTTCCAATCGTGCCAAAAGCGCTTGCTTCCGCGAGCGCTGCCCGATAGCATCACAATCAGCAATAGCAAAGGCACAAGCACGCCTGGCCCTTTCGCTGTGCGGACGAGGCCACGGACGATAACGATACTATTCGAGACAGAGGGCACCTGATGGACAAAATTTGGCTGAAGTCGTATCCCCCCGGCGTACCCGCCGAGATCAATCCTGACCAGTACACCTCGCTTGTCCATTTGCTGGAGGAATCGTTCCAGAAGTACGCGCAGAACAACGCGTACGTTTGCATGGACAAGTTCCTGACCTACGCCGAACTCGACGCGTGTTCGAAGCGCCTGACCGCCTGGCTGCAAAGCCGCGGCATGGCCAAGGGCGCGCGCGTGGCGGTCATGATGCCGAACGTGCTGCAGTACCCGATCGCGATCGCTGCCATCCTGCGCGCCGGCTACACCGTCGTCAACGTCAATCCCCTCTACACCGCGCGCGAACTCGAGCACCAGCTGAAGGACTCGGGCAGCGAAGCGATCATCGTGCTGGAAAACTTTGCGCACACGGTCGAGCAGGTGCTGAAGAACACCGCGGTGCGCCATGTGGTCGTGGCCAGCATGGGCGAACTGCTCGGCGGCGCCAAGGGCATGCTGGTCAACTTCGTGGTCCGCAACGTCAAGAAGATGGTGCCGGACTTCGCGCTGCCGAACATGGTGCGCTTCAAGGATGCGCTGAGCCAGGGCGGCAAAATGCCGTTCACGGCGCCGACCCTCGGCTCGTCCGACATCGCCTTCCTCCAGTACACGGGCGGCACCACGGGCGTCTCGAAAGGTGCCACGCTGACCCACCGCAACGTGATCGCCAACGTGCTGCAGGCCGAAGCCTGGGCCGAACCGGCGAATTCGCAGCCGCCGCACGTCGAGTTCCCGACCATCGTCTGCGCACTGCCGCTGTACCACATCTTCGCGCTGACGGCCTGCGCCATGTGGGGCATGCGCGTCGGCGCCCTGAACATCCTGATCCCGAACCCGCGCGACATCCCGGGCTTCATCAAGGAACTGCAGAAGTACCAGATCACCACGCTACCGGCGGTAAACACGCTGTACAACGCGCTGGCCAACCATCCCGACTTCGCCAAGCTCGACTTCTCGCACCTGAAAACCGCGAACGGCGGCGGCATGGCCGTGCAGCAGGCGGTCAACGACAAGTTCAAGCAGGCAACCGGGAAGAGTATCATCGAGGGTTACGGTTTGTCGGAAACCTCGCCGGTCGCGACCTGCAACCGCGCGGACGAACAAGGCTTTACCGGCACGATCGGCCTGCCGGTGCCGTCGACCGACATCGCCATCCTGGATGACGACGGCAACCCGGTCCCGCTCGGCCAGACCGGCGAGATCGCGATCCGCGGCCCGCAGGTGATGGCCGGCTACTGGAACCGTCCGGACGAAACGGCCAAGGTCATGACGGCCGACGGCTTCTTCAAGTCGGGCGACGTCGGCATCATGGACGAACGCGGCTACGTAAAAATTGTCGATCGCAAGAAGGACATGATCCTGGTGTCGGGCTTCAACGTCTATCCGAACGAACTCGAAGGCGTGATCGCCGGCCATCCGGGCGTGCTCGAATGCGCGGTTGTCGGCGTGCCGGACGAGCACTCGGGCGAGGCCGTGAAAGTGTTCGTGGTGCGCCGCGACCCGAACCTGACGGAAACCGCGCTGATGGACTACTGCAAGCAGCAGTTCACCGGCTACAAGAAACCGAAGTACATCGAATTCCGCGACGAACTGCCGAAGACCAACGTCGGCAAGATCCTGCGGCGCGCGCTGCGCGACGAGCAGCCGCAAAAACAAAAGCAAGCAGCCTGACGCTTCATTATTGGAGCGTCTGGTTGGCAAAGCCGCCCGGCTGTTCGGGCGGCTTTGCATTTTTATCGGACAAAGAGTTTTAAAGAAGGCGAGGCATCAGATGGACAAGTTTTGGCTCAAGTCGTACCAGGGAGGCGTGCCGTCGGAGATCGACCCGACGCAGTACCGTTCACTCACCCATTTGCTGGAAGAGTCCTTCCGCAAGTACGCGAACCAGAACGCCTTTGCCTGCATGGACAAGACCCTGAGCTACGCCGACCTCGACCGCCTGTCGGCCGGAATGGCCGCCTGGTTCCAGAGCCGCGGCCTGCAGCCGGGCGCGCGCGTGGCGATCATGCTGCCGAACGTGCTGCAATACCCGGTGGCGATGGCGGCGGCCCTGCGCGGCGGCTACACCATCGTGAATGTGAATCCGCTGTACACCCCGCGCGAACTGCAGCACCAGCTGAAGGATTCCGGCGCCGAGGCCCTGGTGGTGCTGGAAAATTTTGCTCATACGGTCGAGCAGGTGATCGCCAACACCCCGGTCAAACACGTCATCGTCGGCACCATGGGAGATTTGCTGGGCGGCGTGAAGGGCGCCATCGTCAACTTCGTCGTCCGTAAAGTGAAAAAGATGGTCCCGGGCTGGTCGCTGCCGGGTGCGACCAGTTTCAAGAAGGTGCTGGCCGAAGGCGCGCGCCTGACGTTCAAGCCTGTCAAACTGGGCCACGACGACATCGCCTTCCTGCAGTACACGGGCGGCACCACGGGCGTCTCGAAGGGCGCCGTCCTGCTGCACAAGAACGTGCTGGCCAACGTGCTGCAGAACGAAGCCTGGTTCGGTCCTTCGCTGGGCGGCGCCCCGAGTGGCAAGCAGCTCGAATTCATGTGCGCGCTGCCGCTGTACCACATCTATGCGCTGACCGTCTGCGCCTTGCTCGGCATGCGCCTGGGCGGCATGAACGTGCTGATCCCGAATCCGCGCGACATGGACGGTTTTATCAGGGAACTGGGCAAGTACCGCATCAACGTGTTCCCGGCCGTGAACACCTTGTATAACGGCCTGGTCAACCAGCCGGCCTTTGCGAATCTCGATCACTCGAGTTACCTGGTCTGCCCGGGCGGCGGCATGGCGGTGCAGCAGGCGGTGGCCGACAAGTGGCTCAAGATCACCGGCACCCCGATCGTCGAAGGTTACGGCCTGTCCGAGACCTCGCCGGTGGTCACCGCCAACCGCTGCGACATCAGCGACTTTACGGGCACCATCGGCCTGCCGCTGCCGTCGACCGAGGTGCTGATCCTCGACGAAGCGGACAAGCCTGTCCCCTTCGGGCAGTCCGGAGAAATCGCCGTGCGCGGCCCGCAGGTGATGGCCGGCTACTGGAAGCGCGACGACGAGACGGCCAAGGTCATGACCGCCGAGGGCTTCCTGAAAACGGGCGACATCGGCATCATGGACGAACGCGGCTACACCCGCATCGTCGACCGCAAGAAGGACATGATCCTGGTCTCGGGTTTCAATGTTTACCCGAACGAAGTCGAGAACGTGGTCGCCTCGCATCCGGGCGTGCTGGAAGTGGCCTGCGTCGGCGTGCCCGATAAACACTCGGGCGAGGCGGTGAAGCTGTACGTGGTCAAGAAGGACCCGGCGCTGAGCGTCGAGACGCTGATGGAATTCTGCAAGGAAGAGCTGACCGGCTACAAGCGCCCGCGCCTGATCGAGTTCCGCGACACCCTGCCGAAGACCAATGTCGGCAAGATCCTGCGGCGCGAACTGCGCGACGAGAAGCAGAGCGCCTGACGCGTCGTAAAGGCCATGAGAAAGCCGGGAAGCCTGCGGGCCCCGGCTTTTTTTATTTCATCGCGGCGTTCAGTGCGTGCGCTGATTCGCCATCCGCTCCGCGCGCCGCTTCGCCACGTCGCCCAGCACGGCGTGCACATGGTCCAGGTTCGCCGGCTTGGTGAGGTGGGCGTCGAAGCCCGCGGCGGACGAGCGCTGGCGGTCCTCGGCCGCACCCCAGCCAGTCAGGGCGACCAGGGTCGCCTGGGCCATGCCGTCGAGCTGGCGCAGCGCCAGCGCCACTTCCAGGCCGCTCTGGTCGGGCAGGCCGATGTCGAGGAACACCGCGTCCGGACGCAGCGCACCGGCCTGCGCCAGCGCCGCCGCGCCGTCGTGGGCGAGCGTCACGGTGTGGCCGTGCATCTCGAGCACGGCGCCCATCATCTGCGCCGCATCGACGTTGTCGTCGACCACCAGGATGCTCAGGCCGGCCACCTGAGGCAGGGGCTGCGCAGGAAGCGGGGCGGCGTCCAGCGGCGCCTGCAGCGCGTCGAGCGGCAGGACCACGGTGAAGCGGCTGCCTTGTTTCAAGCCCGCGCTCTCGGCCAGCACGCGTCCGCCGTGCAGTTCGACCAGGCGCTTGACCAGGTTCAGGCCCACGCCCAGGCCGCCCTGCGCCATGCCGGCGTCGTCGTGCACCTGCGCGTACATGTCGAAAATGACGGGCAACATCTCGGGCGCGATGCCGATGCCGTTGTCGGTCACCGAGAGCACCACCTCGCCGCCGGCCAGCCGCGCCGCGACCTCGATCCGCCCGCCGCGCGGCGTGTACTTGGCCGCGTTGTTGACCAGGTTGCTCAGCACCTGGGCGATGCGGTGGCGGTCGAGATCGAGGACCACCGGCAGCTGCGGCAGTGCCAGCGAGAGCCGATGCTGGCCGGCCGTGACCAGGGGCGTGCTCATCTCGACCGCGTCCTTGACCACCTCGTCCAGGCGCACGTGGCTGCGCCGCAGTTCGACCTTGCCCTCGGACAGGCGCGCCATGTCGAGCAGGTCGTCGACCAGGTGCACCATGTGGTCGACCTGGCGCTTGATCATGTCCTGCACCTTGCCCGACTGCGCCGCCGACGGATTCACCCGCATCAGCTCCAGGCCGGTGCGGATCGGCGCCAGTGGATTGCGCAGTTCGTGCGCCAGCGTGAACAGGAACTCGCTCTGCATGCGGTTCTTCTTGGCCAGTTCGTGCGCCAGGCGCTGCAGTTCTTCCTCCGCCTCGGTGCGCGCGTGCACGTCGGTGACGGTGCCGACATAGCCGCTGAAGCGGCCGTCGTCGCCGAAGCGCGGCGTGCCGGCATCGATGAACCAGCGGTAGGTGCCGTCGTGGCGGCGCAGGCGGTAGTCGATCCGGAACGCCTCGCCTGCGGCGGCCGCGGACAGGAAGGTGTCGCGCGTGCGTTCCAGGTCGTCCGGATGGACGTTCTCGATCCAGCCGAGTCCCCGGTCCTGCTCCCAGCTGCGGCCCGTGTACTCGTACCAGCGGCGGCTCAGGTAAGTGCACAGGTGCTGTTCGTCGGTGGTCCACAGCATGACCGGGGCGACGTCGACCAGGGTATGGAAGTAGGACTCGCGCATGGCCGCCGTCTGCAGCTGCTGGCGCCGTTCGCGGCCCTGCTGCACCTGGCGCTGCACGCGCGCGAGCAGCTCGCCGGCCGCGAAGGGTTTCACCAGGTAGTCGTCGGCGCCGGCCTGCAGGCCTTCGACCTTGGCTTCCTCGCCGGCGCGCGCCGACAGCAGGATCACCGGCAGGTCGCGCAAGACCTCGCTCGCGCGAATGCGCGCGATCAGGCCGAAGCCGTCGAGCCTGGGCATCATCACGTCGCTCAGCAGCAGGTCGGGTGGATCGCGCAGCAGGCGCTCGAAGGCGGCTTCGCCGTCGGCGCAGACGGCCACCTCGGCATGCGGATCGAGCAGGGCCTTCAGGTAGGCGCGCATGTCGTTGTTGTCGTCGGCGATCAGGATGCGCGGCAGCGGCGCGGCCGGCAGCAGCAGGGTGGCGCCGGACAGGCGCGCGCTGGAGGGGGCCTGTTCGTCGGGCAGCCAGCGCAGCGCTTCCTCGACGAAGGCGGCGCCCATGCGCTGCGTCCCGGACGGCTCGGTTCCCGGCGCGTCCAGGAGCCTGTCCTCGGGCAGGTGCGCATGACCGAAAGGCAGGTCGACGTCGAAGCGCGTGCCTGCGCCCTCGACGCTGTGCACCTGGATGCTGCCGCCGTGCAGGCGCACCAGTTCCTGGATCAGCGCCAGGCCGATGCCGGTGCCTTCGTAGGTCCGTCCGGGCGTGCCCTCGATGCGGTGGAAGCGCTCGAACACGCGCGGCAGTTCGGCGCCCGGGATGCCGCTGCCGGTGTCGCGCACCGACAGGCGGGCCATGCCTTCATGCCGGCCCAGCGACACGGTGACGCTGCCGGCAAGCGTGAATTTAAAGGCGTTCGACAGCAGGTTGAACACGATTTTTTCCCACATGTCGCGGTCGACCCAGACCGGTTCGTTCAAGTCCTGCAGGTCGACCTCGTAGCGCAGGCCTCCCTTGGCCATGGCCGATTCGAACACGCTGGCGAGATCCGCCGTCAGGCGTGCGAGCTCGGTTGGCGCATAGGTCGCCTGCACCCGGCCGGCTTCGATGCGCGAAAAATCGAGCAGCGAGTTCACCAGCTTCAGGAGGCGCAGCGCGTTGCGGTGGGTGACGTCGATGCGCCGGCGCTGGACGGCGCCGAGCGGCTCGTCCAGGTCGGCCAGGGCATCGTCGAGCGGTCCCAGGATCAGCGTCAGCGGCGTGCGAAATTCGTGCGAGACATTCGAGAAGAAGGCGGTCTTGGCGCGGTCGATCTGCGCCAGTTCCTCGGCGCGGCGCTGCTCCTTTTCGTAAGCGACGACGTTGCCGACGGCCGTGTTCAGGGCCGCGCCCAGCAGGTCATAGAAGCCGAGATAGTCGGCATCGAGCGCACGCGCGGCGCTCACGCCGGCAACCGCAAAGCCAAATAATGCTTCCTGTCCGGGCAGGGCAATCGGAAGCACCAGCGCCGCATCGGGCGGCGCCTCGTACATCCCGCATGGCGTGCCGCCGAAACGCGGCGCCAGGCCACCGACCTGTTGCGCTTTGCCGATCTGCGCGGTGCGTGCGAAGGGCCAGCAGGCGTCGTCCAGGGCCAGGCGCTGCGGCGCCAGCAGCGGGTGTGCTTCCAGGCCGACGCCGCAGCGCAGGACGAGCTGACCGCTGTCGGCGTCGATCTGGTAGACCAGCAGGAAGGGCAGGTCGAGCGTCATGTGCGCGTGCTGGGCCACGATGCCGTGACCGATCTCGTCGAGCGTGCGGGCGTCGGCAATGTCGACGCTCAGGTCGCGCAGGGCCTTGGTGCGGCGTGCGTTCAGCACCGTCGGCGTCGATTCGGTAATCGGGTGGAAGATGCCGCCCACTTCGCCCGACTCGTCGCGGATCGGCGAAAACGAGAAGGTCATGAAAGCTTCCTCGAGGTAGCCGAGGCGGTCGAGGAACATGCGCTGGTCGCGGATGTAGGCGCCTTCGCCCTGGTGGGCGCGATCAAAAGCGTCGCCCACTACCGGCAGCGCGCTGGCCCAGATTTCCTTGAACGGCGCCCCCATCGCCTGCGGATGCAGGTCGCCGCAGATCGGGCGGTAGGCGTCGTTATAGATCTGGATGTCGTCGGGACCCCAGGCCACCAGGATCGGGAAGGTCGAGGACAGGCACAGGCTGACCGAAGTGCGCAGGCTCTGCGGCCAGCTTTCGAGGGGACCCAGGGGCGTCTTCGACCAATCCATCGAACGGATCAGGGCGCCCATCTCTCCGCCGCCCGCAAGCCAGCCAAGGTCGTCGTTCCCGGCAGCCGGGGAGGGGGGAAGCGAGGGCATTGTCATCGGACTGGGCTTACGAAATGATGAAAAAATAGCAGCACATTCTAAGCGAAATGGATGAAATTAAAGAAATTATCGAATTTAATTGTGTTGTTAGGCAGCCATACCGGCATCAGCCACGCTGCAGGCGCGGGCTGCGCGCCGCCGCGGTGAAGGCAGCCAGCTCCGACTGGCTTGACGCCGGATCGCGCACGTCGTCGAGCGCCATGAAGCGCGTGCGCGTCGCACTTGGCGTCACCTCCATCAGCATGTAGCCGCGCCGGTCGCTGCGCCCGTACAGCATGTGCGGATTGCGCCCAAGGTTTTCCGCGGTGCGCGCCTGCGGCCGCGAACTCGAGGTGACCGAGGTGCCGCACAGTTCCGCCGCGACGACCGGGTTCGCCTTCGACACCGGCCGCGAGAAATCGCGCCGCAGTTCGCTCGCATAGAAGGTGTGGACGTCGCCCGCCAGCACCAGCGGATTCCTGGCGCCGCTCTTCACCAAGGTATCGAGCAAACGCCGCCGCGCCAGCGGATAGCCGTCCCAGCCATCGGTCCAGAAGCGGCCGTCCTCGGGAGATTGAACGGGAACGCCGCTCGACTGCGCCATCGGCGTCTGCTGCGCCAGGATGTTCCAGTACGCGCGCGACGACTGCAGGCCCTGGGCCAGCCAGGCTTCCTGTTCGCCGCCCAGCATCGTGCGTGCGGGGTCGCGCAGCGCGTCGCAGGCGCGCGCCAGCACGACATTCGAGCCGCCGCGGCCCGGCTTCGAGCAGGGTAGTGGCGAACGGTACTGGCGGTCGTCGAGCACGTGGAAGCGCGCCAGGCGGCCCCAGTCATAGCGCTGGTACATGCGCATGCTCTTGAGGCGGCCATCGCGCGGCGGCGGCAGGCGCAGCGGCATGTGTTCGTAAAAGGCTTGATAGGCCGCGGCGCGGCGGGCGGCGAAATCCTCGGATAGACGCTCGTCGATGTCGCCGGCGTAGTCGTTGGCGACTTCATGGTCGTCCCAGGTCACGATCCAGGGCGCGGCCAGGTGCGCCGCCTGCAGGTCGCGGTCGCTTTTGTATTGCGCATAGCGCGCGCGGTACTGGGCCAGCGTGAAGGATTCGTCGCTGCGCACCGCGCGCGGCGGATGCTGCAGGCGATACGGGCCCCATTCATAGATGTAGTCGCCGAGGAAGGCGACCAGGTCGGGTGCTGCGGCGGCAATGTGGCGGTGCGCCGCGTAGTGGCCGAATTCCCAGTGCTGGCAGGAGGCGACCGCCAGCTTCAATCGCGACGGCAGGGCGCCGGGTGCGGGCGCCGTACGCGTGCGCCCGACCGGGCTGACCGCGTCGCCCAGCATGAAGCGGTACCAGTACCAACGGTCCGGCTGCAGCCCCTTCGCGTCGACATGTACGCTGTGGGCGAGCTCGGGGGAGGCGACCGCGCTGCCGCGCGCTGCAATCTTCCTGAACGCTTCGTCCTCGGCCACTTCCCAACGCACATTCAGGGCCAGCGGCGGCACCGATGCGGCGTTCAGGGGATCGGACAGGATGCGGGTCCAGAGGATGACCGCATCGGGAAGGGGAGAACCGGAGGCGACGCCGAGGGAGAAAGGATAAGCGGGACTGGCAGCAGCTGCACCGGAAGGTACGGCGACTGCGGCCGTCAGGCGCGCCGCGTCAAGTAGGAAGCTGCGGCGCGTGTTCAATTAGGGATGCGAGATCAGCGACTCGATCGGCGGCAGCTGGCGCGGCTTGCGGTCCGGGCCAGTGGCGACATAGGTCAGGGTCGCCTCGGTGACCTTGACGATGTTCGACTGCAGGCGGTTGCGCTCGGCGTAGACCTCGACGTAGACCGTGATCGAGGTATTGCCGACCTTGACGATGTCGGCGTAGAAGGAGAGCAGGTCGCCGACGAACACCGGGTTCTTGAACAGGAAGGAGTTCACGGCAATGGTGGCGACGCGGCCGTTGGCGCGGCGGGTGGCCGGCAGCGAGCCGGCGATGTCGACTTGCGCCATGATCCAGCCGCCGAAGACGTCGCCGTAGACGTTCGCGTCCGGCGGGCCCGGCATCACACGCAGCTGCGGCATTTTCCCCTCCGGCAGACGGTTGGTGTGGACAGGGGCGGTGTTTTCGGGCGTCGTCATCTTGAAATCTCGTGAAAAGCTACAATCGTCCCGAATTGAACCATAAATCCCGGACCCCTGCCATGCGACGCTCCTCCCCCAGTTCCCTCCCGCCCGCGCCGAACGCGACAGGCCGCCAGCGCAGCGACTGGGCCACCCTGAAAACCCTGTTCCCCTACCTCTGGGTCTACAAATGGCGCGTGATCGCCGCGCTCGGCGCGCTGATCGGCGCGAAGATGGCCAACGTCGGCGTGCCGCTGGTGCTGAAACAACTGATCGACCAGCTCGCCATCGATCCCGCCCACCCGCAGGCCCTGCTGGTCCTGCCGCTGGGCGCGCTGGTCGCCTATGGCCTGCTGCGCTTGTCGACCACCGTGTTTACGGAACTGCGCGAATTCCTGTTCGCGCGCGTGACCCAGCGCGCGGTGCGCACGATTGCCTTAAAGGTGTTCCGGCACCTGCACGCGCTGTCGCTGCGCTTTCACCTGAACCGCCAGACCGGCGGCATGACGCGCGACATCGAACGCGGCACGCGCGGCGTGAACTCGCTGATCTCGTACTCGCTCTTCAACGTGCTGCCGACCCTGGTCGAGATCACGCTGGTGCTGGGCTACCTGGTCATCCATTACGACAAGTGGTTTTCCATTATTACGGCCGCGGCGCTGGCTACTTACATCACCTTCACCGTGCTCGTCACCGAATGGCGCACCCATTTCCGGCGCACGATGAACGAGCTCGACTCGAAAGCCAATACCAAGGCGATCGATTCCCTGCTCAACTACGAGACCGTCAAATACTTCGGCAATGAAGACTACGAAGCAAAACGCTACGACCAGGGCCTGCAGCACTACGAGAACGCCGCGGTGCGCTCGCAGACCTCCCTGTCGGTACTGAACACCGGCCAGTCGCTGATCATCGCGACAGCCGTGACGCTGATCCTGTGGCGCGCGACCGAGGGCGTGATTGCCGGGACCATGTCGCTGGGCGACCTGGTGCTGGTGAACTCCTTCATGATCCAGCTGTACATCCCGCTGAATTTTTTAGGCGTGATCTACCGCGAGATCAAGCAGGCGCTGGCCGACATGGAGAGGCTGTTCGGCCTGCTCGACCAGAACCGCGAAGTGGCCGATTCGCCGGACGCGCAGCCGCTGGTGACGCAGGGCGCGCGCGTCGAATTCTCCCACGTGGAATTCAGCTATGAGACCAAGCGCCAGATCCTGTTCGACGTCGACTTCGCGATTCCGGCCGGGACCACCACGGCCGTCGTCGGCCACAGTGGTTCCGGCAAGTCGACCCTCTCTCGCCTGCTGTTCCGTTTCTATGACGTGAACAAGGGCGCGATCAGCATCGACGGCCAGGACATCCGCCAGGTCACGCAAGCCTCGCTGCGCGCGGCGATCGGTATCGTGCCGCAGGATACGGTGCTGTTCAACGACACCATCGAATACAACATTGCCTACGGCCGCCCGGGCGCGAGTCGCGAAGACATCGTCGCCGCCGCGCGCGCGGCCTCGATCCACGATTTTATTGAAAGCCTGCCGGACGGGTACGCGACCATGGTCGGCGAGCGGGGATTAAAACTGTCGGGCGGAGAAAAGCAGCGGGTGGCAATCGCGCGCACCTTGCTGAAAAATCCGGCGATCCTGATTTTCGACGAGGCGACGTCGGCGCTCGATTCGAAGTCGGAGCAGGCAATCCAGGCGCAGCTGAAGGAGATTGCGCGCAACCGCACGACGCTGGTGATCGCGCACAGGTTGTCGACGATCGCGGATGCGCAGCAGATCATCGTGCTCGATCATGGCAAGATCGTCGAACGCGGCACGCACCAGAGCTTGCTGGCGGCGCGTGGCCTGTATGCGCAGATGTGGGAGCGGCAGCTGGCGCGGCCGGATGAGGAGTTGGCGAGTCCGCCGCTGGAGTTGCAGGGGGAATGATGTTGGGCGCTGTTGCGTAAGGCGCCAGCGGTTCGCACGGTCCCCGCGGGCATGCCCGCCCTACGGTACGCTTCTACCCGTGGCGGTGGTGCACCGTAGGGCGGGCATGCCCGCGGATTCAATCCACCATTAACGTTAAACGCGCCAGCGCCACCAACACATCAATACGTCCAGAACATCTTCTGGATATCGCGCGTATTGGTCGTCTTGGTCAAGGCCAGCATCAGCAGGATGCGCGCCTTCTGCGGCGACAGGTTATCGCCCACCACGAAGTCCAGCTCATCGTCGTTCGCCTCGCCGTTGCGCGCCACGATGCCCTGGCCGACGCGGCTCGAGCGCACGATGAGCACGCCCTTCTTGCGCGCGGCGGAGAGCGCCGGACGCACCTTCGCCGGCAGCGAACCGTCGCCCACGCCCGCATGCACCAGCCCCTTGGCTCCGGACGCCACCAGCGCATCGATCGCGACCGGGCCCACGTTCGCATGGGCGTAGGCGACTTCCACCTGCGGCAGCACGGACAGGTTCATGACGTCGAACTCGGTGTCGACCGTATGCTTGCGCGTCGTGGCGCGGTAGAAGAAGGGCTTGCCGCCGACGATGTAGCCGAGCATGCCCAGTTCCGTCGTCTTGAAGGTGTCGAGCGAGGTGGTATTCGTCTTGCTGACATCGCGCGCGCCGTTGATCTGGTCGTTCAGGACGACCAGCACGCCGCGTCCGACCGCATCTTGCGAGCCCGCCAGCAGCACGGCGTTGTAGAGATTGGCCGGGCCGTCGGCCGACATGGCGGTCGAAGGACGCATCGAGCCGACCAGCACCACCGGCTTTTTACTCTTGACGACCAGGTTCAGGAAATACGCCGTCTCTTCCAGCGTGTCGGTGCCGTGGGTGATGACGATGCCGTCGACATTCGATTGCGCCAGCAGGGTGTTGACGCGCTTGGCCAAGGTCAGCCAGTGCTCGTTGCCCATGTTCTCGCTGGCGATCTGGAACACCTGCTCGCCGCTGACGTTGGCGATTTTCGTCATCTCGGGCACGGCCTGGATCAGCGCCTGCACGCCGACGGTGGCGGCCGTGTAGCCGACCGTGGTGGTACTGGTCGCGCCGGTGCCGGCGATGGTCCCGCCGGTGGCGAGGATGGTCACGTTCGGCAGTTTTACCGAAGCGGTTTGCGCCTGCGCGGCCAGCGCAAGGCAGAACAGGAAGCCGAACAGCGCGGCGGCCGAGCGGGCGGTTTGACGGAACAACATGGTACTTCTCCTTTAAAACTTACGGCTTCTTGTAAACGACGCCGTCCTTCATCACAAATTTCACGTTCTCGAGCAGCTTGACGTCGCGCAGCGGATCGCCGTCGACGGCGACGATGTCGGCCGCGAAGCCCGGCGCCACGAGCCCCAAGCGCTGCGACTGGTCGAGCAGGGTAGCCGCGTGGATGGTCGCGGCGCGGATCGCCTCGATCGGCGCCATGCCCGCTTCGACCATGTAGCCGAACTCCTTCGCGTTCTCCCCGTGCGGGAACACGCCGGCATCGGTGCCGAAGGCGATCTTGACGCCGGCCTTGTGGGCGCGCGCAAAGGTTGCCTGCAGCTGCGGGCCGATGGCGGCCGCCTTCGGGCGCACCAGCGCGGAATAATACGAGGGGTCTTTCGCCTTGTCGGCAACATAGCGGCCGGCCGAAATCGTCGGCACGTACCAGTGGCCGGTCTTCTTGAAGAGGGCGATGGTCTCGTCGTCCATCAGCGTGCCGTGCTCGATCGAATCGACGCCGGCGCGCAGGGCGCGCTTCATGCCCTCGGCGCCGTGCGCATGGGCGGCGACGCGAAAGCCATAGTCCTTCGCGGTGCTGACGATGGCGCGCAGCTCGTCCTCGGTGTACTGCGAGTTCTGGCCATTCGCCGCCTGGCTCAGCACGCCGCCGGTGGCGGTGATCTTGATCAGGTCCGCGCCTTCCTTGTAGCGGGCGCGCACCGCTTGCCGGCCCTGTTCGGGACTGTCGATCACGCCTTCGCTCGGCCCCGGCGTGCCGATGGCCTCGCCCAGGAAGTGCGACAGGTTGTTGGTCGGGTCGGCGTGGCCGCCGGTGGTGGCGATCGATTTCCCGGCCGTGAACATGCGCGGGCCGGGAATCGACCCGGCGGCGATCGCGCGCTTGAGCGACACGTTCAGGGCCTGCTCGGCGCCGAGGTCGCGCACAGTGGTAAAGCCGGCCAGCAGGGTGCGCTCGGCATACTTGACGGAGCGGTAGGCCATGTCGGCCGGATCGGCGGTCAGGCGGTCGCGGTAGGCGTCGACGGCCGGCTGGGTCTCGCTGGTGAGATGCACGTGCATGTCGATCAGGCCCGGCAGGCAGGAGCGGTTCGACAGGTCGATGTGGTCCGCGCCTTGCTTCATCGGCTCCACCGAGGTGACGACGCCGTTCTCGATCACGATGCTGACGCGTTCGCGCCAGGTGCCGCTTTTCACGTCGAGCAGGCGGCCGCAATCGACCGTCTGGGGGGCGCCATGGGCGCTATTCAAAGCAAGCAGCATCGCTGCCGCGGCCAGTTGTTTCATGCGTGTCTCCCGTCTTCTTATATGAAAAAAAGGCCTTCCATCGCTGGAAGGCCTTGTCCGTGTCCCGTTGCGATCAGCGCAGCGGCGAGGTGGCGACGTCCTTGTGCGGCACCGGCTCTTCGAGGTCGCCTTCCCACTTCGCGACCACCGCGGTGGCGATGCCGTTGCCGATCACGTTGGTGGCCGAGCGCGCCATGTCGAGGAAGTGGTCGATGCCCAGCAGGAGCAGCAGACCCGCTTCCGGGATGTTGAACTGGGCCAGCGTGGCGGCGATCACGACCAGCGAGGCGCGCGGCACGCCGGCCATGCCCTTCGAGGTCAGCATCAGCACCAGCATCATCATGATCTGGGTCGACATCGGCAAGTCGATGCCGTAGGCCTGGGCGATGAAGACTGCGGCGAAGGTGCAGTACATCATCGAGCCGTCCAGGTTGAACGAGTAACCGATCGGCAGCACGAAGGCGGCCAGGCGATTCTTGACGCCGAACTTTTCCAGGCCTTCCAGGGTTTTCGGGAAGGCCGCTTCCGACGAGGCGGTAGAGAAGGCCAGCAGGGTCGGTTCCTTCAGCAGGCCGATCAGGCGCAACACGCGCGGGCCGAGGAAGGCCATGCCGATCAGGATCAGGATTACCCACAGCAGGATGATGCCGAGGTAGAACTCGGCCATGAAGATGCCGTAGGTTTGCAGCACGCCCAGGCCGCTCTTGGCGACGATGCCGGCCACCGCCGCGAAGACGGCGATCGGCGCGAAGTTCATCACGTAGCCGGTCACTTTCAGCATGATGTGGGCGACGCCGTCGACCGCGTCGATCAGGGGCGTGGCGCGCGCGCCGACGGCGGCGGCGGCGGTGCCGAAGAAGATCGAGAACACGACGATCTGCAGGATCTCGTTCTTGGCCATGCCGTCGACGATGGACGAAGGCACCAGGTGGGTGATGAATTCCTTCAGGGTCAGGCCCGAGGTGACGATGCCCGAGGAGGTGCCGACGGCCGGCAGGTGGCCCGAGACCGCCATCGCGTCGCCCGGGCGGAACAGGTTCACCAGGATCAGGCCCAGCGACAGGGAAATCACGGAAGCGATGATGAACCAGCCCAGCGCCTTGACGCCGATGCGGCCGACTTCCTTGGCGTCGCCCATCTTGGCGATGCCGACCACCAGGGTCGAGAAGACCAGGGGCGCGATGATCATCTTAATCAGGCGCAGGAACAGCGTCGTCACCAGCGACATCGTGTCGGCGAAGCCGGTCGGATTGGCGGTATTCGCATTGACGAAGTAGCCGACGATGACCCCGAGTACGAGGCCAATCAGGATATAAGTGGTGAGACGGTTTCGATTGTTCATAAACTGCTTCCTGTGTCAGCCTGCGCGTTTAGCCCGGCATGCAGGATGGGTCCTGGGCGTGCCGGGGCGGTTCAAGATCTAGGTGGTTCTGCGTGCGAACGAGGACTCGTTCTGACTATATTGGCAAGTTCCGCAGTATCCTAGGGGCTGTTAGTGCTGTCAAGCACGCTCAGAAATGTCGCGCGAATGGTGAACGGATGATCGAAATCGAGAAGGTCAACAAGTGGTATGGCGACTTCCAGGTGCTCGCCGACTGCAGCACGCGGGTGGCGCGCGGCGACGTCGTGGTGGTCTGCGGACCCTCGGGTTCCGGCAAGTCGACCCTGATCAAGACCGTCAACGGCCTGGAGCCGGTGCAGCAGGGCGCGATTCGGGTCGACGGCATCACGGTGACCGACCGCAAGACCGACCTGCCCAAGCTGCGCGCGAAGATCGGGATGGTATTCCAGAACTTCGAACTGTTTCCGCACCTGTCGGTGCGCGAGAACCTGACGCTGGCGCAGATAAAAGTGCTGGGGCGCGCGAAAGGAGAAGCGATCGAGCGCGGCCTGCACTATCTGGACCGGGTCGGCCTGCTGGCGCACCAGGACAAGTTCCCGAGCCAGCTGTCGGGCGGCCAGCAGCAGCGGGTGGCCATCGCGCGCGCACTGTCGATGGACCCGGTGGCCATGCTGTTCGACGAGCCGACTTCCGCGCTCGACCCGGAAATGATCGGCGAAGTGCTGGACGTGATGGTGAACCTGGCCCAGGACGGCATGACGATGATGGTCGTCACCCACGAAATGGGCTTTGCACGCAAGGTGGCGGACCGGATCGTGTTCATGGACCAGGGGCGCATCGTCGAGGATACGCCGGCGGACGCGTTTTTCAGCGCCCCGCGCTCGGAGCGCGCGCGGGAGTTCCTGGCCAAGATCATCCACTGACCGGGATGGGCGCCCCTCCTACAAATAATCATCCTCGTGCTGATGCCGCACCGCCAGGATCGTCACCGTACTGTGGTCGTCGATCTGGAACAGTGCTACATATCCGGCACCACCGAACGGGATGAGCAGTTCGCGCAGGAAGGGATTGTTCTGGTCAGCCTTCCTGCACGTGAACGAAAAGTCCTTTAACAGCTCCGACCCTTTTGCGATCGTGTCGCGTGCCCGCCTGGCAGATTGAAGGCTGTGCTGTAGTTGATACGCGTACAACTCACGCAAATCTTCCCGCGCCGCCCTCGTATAGCGGACTTTGAACGTCATTCCTTGGCCTTGGTCGCATCCTCGAGCATCACGTCCAGTTCGCGCAGGACGTCGTCAGCATCGACATATTCACCTGTGCGTTCTGCTTCCGCGGCCGATGCCAAACCGCGTGCAATGAATTCCTGCTGAGCCTGACGACGCTGGATGTTCTGGCGCAGCGATTGTTCGACGAAGCCCGACAAGGTTTCGCCGTCCTGAAGCACGCTTTCCGCTGCGATGCGCAGCTCCGGCTTGACGCGCAGCGAGGGAATCGTTGACGTTTTCATGTGAACTCCAATAATGCATTGCAATTGCGATGCAGCCTCCCATATTCTGGAGGCAGGTGCAAGCGCGCTCTACATCCTCTATACAGGTAAAATGACGCCGTCCCGCAATCCGAGAGCCCGCCATGTCCCCCATCGAGACCCCCAATTCCATCACCATCACCCGTCCAGACGACTGGCACGTGCACCTGCGCGACGGCGCCGGGCTGGCCAGCGTGGTATCGCACACGGCGCGCCAGTTCGCGCGTGCGATCGTGATGCCGAACCTGAAGCCGCCAGTCACGACCGCCGCTGCCGCGCAGGCCTACCGCGAGCGCATCCTGGCCGCGCTCCCAAGCGGCATGCCCTTCGAGCCGCTGATGACGCTCTACCTGACGGACAACACCGATCCGGACGAGATCCGCCGCGCCCAGGACACGGGTTTCATTCACGCGGTGAAGCTGTATCCGGCCGGCGCGACCACCAATTCGGATGCCGGCGTGACCGATCTGAAGAAGTGCTACAAGGTGCTGGAAGTGATGCAGGAAGTCGGCATGCCGCTGCTGGTGCATGGCGAAGTCACCGACCATGACATCGACCTGTTCGACCGCGAGGCCGTCTTCATCGAGCGCGTGATGCGTCCGCTGCGCCGCGACCTGCCGGCCTTGGCCGTCGTCTTCGAGCACATCACGACCAAGGATGCGGCCCAGTACGTGGCCGAGGCCGAAGGCCCGATCGCCGCAACCATCACCGCGCACCACCTGCTCTACAACCGCAACGAAATCTTCCGCGGCGGGATTCGTCCGCACTATTACTGCCTGCCGGTCCTGAAGCGCGAAGAACACCGCCTGGCGCTGGTGACGGCCGCCACCAGCGGCGACGAGCGCTTCTTCCTCGGTACCGACTCGGCCCCGCACGCCGTCGGCGCGAAAGAGTCGAGCTGCGGCTGCGCCGGTTGCTACACGGCCCTGCATGCGATGGAGCTGTACACGCAAGCCTTCGCCGACGCCGGCGCGCTGGATAAACTCGAAGCCTTCGCCAGCCTGAACGGCCCGGCCTTCTACGGCCTGCCGGTCAACGAAGGCACGATCACCCTGACGCGCGAGTCGTGGACCCTGCCGGCCACCGTGCCCTTCGGCGAGAACGCGCTGGTGCCGCTGAACGCGGGCGAGCGCATCGACTGGAAGATGCTGTAAGTGTCGTCCGAATTTGCGCAGATCGACTGGTCGCGGCCGTGGTATGAGGCCGTGCGCCCGGCCTACGAGGCTCTCGGCCTGGAAGGCACGGATTTCGCCGGCGCCTTCAACCGCCAGGCCGCGCAGCTGGCGCTGCGCAACCACCGCGATCTGCCCATCACCTTCGTCCCGCAGGAATCGCTGCCCGAAGGGATGGCGTATGAAGAATTCATCAGCGCCACGGGCAATGTGCCGACGCGCGAGAACCTGCACGACTTCTTCAATGGCCTCGTGTGGCAAACCTTCCCGGCGATCAAGCGCGAGCTGAACGCCTTGCAGGCGGCCCAGATTGAGGCGTTCGGGGGCAGTAAAGCCCGCGGTCCGGCGCGCGATGCCGCCACCATTTTTGACGAGAACGCGGCGTTGCTGATCGTGCGTGCCTCCAGCGCGGGACGTGAACTGGTCGACGAGCTGCGCGCCCACTGCTGGGACGCGGCACTGTTCGAAAAGCGCGCCATGTTCGGCCCCGACGCCCAGCTGTGGCTGTTCGGGCACGCCTTGATGGAAAAGCTGGTGGCGCCGCGCAAGGCGATCACGGCGCACGTGCGCGTCGTGTTCGCCCCCGATGACTATTTCGGCTTCGATGCGCACGCCCAGCGCGCCTGGATCGACGACACGGTGGCGCAGACGCTGCGCGCCGAGGGCCTGAGCACTTCCGGCTTCACGCCGCTGCCGGTGCTCGGCGTGCCGGGCTGGTGGCCGGGACAGGACCAGGCCTTTTACCTGGATACGGGCGTCTTCCGGCCCAAGCGGGCGAGTTGAGGAGAGTGGCCATGGACAAGCCGGTTCGTTGGGGCATACTCGGCACGGGCAAGATCGCGCGCGCCTTCGCTACCGCGCTGCAGGACGTGCCCGATGCCGTGCTGGCCGGCGTCGCCTCGCGCAGCCGGGACAAGGCCGAAGCCTTCGCCGCCGAATTCCACGCGGGCGCGGCCTATGGCTCCTACGAGGCGCTCGCGCAAGCCGACGGCATCGACCTGGTCTACGTCGCCACGCCCCACCCCCAGCATGTGAGTAATGCGCTGCTGGCGCTGCGCGCCGGTAAGGGCGTGCTGGTCGAAAAGCCCTTCACCATGAATGCGAACGAAGCCGAACAGCTGGTCGCGGCAGCGCGCGCCAATGGCCTGTTCCTGATGGAGGCGATGTGGACGCGCTTCATGCCCGCGCTGGCGGAAGTGAAACGCCTGATCGCGGCCGGCGAGATCGGCAGCGTCCAGCAGGTCGTGGCCGACTTCGGCTTTACGGCCAGCTTCGGTCCCGAACACCGCGTCTTCAATCCGAAGCTGGGCGGCGGCGCGCTGCTCGACCTCGGCATCTACCCGCTCTCGATCGCGGCCAGCCTGCTCGGTCCGGTGCTTGAAGTCAAAGCGCAGGCCCAACTGGGCCCGACCGGTGTCGACGTCCAGACCGGCTTCACGATGAAGCACGCAAGCGGCGCCATGTCGGCCTGCAGCTGCTCCTTCCTGGCGCGCACGCCGGGCGAGCTGACGGTTTCCGGTTCGCGCGGCCACATCCGCATGAACACCATGTTCCACCGCGCCCGCTCGATCACGGTGGCGCTCGATGATGGCAGCACGCGCACGATCGCCACGCCCTATCTCGGCAATGGCTACGTGCACGAAGTGATCGAAGCCCAGCGCTGCTGGCGCGCAGGACTGATCGAAAGCCCCGGTATGACGCATGAGGAGACCCTGGCCTTGATGCGCGTGATGGACGAGATCCGGCGCCAGATCGGGCTGCGCTACGACGCCGACGACGCGTCTTGAAGAAGCAACGCCGCTCGGCGTATGCATGTTGACAACATATCGTGATGGGCGAATACTCGGCAGCTCATCGCTTCCGTGAGTTCATCATGCATCTGCTTCGCCCCCTTATCCTCAGCGCTTGCCTGCTGCCGCTGGCCGCCCAGGCCGATCCTGTCCCGGTCCCGCCCGAGAAGATCGCCTATGTCGGCGACTGGCAGGGCAAGGACATGCGCATCCAGCTGGCCAAGGACGGCAAGGTCAAGTACAAGCGCAACCAGCCCGGCAAGAATCTCGACCTCAGCGTCGACCTGCAGGGTTTTAATGGCGATAACTTCGACGTCGGTGTCTTCCTGGTGCGCTCGACCTTCGTGGTCAGCAAGCCGCCGCATCGCGAGAACGGCAAGTGGAAGATGACGGTGGATGGGGTGGAGTTGACGAAAGTCGATTAACGCGGGTGCATGGTGGGCCGGGCCGCGATCGGACCCTGTGCCCACCATGCGTTACACCTTCAAGAATTCTTCCCGTCCACCGAGCCAGCGCGCCAGGTGCGCATCCACGATCTCCACATTCGGACCGGTCTCGCTCTCCAACAAGCTCGCGGCGATGTCGCGCGCATGCTCCACCAGCCACTGGTCGGTTTCTAAATCGGCAAAACGCAGCATCGCCTGTCCCGACTGGCGCGCGCCCAAAAACTCGCCCGGTCCGCGGATCTCCAGGTCGCGCCGTGCAATTTCAAAACCGTCGGTGGTCTCGCGCATCGTCATCAATCTCTGCTTCGCCACCTGGCCCAGCGGGCTTTGGTACAGGAGCAGGCAGACGCTGGCGGCCGAACCGCGTCCGACGCGCCCGCGCAGCTGGTGCAACTGCGACAGGCCGAAGCGCTCGGCGTGCTCGATCACCATCAACGAGGAGTTCGGCACGTCGACCCCGACCTCGATCACGGTGGTCGCCACCAGCACGTGTACCTCGCCCGCCGAGAATGCATCCATCACCGCCTGCTTTTCGAGCGGCTTCATGCGGCCGTGGACCAGCCCGACCTGCAAGTCGGGCAGGGCTTCGGCCAGGGTTTCGTAGGTTTCCGTCGCCGTCTGCAATTGCAGCGCTTCGGATTCTTCGATCAGCGGACAGACCCAGTAGGCCTGGCGCCCCTCGAGCACGGCCGCGTGCACGCGTTCGATGACTTCATCCCGACGATTCTGGTCGATGGCGCGGGTGACGATCGGCGTGCGTCCGGGCGGCAGTTCATCGATCACCGACACCTCGAGGTCGGCGTAATAGGTCATGGCCAGCGTGCGCGGGATCGGCGTCGCCGACATCATGAGCTGGTGCGGCACCAGGCCTTCGCTGCCCTTGTTGCGCAGGGTGAGGCGCTGACCGACGCCGAAGCGGTGCTGTTCGTCGACGATCACCAGGCCCAGTTTCGCAAACTGCACCGTGTCCTGGATCAGGGCGTGGGTGCCGATCACCAATTGTGCTTCGCCCGATTCGACCATCTCGCTGGCCGCCGTCTTTTCCTTTTTCTTCAGACTACCGGTGAGCCAGGCGACCTTCACGCCGAGCGGCTCCATCCAGGCCGCGATCTTCCTGAAATGCTGTTCGGCCAGGATCTCGGTCGGCGCCATCAGCGCCGCCTGGTAGCCGGAATCGATGGCCTGGGCGGCGGCCAGCGCCGCCACCACCGTCTTGCCGCTGCCGACGTCGCCCTGCAGCAGGCGCTGCATCGGATAGCCTTCATACAAGTCCTTGCGGATCTCCTTCACCACGCGCTGCTGGGCGCCGGTGAGCGAGAAGGGCAAGGCACGCAGGAAGCCTTCGGACAGCTCGCCTACCGCGCGCAGGGTCGGCGCGCCCTTGTCGCGGCGCGCACGCTGGGCCCGTTTCAGGGAGAGCTGCTGGGCCAGCAGCTCGTCGAACTTCATGCGCGTCCAGGCCGGATGCGACTTTTCCATCAGCGCATATTCGTCGACGTCGACCGGCGGGTAGTGCAGCAGCTTCACCGCCGGCTCGAAGTCCATCAGGCCCATCTGTCGGCGGATCGCGGCCGGCACCGTGTCGACCCAGCTGACGCGCCGCATCGCTTCTGCGATCGCACGGCGCAGGATCGGCTGCGACAGGCCTTCGCCCGACGGGTACACGGGCGTGAGCGAAGTCGGCAGAGGCGCGTTTTCGTTGACGACCTTATAGGTCGGGTGCACCATCTCGGCGCCGAAGAAGCCGTGCTTGATTTCGGTCCGCGCCCGCACGCGCACGCCCTCGGCCAGCTGTTTGACCTGGCTGCCGTAGAAGTTCATGAAGCGCAGCAGGAGTTCGCCGCTGTCGTCGGCAATCGTCACCAGCAGCTGCCGGCGCGGTTTCAGGGCGATCTCGTTCTTGATGACGACGCCCTCGACCTGCGACACATGGCCGCCGCGCAGGCAGGCCTCGCGGATCGGTACGATCTTGGTCTCGTCCTCGTAGCGCATCGGCAGGTGCAGGATCAGGTCCATGTCGCTGCGCAGGCCGAGCTTGGCGAGCTTGGTTTGTGTCGTTTTCGGGGCGGCAGGGGTTTTAGATGCAGGCATAAATGCGGCAGATTGACGTGTATCGGCGTAAAATAGAGGGTTCGCCGCACGTACTTGGGGCCATATTGTAAGGCTGCCAGCACTTATTTTCCCAGAATTGAACAGAATGTACTCGCTCTCCGATTTCGATTTCGACCTGCCGCCCGAACGCATCGCCCAATTGCCGCTGCCGGACCGCAGCGCTTCGCGCCTCCTGCAACTCGATGGCGAGCAGATCACCGACCGCCATTTCGCCGACATCCTCGACCAGCTGCAGCCGGGCGACCTGCTGGTGATGAACAATACCCGCGTTTTAAAAGCGCGCTTCTTCGGCGTGAAGGAAACCGGCGGCCAGGTCGAGGTGCTGGTCGAGCGCGTGCTGGACAACCGCACCGTGCTGGCCCAGGTACGCGCCTCGAAGTCGCCCAAGCCCGGCAACCGCATCCGCCTGGCCGACGCCTTCGACGTGACCACCGGCGAGCGCGCCGGCGAATTCTTCACCCTGCACTTCGAGGGCGACGTGTTCGAGCTGATCGAAGCGCACGGCCGCCTGCCTCTGCCACCCTACATCGAGCACACGGCCGACGAATTCGACGAGCAGCGTTATCAAACCGTGTATTCGAAGGAGCCGGGCGCCGTCGCCGCGCCGACCGCCGGCCTGCATTTTGATCAGCCGCTGCTCGACAAACTCAAGGCAAAGGGCGTCAACTTTGCCTACGTCACCCTGCACGTGGGCGCCGGCACCTTCCAGCCCGTGCGCGTGGAAGACCTCTCGCAGCACAACATGCACACCGAGTGGTACACGATCGCGCAGGAGACGGTGGACGCCGTGCGCGCCGCGAAAGCGGCTGGCCGCGATGTGGTCGCCGTCGGCACCACCTCGCTGCGCGCACTGGAATCGGCCTCCCAATCGGGCGAACTGGTGGCCGGCAGCGCCGACACCGCGCTGTTCATCACGCCTGGCTATCAATTCAAGACGGTGACGCGCCTGATCACCAACTTCCACCTGCCGAAGTCGACCCTGCTGATGCTGGTGTCGGCCTTTGCCGGCTATGCCGAGATCCGCAAGGCCTACGCCCATGCGATCGCCAACGAATACCGCTTCTTCAGCTACGGCGACGCCATGCTGCTGACGACCCGGGCCACGCTGGCCAATCCCACTTAAGATTTTCCCCGATGCTCGAATTTACCCTTCTTAAAAAAGACACCAGCGGCCTGTCGCACGCGCGCCGCGGCCGCCTCAAACTGAACCACGGCACCATCGAAACCCCGATCTTCATGCCGGTCGGGACCTACGGTTCCGTGAAGGCGATGGATCCGACGGAATTGAAGGAAGTCGGTTCCCAGATCATCCTCGGTAACACGTTTCACTTGTGGCTGCGCCCCGGCACCGAGGTGCTGAACAAGTTCGGCGGCCTGCACGGCTTCATGGGCTGGGACAAGCCGATTCTCACCGACTCGGGTGGCTTCCAGGTGTTCTCGCTGGGCGCGATGCGCAAGATTACGGAAGAGGGCGTGACCTTTGCGTCGCCGATCGACGGCTCGCGTAAATTCCTGTCGCCGGAAGTGTCGATGCAGATCCAGCGCGCGCTGAACTCGGACATCGTGATGCAGTTCGACGAATGCACCCCCTATGAGATCGACGGCCGCGCCGCCACCGCCGAAGAGGCGGCGAAGTCGATGCGCATGTCGCTGCGGTGGGCCCAGCGCTCGATGAACGAGTTCAAGGGCGGAGAAAATCCGAACGCGCTGTTCGGCATCGTCCAGGGCGGCATGTACGAGCACCTGCGCGACGAATCGCTGGCGGGACTGGAAGACATCAACTTCCCGGGCCTGGCGATTGGCGGCCTGTCGGTCGGCGAGCCGAAGGAAGACATGCAGCGCATCCTGGCCCACGTCGGCCCGCGCCTGCCGGAAAACAAGCCCCATTACCTGATGGGCGTCGGCACGCCGGAAGACCTGGTCGAAGGCGTGGCGAACGGCGTCGACATGTTCGACTGCGTGATGCCGACCCGGAATGCCCGTAACGGCTGGCTGTTCACGCGCTTCGGCGATGTGAAGATCAAGAACGCGCGCTATAAGGAAGACATGGCGCCGCTGGACGAGTCCTGCGACTGCTACTGCTGCAAGAATTTCTCGCGCGCTTACCTGCACCACCTGCACCGCTCGAACGAGATCCTGGGTGCGCGGCTGAATACGATTCACAACCTGCACTACTACCTGAAGCTGATGCAGGAGATCCGGGATGCGATCGATGCCGATGGCTTCCATGGCTTCCGCCTGAAGTTCGCTGCGGACCGGGCGCGCGGGGTGTAAATACTGGCGCGGCAACGCTGCCGTCTGTTGACGCGTGGAGTCCCGACTCCACGCGTTTTGTACATTCGATCGGCCAACTTATCTGCGATTTCCATCTTGCAATTTATGAATGTCATTCCCACCTACCGCGGAATGGCCGCTGGCAGTTAGCCGGTGCTAGAATACAGCGCTGTTTTTTTTATCTCACAATCGGAGTCCTTGTGTTCATTTCCAACGCGTACGCGCAAACCACCACCGCTGCCGACCCTGGCCTGATGGGCAACCTGACGACCTTTGCACCGCTGCTGATCATGTTCGTGGTCATGTATTTCCTCATGATCCGCCCGCAGCAGAAGCGCCAGAAAGAACTCAAGTCGATGATGGACGCGCTGGCCAAGGGCGACGAAGTCGTCACGGCAGGCGGCATCCTGGGCCGCGTCGTGCAGGTGAAAGACGCCTACGTCACCCTGGAAATCGCGGCCGGCACCGAAATGATCGTGCAGAAGAACGCGGTCACCACGCTGCTGCCGAAGGGTACGCTGAAGTCCCTGTAAGCCTGCGCCACGGCCCGCGATCGATCCCGACCGGGCCGTTGTCGCTTCAACACCCAACGCTGGAACACTATGAATCGCTATCCCGTCTGGAAATACATACTGATCGCTGTCGCGCTCCTGCTGGGCGCGCTGTACACGGCGCCTAATTACTTCGGCGAATCGCCGGCGTTGCAGGTCACGACCGGCAAGACGGCCGTCAAGATCACGAGCGACACCACGGCCCGGGTCGCGGACGTGCTGAAACGTGAAGGTGTTCCGGCAAACCAGGTGACCCTGGACGGTTCGAGCAACTCCTCGGCCGTGCGCGCCCGCTTCGACACCACCGATGCCCAGTTCAAGGCCAAGCTCGCGCTCGAGCGCCAGCTGAACCGCGACGCGACCGACCCCGACTACATCGTCACCGTCAACCTGGTCAAGAATACGCCTGCCTGGATGCAGAAACTGCGCGCGCTGCCGATGAACCTCGGCCTCGACCTGCGCGGCGGCGTCCACTTCCTGCTGCAGGTCGATGCCAAGGCCGTGCTGGAAACCAAGATGAAGGGCACGCAAGCGAGCGTGCGCAGCATCCTGCGCGACAAGAACGTTCGCCACGCCGGTATCGAGCGTAACGGCAACACCGTCGAAGTCACGTTCCGCGATGCCGAAACCCGCAATGCCGCGCGCAATGTCCTGTCGAGCCAGATCCAGGACCTGCAGCTGGCCGACGCCGCCGACGGCAGCGACCTGAAACTGCTCGTCACCCTGAAGCCGGAAGCGCTCAAGCGCACCGTCGAAGAAGGCGTGAACCAGAACATCACGACCCTGTCCAAGCGTATCAACGAACTCGGCGTGACCGAGCCGGTCATCCAGCGCCAGGGCGCCGACCGCATCGTCGTGCAGCTGCCGGGCGTGCAGGACGTGGCCCGTGCAAAGGACATCATCGGCCGCACCGCGACCCTGGAGATGCGCATGGTCGATTCCAGCGTGACCCCGGGCACCGAACTGTCGGCCGCGATTCCGCTCAATTCCGAACTGTTCACCGAAGGCCGTGGCGCCCCGGTCGTGGTCTCGAAAGACATCATCCTGACCGGCGACTACATCTCCAGTGCGGTTGCCACCTTCGACCAGAACCAGCAGCCGGCCGTCTCGATCGACCTGAACGGCGACGGCGGCCGCAAGATCCGCCTCGTGACCCGCGAAAACATCGGCAAGCGCATGGCGGTCCTGCTGAAAGAGAAGGGCAAATATACGGTCCCGACCGCCCCGACCATCCAGGGCGAACTCGGCTCGACCTTCCAGATCACCGGCATCGGCAGCATCCAGGACGCCAATGAACTGGCGCTGCTGCTGCGCTCGGGCGCGCTGTCGGCACCGATGGAATTCATCGAAGAACGCGTGGTCGGCCCGCAGCTCGGCGCCGAAAACATCAGCCGCGGCCTGCACTCGACGGTATGGGGCTTCGTCGCCATTGCCATCTTCATGATCATCTACTACCACGTATTCGGCGTGTTCAGCTCGCTGGCACTGGCCGCCAACGTGCTGTTCCTGCTGGCGCTGCTGTCGATGCTGCAGGCAACGCTGACCCTGCCGGGTATCGCGGCAATCGCGCTCGCGCTGGGTATGGCGATCGACGCGAACGTGCTGATCAACGAGCGTATCCGCGAAGAGCTGCGCGCCGGCGCCACGGCGCAGCAGGCCATCACGCAGGGCTTCAGCCATGCCTGGGACACGATTTTCGACTCCAACGTGACCACCCTGATCGTCGGCCTGGCGCTGCTGATCTTCGGTTCGGGCGCGGTGCGCGGCTTCGCCGTCGTCCATACCCTGGGCATCCTGACCTCGATGTTCTCGGCCGTGTTCGTCATGCGCGGCATCGTCAACTTCTGGTACGGCCGCCGCGGCAAGAAAGTGTCCAAGCTGTCGGTGGGCACTGTCTGGACCCCGGGCCTGCCCGCTGAAAAGAAATAAAGACTAGGAATCGTCATGGAATTTTTCAAAATCAAGCGGGACATCCCGTTCATGCGCCACGCGTTGATCTTCAACGTGATCTCGGCGCTGACCTTCGTCGCCGCCGTGTTCTTCCTGGTGACCAAGGGCCTGCATCTCTCGGTCGAGTTCACCGGCGGCACCGTGATGGAACTGCGTTATCCGCATGCGGCCGACCAGGAAAAGATCCGCGCCACGCTGCGTTCGATCGGCCATGAAGCGCCGGAAGTGGCCAGCTTCGGCACCGCCCAGGACATCATGCTGCGCCTGCCGCCGGTGAAGACCGCCGCCGGCGCCACGGTGTCGTCGGAAGCCTTCGCTGCCGTCTGCGCGTCCGAAGGCGGCACGCCGAAGCAGGTAACCGTGACGGAAAAGGGCCAGCCGGTGGCACGTACCAGCTGCGCAAACGCGGCCGGTGCCGAACTGGTGACGCTGCAGCGTGTCGACTTCGTCGGACCGCAGGTCGGCGACGAGCTGGCGCACGACGGCCTGAACGCCCTGATCATGGTCGTGGTCGGCGTCGTGATCTACCTGGCCGTGCGCTTCGAGTGGAAGTTCGCCGTCGCCGCCATCCTGGCGAACCTGCACGACGTCGTCATCATTCTCGGCTTCTTCGCCTTCTTCCAGTGGGAATTCTCGCTGACGGTGCTGGCGGCCGTGCTGGCGGTGCTGGGCTACTCGGTGAACGAATCGGTCGTCATCTTCGACCGGATCCGCGAAACCTTCCGCAAGCAGCGCAAGATGAGCGTGACCGAGGTCATCGACCACGCGATCACCAGCACCATCTCGCGTACCATCATCACCCACGCCTCGACCCAGATGATGGTGCTGTCGATGCTGTTCTTCGGCGGCCCGTCGCTGCACCACTTCGCCTTGGCGCTGACGATCGGCATCTGCTTCGGTATCTATTCGTCGGTGTTCGTGGCCGCCGCGCTGGCGATGTGGTTCGGCGTCAAGCGCGAAGACCTGATCAAGCCGGTCAAGGAAAAGGACGAAACGGACGGCGCCGTCGTCTGATCGTGTCACGGCATGCCTGCATGCCGATCCAAAAAAAATGCCGCGCGATTAACAATCGGGCGGCATTTTTCATTATTGTGTCGCTTTCTCAGCCATTTCACCCGCTTTGCATATCGATTTTCACAAAGAAATTACTCAAAAGTGAAATTTAGCTCGCCTGTGTGAGTTATCGCACAGAGTGTATGGATAGCGAAACCTTATAGTGGAACCGTCTCTTTCAGGACATCCCTAGTTTTGGACTTCACCCGCTCCCCCTCGGAGCGGGTTTTTTTTGCCCCAACGATAAATTGTGAAAACGGTAGAGAAAGATGTTACAAGTGTGAAGTGGCGCACAGAGTGTGCGGGAACCGGGAACTAATATGGACTCGTCTCTTTCAGGACATCCCTAGTTTTGGACTTTGCCCGCTCCCTGAGCGGGCATTTTTTTTTGGGACGTAGGGTGGGCGCCCCGTGCCCACCATATATATGCGCACCGTGGCACGCCAGGTGGGCACAGGGCGCCCACCCTACTCACAGCAAGGCCGACGTCAGGCTCTGCACTTCGTGCGCCGACTCTTCCATGATGCGCGCCAGCGTGCCGTCACCGACGGCGAAGTCGATGGTCGCCGCAGCCTGTACCGTGGTCGCGCCCGGACGTTCCAGCAAGGGAGAGGGAACCGGCGACAGGTCATTCGCCAGCAGCAGGGTATCGCCCAGGGTTTCCGGCGGCAGCGCGCGCATGCCGTTCCACATGGCTTCGATCGCGCCCATCACCGGCGCCGGCACGCCCAGTCTCAGCAGCACGCCGCGGCCGACCGCCACTTCGCCATGTTCCAGCCACTCGTCGGCATCGCCATCGAGCAGGCCCGGGTACAAATGCGCCTGCGACAGCATGTAGAAGCCGCCGACCTCGTGCACGATACCCGCGAACATCGCCGTTTCCGGATCGACGAAGGAAACGCGGCGCGCGATCACCTGGGCCAGCGCGGCCACGTGGGCCGAGTGGCGCCACAGCGCATCGGCACGGGCGCGCAGGTCAGGATCGGTGATTTCGCTGCTCAGCTGACGCACGATGACGCTGGCCGCCAGCGCGCCCAGCGTGCGGAAACCGACGCGCTGGACCGCTGCACGCACGTTGGTCACGTCGTTGCCGGAGCGGTTATAGGTAACGGAGTTGGCAATCGCCACGGTGCGCGCCGCCAGCAGGGGCTCGGCCTGGACCAGGCGGGCCGCCGCATCGGCATGGCATTCGGGATCGTTCAGGGCTTGCTGCAGCCTGAGCGTGGCGTCGACATTCGTCGGGAAGCTGAGTTCGCCGCGAATGGCCTGTGCCGCGATACTCTTGAGGGCGTCGAGTCTGTCCATCGAAAAATTATACCTGCAATGGTCAGACTCACCCCAGGCAAAATTTGCCGTGGGGCACTTTTACAACGGCAGAGTAGGTACTTACTCTTCGCTGAAGATGGCGTCGCAGCCTTCCTTCAGCTCCTCGGTGTCCTGCAGCTCGTCCACCAGGCCGAGGTCGATCAGCTCTTCGACGGCATTCATGAAGTTGTTCAATTTCGCTGCGCCGATCAGGCGATAGATTTCGCCGGCTTCGTTGCGCACGCCGATCAGCATCTTGTGCTGGCGGACTTCTTCCTCGGTAGCCACGTCGAGCAAGATATTGCCGATGATATGCTTGTCGAAGTGGGCGGGCTTTTTGCCCTCGAGCAGGGTGGTTTTCAAGATTCTTCCTTTTGTTGTAGTGATAAGGGGGACGGGCGTCCGGCGTTGCCAATGCGCTCGCGCAGCTTCTTCAAAGCGCCATCCATCTCGTCGAACTCGGCCTCGCTGTACTCCGCAAACAATTGCTTGCCATGGGCGACCACTTTCGGGAACACCTCCCGGAACACGGCATCGCCCGCGGCGCTCAGGCGCACGTGGAAAGAGCGCTTGTCGTCGCTGCTGCGTTCGCGCAGCACGATGCCCTTCTGTTCGAGGCGCTCGATGACGCCGGTCAGCGTGCCCTTGGTGATCAGGGTGCGCTCGCCGAGTTCCTTGTAGCTCATGCCCTCGGTATTGCCCAGTGTCGCGATGATGTCGAATTGCGCGTGCGTCAAACCGTATTGCCGCACTGTCTCGCCCGAATACCGCTCGAAACCTTGCAGGCATTCGGCCAGCAAGCGGACGCTTTTTAAATATCGTTCCCCCATGACCCAGGATTATAGCTGTCCAGGGGCGAGGGGCGCGCCTGTCAGCAAGCATAGGTCAGCCCGCGGTTCGCCTTTTATGGAAGAGGCGCGTACCATAGACGCTTTTGCCGGTTTTACTACGAATGACCCGTCACCTCCACGGCATCCTCGCCCTGTTGCTCGTCACCCTGGTCTGGGGCACGACTTTCCCCGCCATGAAGGATTTGACGGGCCACTTCTCGGCGGTGTGGATCATCCTGGTGCGGTTTGCCCTGGCGGCACTCTTGCTGTCGCCCTTCCTGTGGCGCGCGAAACTGGCCGACGCGAAATCGGGCGCCATCCTCGGCGGCTTGCTGTTCTTCTGCTTCGTGTTCCAGGTCGAGGGCCTGGCGCTGACCAGCTCGAACCGCAACGCCTTCATTTGCGGCCTGAACGTGCTGGTCGTGCCCCTGCTCGGCGTGCTGGCCGGACGC
Source organism: Massilia sp. Mn16-1_5 (assembly GCF_004798585.1). Lineage (GTDB taxonomy): Bacteria > Pseudomonadota > Gammaproteobacteria > Burkholderiales > Burkholderiaceae_D > Telluria. The sequence goes on from NZ_PPXQ01000017.1 coordinate 45,161, forward strand.
CTGCCCGAGCGGCGCATCGTGCTGGCCCTGGTCATGTCGATCGCCGGCCTGGCCGCCCTGTGCTGGGACGGCGGCGCCTGGGGCCTGGGCGATTCGCTCGCCCTGATGAGCGCGCTGTGCTTCGGTGTCTACATCAAGGTGATGGAAGTGCGCACCCGCAGCGCCACCAGATTACTCAGCGTTACCGCCTCTCAAATCGGCACCGTCGCCCTGTGCGCGATGGTGTGGCTGCTGGCGAGAGAAGTGCCGGGCGATGCTGCCGCCCGCGGCGCCCGGATCGGCGGCGTGGTCACTGCCATCGGCCAGCACGTGTGGAATTTTGCTTATCTCGGCGTGATCGCCACCGCCGCCATCATCTCGCTGCAAACCTGGGGTCAGTCGCGCACGACGGCCAACGAGGCGGCCGTCGTCTACGCATTCGAGCCGGCCGCCGCCGCCTTTTTCGGCTACTTCTGGCTGGGCGAGGCGATGACGGCGCGGGGCTGGCTGGGCGGCTTGCTGTTGATCTCCGGTATGATAGTCAGCCAATGGAATTCCGAACGCCGGCCCGCCGCCGCGCTGGCCCCCGAGTGATGACGCGCCTGACCTGTCCCGATGCCGCAAGCTGAACTGTCCGTCCTGGCGCAGGAACGGCCGCTGCGCATTTTATTGGTCAACGCCGGCGAACCGGACGCCCTGACCTGGTCCGGCCTGGTGCAACCGCTGCGCCAGGCCGCGAAAATCCTCGGCCCCGAGCGCCTGCACGTCGACGTGCGCAGCCCGGACAAGTTCACGAGCGATGCGCAGCGGCACTGGCACCTGGTGCTGCTGGCTGCCGACGAGGCGCAATCCGGTCTCAAACCTGCCAACTTCCGCGCGCTGGTCGAGCGCTGCCGTGCTGCGCCGTTCTGGGGCGGCGTTGGCGCCGGGGTGTTGTGGCTGGCGGAAGCGGGCGCGCTGAACGGCGTGCGCACGGCGTTTCCGTGGTCGCTGTATGCCGATGCCGACAGCCGGGCGGACCAGGCGATTTTTACGCCGCACCTGTATGAGATCGATGGGAATCGGCTGACCTGCTGTGGTGGCGCCGCATCCGTGGATTTCGCGCTGACCCTGATCGACATCATCTTCGGTTCCAACGTGCAGGCGCCCGTCAAGGAGTTGCTGTGCGTGGACCGCGTGCGCGGTCGCGAGGAGCGCCAGCGCGTTGCCCTGCAGGCGCGCTTCGGGACGCTGCAGCCGAAGTTGACGGAAGCCGTGACCCTGATGGAGGCGAATATCGAGGAGCCGCTGTCGACCGATGAGATTGCCCAGCTGGCCGGTGTCTCCCGGCGCCAGCTCGAAAGACTGTTCAAGCAGTATCTCGGCAGCTTGCCGTCGCGTTATTACCTGGAACTGCGTTTGAACCGGGCGCGGCAGTTGTTGTTGGATACGAATTACTCGATCGTGCAGGTGGGACTGATGTGCGGCTTTTCGTCGGGGTCGCACTTTTCGACGGCCTTTGGCGCCTTGTTCGGGAATACGCCGCGGGAAGAGCGGCAGCGCAAGCTGGCGGAGTAAGCGTGCGGGCGCCTGCCGTGCTCGGTGCTAGACTTGTGGCCGTCTGACATCCGATACCGGCTGAGGTCGCGCCCATGCGCCGCGTGCCTCACCCGTACCCCGCGTTCCGGTTTTCGCCGGCAGCGCCCTTGGCCCAAGCCCGCAGGCTGCGCCCGCTATTCCCATTTCAGCTTCAAGGAGTTCCATTGAGCATGCGGTTTTCTTCTCTCCTCTTCGTGCTTCTCTTCCTGCTTGCACTGGTTTCGCCGGCGCGCGCCGGCCTGCTGCCCGGTGCGCAGGCGTCCGCGCCTCCTCAACCCGTCGTGCTGCCCGATCCCCTCAAGCGCGAGACGCCGCGCTCGATGATCTCCGGCCTGATCGCCGCCCTGGCCGAGCACGACTACGACCGCGCCGCCCAGTATTTCGATTCGCCGCTGAACAGCAACCGCCAGCGCATCAACGCCGCCACGCAAGCCCGCAATTTCCAGGCGCTGCTCGATAACGGCGGCTCGCTCGAACCCTACGCCGCCGTCTCGAACGACGCCGTCGGCCGCATCGACGACGAACTGCCGGTCGAGCAAGAGCGCGTCGGCCAGGTCAGCATCGGCGGCAAGAAAGTCCCGGTGCTGCTGAGCCGCGGCGAAGAAGACGGCGTGCAGGTCTGGAAAATCTCGCGCGACACCGTCAGCCAGATTGCCGCGGCGGGCCAGCGCGTGCAGGCGGCCACGCAGGACGAGCTGATCGTCGCCGGCGCCCCGCTCAAGGATTGGGGCATGCTGATCGGGCTGGGCGTGATGCTGTTCGGCGGCCTGTGGGTGGTAGCCGCGCTGCTGGTCGCCATCATGCGGCGCCTGGTCGCCGATCCTGCGGCAAGCGGCTTGTACCGCTTCTTCGAGGCGGCCTTGCCGCCATTTAGCCTGCTTATTGCCGGCTTCGTGTTCTTCACCTGGGCCGAACGGCTGCCGGTCGCCATCGTCGCGCGCCAGGCCTTGCTGCGCTACGCGGGCATCGTTTCCGTCATCGCCTTTGTCTGGTTCGGCCTGCGTATGGTCGATGCCATCTCCCAGCTGGCCATCGCCCGCATGCAGCGCCGCCAGCGGCGCCAGGTCGTCTCCGTGATCACCCTGCTGCGGCGCACGGTCAAGGTGCTGTTGCTGCTGTTCTCCGGCATCGGCATCCTCGACACCTTCGGCATCGACGTCACCACCGGTATCGCCGCCCTCGGTATCGGCGGTATCGCCCTGGCCCTCGGTGCCCAGAAGACCGTGGAAAACCTGGTGGGCAGCGTGACCGTGATTGCCGACCGTCCCGCGCAGGTGGGCGACTTCATCAAGGTTGGCGACCTGGTCGGGACCGTCGAGGACGTCGGCATCCGCTCGACCCGCATCCGCACCCTGGAGCGCACCCTGGTCACGATCCCGAACGGCGACTTGTCGGCGCGCCAGATCGAGAATTTTGCGGCGCGCGACCGCTTCCTGTTCAATCCCGTGATTGCCATCGACTACCAGGTGCCCTCCGCCAAGCTGCGCGAGGCGCTCGGCATCGTCCATGGGGTGCTGGCCGAGCACGACAAGATCGCCGAAGGTTTCCGCGCGCGCCTGGGCCGGATCGCCGAGCGCGCGTTCAATATCGAAGTGTTTGCGTATATCGACGTGAGCGACTTCGAGGTCAATGTCGTCATTCGCGAGGAACTGTTATTGACGATTTACGAGCGGCTGGAGAAGGCGGGGATCGGGCTGGCGTTCCAGACGCAGATGACGGTGTTTTCGCCGGAGCAGCTGGGGGTGTTGACGCGGGACCGGTCAATGCTGCGGGAGCGGGCGGCGAATGCGTCGCGCATCGGCTCCTGAATACAAAGGCCGATGCCGGGAGTAGACTGGCTGTATGCAAAAAGGAGGTGCGCCATGAAAGCTGTTATGGCCGCGCTGCTCGCCAGCGTCGCCTTTTCCGCCCACGCCGATTTTACCTCCGCCCACCAGGTCGACCTCGACACACCCGGGGCACTCGAGCGCGTCCAGCGCGACCATCCCGCCCATGTCCGTGCCATTACCGAGATCCTGCGCGAAGCGCCGTATCAGCGGCCACAGGCGCTGTCGGGCTGGGTGCGCACTGCGTTCGACGCAAAAATGGCGTCAGCCATGCTGATCAAGACCAGTTATCCGCCGCAGGCCCGGCTCCAATTCGTGCTGGACGATACCGAATACCGGGCGCTGGTTACGCTGCGCAATGTCGAACCGTCCCTGTCTCCTACACGCTAGAAAAGATGAGAGACGTTCAGTTTGCCGCCCCACCTGGCATTGAGATACTCGGTAGCAAGCCGCCGATGGCAGTGGTGAGGCTTGTCTTCGCTGCATAGCAGACATCCTCCCACGAACAGGGATATGTCCAAATGATCTTCCACGCGGCGCCGTTCGAGCAAGTCGATATAGGCCCGCGCATACGTGTCCCACGGCATCTCTTTCGATCGGTAACGCTTGAGCATCTCTCCCTCTGGTGCCAGGTCAGGCAATTCGATGTATTGCGCTCCAAGCAGTTCAGAGAGAAAAAATTTCAGGTCTGCCTTTTTGGCGAAACCCGCCAGTTGCGAGGTGTTGTTCAAGCGTACGTCCAGCAGGGTGCGCACGTTTGCTGTCCGCAGGAGCTTGAAAAAAGTTTCTGCCGACTTGTTGGTGAAGCCAATTGTCGAAACTGCAATTTTCGTCATAGCCTGCTCCTTCTTTCGTCAGCGGTGCGGACAAGCTGGCACTGAGCCATTTTACTTTGTTGAGGTAGCCAGCGCCCCTTCATTCCCTGCCAAAAATGAAAATCCCCGTCGCACTTCTGCAAGAACCCGCTACCCCTCCCTCCGTATAATGCCCAGACTCGGCGCCCGCGTCCCGGCGCGCCTGTCACTACATAGGATGAGGAAAAAGTCATGAATGCAAAGCTTGATTCGGGTGTCACAACGCGGCCTGTCACTCGGCAGACCTTCGACGAAGTCCTCGTTCCGACCTACGCTCCCGCCGCGATGGTGCCGGTGCGCGCCTCGGGCCTGGACGTGTGGGACCAGGAAGACAAGCATTACCTCGACTTCACCTCGGGCATCGCGGTCTCGAGCCTCGGCCACGCCAACCCGGTGCTGGTCGATGCGCTGACCAAGCAGATCGGAACCCTGTGGCACCTCGGTAACGGCTACACCAACGAGCCGGTGCTGCGCCTGGCATCGGCCCTGGTCGAAGCGACCTTCGCCGACCGCGCCTTCTTCTGCAACTCGGGCGCGGAAGCGAACGAAGCGGCCCTGAAATTGGCCCGCAAGTACGCGCACACCAAGTTCGGTCCGCACAAATCGCGCATCATTTCCTGCCTGTCGTCCTTCCACGGCCGCACGCTGTTCACCGTCTCGGTCGGCGGCCAGCCGAAGTACACCGAAGGCTTCGAGCCGCTGCCGCAGGAAATCAACCACATTCCGTACAACGACATCGAAGCGGCACGCGCCGCCATCCTCGATGATGTCGCCGCCGTGATCGTCGAGCCGATCCAGGGCGAGGGCGGTGTCATCCCGGGTAACAAGGAGTACCTGAAAGCGCTGCGCGAGTTCTGCGACAAGACCGGCGCGCTGCTGGTCTTCGACGAAGTGCAGTCGGGCGTGGGCCGTACCGGCGCCTTCTACGCCTACATGGACACTGGCGTGACCCCGGACATTCTCACCAGCGCCAAGGCCCTGGGCAACGGCTATCCGATCGGCGCCATGCTGACGACGAACGAGATCGCCCAGCACTTCAACGTCGGCTCGCACGGCACCACCTACGGCGGCAACCCGCTGGCGGCAACCGTCGCGCTGAACGTGGTCGAGATGATCAACCAGCCGGCCTTCCTGGCGCGCGTCAAGGAAGCCAGTGCGAAAATCTTCGGCAACCTGGAGAAGCTGAGCGCCGACTACCCGCAGCTGTTCGGCAAGGCACGCGGCCTGGGCCTCCTGATCGGTCTCCCGCTGGCCGAAGGTTTCAAGGGCCGCGCCAAGGACGTCACCAAGATCGCCGAGAAGATGGGCCTGATGCTGCTCATCGCCGGCCCGGACGTGATCCGCATGGCGCCGGCGCTGATCGTGTCGGATGCGCAGATCGCGGAAGCCGATCGCATCCTGCGCGCCGCGGTCGAGGAATTTCTCGCTACCGCGTAAGCCTTAGCGCTTGAACTACCGTCCCGGCTTGTCGCTGCAGAGCGCGGCCGGGATCCGTTCGCATTCACCCCGCAGTGACCCTTTGAGGGAGACCCCATGTATGTTGTCCGTCCGGTAGAACTTGCGGATGTCGACGCGCTGGTGAGCCTGGCCGCCGTGCTGACGGGCGGCGTGCACACGCTGCCGCGCACGCCCGAGACCATCGGCGCCTTCGTCGAACGTTCGATCGCCTCGTTCGCGGCGCAAGTCGATATTCCGAGCGAGGAGTCCTACCTGTTCGTGCTGGAAGAGACAAGCAGCGGCGAGGTCGTCGGCACGGCCGCCGTGCATGCGTCGGCGGGCTCGAACGGCACCTATTTCGCGTTCCGCAACGACGTGATCCAGCAGGTCTCGCGCGACCTGAACATCTCGCACAGCGTGCATGCCTTGACGCTCTGCTCCGAACTGACGGCCTGCTCGCAGCTGGCCGGTTTTCACCTGCGCGACCGCGAACATGCCGGCATCGAAGCCGCGCTGCTGTCGCGCGCGCGCCTGCTGTTCGCGGTGCTGGCGCCGCACCGCTTCGGCGACCGCTTCTTCGTGCCGCTCGCCGGCGTCACCGATGGTGATGGCCAGTCGCCGTTCTGGAATGCGCTGGGCCGTAAATTCTTCAAGATGGACTTCCTCGACGCCGAACGCGTCATCGGCGGCGCGCGCAACCGCACCCTGATCGTCGAGCTGATGCCGCACTATCCGGTCTACGTGCCGCTGCTGCCGGGCGATGCCCAGGCGGCGATGGGCCAGATCCATCCGAGCGGCCAGCTGGCTTTCAAACTGCTGACGGAAGAGGGCTTCGAAGCGGACGAATATGTCGACATCTTCGACGGCGGTCCGATCCTGGCGGCCCACAAGCTCTCCTTGCGTTCGTTCTGCGCCTCGCAGAAGCGCCGCGTCGAGAACGCGTCGCGGGGGAGTGCGGAGAACCTCGTCACCTACGCGGTGGCGACGAACGCCGAACGCTTCCGCGCCATCACCGTGTCCTGCCCGCCTTGCGACACTTCCGACGCCTTGTGCCTGCCCGCGGCAGCACAGCAGGCGCTGGGCGTGGCGCCGGGCGACAGCGTCATTTGCGTCCGAATCTGAGGAAAGCACCATGCTAGTCATCCGTTCCATTGCTGCCTCGGACCTCGACCCGCTGATCGACATGGCGCGCGAAGTCGGCGGCGGCATGACCACCCTGAAACCGGACCGCCAGATGCTGGGCGACCGCGTCGCCTGCGCCGTGGCCTCGTTCCAGGAAACGATTCCGCCCGAAGAGCGCGACTACATGTTCGTGCTCGAGGATACCGAGACCGGCAAGCTGGCCGGCGTCTGCGCCATCAAGGCCGCGGTCGGCCTGAACGAACCCTTCTACAACTACCGCATCGGCACCCTGGTGCACTCCAGCCGCGAACTGAACGTGTTTACGCGCATGGAGACCCTGTACCTGTCGAACGATCTGACCGGTGCGACCGAACTGTGCTCGCTGTTCCTGCAGCCGGATTACCGTGTGGGCTACAACGGCAAGTGGCTTTCCAAAAGCCGTTTCCTGTTCATCGCCCAGTTCCAGCAGCTGTTCACCGAGAAGATCATCGCCGAGATGCGCGGCTACCTGCTGGAAGACGGCACCAGTCCCTTCTATGAAGGCCTGGGCCGCCACTTCTTCAAGATGGATTTCAACCACGTCGACGGCCTGACCGCGATGGGCAAGAAATCCTTTATCGCCGAGCTGATGCCGCGGCAGCCTTTATATGTTGACTACCTGCCGGAGTCGGCGCGCGAAGTCATCGGCCAGGTGCACCGCTCGACCCTGCCTGCCCGCAAGCTGCTGGAGCAGGAGGGCATGCACTACGAGGGCTATGTCGACATCTTCGATGCCGGCCCGGTGCTGCAAGGACGCGTCAAGGAACTGCGTTCGGTGCGCGACAGCGTGCTGCGCGTGTCCCGCGAAGGCCGCGCCGAAGGCGAGACCGAATGCCTGCTGGTGTCGAACACGAAGCTCGACGATTTCCGCATGGTGCTGGCGCAGACCACGGTCGAAGGTGCGGAGGTCTGCCTCTCGGCCCAGGAACTGGCGCTGCTGCACGTCCAGGCGGGCGACCCGGTGCGCACGCTGACACTCAACGTAAGGAAGAACAATGGCTAACCTGTCGAATTTTATTAACGGCGCGTGGCTCGCCGGCAGCGGCGCGGAACTGGTCACGATCGACCCGTCAAATGGCCGCCAGACCTGGACCAGCAAGGAATCGACTGGCGAGGACGTGGCGCGCGCCGCCGAAGCAGCCCGCGACGCCTTCGAAGACTGGGCCCTGCGTCCACTGGAAGAGCGCATCGCCATCGCCACCCGTTTCCGCGACCTGCTGAAGGAACACGCGGAAGAGCTGGCGGGCATCATCGCCGAGGAAGTCGGCAAACCGCTGTGGGAAGCGCGCACGGAAGTGGCGACCATGGCGAATAAAATCGACATCTCGGTCCAGTCCTATGGCGCCCGCACGGGCGAATCGAACGCCAAGGTCGCCGACGGCAATGCCGTGCTGCGCCACCGTCCGCACGGCGTGTTCGCCGTCTATGGCCCGTATAACTTCCCGGGCCACCTGCCGAACGGCCACATCGTGCCGGCCCTGATCGCCGGGAACACGGTCGTCTTCAAGCCGAGCGAGTATGCGCCGCGTACCGCCGTCAAAACCGTGCAGCTGTGGGAGCAGGCCGGCCTGCCGAAAGGTGTGCTGAACCTGGTGAACGGCGGCCGCGACACCGGCATCGCCCTCGGCCAGAACCCGCTGATCGACGGCGTGCTGTTCACCGGCAGCAGCCAGACCGGCGCCGCCCTGCATAAGCAGTTCGGCGGCCAGCCGGGCAAGATGCTGGCGCTGGAAATGGGCGGCAACAACCCGCTCGTCGTCTGGGATGTCGAGAACATCGACGCCGCCGTGCACCACGCCGTGATGTCGGCCTTTATTTCGGCCGGCCAGCGCTGCACCTGCGCGCGCCGCCTGATCGTGCAGGACTCCCCGGCAGGCCAGGCCTTCGTCGAGCGCCTGGTGGAAGTGGCGTCGAAATTGCAGGTTGGCGCCTCGACTGCCGAGCCGCAGCCATTCATGGGCCCAGTGGTCTCGGCGGCGGTGGCCAAGCGTCTGGTGCAGGCGCAGGCCGAGATGGAAGCCAAGGGTGGAAAAGTGCTGCTGCAGATGCGCCAGCTCGACCCGAACGCAGGCTTCGTCACCGCCGGCATCGTCGACGTGACCGATGCGCAAGGGATTCCGGACGAAGAGTGGTTCGGTCCGCTGCTGCAGATCATCCGCGTCAAGGACTTCGATGCGGCGGTGAAGGCGGCGAACGCCACCGAATTCGGCCTCGCCGCCGCGCTGCTGTCGCCATCGGAAGAATTGTGGAAACGCTTCGCGATCAAGGCGCGCGCCGGCATCGTCAACTGGAACCGCCCGACCACCGGCGCGGCCAGCTCGGCGCCGTTCGGCGGCGTCGGCAAATCGGGCAATCATCGCCCAAGCGCGTATTATGCTGCCGATTACTGCGCTTACCCGGTCGCCTCGATCGAGACCTCCGAACTTGAACTGCCGGCCAAGCTGTCGCCGGGACTGGTGCTTTAACTATGCGTAACGCTCGCGAATATAACTTCGACGGCCTGGTAGGCCCTTCGCACAACTATGCCGGCCTCTCCTTCGGCAACGTCGCCTCGTTCAGCAATGTGCGCAGCGCCTCGAATCCGAAGCTGGCCGCGCTGCAGGGCCTGGCCAAGATGCGCGATCTGGCCGCGCGCGGTTTCGCCCAGGCGGTGATGCCGCCGCAGGCGCGTCCGAATTTCCGCCTGCTGCGCAGCCTCGGCTTCTCGGGGACCGATGCCGACGTGCTGGCGCAAGCCTGGCGCGAAGCGCCGGTGATCCTGTCCTGCGCCTGGTCGGCCGCGCCGATGTGGACCGCCAACGCCGCCACCGTCAGCCCTTCCGCCGACACCCGCGACGGCCGCGTGCACTTCACCGCGGCGAACCTGAACAACAAGCTGCACCGCTCGGAAGAGCATGTGCAGGCCACGCGCACCCTGCGCGCCATTTTCAAGAACCACGACCACTTCGTCGTGCACGACCCGCTGCCATCGACCCCGGCATTCGGCGACGAGGGCGCGGCGAACCACACCCGTTTCGCGGCGAATCACGGCGCGGCAGGCGTGGAGTTCTTCGTGTACGGCCGCGTCGAGTTCGATCCGTCGGCGCCGTTCCCGAAAAAATACCCGGCACGCCAGACCCTGGAAGCCTCGCAGGCGGTGGCCCGCCTGCACGGGCTCGATCCGGCGCGCACCGTGTTCGCGGCGCAGAACCCGGACGTGATCGACCAAGGCGTGTTCCACAACGACGTCATCGCGGTCGGCAACGGCAACGTGCTGTTCTATCACGAGGAAGCCTTCGCCGACGAAGCCTCGACCATCGACGCGCTGCGCCGTTCGGTCGCTGGCGTCGGCGCCGATTTTATTCCGGTGCGCGTCGCCAGCGGCATGGTGCCGGTGGCGGATGCGGTGGCCAGCTACCTGTTCAACAGCCAGCTGCTGACCAAGGCGGACGGCAAGATGGCTCTGCTGGTGCCGCACGAGTGCCGCGAGAACGCGGCCGTGTCGAACTACCTGGCGAATCTCGTGAGCAGCGGCGGCCCGATCGACGAACTGCTGGAATTCGACCTGCGCCAGAGCATGCGTAACGGTGGCGGGCCTGCCTGCCTGCGTTTGCGCGTGGCGCTGACGGATGAGCAGGCGGCGGCGATGCATGGCGGTGTGATCATGACCGAAGCGCTGTATGCGCAGCTGGTCGCCTGGGTCGAGAAGCATTACCGGGATCACGTGGAGCCGAAGGATCTGGCGGATCCGCAGCTGGCGATCGAGTGCTATACGGCGCTGGAGGCGTTACAGGGCATTCTTGGTTTGCCCGGGTTGTACGATTTGAGTTAATTCGCTGCAGATCGAGCGGTGCAAACGCGTGGGCATGCCCACCCTACGTTACGCATCTGCCATGGACTGCGGTGCACCGTAGGGTGGGCATGCCCACGCGGTACGGCAGCAGAAAACAGATACAGCAGCAAAGAACCGGAACCGGCGCACAACGCGCTGTTCCGATCGAAACGAATCACAAGCTTCCGGAACAAGGAAGCCCAGGACCTGGACGGGACAACCCTGTCCACATAAACGCCGGTGTGCGCAAAGCCACAAGCCGTAGCGCACACGGGCGACAACATTAGCTTTGGAGAAGCAACAATGAACGACATGTCGCACGATTTGCGTACGCAGACCCTCAACCTGGTGACCAACCAGCCCGCCGCCGGCGCGACCGACAACGTGCGCGCCCTGATCAGCGCCTGGCTCGGCGCGCTCGACGAGGAAGACCTGGCCGGCACCGCGCCGCAAGCGCTGGCCCCCGTCCTGTGGGACGGCTTCACGCAGGCCGCGAAGCGCAGCTCGCAAGGCTGCCAGATCACCCAACTGCGCTACACCGATACCCGCGGCGGCATGGCGACCGCACTGCTGATCCTGAACGACGACATGCCTTACCTGGTCGACTCCTTCGTCATGGCCCTGCGCAAGGAACGCGTCACCGCCACCGGCGTGATGAACGCCGTGCTGCCGGTGCAGCGCGATGCGAACGGCGTCGTCACGAGCGTCGGCACCGCCGGCGCACCGCTCGAATCCTATGTGCTGGTGCTGCTGAACGACGAACTCGCCTTCGAAGAACTCGACAAGCTGACCGCGCGCATCCGCATGGTGGCCAATGACGCCGCCGTCGTGCACCGCGATGCCCTTGCCATGGGCGACCGCATGACCGAAGTGGCTGCCGCCGCCGCGGCCCACGGCACCCCGGCCGGCCAGGAAGTGGCCGCCTTCCTCGAGTGGGCCAAGAACGAAGGCTTCGAGCCCTTCGGCTACGCCTATTACGAAGTGCAGCCCGGCCAGCCGCAGCTGGTGCGCGACATCCCGAGCCGTATCGGCGTCCTGAAGGACACCGCGCATCCGGTCTACGGCACCTGCCTGGCCAACATCCCGGGCGAACTGGCCACTTTGTCGGCCCGCGCCGAGACCCTCTCGATCGTCAAGGCAGACGTCGAAGGTACCCTGCACCGCGACCAGCCGCTCGACTTCATCGGCGTGCGCAACACCGACGCCCAGGGCAACATCCTGGGCGAGCACTGCTTCGTCGGCCTGTTCACCCGCGCCGCCACCTCGACCCCGCTGGCGCGCCTGCCGTTCGCGCGCGGCCGCGTGGCGAAGGTCCTGAGCCTGGCCGGTGTGCGCCAGGAAGGCTTCCGCGCCGAGAAGTTCCTCGAGATCCTCGAATCGCTGCCGCGTACCGAAACGGTGGAAGCCGATCCGGAATGGCTGGCCCAAGTCTGCGGTTCGGTCGTCTCGCTGTATAAACAGCCGCGTCCGAAAGTCTTCGCGCGCCGCGACGTTTACGGCCGCCACCTGAACGCGCTGGTCTACCTGCCGCGCGAGCGCTACAGCGCGGCCGTTGCCGCTTCGCTGGCGCAAGCCCTGAAGGAAAGCTCGGGCGCGCACGACGTGCGTTCGTTCACCCTGGTCGCCGACGGCCCGCTGGCCCGCGTCTACCTGATCGCCCACGGCGCGCGCTATCCACTTGACCTGGAAACCGACATCCAGCAGCCGCTGCTGGCGGTGCTGGACGGCTGGCATGACCGCTTCGCCACCATGACCAACGGCGTCGAAGACCACGCCCAGCGCAGCAGCCTGCGCAAACTCGGCACCAACCTGCCGGTCTCGTTCGTGACCGCCACCGCCCCGGACGTCGCCTTCCGCGACCTGCAGGCAATGCTGGGCCTCGGCCAGCAGGACCGCGTCGCCGTGCGCATCGAACCGGGCAGCGGCGAGGGTAACGCCGCACGTGACGCCTCGATCCGCCTGTACTCGGGCGAGAACGTGCCTTCGCTGTCGCGCATCCTGCCGGCGCTGCAAAATGCCGGCATCGCGGTCGACCGCGAGCAGACCTGGTCGATCACGACCACCGACGGCGTGCGCCACCATGTCACCGCGCTGGCCGTCGACGACGAGAGCGGCGCCAAGCTGGTGAAAGCCGGCATCGCACCGGTGGCCGAAGAGCTGTTCACCGCGCTGTTCAACAACGAAGCCGAAGACGGCCGCCTGAACGGCCTCACCATCGAAGGCGGCCTGTCGGTGCGCGAAGTGCAGCTGGTCCGTGGCTACATCAGCTACTGGCGCCAGCTCGGCTCGAAGTTCTCGGTGCGCTACATGGCCGAGACTCTGCGCGCACAGCCGGCCCTGGTGAAGGAATTCGTCACCGCCTTCCTGCAGCGCTTCAACCCGGCCGCATCAAACGCCGAGCGCGAAGCCGGTACCGCGAAACTGGTGTCGCTGAAGGCCGGCCTGTCGAGCGTGAACCACGCCGACACCGAGGAAATCATGGCTGCCCTGGTCGAGCTGGCGCTGGCGACCGTGCGTACCAACTACTTCCAGAACACGGGCGAGAAGATCATCTTCAAGTTCGACACCAGCAACCTGTCGCTGGCGCCGGAACCGCGTCCGTACCGCGAGATTTACGTGTTCTCGCGCCGCTTCGAAGGCGTGCACCTGCGCGGCGGCCCGGTCGCCCGCGGCGGCCTGCGCTGGTCGGACCGCATGGAAGACTACCGCACCGAAGTGCTGGGCCTGGTGAAGGCGCAGATGGTCAAGAATGCCGTCATCGTGCCGGCCGGCTCGAAGGGCGGTTTCGTGTGCAAGCAGATGCCGAAGGACGCCGTGCGCGAGACCATCGCGCAAGAAGGTGAAAGCGTCTACCGCCTGTTCATCTCCAGCCTGCTGGAAGTGACCGACAACCGCGTGCGCGGCGCCATCGTCGCGCCGGAGAACACCGTGCGCTACGACCAGGACGACCCGTACCTGGTGGTCGCCGCCGACAAGGGCACCGCGACCTTCTCCGACATCGCCAACAGCATCGCCGTCCAGCGCGGCTTCTGGCTGGGCGACGCCTTCGCATCGGGCGGCTCGAACGGCTACGACCACAAGAAGATGGGCATCACCGCGAAGGGCGCCTTCGAAGCCGTCAAGCGCCACTTCTACGAGATCGGCCACGACATGAGCACGACCCCGATCACCATGGTCGGCGTGGGCGACATGTCGGGCGACGTGTTCGGTAACGGTGTGCTGCTGTCGCGTCAGCTGAAAGTGCTGGCCGCGTTCGACCACCGCCACATCTTCCTGGATCCGACCCCGGACGTCGCCGTCTCCTTCGCCGAGCGCCAGCGCATGTTCGCGCTGCCGCGTTCGTCGTGGGAGGACTACAACAAGGACCTGATCTCGGCGGGCGGCGGCGTGTTCCCGCGCTCGGCCCGTTCGATCGAGCTGTCGCCGCAAGTGCGCGCGGCCCTCGACATCGAAGAGACCTCGCTGGCACCGGAAGAACTGATGCACCGCATCCTGCTGGCGCCGGTCGACCTGTTCTACAACGGCGGCATCGGTACCTACATCAAGTCGTCGAGCGAAACCCATGCGCAGGTGAAGGACCGCGCCAATGACCGTATCCGCGTCAACGGCAACGAACTGCGCTGCAAGGTGGTGGCCGAAGGCGGCAACCTGGGCGCGACCCAGGCCGGCCGTATCGAGTTCGCCTTGAGTGGCGGCCGCATCTTCACCGATGCGATCGACAACTCGGCCGGCGTGGATTGCTCGGACCACGAAGTCAACATCAAGATCTGGCTGGACACCGAAGTCAGCGCCGGCAAGCTGCCGGAAGCCGACCGTAACCGCATCCTGAACGAGATGACCGGCGCCGTCGAGAAGCTGGTCCTGCGCGACAACGAGCAGCAGACCCACCTGCTGACCCGCGAAGTGCAGGCACAGCAGAACGGCTCCGTGGTCGACAGCTACGCCGCCCTGATCACCAGCCTGGAAGCCGAAGGCGCCGTCTCGCGCGAGCTGGAACAGCTGCCGACGGACACCGAACTGCAGCGCCGTAAAGCGCTCGGCGTCGGCCTGACCGCACCGGAACTGGCTGTCGTCGTCGCCAACGTCAAGAACCGCTTCAAGCGCATCCTGGCCGCGCTGCCGCTGACCGAGGAACCATGGGCGGAAACGGTGCTGCGTCCGTACTTCCCGGCGCAGCTGGTCGCGACCCGCGATCCGCTGGATCACCCGCTCGCCAACGCCATCCTGGCCACCGTGCTGGCCAACGAGGCGGTCAACCGCTGCGGTCCGCTGATGATCCGCGACCTGGCTGCCGAGCACCGCGTCGACGAAGCGGAAGTCGTGAAAGCGTGGGGCCGCGCCTGGTCGGCGCTGAACCTGGCGCCGACCTTCGACGCGCTCGACGCCGATGCCCTGAGCGTGCCGCGTGACGTCTCGGTCGCCGTCGACCAGCGCACCCGTGCGCTGCTGCGCGCGGTGATCGAAGGCGTGCTGTCGCTGCCGCAGGGCGCCGACGGCATGCAGGAACTGGCTAACCTGTTCGCGAATAACGATCAGCTGCGCCAGCTGATGCCGGCCAAGTCGGAAGCCGACGGCCACGCCGGCCTGAACGCCGGTTTCGTGCAGGCCTGGAAGCTGGTCGAGACCATCGAGTCGCTGGCGACCTTCCTGTTCGCTGCGGTATCCGTGCAGCGTCCGGCGGGCATGTCGCTGGCGCAGTTCCTGCAAGTTGGCATGGCGCTGCGCGAGAAGGCCGGCATCGATACGCTGGAGCGCGGCCTGAAGCTGCCGCCGCAAAGCAAGTCGCAGGAACAGCTGCGCAACTACGCGATGCAGGCACTGCGCCGCACCCAGCAGCGCCTGCTGCTGCAGGTGATCGAGCGTGCCGGCCGCAGCGGCAACGCGCTGGCGGCAGTCGATTCCGTCACTTCGGAAATGGGCCTGACCGGCTACGCGCCGGCCACCGATCTCGAACAGGCAATGCTGGACGTCTGGTCGCTGTCGGAAGGCTCGAATCCGGAACGCCTGGCTGCCTGAGCGATGAGCGCGCCCTCGACTTCCGTGGTGCCTGAAGCGGTGCGCGCGCTGGCCGAAGCCGATTTTGGCACGGTCGCGCAGCGCTTTACCGAGGCCGGCTTCGTCGTCTCGATGCCGGCGCACGGCATCCTGACGGTCAAGGGCGTGCAGCCGGCGCCGCGTCCGGCGGTGCTGCTGTCGGTTGGTGTGCATGGCGACGAGACCGGGCCGATCGAAATGGTCGCGCACGTGATCGAAGCCCTGTCGCGCACGCCGCAGGAGCTGAAGGTGGACCTGATGCTCTGCGTCGGGAACGTCGAGGCGATCGCCGCCGGCAAGCGTTTCATCGACGCCGACTTGAACCGCATGTTCAAGCCGGACCGGGGGCTGCTTTCCGGCACCGCGGAGGCCGCGCGTGCCGACGCCATGATCGCCGCCACCGACGCCTTCTTCGCCGGTGCGGGCCCGGTGCGCTGGCACCTCGACCTGCACACGGCGATCCGCGCCTCGCACTACCCGATGTTCGCGATCGTGCCTGACCTAATCGCGGACGAGGGCAAGGCGATGCTGATCGACTGGCTGGGCCAGGCGGCGATCGGCGCCATCGTCATGAATCCGAAATCGGCCGGCACCTATAGCTATTACTCGGCCGAGCATCACCGCGCCGCAGGCAGCACCGTGGAGCTGGGCCGTGTCGGCACGCTGGGCCGGAATAACATGGACCAGTTTGCCGAGTCCTCGGCTGCATTGGACGCGCTGCTGCGCGGGTCGCAGGTAGCCGCGAAGAGCGAACCGCACGTGTTCAAGGTGGCGCAGGAGATCGTCAAGCTGTCCGACGGCTTCCAGATGGGTTTCAGCCGCGAGACGCCGAACTTTGCCGCCCTCAAGCGGGGAGAAGTCATCGCCACCGACGGGGAGACCGTGTATTCGGTGTTCCATGAGGAGGAGATGGTGGTGTTCCCGAATCCGGATGTGCGAGTCGGGTTGCGCGCCGGGTTGATGGTGGTGCGTGTGAATTGATCAAAACGCCGCGAAGTCCGCGGCGTTTTTTTGTTCCACGATCCGTAGGGGTGGGCGAGGCCAATGGCCTCGCCCACGGTTTCGCCGGGCGCCCCGTGCCCACCAACCGCATGCGTCCCGTGTGCGCATCCATGGTGGGCACGGGGCGCCCACCCTACACGGTTGCGCGGTAGACTGGCCCATTCAACAAGAATGGAGCCCTCCCATGAGCATGCTGTTCAGCCCTTATAAACTCGGGCCACTGGAACTCACCAACCGCATCGCAATCGCCCCCATGTGCCAGTACTCGGCCGACGAGGGCCTGGCCACCGACTGGCACATGATCCACCTCGGCCAGCTGGCCTTGTCCGGTGCCGCCCTCCTGATCATCGAAGCGACCGCCGTGACGGAAGAGGGCCGCATCACGCCCGGCGACCTGGGCCTGTGGTCCGACGCGCACCTGGAAGCCTTGAAACCGGTCATCGCCGCGATGCGCCGCCATGCGCCTATTAAAATCGGCATCCAGCTGGCCCATGCCGGCCGCAAGGCCTCGAGCGAGGCGCCATGGGAGGGAGGAGCGAGTATCCCTCCCGATCAGCCGCGCGGCTGGCAGACCGTCGCTCCCTCCGCCCTGCCGCATGCGGAAGGCGAGAGCGTGCCGCTGGCGCTGGACCAGCAAGGCCTGGCGCGCATCAAGCAGGGTTTCGTCGACGCCGCCCTGCGCGCGCAGCAGCTTGGCCTCGACGCCATCGAACTGCACGGCGCCCACGGCTACCTGCTGCACCAGTTCCTTTCTCCACTGGCGAACCAGCGCGAAGACGACTACGGCGGCTCGCTGGAAAACCGCATGCGTTTCCCCTTGGAGGTGTGCGCCGCCGTGCGCGCGGCGGTGCCGGACATGTGCGTCGGCATGCGCATCTCGGCCACCGACTGGGTCGAAGGCGGCTGGGATCTGGAACAAAGTGTCCGCTTCGCACAGGAACTCGAAAAGCTCGGCTGCCATTTCATTCACGTGTCGAGCGGCGGGGTATCTCCCCTGCAAAAGATCCCGGTCGGCGCCGGCTACCAGATCGCCTTCGCCGAGCGTATCAAGCGCGAAACGAATCTGCCGACCATCGGCGTCGGCCTGATCACCGAGCCGCAGCAGGCCGAACACATCCTGCAGTCCGGCCAGGCCGACATGGTGGCGCTGGCGCGCGCGATGCTGTACGACCCGCGCTGGCCCTGGCATGCGGCGGCCGAACTGGGCGCCCAGGTGGCCGCGCCGCCGCAGTACTGGCGTTCGCAGCCGCGCCAATATAAAACCCTGTTCGGGGAGACGCGCCTGGGCCAGCGCTGATCGGCACTTTTTTGCGCTTCAGGCCGTGAAATGCGCAGTTCGTCGCACCTGGCGTGACCACGAGGGGGACTCGCTCTAGAGTGAATGCATTGATAACGCAACCACTACTGGAAAGGTTCTCCATGCGCACCCTGATCGCCCTTGCCTGCGTCGCCGCCCTGAGCGGCTGCATCGTCATCGCCACCCCGTCGGACAACGGCCGCGACTACCAGGTCCACACGCCCTTCAGCGGCCAGAGCGTCGACGGCAACGGCGTCCCTGCACGCGATACGCGCGCCGTGGCGGCGCTGACCGGGCTGGACGTGGGGGGATCGATGATCGTCGATGTACGCGTCGGCGGTGCGCCCTCGCTGGTGGTGGAGGGCGACAGCAACGTCCTGCCTTATGTGAAGACCGAGACGCGCGGTTCCACCCTCCATATCGAGACCGAGCGCCGCCTGCGCAGCACGACGCCTTTGAAGGTGATCTATACGGTACCGCGCCTGACGGACCTGCACTCCGGCGGCTCGGGCCACGTGACGGTGCGCGATCTGAAAGGCGAGCCGCTGTCGGTCCGCCTGGGCGGTTCGGGTGTGGCGCGCCTCTCGGGCAACGTGGCCGAGCTGGATGCCAGGGTGTCGGGTTCGGGCAAGATCGAAGCCGGGGACCTGCGTGCGCGCAGTGCCGACGTCGTCGTCAGCGGCTCGGGCGGTGTGGTGATCGGCGAGGTGCGCGGCGATAATGCGCGCATCCAGATCAGCGGTTCGGGCACGGTCCAGACCAGCGGCGCCGTGCGCAGCCTGAACGTGCGCGTCAGCGGTTCAGGCAGCGCCGACCTGGCGAACCTCAGCAGCGAACAGGGCGACCTGTCCAGCAGCGGCTCGGGCGGCATCTCGGCCACCGTGCGCCAGTCGGTATTCGCGTCGACCAGCGGTTCCGGCCCGATCCGGGTATATGGCCAGCCAACCCAGCGCAATACCAGCGGACGCAACGTCCAGATGTTGTAATCGTATGGTGGGTGGGCGCGGGGCGCCCACCCACCATCCTGCACTAAACTGGATTACAGCAGGTGGTCCAGCAGATCCGGACCGAACACCTCGCGGTGCAGGCGCGGCGCCGGCACACCGGCGTTCAGCAGCGCCAGCCACTGCGCCTGCATGAATTTCAATGGACCGCACAGCCACACGTCGGTCGTCTCCAGGTCCCACTGCGGTAGGCGCGCGATGTCCATGCGGCCGGCCATCACGCCGTCGGCGGCATTGCCGATATGTTCATAGAAGGTCGCGACGTGCAGGCCCGGCATGACGGCCTTGGCAGCGGCAACGTCGTCCTGCAGCGGATGGTGCGCCGCATCGCGCGCGGCGTAGCCGAAGATGACGCGGCGCTGCGGATTCACGAGCGCGATGCGGTTCAGGCTTGACACCATGGGCGTGATGCCGACGCCGGCCGACAGAAGCACGATCGGCGCATCGGACTCGGTATCCGGCGTGAATTCGCCGAACGGGTGCGTCACCTGCAGCACGCTGCCTTCCTTCACGTTCGCGTGGATCCAGTTCGACACTTCGCCGGCCGGCGCTGCTTCCAGCGCATCCTCGCGCTTGACCGAGATGCGCAGGCTGTCCTTGCCCGCCGCATCCGACAGGCTGTACTGGCGCAATTGATGACGTCCGCCCGGCAGGTCGACGGCGACGCTGACGTACTGGCCGGCTTTGAAAGGCGGCAGCGGCTTGTCGTCCGCTGGAACGAAACGGATCGACAGCACGTTCTCGCTCTCACGCTTCACCTCAAGCACGCGCATCGGGCGCGTTTCGCCCGGCTCGATGCCTGCGGTGCTGTACATCTCGGCTTCCGCCTGGATCAGCAGATTGGCCAGCGAACCATAGGCTTCGGCCCAGGCGTCGAGCAGGGGCTGCGTTGCCGCGTCGCCCAGGGTTTCCGCAATCGCTGCCAGCAGGTGGCGGCCGACGATCGGGTAGTGCTCGGCGCGGATGCCGATCGAGACGTGCTTGTGGACGATGCGCTGCACCACCGGTCCCAGCGCCTCCGGCGTGCCGATGTTGGCGGCATACGCGAACACGGCTGAGGCGAGCGACTGCTGCTGCGCGCCGCTGGCCTGGTTGCCCATGTTGAACAGGCGCGTCAGTTCCGGATGCTCGGCCAGCATGTTCTTGTAGAACAGGCGGGTAATCGTCAGGCCGTGTTCGCGCAGGACGGGAACGCTGGCATCGATATAGGGACGGGAGGCGGCGGAGATCATCGTGGTTTCCTCATTCATGCATTTTAAATGCAACTTTAAAGTTCAAAAAAACGCCCGCAAGCCGGGCGTGTGCGCTGGCGGGCTCAGGCCGTGCCGGCGGTGCTTCCACTCCAGAACATCTTGTGCATCCGGACGATCTGCTCGCCGGTGCTGCCTTCCGTGACCTGGGCCAGGGTGTAGCGGTCCATCTCGGCATAGAAGGCGCGCATGCCGGCTTTTAATATGCCGCGCAGCTGGCAGTCCAGGCTCAGGGCGCAGCGCATCGTTTCGCAATCGACCAGGTCGTCGTCGCCTTCGAGTTCGCGCAGCACCATGCCCACCGTTAGCTGGTGCGCATCGGCGGCCAGGCGCAGGCCGCCGTTGCGGCCGCGCAGGGCGCGCACCCAGCCGGCACGCGCCAGATGGCCGACCACTTTTACCAGGTGGTTTTGCGGGATCGCGAACTGCTTGGCGATCTCGGCAACGGTCACCGGGTGCGGGCGTTCGCCGGCGCGCTCGAGGTAAATCAGCACGCGCAAGCCAATGTCGGAAAAGCGGGTCAGGCGCATAAGATGTCTTCAGGAAAGAACGTCTGTATTCTAGCGCCATAAAATACGCATGGCAAATGCATCTTTAAGAAAACTATTTTCTCAACAACAGCGGAACAGCCCTATAATCGCGAACTTTGGCGGCATTGAGTGCTCAGCCATTTCCCTATCGAGTGACAAAGGATTACCGTGAACCTGACACTGGGCCAGAAGCTGTTTCGCACCAAACCGGCCGAACGCGCGCACGAAGACAGCCAGGCCGTCCATGGCGGCGGTCTGAACCGTACCCTGGGCCTGTTTCCGCTGACGATGATTGGCGTCGGCGCCACCGTCGGCACCGGCATCTTCTTCACGATGGTCGAAGCGGTGCCGAAAGCGGGACCCGCCGTCATCCTGTCCTTCCTGATCGCCGCGATTACCGCCGGCCTGACCGCCCTGTGCTACGCCGAGCTGGCCGGGCGCGTGCCGGCCTCGGGCTCCTCGTATTCCTTCGCCTACGCGACCGTCGGTGAGTTCGCCGCCTTCATCGTCGCGGCCTGCCTCCTGCTCGAGTACGGCCTGGCCGGCAGCGCGGTGGCGATCGGCTGGTCCGACTACCTGAACAACTTCCTGCAGAACGCGTTTGGCTGGGAGATCCCGGCTTCCCTGCGCTCGCCCATGTTTGTCTCGGACCACAGCAACCTGACGGTCCACTCAGGTAATTTCAATTTGCCGCCGGTGCTGCTGGTCGCCATGTGCTGCGTCCTGCTGGTGCGCGGCACGAAGGAATCGGCGACGACCAACGCCATCATGGTGGTCGTGAAACTGGCCATCCTCGCCTTCTTCGCGGCGATCGCCTTCACCGGCTTCGACGCCAACAACTTCACGCCCTTCTTCAATACGGACAACAGCAAGGGCTTTGCCGGCATGGCCGGCGTGACCGCCGCCGCCGGCACCGTGTTCTTCTCCTTCATCGGCCTGGACACGATCGCCACCGCCGGCGAAGAGGTCAAGGATCCGCGCCGCAACGTCCCGATCGGCATCCTGGCGGCGCTGGTCATCGTTACCGCCTTCTACATGCTGGTCGCGCTGGCCGCGATGGGCGCGCAGCCGGCGCACATGTTCGAGGGCCAGCAGGCCGGCCTGTCGGTGATCCTGCAGAACGTCACGGGTAAAGCCTGGCCGGCGCTGGTGCTCTCGGCCGGCGCCGTCGTGTCCGTGTTCTCGGTGACCCTGGTGACGATCTACGGCCAGACCCGCATCCTGTACGCGATCAGCCGCGACGGCCTGATCCCGAAGACCTTCCAGAAAGTGAACCCGAAGAGCGGCGCGCCGGTGAGCAATACCCTGATCGTCTGCCTGGTGGTAGGCCTGGTGGCCGGCCTGGTCGACTCGACCTTCTTGTGGGACATGGTCAGCATGGGCACGCTGACGGCATTCATCGTCGTCTCGATCGCGGTTCCGGTGATCCGCGCCAAGCAGGGACCGGATGCCGAGCACGGTTTCCGCGTGCCTTTCGGTCCGTACGTGGTGCCGGGCCTGTCGATCGCGGCCTGCCTGTACATCATGAAGGACTTGCCGCATGCGACCTTCCGCGTGTTCTTCATCTGGATGGCGGCGGCGGTAGCCACGTATTTCCTGTACAGCGTGCGGCATAGCCGGCTGAACAAGAAGGGCTGATCGGACAAGCACGCCGCATTCGACGCGGCGGGTCCGGATGGGACAAAAAAAGCCACGCGCCTTGGGGCAGCGTGGCTTTTTCTTTGGCCGGCGGTTTTAAGCGCGGCGGGCGCGGCGCACGCCGGCTGCGCCCAGCAGGGCGACGCCGAACAGGGCCAGCGAGCCTGGTTCCGGAACGTCATTGGCCGGCGGGGCGATTTCGACCGGCGTGTAATCGATGGTCAGCGAACCGCCCAGGAAGTTCAGGTCGCCGGTCGCGTTGATGCCGAAGCCCAGTTGCTTGCTTGCGAGCAGGTCAGCCAGCAGGGAGCCCGTCGGCACGAAATCACCGATCAGCGAGAAGCTGCCAGTGTAAGTATCGGTGTGCGTGCTGCTCTCGGTGTTCGTGATCGTGTAGTGAGCAATACGCTTGCAGGAACTATTTTTCTTTTCGTAATCGGATTTAGTGCACTCAGTTTTCCCTTGCATATAGCTGTAATGCGAGAACACCTCATCACCCTTCGTCGACTTGCCAGGAACGTCGCTGGTCGTCAGCGAGGTCGAGCCGCTGAGAAGCAAGCCGCCGATCGACAGCGATGCCGATTCCATTGGGTTGGTCACGGTGTACTTGGTCGTGCTGGTGATCGTCACCGTGCTTTTGCCGTCTTTGTTGCCAGTTGGATCGATGACAACCGGATCGGAGGACTTCGTGGTCGTCACACCTGGCGGGGACAGCAGGGTATCCGCGTTGTCCGCGAACTGGAACGAGAAGCCGATATTCTGAACAGTGAAATTGGCCGGCAGCGAGCTGAAGTCGAAGCTGCTGGTGTAGCCAGAGCCGTTCAGATAGATGGGCGTGCTGTCGAGGTTCAGGGTGATTTGCGCGGCGGATGCCTGGGATGCGGCGGCGAATGCGAGTACGGTGAGTGCCGATTTGATGTGGTGCTGGATTTTCATGATATCCCTGTATTTATAAGTAAGTTCTAGTAGAAAAAACGATCGTATTCAAATGCGTGCTGCTGAAGAATGCGGTGACACGTATTGCGAACCAACGAGCTGCGAGCCGATCAACGATGCAGTCCAGCCAGGTTCTGCAAGCGCTACTCCAAATGTAACGTGCGCTTTTTGAGGTGTGACAGTTTGACATCGTTATTTTATATATAGCAACTTTGATGCCAGCTGGAATTTATTCTATAAATCAAGGGCTTGTATGTACGGTGAGTAAGGTGGTGTAAAGTTTACCGACAGTCGAATCTGAGATTTTGCTTATAGGTAACAAGATGCGTGCAAATGCAATCAATATCCCAGAAGTTACTTGAAAATAGGAAATAAAAAAGCCACGCGCCTTTCGGGAGCGTGGCTTCGTCGGAGGCGCAAGGCGCCTCGTCTTATGAAGAACTGGATTACAGCGCGTTCATTTCCTTCAGCAGGTTGTCCGCCTTGTCCACATGCTTCATGTTCCACAGCATGTAACGCACATCGACCTGGATG
The DNA here is from genome assembly GCF_004798585.1 of Massilia sp. Mn16-1_5. Lineage (GTDB taxonomy): Bacteria > Pseudomonadota > Gammaproteobacteria > Burkholderiales > Burkholderiaceae_D > Telluria. The sequence continues at coordinate 69,032 of NZ_PPXQ01000017.1, forward strand.
TCGCGGGTATTGGCCGCATTGAAGTCCCAGTCCGAGATGATCGAGTCCAGGGTGCCGTCGAAGGCCAGGCCGATCAGCTCGCCACGCTTGTTCAGCGCTGCCGAACCCGAGTTGCCGCCGGTGATGTCCAGCGTCGCCAGGTAGTTCACCGGCACCGTCTTCAGGACCGGGTCGACGTACTTGCCGAAGTCCTTGTTCTTGATCGCAGCCAGCTGGGCGGTCGGGGCGTTGAACTCGCCTTCGCCGGTGTGCTTGGCGACCACACCCTTGACGGTGGTGAACGCGGTCCACGAACCGGTGCCGTCGGCGCCATGGTCACGGCCGGCGATCTTGCCGAAGGTCACGCGCAGGGTGCCGTTGGCGTCCGGGTAGACGGCCTGGCCCTTGCTGTTCATGTAGGCGATCTTCGCTTTCATGTAGCCCGAATAGGCCTTCTGGATCTTGCCGCCGAGTTCTTCGGACTTGGCTTCGTCCTTCAGGTCGGCGTCATACATGGCCACGGCTGCCTTGATGAAGCTGTCGTCGCTGGCCTTGAAGTCGGCAGGCGACTTTTTGAGCCACGCGGTGCGCTCTTCCTTGTTGGCCAGCTTCGAACCGGCGTAGACCTTGTCGATCGCGGCCTTGAGTTCGTCCTGGCTCATGCCCGAACGGATGCCGAGGGCGGCGTTGAAGGCGGTGTCCTGTTCCTTGGCCGGCTGGGCCAGGTACTTGGTCAGGAAGTGCATGACCAGCGCCTTGTCGACCTTTTCGTCGTAGGTGCGGTCCTGGCCGGTGATGACCGAGGTCATGCGTGCCATGTCGCGTTCCTGGTAGCCCGATTTACGCGCGGCGTCCGGTTTCGTGCGTTCGTTGGCCAGGCGGTACAGGGTACGTGCCGAGCTCAGGAAACGCGGCTGGGCGTAACCCAGGTAGAAGCCTTCCTTGGTGTGGCTGTCGCGCTCGGCGATCAGCTTCTCGACGGTCTCGATGTCGCCGGCGAACTGTTTTTTACGGGCGCTGTCGGCGTTGACCCAGGCCTTCATCGCATTGTGCTCGGCGGTCTTGCGCTGCAGGAAATCGCTGTTCTCGTAGGAGGTCAGCATGCCCTTGCGGTTCTTGTAGTAGTTGTTCACGCCCGCGATCTGGCCGGCGTACTTCAGCTTGGCAGCCGGATCGTTCTTGGTTTCGCGCTCGATGATGGCGAGCACGTCACCCGAGGCTTGCACGAAGGCCGGGTAGTTCCAGTCGAAGGTGTACTGCACTTCCGACGGCAGGCGGTGACGGTTGGTGCGGCCAGGGTAGCCGAGGACCATGATGAAATCGCCTTCCTTCGAACCTTCGGTGGCGACTTTCAGGAAGTGCTTCGGCACGTACGGCACGTTGTCGGCCGAGTAGTCGGCAGCCTTGCCGTCTTTCGACACGTAGGCGCGGTAGAAGCCGTAGTCGCCGGTGTGGCGCGGCCACATCCAGTTATCGGTGTCGCCGCCGAACTTGCCGACGCCGGCCGGTGGCGCGTGGACCAGGCGCACGTCGCGGATTTCCAGCTGCTTCAGGCGGTAGAACTCGAGGCCGCCGTAGTAGCTGGCCACGGTGCAGCGGTAGCCCGGGGTCTTCTCGCAAGCGGCCACCATTTCTTTCTGGTTCTTTTCGATCGCGTCGATGCGTGCCTTGCCGGTCAGCTTGGCGACTTTCTTGTCGATGATCTGGTCGGTGACATTGGTCACTTCTTCGGTCACGAACACGCGGCTGCCCGGCGACGCAGGCACTTCCTCGGCCAGGGTTTTAGCAAGGAAACCGTTGGCCAGCAGGTCTTTCTGCGGGGTCGAGTTGACGGCCACGCTGTTGTAGACGCAGTGGTGGTTGGTGACGACCAGGCCTTGCGGCGAGACGAACGAGGCCGAGCAGCCGCCCAGGCTCACGACCGCGCCCATCGGGAATTCGGTCAGTTTGGTCAGCGTGGCCGGGTCGAGTTCGAGGCCGGCGGCTTTCAGTTGCTGGGCTACTTGTGGCAGCTGCTGCGGCATCCACATGCCTTCGTCCGCTTGTGCGGCGAAGCTGGTCAGGATGGCCAGCGAGAGGAGGGTCTTTTTCATTCGCGATCGATCAGGAAGGGTTGAAGATACATATGGCTCCGCGGAGCAGCCCAGAGTATCCGTAATCCCTGCCTGGCTCGTCAACCGATATTTCCGGTGTTTACGTCCCTGAATGCAAACGATATTTACAGTTGCGAGCCGAACAGCGAAGCAAATTCACCGCTCAGTTTTTCGGCCCACGAACGGTTCTGCCAGGCCGCGTAGGTGATGCGCCGGGCGCGCTGCCAGTCCTGGTCGAAAATGGCGTCCTGCGCCTTCGCGAACTCGGCGTCGAGCACGTTCAGGTTGGCCTCGTCGTTGATGCTGAACGAGCGGTTGTCAAAGTTGGTCGAGCCGACCGAGACCATCAGGGAATCCACGATCAAGGCTTTTACGTGGTACATGGTCGGCTGGTATTCGGCGATCTCGATGCCGGCTTTCAGTAAATCGCCCCAGCGTTCGCGCGAGGCCAGGCGCACCACGTCCGAATCGATTTCCTTGCCCGGCGTGATGATGCGCACTTTGACCCCGCGTTTCGCGGCGGCGATCAGGGCGCGGATGGTGAGTTCGTCCGGCACGAAATACGAGGCCGACATGTTGATCGACGTGCGCGCGGCCGTGATCGCCATCAGGTACATCAGGTGCATGCTTTCGCTGCCGCCGGTGGGCGAACTGGAAAACATCTGGGCCGGCATGCTGCCTACCGCCTGCAGGGGCGGGAAATACATGGGGCCGTCGAGCACGACACCCGTGGCCTTGGTCCAGTTATCGGTAAACACGGCCTGCATCTGGCCGACGACCGGACCCTGCACGCGGAAATGAGTATCGCGCCAGTGATCCTCGTCCTGGGCGTTGCCGCGCCACTGGTCGGCAATGCCGACGCCGCCCGTGAAGCCGACGACGCCGTCGACGATCAACAGCTTGCGGTGCGTGCGGTTGTTCAGGCGCGCCAGCTTCCACCAGGCCGGCTTGTGATAGCGCTGCAGCTGCACGCCGGCGTCGCGCATCTTCTGCATGGCGTCTTCGCTCATCTTGATGCTGCCGATGAAGTCGAGCATCACGTGCACCTTCACGCCGGCGCGGGCGCGCTCGGCCAGGGCCGCGGAGAATTCTTCGCCGATCGTTTCCGACCAGTAGATATAGGTTTCGAAGGTGATCGTTTTCCTGGCGCCGCGGATCGCCGCCAGCATCGCAGGGAAAATCTGGTCCCCGTTGAGCAGGGTCTCGACGTGGTTGCCTTCGATGATGGGCGGTCCCAGCAGCACGCCCATGGAGCGCCGGAACTGGGCGTCGTGGATGTCGTACTGGCGTGTCAGCTGGGTCTCGATCTGCTTTTCCGACGGCATGAAATTGAGCGCCAGAAAGCCGACGAGCAGCGTCAGGATGCAGGTGGTAATCGAAATCGTGACTTTACTGGCGCGCATAGGAGAGCTGTAGAACGTTCAGGCAAAAAAAAACCAACGCGTGGAAGCGTTGGTTATGTGGGGCCAAACACTGATTAACGAACCCGACCGCGACGCAGCAGGTTGACGATAGCCAGCAGGATGACGGCACCCAGGAACGAAACCAGCAGCGACGACACGCTGAAGTCATCCGAATTGATAGTGCCAGTACCGAACAGTGGGGAGAGCAACCAGCCGCCCAGGAAGGCGCCGATGATACCAACCACGACGTTCAGAATCATGCCTTGCTCTGCATCGGTCTTCATGACCATGCTTGCAAGCCAGCCCAGGATACCACCGACGACGATCCAGATGATGAATAGCATTTTAGTTCCTCCTCATAGTAAAAAAAACCTACCCGAGGCCAATTGATTGCGGTGGCCATGTGAAAAAGTCTACGGACTCACGGTACAGCGGGTCGGTGCGGCAACGAACGTTAGACGACGAATCTGCAAATCGCGTTCCGCTTGTTTTTAGCGGCATTTTCCTTGCCATTTGGAATGTCCTGAAGTGGGTGCGTCATCGAACAGAAGGGCAATAGGACGGGGCATATTGTTCGGCTACTGGCAACCGATTTGTTGCAAGACTTGACCGCACCACGACAACTTTGAAAGGGATACATCATGAGCTACGACACCAATAAGCAGAATTCGCGCATGGTCACCGGCCTGTTCCCCGACCGCGCCAGCGCAGAACGCGCTTATGGCACGGTTTCCGACCGTGGATACACCCGCGACGACGTCAACCTGATGATGTCGGATTCGACCCGCACCACCCATTTCGCCGACACCGATACTGAACTCGGCAGCAAGGCTGCGGAAGGCGCCGGCATCGGCGCCGGCATCGGCGGCACCATCGGCGCCGTGCTGGCAGGCATTGCCGCCGTCGGCACCACCCTCGTCCTGCCTGGCTTCGGCCTGGTCGTGGCCGGCCCGCTGGCCGCCGCCCTGGCCGGCGCCGGCGCCGGCGGCATCACCGGTGGCCTGATCGGCGCCCTGATCGGCGCAGGCATTCCGGAAGAGCGCGCAGCGCACTATGAAGAAGGCATCAAGAACGGCGGCATCGTGATGGGCGTGAATGCCCGCACCGACGAAGACGCCGCCCACTTCGAGCGTTCGTTCAATGAACACGGCGCTTCGCACGTGATCGGCACCGGTGTCGGCGCCGTCGGCGGCGCACTGGCCGGTGCCGCCATCGGTTCCGCAGCCGGTCCGGTCGGTACCGTCGCAGGTGCCGCCATCGGCGGTATCACCGGCGGCATGGCCGGCAAGGGCGTGGGCGAAGTCGTCAATCCGAAGTCCGGTGACGACCTGAACGAACACCACCTGGCCAAGGGCGTCGGCGCCAGCGCCGGTGCAGCCACCGGTGCCGCCATCGGCGCCGTCGGCGGCCCGATCGGCATGGCGGCGGGCGCCGTCGTTGGCGGACTGGCAGGCGGTGCAGCCGGCCGTGGCGCGGGCGAAGTCGTGAATCCGAAAGGCGACGACCGCCTGGACGAACATAACCTGGCGCAGGGTGTCGGCGGTGCTGGCGGCGCAGTCGCTGGCGCAACGGTCGGCGCGGCTGCCGGCCCGGTCGGCATGGCAGCGGGCGCCGTGATCGGTGGCCTGGCCGGCGGTGCCGCAGGCAAGGGCGCCGGCGAAGTCGTCAACTCGAAGCCGGGCGACGACCTGCACGACCATAACCTGGCCAAGGGCGTGGGCGCGGGCGGCGGTGCCGCGGCAGGCGCTTCGATCGGTGCCGTCGGCGGTCCGGTCGGCGCCGTGGTCGGTGCCGGTGTCGGCGCCGTGGTCGGCGGCATGGCCGGCAAGGGCGTTGGCGGCATGGTCAACCCAGCGGCGGAAGACGCCCACTGGCGCGACAACTACCAGACCCAGCCGTACTACACCCCGGGCTACACCTACGACGACTACGCGCCTGCGTATGCGCTGGGCTACAACGGCAAGGGCCGCTACACCGGCAGCTACGAGCAGAACGAGTCCTACTTGGCCGATGACTGGAACACCAGCCGCGGCAACTCGCGCCTGTCGTGGGACCAGGCCAAGGCAGCCAGCCGCGCTGCATGGCACAAGGTCGAGCGCGCCATTCCGGGCGACGCCGACCGCGACGGCCGTTAATCGACGCCTGACCGGGTTTTAAAAAGTAAAAGCCCCGCTGCCTTACGGTAGCGGGGCTTTTTTGATGTCAGCGTGGTGCTTATTGCTTGACGGCTTCGACCTGGATCGCCAGGCGCACTTCCGGCGAGAAGTTCGGCAGGCCGAAGTTCACGCCATAGTCGCTGCGCAGGAAGAAGCCGTGGGCGTCGGCGCCGCAGACTTCGCGTTTCAGCATCGGGTGCTGGATGCACTTGAACTTGGCGATGTTCAGGGTCAGCGGTTTCGTGACGCCGTGCAGGGTGAAGTCGCCTTCGACGGCCACCAGGTTTTCGCCTTCGAAGCGCAGCTTGTTGCCTTTGAAGGTGGCGGTCGGGTACTTGGCGACGTCGAAGATGTCCGGCTTCTTCGCATGTTCATTCATCTTCTGATGGCCGAAATCGACGCTGTTCATGTCGACCGTGATGTCGAAGCTGCCGGTTTTGGCGGCGCGGTCGAGCGTGATGGTGCCGTCGGTCTTGGTGAACTTGCCGCGCCAGACCGAGATGCCCATGTGGTCGGCTTCGAAGCTCGGGTAGGTGTGGTTCGGTTCGATTTTATAGGTGTCGGCGGCGGCGCAGGCGAGGCTGGCGCTGGTGGCGAGGGTGGCGGCAATCAGAAGCTTGAGTTTCATGTATGTCCCTTGGTGTATGAATGTTTAATTTCCCGCAGTGACGCGGAATTTGATCACAACTTCGTCGGCGACCATGCTGGTGTCTTTCCACTCGCCTTCGCCGATATTAAAAGCCAGCCGTTTGATCGGCAACTGTCCTTCAAAAACTTGTTTACCGGCTTCGGTTTTCACCGTCAGCGGGAAGGCGACGTCGGCGGTCTTGCCCTTGATCGTCAGCTTGCCGGCCACGTTCAGTTTGCCCGCGCCGGCCGGCTTGATCGAGGTCGAGACAAAGCTCGCTTTCGGGAACTGCGCCGTGTTGAACCACTCCTTCTTGGCAACCTCGCGATTGTATTCGGCGTCGCCCAGGTCCATGCTGGCGGTCTGGATATCGACGCTGGCCTTGGACGCTTCGGGGCGTGCGGCGTCATAATCGATCGCGGCGGTGAAGGTCTTGAATTTGGCTTCGACCGGCACGTTCATCTGTTTGAAGACGGCGGCGACGCTGCTTTTTGCCGGGTCGGTTTTCAGGACAGCGGCGCCGGCGACAGCGGAAGCGAACAGCGAGGCAAGCGCAAGGGCGCGCAGAGGTTTCATTTGGTGACTCCTTGTTTGGTCGAAAAAGGCAGCATGCGCCCCATGATGCCGTCGCGGTCGATCAGCACATGTTTCATTGCAGCCAGTACGTGCACCGCGACCAGCGCGGCCAGGCCCATGTTCAGCCAGTAGTGCAGGGCGCCAAGCACGGGTTTCAGGGCGGGGTTGGCCTCGATCAGGACCGGCAGCGGGAACAGGCCGAAATACACGACCGGCACGCCGGCCGCCAGGCTGTAGAAATAACCGGACAGCGGCACGGCGAACATCAGCACATACAGCAAGCCGTGCAAGCCATGCGCGGCGCGGCCCTGCCAGGCAGGCATGGTGGCCGGATAGGCGGGCGGCGTGCTGCGCAGGCGCCACAGCAGGCGCAGCGCGGCAAGCAGCAGCACCGTCACGCCGGCCCACTTGTGCCAGGAAAAGTAGCGTAGCTTGGTCGGCGTCAGCCCGGGGATGTCGGTCATCACCAGCCCCAAGGTGAAGGTGCCGATGATCAGGAGGGCGATCAACCAGTGCAGGACGATCGCGGGAAGGGAATAGCGCTGCATGGTGAGGTCGTTGTTCGTACTTACTAGAACAAAACTATAGCAAAAAAGCATAATCACCGCTCGCCATGGTGTGTTTCTTTTCGTACACTAACATGGATTGTTAAACGTGCACAGCAGAGTGGCAGTCAAATGTAAAATCGGCACCAGCGCGTAGCTCGCATCTTCCAGTCGAGGAGTCGTATGTACAATTGTTCCCCCAGCCGTCCAGGCCCGCGCGCACTGGTCCTGCTGCTTGCCACCGCGCTGGCAAGCCTGGCCCATGCCGCCGATCCGCAAGGGGCCGACTTCGCCGACCTGTCGATCGAGGAGCTGGCGAACATCCAGGTGACCTCGGTATCGAAAAAGCCGGAACGCCTGCTCGACGCGCCGGCCTCCGTCTACGTCATCACGGCCGACGACATCCGCCGCTCCGGCGCCGCCACCCTGCCCGAAGCGCTGCGCCTGGCGCCCAACCTGCAGGTAGCGCAAGTCAACGGAGCGAATTATGCGATCACGGCGCGCGGCCTGAATGGCGGCGGCAACAGTGCTCCGAACAAATTGCTGGTGCTGATAGATGGTCGTTCCGTGTACACGCCGCTGTTTTCGGGCGTGTTCTGGGACGTGCAGGACGTGCTGCTCGAAGACATCGAACGGATCGAGGTGGTCAGCGGTCCGGGCGGCACCCTGTGGGGTGTGAACGCGGTGAACGGCGTGATCAACATCACCACGCGCTCGGCGCAGGAGACCCAGGGCAGCCTGGCCGTGCTGCGCGGCGCCAACAACGGCGGCGACATCGCCTTTCGCCAGGGCGGACGCATGCAGGATGGCAGCTGGCGTGCCTACGGCAAGGCCCAGGGACGCTCGCATACCGAGCTGGCCAGCGGCGCACCGGTCGACGACGCCTGGCATTCCGGACAGGTCGGCTTTCGCGCCGACTGGGAGCGCGGGGCCGACCGTTTCAGCCTGAACGGCAACGTGAACCGCGGCAGGTTCGAGCAGGCGCGGCCCGGCACGATCGCCGTCTCCGGCACCGATCCCGGGCTCGACACGGTCGAGACCGAGGGCGTCAACCTGACCGGCGGCTGGCAGCACGCACTGCAGGGCGGCGGCAGCGTCGACGTCCAGTTCTATTACGACTATACGCGGAGGGTCGTGCCGCCGACCTTTACCGAATCGCTCGACATCGTCGACCTGCAGGTCCAGCACACCCTGCCGGCCATCGGCAGGCACAGCCTGGCCTGGGGCGCGAATGCCCGCCACAGCTGGGACCGGGTGCAGGGCAGCGACTATGTCGCCTTCCTGCCGGAACGCCTCAGCCAGACCTGGCTCAGCCTGTTTGCCCAGGACGAGATCGCGCTCACGCCGACGCTGCGCGCGACCCTGGGCGCCCGCGTCGAGCGCAACGATTACACGGGCAGCGAATTCCTGCCCAGCGCGCGCCTGTCGTGGAGCGCGGCGCCCGGGCACGCGTTCTGGACCGCCGTCTCGCGTACCGTGCGCGCACCTTCGCGCATCGACGCCGATACCTATATTCCCGGCCGTCCGCCCTATATCCTCGCGGGCGGCGACAGCGTGCGCTCCGAGGTGGCCAAGGTATTCGAACTGGGCTACCGCGGCCAGCCCCTGCCGCGGCTGTCGTATTCGGCTACATTGTTCTACAGCGATTACGACCACCTGCGCACCCAGGAACTGGCGCCGAGCCGCACCGCGGTGAGTTTCGCCAATCTATCCGAAGGCCATGTGTTCGGCCTCGAGATGTGGGGCAGTTTCCAGGCAACGAAGTCCTGGCGCCTGTCGGGAGGGCTGACGACCATGCGCGAACGCTACTCCCTGAAAGAGGGCAGCAACGACGCGGGCAGCCTGCTGCGGGCCGGCTTCGATCCCGCCCACAGCCTGCAACTGCGTTCGACCTGGAGCATCGATGCGGCGCGCGAACTGGAAGTGGCCGTGCGCAAGGTCGCGGCGCTCGATATCGGTGAAGTGCCCTCGTACACCGCGCTCGACGCGCGCTTCGGCTGGCGCCTGCGGCCAAATCTCGAACTGTCGGTGGCGGGCATGAACCTGAACGGCAGCCATGCCGAATACGGCGGCATCGCGACGCGCTCGGAAGTGCCGCGCACGGTGGCGGTCAAGCTGGTCTGGCAGAATTAATCTGAGGCAGGTGCGTACCGCAGTATCGTAGGGTGGACTCCCGAGTCCACGCGGTGCAAAGCGTGCGTACTACGTACGGCGTTTCGACGCGGAGCCGTGCGTAACGCGTGGACTCAGGAGTCCGGTGAAGCCGTCATGGAGGCCATTGGCCTCCATGACCCCGTACGTTACACGGCCGCCGCGTGAATAAAAAAAGCCCGCGCCATTTCTGGTGCGGGCTTTTTGTTTGGCGTGCGGACTGTATTAAATCGCCTTCGCCAACTCCGCCGCCAGGCCAACATAATTCGCCGGCGTCATCTGCAGCATCAGGTCCTTGGCTTCCTGCGGCACGGCCAGGGTGCCGATGAACTCGCGCAGCGCCTCTTTCGTGATGCCCTTGCCGCGGGTCAGTTCCTTCAGCTGCTCGTAGGGGTTTTCGATGCCGTAGCGGCGCATCACGGTCTGCACCGGCTCGGCCAGCACTTCCCAGCTCGCGTCCAGGTCCGCTTCGAGGCGGGCGGCGTTGACTTCCAGCTTGTTCAGGCCGCGCAGGCAGCTGTCGTAGGCGAGCAGAGCGTAGCCGAAGCCGACGCCGATGTTGCGCAGCACGGTCGAATCGGTCAGGTCGCGCTGCATGCGCGAGACCGGCAGCTTTTCCGCCATGTGGCGCAGTACGGCGTTCGCCAGGCCCAGGTTGCCTTCCGAATTCTCGAAGTCGATCGGGTTGACCTTATGCGGCATGGTCGACGAACCGATCTCGCCCGCCTTCAGCTTCTGCTTGAAGTAACCCAGCGAGACATAGGTCCAGATGTCGCGGTTCAGGTCGAGCAAAATCGTGTTGGCGCGGGCGATGGCGTCGAACATTTCCGCCATGTAGTCGTGCGGTTCGATCTGGATCGTGTACGGGTTGAAGGTCAAGCCCAGGCGCGACTCGATCACGTCTTTCGAGAAAGCCGGCCAGTCGAAGCCCGGATACGCGGACAGGTGGGCGTTGTAGTTGCCGACCGCGCCGTTCATCTTGCCGAGGATCTCGACGTCGGCGATGCGTTTGACGGCGCGCTGCAGGCGGGCCACGACGTTGGCGAATTCTTTACCGAGCGTGGTCGGGCTGGCCGTCTGGCCGTGGGTGCGCGAGAGCATCGGCAGCGCCGCGTTGGTGTGGGCAATTTCCGTCAGCTTGGCGATGATGCCGTTCAGTGCCGGCAGCATCACCGTGTCGCGTGCGGCCTTCAGCATCATGCCGTGGCTGGTGTTGTTGATGTCTTCCGAGGTGCAGCCGAAGTGGATGAACTCGCTAGCCGCGACCAGCTCCGGCACGTCCTTCACTTGCTCCTTGAGCCAGTACTCGACCGCCTTGACGTCGTGGTTGGTGACCGCTTCGATTTCCTTGATGCGGGCCGCGTCGCGTTCGCCGAAGTTCGCCGCCATGGCGTCGAGGTGAGCGCTCGCTTCTTTCGAGAAGGGCTTGATCTCGTCGAAGCCTGCCTGCGCCAGGGCCTGCAGCCAGGCGATCTCGACCTTCACACGGTGGTGCATGAAGCCGGCTTCGGACAGGATCGGGCGCAGCTTGTCGGTCTTCGCTGCGTAGCGGCCGTCGAGCGGCGACAGGGCCGACAGGGAGGAAAGTGGGGCGGTAGCGGTCATGGCGGGCGGTCCGTGCAAAAACGCGGATTTTACCACCGGAGCGTTCATGGGGCCTTGTTGCAGGCACAGCGAAACGGGCCTGCGCAGCCGTTTTTGCCAAGCAGCCCGATGTTATACTGCTACCAAATCCCCTCTTCCGAGCATCTATGAAACTCATCGGTTCGAACACCAGTCCCTATGTGCGCAAGGTCCGCGTCGTGATGGCGGAAAAAAAGCTCGACTATTCCTTCGAGCTCGACAACGTATGGGCCGCCGAGACCCAGGTGCACCTGTCCAACCCGCTGGGCAAGGTGCCCTGCCTGGTCATGGAAGACGGCAGCGCCCTCTACGATTCGCGCGTGATCGCCGAATACCTCGATACCCTGACGCCCGTCTGCAAGCTGTTGCCGGCCAATGGCAACGGACGCGACCGTGCGGATGTGAAAGTCTGGGAAGCGCTGGCCGACGGTGTGCTCGATGCCGCCGTGCTGGTGCGCCTGGAAAAGACGCTGCGTCCACAAGAACAGCAGAGCCCGCAGTGGATCGCGCGCCAGCTGGGCAAGGTGCGGGCGGGGCTGGCCGTGATGGCGGAAAAACTCGGCGAGCAGCCTTTCTGCATGGGTAAATCGTATACCCTGGCGGATGTGGCCGTCGGCTGCGCGCTCGGCTGGCTCAGCTTCCGTTTCCCCGACATCGACTGGCGCACCGACCACCCGAACCTGGCGAAACTGCACGACAAGCTGGCTGAACGTCCTTCGTTCCGCGACACCGTGCCGTTCGAAGGATGAGCGCCGCAAACAAAGCCGTCGCCACGGTCGTCTTTGGCGAAGCCCTGGTCGACGACTTCGCCACCGAGCAGATCGTCGGCGGCGCGCCTTTCAACGTCGCGCGCCACCTGGCCGCCTTCATGGCGCCGCAACTGATGATCACGCGCGTCGGCGCCGACCACAATGGCGAGACCATCCGCGCCGAATTCGAGCGCTTCGCCATGTCGCAGGCCGGCCTGCAGCGCGACGCCATCGAGGAAACCGGACGCGTCATCGTCGAACGCAATCCGAAGGGACACCGCTTCGTCATCGTCCCGAACCAGGCCTACGACTACATCGCGCGCGAGGAAGCGCTGGAGGCCTTGAAATCGGTCGAGGCCGGCGCTTTCTATTTCGGCACCCTGGCCCAGCGCGGCGAACGTTCGCGCGGCACCCTGAAGGCGCTGCTGTCCGCCACGAATGCCACGCGCTTCCTGGATTTGAATTTGCGCGACGGCCAGGTCGACGAGCGCATCATCGCCGACGCCCTGCACGCGGCCGACATCGTCAAGCTGAACGAAGACGAATTGCAGGCCCTATTCGTCCGCTACTTCCAGCTCGGCCCGAACGATCCGCCGATGGCGGCCGACGAAACGCGTTCCGCCTGCGCCGCGCTGCTGCAGATGTTCGGCCTGCAGGCGCTGATCGTCACGCTGGGGCACCGCGGTTCGGTGTACTTCGGCGCCGGCGGCGTCACCATCGACACCCGCGACATACCCTCTCCGCCCTTCGTCATCGATACGGTCGGGGCAGGGGATGCCTTCTCGTCCATCTTCCTGCTCGGCCGCGCACGCGGCTGGCCGCTCGAGACGACGCTGGCGCGCGCCAACGAATTCGCCGGCGCGATCTGCGCGATTCCCGGCGCCGTGCCGCGCGACCTGGGTTTCTACGACCAGTGGATGACGCGCTGGCGTTGAATGGTTACACAGGCACCGGTAGGGTGGGCATGCCCACCCTACGTACGAATTAAAATCCGTAGTTCGCCCCGGCGCCCATCAAGGTCGCCATGCCAAGCCCCATAAAAATCACCGCCGCGATCCCGTGCACCAGCGCCACCGGAATCTTGTTGGCGATCCGCTCCCCGAACAGCACCGCCGGCACGTTCGCGATCATCATGCCCAGCGTGGTGCCCGCCACCACCGCCGCGATCTCGGTATAGCGCGCGGCCAGGGCCACGGTCGCGACCTGCGTCTTGTCGCCCATCTCGGCCAGGAAAAAGGCGAGCAGGGTCGTGGCGAACACGCCGAATTTCGGCAGCGCCGCTTCGGTCTCGTCGATATGGTCCGGAATCAGCGCCCAGATCGCCATCGCCAGGAAGGACAGGCCCAGTACCCAGCGCATTACGGTCGGGCCGAGCAGTTCGCTCACCAGGGCGCCGACGGCGGCGGCGAAAGCGTGGTTCAACAGGGTGGCGATGAAGATGCCGAGGATGATCGGCAGCGGCCGGCGAAAGCGGGCGGCCAGCAGGAAGGCGAGGAGCTGCGTCTTGTCGCCGATTTCAGCGAGGGCGACGATGCCGGTTGCAACGAGAAAGGCATCCATGGAGTAGCGAGGTAAAAGCGGCGGCAAAGGCGCGGATCATAGCAGAGTCGGCAATCAGGGAGCGCGTCAATACGCCGCGGGGCGCGGCCGGCCGGCGCTTTCCCCCTCACCGCCAGCGTGCTATTCTGCTCGCGCTTTCCCGCTCAGCCATTCGTCAATCACCATGAACACCCGCTCCCTCCTGCGCGCTACCGCCTGCGCCATCCTCGGCCTGCATGGCGCCAGCGCTTATGCACTCGACCCGCTGAGCTATGCCAACTACGACCAGGTCAAGACGCGTGCCCTGCACCTCGACCTGAAAGCCGATTTTACGAAGAAGACCCTGGCCGGCCACGCCGAACTGACGCTCGACTGGCTCGACCAGAACGCGCGCCGCCTCGACCTCGACACGCGCGAACTGCGCATCTCGAAGATCGAAGCGCTCGATGCGCGCGGCCGCTGGACGCCGGTCAAGTACAGTCTCGACAAGTTCGATGCGGAGAAGGGCCAGGCCCTGCACATCGACCTGCCGCAGCAGGCGCCCAAGGTACGCATCCACTACCGCACCGCGCCCACCGCCAGCGCGCTGCAGTGGCTCACCCCGGCGCAGACCCTGTCCGGCAAGCGCCCCTTCATGTTCAGCCAGTCGCAATCGATCAACGCGCGCTCCTGGGCGCCGGTTCAGGACACGCCCTCGGTGCGCTTCACCTATACGGCGCGCATCCAGGCACCCGAAGGCCTGCGCGTGGTCATGAGCGCCGATAACGATCCGAAGGCGACGGGCAAAGGCGGCTGGACCTTCACCATGCCGCAGCCGATTCCTTCGTACCTGCTGGCGATCGGCATCGGCGAACTCGAAGCGCGTACCCTGGGCGGACGCACCGGCGTCTACGCCGAGCCGAAGCGCATCGAAGCGGCCGCCTACGAACTGGCCGACACCGAGAAGATGGTCGCCGCCGCCGAATCGCTCTACGGTCCGTATCGCTGGGGGCGTTACGACATGCTGGTGCTGCCGCCTTCGTTCCCGATCGGCGGCATGGAAAATCCGCGCCTGACTTTCCTGACCCCGACCATGATCGCGGGCGACCGAAGCCTGGTCGACCTGATCGCGCACGAACTGGCGCACAGCTGGTCGGGCAACCTGGTCACCAACGCCTCGTGGAAGCACTGGTGGCTGAACGAAGGCTTTACGACCTACGTGACGACGCGCATCCTGGAAGTGCTGTACGGCGAAGAAGTCGCGACCATGAACCTGCAGCTCGAGCAGGAAGAGGCGATCGAGTCGCTCAAGGAGATCGCGCCTGAAAAACAGGCGCTGCTCACGCGCGACCTTGACACCGGCTCGAGCACCTATACCGACGAAGGCCTGGCCTATCCGAAGGGCGCCTGGCTGCTGCGCACGCTGGAGCAGCGCGCCGGCCGCGCCGTGTTCGATCCTTTCCTGCGCGGCTGGTTCGACGGCCACGCTTTCCAGAGCGTCACCACCGAGCAGTTCGTGGCCTACTTGCGCACCAACCTGCTGGCCAAGTATCCGCAGGTGATGAGCGAGGCGGAACTCGACGAATGGCTGCACGGCCCCGGCATCCCGGCCAGCGCGCAGTACGCGAAGTCGCAGCGCCTGGTGGCGCTGGATGCGAGCACCGCCGCCTGGCTGAAGGGCGAGCTGCCGACGTCGAAACTGGATACGAAAAACTGGACGGCACTCGAATGGATGAAGTTCTTGAACGACATCGACAACAAGGCCGATGCCGCGCGCCTGAAAGAGCTCGACGCCGCCTTCGGCCTGGCCAAGACCGGCAACGACGAAGTCGCCTTCCGCTTCTACCGCGCGGCGGTGCACGCCGGCTACCGCGAGGTGCGCCCGCAGATGCAGGCCTTCCTGCTGCGTGTCGGACGCCAGAAGTTCGTGGTGCCGCTGTACGCGGCGCTGCGCGCGAACCCTGAAGACCGAGCGTTCGCGGAATCCGTGTACAAGTCGGCGCGCGAGCGCTATCACCCCGAGACGCAAGGCAGCGTCGACAAGCAGATGGTCAAACAATAAAGGAACCGAAGAGTGCAACAGATGAAACGCATTGCAGCCGCGATCCTGATCGCGTTTTCCGCCAGCGGCGCTTACGCCGAGACGCCGGCAGCCGTCACCACCGCTCCTGCCGCAGCCCAGGCTTTCGACCTGGAGCAGGACGTCACCCGCACCATGAAGGCCTTCGACGTGCCGGGCATCGCCATCGCCGTCGTCAAGGACGGCAAGGTCATTGCCGCGCGCGGCTTCGGCGTGCGCAAGCTCGGCGAGCCGGCCAAGGTCGACGGCCAGACCCTGTTCGAGATCGCCTCGAACTCGAAAGCGTTTACGGCCGCCGCGCTGGCGATGCTGGTCGACGAAGGCAAGCTGAAATGGGATGACCCGGTGGTGAAACACCTGCCGGACTTCCAGATGTACGACGCGTACGTGACGCGCGAGATGACCGTGCGCGACCTGCTGACTCACCGCAGCGGCCTGGGTCTTGGCGCGGGTGACCTGCTGTGGTGGCCGACGACGAATTTCAGCACCGACGAGATCATCGAGCGCCTGCGCTACGTGAAGCCGGCGACGAGCTTCCGCAGCGCCTACGCCTACGACAACCTGCTGTACATCGTGGCCGGCAAGATCATCGCCCAGAAGTCCGGCAAATCCTGGGGCGACACGGTGCGCGAGCGCATCCTGAAACCGGTCGGCATGAACACGACCACCACCAGCCTGGCCGAGAATGAAGGTAATCCGAACGCCTCGAACGCGCACAGCAAGATCAACGACAAGATCGCCGCGGTGAAGTCGATGCCGGTGAATAACGCGGTCGGTGCAGTGGGCATCAACACCAACGCCGAGGACATCGCCAAGTGGATGAAGGTGCTGCTCGACGGCGGCCGCGTCGAAGGCGCCAAGGGCGCGGACGGCAAGGAGCTGCGCCTGTGGAGCGAAGCGCAGTCGCGCGAGATGTGGACCGCGCAGACGCCGATGAAGGTCAGCATTCCGAAGCCGCCGCTGGCCGCCACCAAGGCCAATTTCGCCGCCTACGGCCTGGGCTTCCAGCTGCGCGACTACAAGGGACAATTGGTGGCCATGCACGGCGGCGCGCTGCAGGGCTTTTATTCGCGCGTGCTCCTGGTGCCGGAATCGAAGCTGGGCATCGCCATCCTGACGAATGCCGAAAGCGGCGGCGCACTGAGCGCCCTGCAATACCGCCTGCTCGACCAGTACATGACCGGCAGCGCGCCGACCGACTGGATCAAGGCGATCGCCGACATCGAAGACGAAGCCCACGCCAAGGAACTGGCGCGCCTGAAGGGTGCATCGGCGACGCGCGTCGCCGCATCGAAACCCTCGCTTGACCTGTCCGCCTACGAAGGCCAGTACACCGACCCGTGGTACGGTGCCATGAACATTAAGCGCAACGGCAAGAAGCTGGTGCTCTCCTTTGCCCGCACGCCTGATTTGACGGGCGAGATGGAGCACTTCCAGCACGACACCTTCATCGTGCGCTGGAAGGAGCGTAACTTCAACGCCGACTCCTACGTCACCTTCGCGCTCGACCACGACGGCAGCATCGAGCACGTCAAGATGAAGGCGGTGTCCACCGAGACCGACTTCAGCTACGACTTCCACGATTTGCTGTTCACGCCGGTGAAGCCGGCGAAGGCGAAGCTGTAAAAAACGACGGGCCGCTGCATGCGGCCCGTTTTCCATTCGATCGCAATGCGTGGGCACGGGGCGCCCACCCTACCGGTTAAAACGTAGGGTGGGCGCCCCGTGCCCACCGCTCGCCGATCACTGCTTCACGAACTTGAGCGTCATCCGGTCGCTTTCTCCGATTGCCAGGTTCTTCTCGCGGTCCTTGTCCTTGTTCGCCAGGACCGGCGGCAGCGTCCACACGCCTTTTTCGTGATCCGCCTTATCCTTCGGATTGGCATTCACCTCCGACTTGCCGGCCAATTTAAAACCGGCGCTTTCGACCGTCTTGATGACCCAGGCTTCGTGCACATAGCCGCTCGAGGCCTCCTTGTCCTGCTTCATCGAGGCAGGCAAGCGGTGGTCCACCACGCCGAGCACGCCGCCCGGTTTCAGCACCTTGTGGATCTCTTTAAAAGTCGCCTTCAGCGACTCCTCGCCGTTGCCGACCCAGTTGTGCAGGTTGCGGAAGGTGAGCACCATGTCGACGCTGTTCGCCGGGGCGATCTCGTAACGGCTGGGCGGCTCGAACACGGCGGTGACCGCCTTGCCGTACAGGCCGGGATTGGCATCGAGCTTGGCGCGCAAGGCCATGCCGCCTTTCTTGTCGGGCGCGGCGCCGGCGCCGATGTACTTGCCCTTGTCGCGCAGGTAGGGGGCAAGGATCTCGGTGTACCAGCCGCCGCCCGGTACCAGTTCGACCACCGTCATGGTCGGCTTGATGCCGAAGAAGGTCAATGTCTCGTAGGGGTGGCGGTAGACGTCGCGCTTGGCGTTGTCGGCGCGGTGTTCGGAGGCGATGGCGGCCTTCAGGGCGTCGTCGGCCTGGACGGCATTAATAAAACCTGCGGCCAGGACTGCGGCCAGGATCAGTCGTTTCATGGAGTCTCCCTTGTCGGTTGTGGTCGCGCCGATGATCGAACAAGCCATCCGGACAGTCAAGCGAATCCGGGTGTGCGCCGCGGCACATGCATTGTCCGCGCACTGTCCGGAGCGGACAGCCGGACACCCTCCGGACAGCATCAGGACGCCCGGAAACCGCATGCCCGTGCCACGGTGCGGATGCGCTGCCGATGGTATGAAGATTGCCTATCCAAACGCCTGAGTTACTGATAATGTTTAACGGTTTGCCAGGCGTTTTACGCAGGGCAGGTCCGAGAATGCATATACATACGCGGCAGTGCCGGTGTGCGCGCCGCCCTAAGACGCAGGTTGAATTCAGGAGACACAATGGAACGTCGTACCTTTCTCAACATTAGCACCCTGGCCTTCGGCTCGATGCTCATTCCCGTCGCCGGCCGCGCGATCGCGGCCGAGGAGCTGCTCAGCCCCATGGCCGTCGCGGCGAAGAAGGCGCTGGCCGACACCGCGCTGAACGCCGCTACCAAGGCCGGCGCTTCCTACTGCGACGTGCGCATCGGCCGCTACCTGAACCAGTTCGTGACCACGCGCGACCTGAACGTGGAAAACGTCGTGAATACCGAATCGGCCGGCGTCGGCGTGCGCGTGATCTGCAACGGCGCCTACGGCTTCGCCGCCACCTCCGACATGACCCCGGACGGCATCGCCAACGCGGCGCGCCAAGCCGTCGCCATAGCGAAGGCGAATGCGAAACTTCAGACCGAGCCGGTGCAGCTCGCACCAGTCAAGGGCGTGGGCGAGGTGAGCTGGGCGACGCCGTACAAGAAGGACTGGAGGGCGGTGCCGATCAAGGACAAGGCCGACCTGCTGATCGCGGCAAACAAGGCCGGCATGGACAGCGGCGCCAACTTCATGCAGTCGATGCTGTTCCAGGTGAACCAGCAGAAGTATTTCGCCTCGACCGATGGGTCCTACATCGACCAGGACCTGCACCGCCTGTGGGCGCCGTTCAGCGCCACCGCGGTTGACAAGGCGACCGGCAAGTTCCGTTCGAGGCAAGGCTTGGGAGCTCCGGTCGGCATGGGCTACGAATATCTGGATGCGCGTCCGGAGCACAAGATCAAGGCCGCCGGCGGCGTCGCCACGCTCTACACCAACTCCTACGACATGATCGAGGACGCGCGCGCCGCCGGCCGCGACGCCAAGCGTAAACTCACCGCGAAGTCGGTCACCCCGGGCAAGTACGACCTGATGCTCTCGCCGGAACACCTGTTCCTGACCATCCACGAATCGGTCGGCCACCCGACGGAGCTGGACCGCGTGCTCGGCTACGAAGCCAACTACGCCGGCACCAGCTTCGCCACGCTCGACAAGTGGCAGTCGAAGAATTTCAAGTACGGCTCGCCGCTGGTGAACATCGTCGCCGACAAGACCACCCCGGGCTCGCTGGGCGCGGTCGGCTACGACGACGAAGGCGTGCGCTGCAAGCAGTGGGACATCATCAAGGACGGCGTGCTGGTCAACTACCAGGCCACGCGCGACCAGGCCCACATCATCGGCGAGAAGGAATCGCACGGCTGCTCGTATGCGGACTCGTGGAGCAATGTGCAGTTCCAGCGCATGCCGAACGTCTCGCTCAAGGCGGGCACGAAGAAAATGAGCCCGGACGACATGGTCAAGGGCATCAAGAAGGGCATCTATATCGTCGGCGACGGCTCGTTCTCGATCGACCAGCAGCGCTACAACTTCCAGTTCGGCGGCCAGCTGTTCTACGAGATCAAGGACGGCAAGATCGGACAAATGCTGGAAGACGTCGCCTACCAGGCCAACACCCAGGAATTCTGGAGCGCCTGTGCCGGCATCTGCGACGAGAAGGACTGGCGCATGGGCGGTTCCTTCTTCGACGGCAAAGGACAGCCGCCGCAGATCAGCATCGTCTCGCACGGTTCCTCGACCGCGCGCTTCAACGGCATCAACGTGATCAACACCGCCCGCAAGATCGGCTAAGGACGAACATGACCCTCCTGACCCAGGACCAAACGAAACGCATCTGCGACCGTGTGCTGTCGCTCTCGAAGGCCGACGAGTGCATCGTCAGCATCAACGGCAAACGCAACGGCAATATCCGCTTCGCACGCAACGCCGTCTCTACCGCCGGCCTGATCGACGACACCAGCATCACCGTGCGCGTCGCCTACGGCAAGCGCCAGGGCACGGCCACCATCAACGAATTCGACGACAAGTCGCTGGAAAAAGTCGTGCGCCGCGCCGAAGACCTGGCGCGCCTGGCGCCGGAAAACCCGGAGTTCATGCCGGCCGTGGCCAAGGCCCCGTTCAAGGCCTCGAATACCTTCGTCCAGAAGACCGCCGACATCGACCCCGAGATCCGCGCCCAGGCCGCCGCCTACAGCATCGAGGCCTGCCGCAAGAAGGGCCTGGTCGCCGCCGGCTTCCTGCTTGATACGACCTCGTTCGAGACGATCGCGAATTCGAACGGCGTGTTCGGCCACCAGGCCTCGACCTCGCTCGACTTTACCTGCACCATCCGCACCGAAGACGGCCGCGGTTCGGGCTGGGTCAAGCGCTCGGCGCGCGACCTGGCGCGCTTCGATCCGCGCGAAGCGGCCGACGTGGCCATCGAAAAGGCGCTGCGCTCGGTCGATGCGAAAGCGCTGGAGCCGGGCCGCTATACCGTCATCCTGGAGCCGGCCGCCACCAGCGACCTGCTCAACTACATGATGAACGGCTTCGATGCGCGCCGCGCCGACGAAGGCCGCAGCTTCCTCTCGAAAGCCGGCGGCAAGAATCGCCTGGGCGATAAACTGTTCGACCAGCAGGTGAATATCTGGGCCGACCCCTGGGATCCGAACGTGCCGGTGCTGCCCTGGGACGACAACATGCTGCCGCGCGAACGCCAGGAGCTGATCAAGGACGGCCGCATCAACGCGCTCGACTATTCCCTGTTCTGGGCCAAACAGAAGGGCCAGCGCGCCGTCGGCAGCCCGGGCAACGTGATCATGGGCGGCACCAACAAGAGCACGGCAGAGCTGATCGCCAACACCAAGAAGGGAGTACTCGTGACGCGCACCTGGTACATCCGCATGGTCGATCCGCAATCGGTCCTGCTGACCGGCCTGACGCGCGACGGCACCTTCTACATCGAGAACGGCAAGATCAAGCACCCGATCAAGAACTTCCGCTTCAACGAAAGCCCGGTCACGATGCTCAACAATATCGAGGAGATCGGCATGCCGGTGGTGCTCGGTGGCGACGAAGGGCCGAACCCGATGGTGATCCCGTCGATGAAAGTCAGGGATTTCAATTTCACCTCATTGTCCGACGCAGTGTAAGACCGGTAAGGTGGGCGGGTTCCCCGCCCACGCGTTCATCCGGCAGTGACGTGGCCGCAACGGCCATGATATGGAGAACAGATGGAACGACGTAGCTTCTTAAAAATCGGCGCCGGCACGGCGGGCGCCATGCTGGTCCCGGTGTTCGGCAACGCGATCGCGGCCGAAGACCTGCTCAACCCGATGGCAGTCAGCTTCAAGAAGCAGCTTGCCGACGCCGCCCTGAACGCGGCGACCAAAGCCGGCGCCTCCTACTGCGACGTGCGCATCGGCCGCTACCTGAACCAGTTCATCACGACGCGCGACCTGAACGTCGAGAACATCACGAACACCGAATCGACCGGCGTGGGCGTGCGCGTGATCGCCGGCGGCGCCTACGGCTTTGCCGCCACCAACAGCATGAACCCGGACGCCGTGGCCGCCGCGGCGCGCCAGGCCGTGGCGATCGCCAAGGCCAATGCCAAGCTGCAGACCGAGCCGGTTCAGCTGGCGCCGGTGAAGGGCGTGGGCGAAGTCGCCTGGGCCACGCCTTTTAAAAAGGACTGGCGCGCCGTGCCGGTGAAGGACAAGGCCGAGATGCTGATCGCCGCCAACAAGGCTGGCCTGGAAGCGGGCGCCAGCTTCATGACGGCGAACCTCTTCCAGATCAACCAGCAAAAGTATTTTGCGTCGACCGACGGCTCCTACATCGACCAGGACATCCACCGCCTGTGGGCGCCGATCAATGCCACGGCCGTGGACAAGGCGACGGGTAAATTCCGCTCGCGCGCCGGCCTTGGCGCCCCGGTCAGCATGGGCTACGAATACTTCGACGTCCAGCCTCAGCACAAGGTCAAGGCCGCCGGCGGCGTGACCACGCTCTATACCAAGTCCTATGACGTGATCGAAGACGCACGCCTGGCCGGCAAGCAGGCGCGCGAAAAGTTATCCGCCAAATCGGTCGAGCCGGGGAAGTACGACCTGGTGCTGGCACCGGAACACCTATTTTTGACCATCCACGAAGCCGTCGGCCACCCGACGGAACTGGACCGCGTGCTCGGCTACGAAGCCAACTACGCCGGCACCAGTTTTGCGACGCTCGACAAATGGCAGTCGAAGAACTTCAAGTTCGGCTCCGAGCGCGTGAATTTTATCGCCGACCGCACCAATCCTGGGTCGCTGGGCCTGATCGGCTACGACGACGAGGGCGTGCGCGCGAAAGAGTGGAACATCATCAAGGACGGCGTGCTGGTCAACTACCAGGCCACGCGCGACCAGGCCCACATCATCGGCGAAAAGGAATCGCACGGCTGCTCGTATGCGGATTCGTGGAGCAACGTGCAGTTCCAGCGCATGCCGAACGTGTCGCTGGCCGCCGGCAAGGCACGATTGAGCCCGGACGAGATGGTCAAGGATGTGAAAAAGGGTATCTACATCATCGGCCGCGGTTCCTATTCGATCGACCAGCAACGCTACAACTTCCAGTTCGGCGGCACGCTGTTCTACGAAATCAGGAACGGCAAGATCACCAATCCGCTGGAAGACGTGGCCTACCAGTCGAACACCCAGGAATTCTGGAACGCCTGCAGCGCCATCTGCGACGAGCGCGACTGGCGCATGGGCGGCTCCTTCTTCGACGGCAAGGGACAGCCGAGCCAGGTCAGTGCGGTCTCGCACGGCTCGAGCACCACGCGCTTCAACGGCATCAACGTGATCAACACCGCACGCAAGATCGCTTAAGGGATAAACGGGAAAAGACGATGAAACAGCTCAACAAGGAAGAAGCACAACGCATCTGCGAACGCGTCATCAAGTTCTCGAAGGCGGACGAGTGCAGCGTCGACATCACCGGCAAGCGCGAGGGCAACGTGCGCTTCGCGCGCAACAGCATCTCGACTGCTGGCCTGAACGAGAACATGGAGCTGACCGTGCAGGTCGCCTTCGGTAAAAAATCCGGCATCGCCCAGCTCAACGAATTCGACGACAAGTCGCTGGAAAAGGCGGTGCGCCGCGCCGAGGAACTGGCGCGCCTGGCGCCTGAAAATCCGGAATTCATGCCGGCCGTCGGCAAGCAAGACTACAAGACCTCGCCGACCTTTGCGCGCGCCACCGCCGAGATCGATCCAGAGTACCGCGCCCAGGTCGCCGCATACAGCATCGAAGCGGCGAAGAAGGCGGGCCTGGTCTGTGCCGGTTTCTTCAACGACGGCAAGCGCTTCAATGCAACCGCGAATTCGAACGGCGTGTTCGGCTTCCAGGAAATGACGGATCTCGCCTATACCTGCACCGTGCGCACCGAAGACGGGCGCGGCTCGGGCTGGGTCACGCGCTCGGCCACCGATGCGACACGCTTCGATGCACGCGAGGCGGCGGCCGTTGCCATCGAAAAGGCGCTGCGTTCGGTCGATGCGAAAGCGCTGGAGCCGGGCCGCTATACGGTGATCCTGGAACCGGCGGCGACCTCTGAAGTGCTGGGCAATATGTTCAGCTCCTTCAGCGCGCGCGATGCCGACGAGGGCCGCAGCTTCCTGACGAAAGCGGGAGGCAAGAACCGCCTGGGCGACAAACTGTTCGACGAGCAGATCAACGTCTGGGCCGACCCCTGGAATACGGACGTGCCGGTGCTGCCCTGGGACGGCCAATCCGGCCTGGCGCGCCAGCGCACCGACATCATCAAGAACGGCCGCATCGCCTCGCTCGACTATTCGCGCTACTGGGCGCAAAAGAAGGGCAAGGTCGCGACTGCGGGCCACGGCAACATGATCATGGCGGGCGGCTCGAAATCGCTGGAAGAACTGATCGCCTCGACCAAGAAGGGCGTGGTCGTGACCCGCACCTGGTACATCCGCATGGTCGATCCGCAGTCGCTGCTGCTGACGGGCCTGACGCGCGACGGCACCTTCTATGTCGAGAACGGCAAGATCAAGTACCCCATTAAAAACTTCCGCTTCAACGAGAGCCCGGTCACGATCCTGAACAACGTCGAGGAGCTGGGCAAGCCGGTGGTGATCGGCGGCGACGAAGTGCCTTACCAGATGGTGCTGCCGCCGATGAAGGTCCGCGATTTCAATTTCACCTCGTTGTCCGACGCGGTGTAAAGCCTTTGTAAGATGGCCCGTTTCGATTTTTACTTCACGCGCCTGCTGTACGAGTCGGGCGACTGGGATGTGGACGTGCGCATGCCCAGCAACGTGCTCAATTCGCTGGTCGAGTACACCACGCTGAAGGTGGACCCGGCCGAGCGGATGATCGCCTTGTCCGACCCGAAGGTGCTGGAGGCCCCGTTCTGCTACCTGGCGGGGCACAAGCTGGTGCAGTTCACGCCGCTGGAGCGCAAGAACTTCGAGCGTTACGTGCGCGGCGGCGGTTTTGTCTTCGTGGACGACTGCAACCACGACATCGACGGCCTGTTCGCCAAATCCTTCGAGGCCGAGATGGCGAAGATCTTCGGCGCCTCGGCGCTGCGCAAGATCCCGAACAACCATCCGATCTATTCGAGCTTCTTCAAGTTCGACGGCCCGCCGAATACCTCGGTGGAACTGAACGGCTGGGGCGACGACCTGGTGCACGAGTACCTGAAGGCGATCGAGGTCAAAGGCCGCGTGCGGGTGCTGTACTCGAACAAGGACTACGGCTGCGAGTGGGATTACGACTTCCGCAATAAGCGTTTTCTCGCGGTCGACAATACCCGCTTTGCGGTGAACATCATTCAATATGCGTTGGGAGCATGAAGTGGCGGAACGTGACACGGTAGCCTGGAGCGAGTCGGAAGTGGCCGACCTGGTGGCAAAGGTAGGGGCGCTGAAACAGAGCATGGCGCGCGTGATCATCGGCCAGGAGCAGGTGGTCGATTTGCTGGTTACGTGTCTGCTGGCCGGCGGCCACGCGCTGGTCGAGGGCGTGCCAGGACTCGGTAAAACGCTGCTCGTCAAATCGCTGGCCCAGGCCACCGACATGCAGTTCCGCCGCGTGCAGTTCACGCCCGACCTGATGCCCTCGGATATCGTCGGCACCGAGATCCTGGAAGAAGACCAGGCCACACGCCAGCGCTCCTTCCGTTTCCAGCCCGGCCCCGTGTTCACCCAGGTGCTGCTGGCCGACGAGATCAACCGCGCGCCGCCGAAGACCCAGTCGGCGCTGTTGGAAGCGATGCAGGAACGCGCCGTCACCTTCGCCGGCCAGACGCATGCGCTGCCGCGACCCTTCTTCGTGCTGGCCACGCAAAACCCGATCGAGCAGGCCGGCACCTATCCGCTGCCCGAAGCCCAGCTCGACCGCTTCCTGCTGCGCATCGACGTCGTCTATCCGAGCGAGGACGAGGAAGTCACGATGGTGGCGATGACGACCCAGTCGAGCCTGCAGGATGCCGAACCGGCGATGGATGTGAACAC
Source organism: Massilia sp. Mn16-1_5 (assembly GCF_004798585.1). Classification (GTDB taxonomy): domain Bacteria; phylum Pseudomonadota; class Gammaproteobacteria; order Burkholderiales; family Burkholderiaceae_D; genus Telluria. Next base: position 94,758 of record NZ_PPXQ01000017.1, read on the forward strand.
CCTGCTGCGCCTGCAGCAGCTGGTGCGCGACATCGCCATCGGTGAACACCTGGTGCGCTACGCGACGCGCCTGGTGCGCGCGACGCGTCCGCAAGAGACAACGGTCGCGGCCGTGAAGAAGCACGTCGGCTGGGGCGCCGGTCCCCGTGCCGGCCAGGCGCTGGTGCTGGCGGCCAAGGCGCGCGCCCTGATGGCGGGACGCCTGGCGGTCACGCGCGAGGACATCGGCGCGATGCTACTGCCGGTACTGGCGCACCGGGTACTGCGCAATTTCGAAGCCGAGGCGGATGGCGTGGCGATGGCCGACATCCTGCAGGCGATCCGCGCCGAGATCCGGGTCGATTGAATTGGCTTTAACCAGTTCCGCGCTGCTCGCGCATACGACCGACCTCGAACTCGTCATCCGGCACGTGCTGGCGGGCCTGGGGCAGGGCGTGCACGCCGGCCGCGAGCGCGGCGCCGGCGTCGAGTTCTCCGAATACCGCGCCTATGCGCCGGGCGACGAATGGCGGCGCGTCGACTGGAAGCTGCTCGCACGCGCCGACCGCTATTATGTGCGCGAGGCCGAGCGCGACAGCCACGTCGCCGTCTGGCTGCTGCTGGACGCGAGCGCCTCGATGGCGGAGCCGAGCCGCGCTATCCGCGGACTCGACAAGCTGGCCTATGCGCGCACGCTGCTGGCCTGTATTGCCGCGATCGCGCAGCGCCAGGGTGACGCCTTTGGCCTCGCGGTGCTTTCGAATGGCCGCTTGCAGTTCGTGCCCGCCGCGCGCGGGCCGCGCCAGCTGCAGCGGATCCTGGCAAAGCTGCAGGCCGTGCAGGCCGAAGGCGCGCTGCCCGATGCGGAAACACTGAAGAGCGGCTTGCGCTTTGCCGGCTCGCCTTCTCTCATCTTCGCCGCCACCGATTTCCTCGACTGGCCATCGAGCCTGTCGGAAGCCCTGGTACGCCTGCGCCACATGCGCCACGACGTGCGCGCCGCCTGCCTGCAGACCGAAGCCGAGATCACCGGCGGTTTCGACAGCGGCCCGGCCTACCGCGACCCGGAACAGGAAACTGCCGTCTTCCGCTTCGGTGCCGACCTGCGCGAAGACTATTTACGCAATCGTGCCCGGCATTTCGATACCGTGAGCGGCACGCTGCGCGCGCATGACGTGCCGCTCGTGAACGCGCAGATCGAACAGCCACCGGGCGAGGTGCTACGCGCCTGGCTGCGCCAGGGAGACCGTCGATGACCAGCCTCTGGTGGTTCGCCTTGCCCGTCCTGCTCCTGCCCATCTGGTGGCACCGCAAGAAGCGGGTGCAAGTAAAAGCCGAGCCGCTCGCCAGCGCACGTTTCCTGCCGCGCACCGAGCCACGCCAGATGCGGGTGTGGCGCTGGTCGGACGTACTCTTGCTGGTCGTGCGCTGCCTGCTGCTGGCCTGCGCGATCGCCTGGCTGGCCGATCCCGTCTTCCCCTGGCGCGGCGATACGGTGGTCGTCGCCGAAGGCAGCGATGCGCGCTGGGTCGAGCGTGAAGTGCAAGCGGCCGGCTACGGCGCCGCCGCGCGCATGCCGCTGCCGGCGCAGGAGGCGCTGGGCTGGATCCGTACTCACGAGCGCGAGCTCAGGCCGGATGCGCGCCTGCTGGTGCTGGGAGATATCCCGATGCCGGCCACGCTGCCGCAGTTCCGCCGCCCTGTCATGCTGCGCACGCAGGCGGAACCAATACGCCCCGTCGAGACGCACGTTGCGATCTTCAGCACGCGCACCCCCGAATGGCGGCGCCTTTTCTCCGCGCTCGACGGACCGCTGCGCGTCGTGGTCGACGCCAGGCCGGGCCCAAAGACGGAACTGATCGTCTGGGACCTGCCGGAGGCACCGCCGGCCGGGCTGCGCGCGCCGCTGTGGTGGACTACCGACACCGGCGCCTTCACCGAGCTGGCCCAATCGAAAGCCGTCGCCGGCATCCGTTACGCCGACGGCGCCCGTGGCCGCGTCTGGGCCTCGACCGCCTGGCCGCCGGGCGATCCCGCCGCCGCCCGCGCGCTGCTCGACACCTGGCGCGAACTGCACTACGGTCCCGCGCCTTATACGGCGCCGCCGCTGGACCTTGCCGCCACCAATGCACCCGCACGCGGCTACGCCAGCGGCGCGTTGCGCGCCTTCCTGCTGTGGGGACTGGTGGCCCTGTTTGCTTTAGAGAGGATGTTGACCCATGCCCGGCGCCGCTGACATCGCAAGCCGCCTGTGGCGCGCGGCCCTGTTGCGGCGCCTGCCGCTGTGGGTGCTGGGTACGCTGCCCTGGCTGAGCCTGCGCCTGCTGCCCGGCCTGCTGGCCTGGGTCGCCTGGTGCATGTGGGATGGTGCGCGCCTGCGCCAGAAGGTGGTCAATGGCTGGACCGGCTGGCTGGACGCGGGCGTGCCGAGCCTGGAAGACAGCAGCGCCTTGCTGGTCGAGGCCGACACGCCTTTGGCCCAGCTGCAGCGTCAGCGCCTGCTGGCCCGGCTCGACGCCCTCGATGCGCCGGCCGTCCGCCGCGTCGTGCGTCCCCACATCGGCACCGGTTTTACCTGGCTGCTGCCCTGGCTGGCGCTGGCGGCCATTGCCTGGTTCCTCGGACAGAAACCGCCTGCCGGTGCGCAAGCGGTCGTGCCGGCCGCGCCAAAGGCAGCCGTGCCGGTCGTGCCGCAACTGAACGTGAGCGCCACGCCGCCGGCCTACACGGGCGCGGCCGCCAGCAGCGGCGCGCCGCGCGACCTGGCCCTGCCGGCAGGCGGCGTCGTCGCCTGGTGCCTGAAGAACCCGGAAGCAGGGGAGACGACACTGGAGCTGAGCGACGGCCGCAAGCTCGCGGTGGGCAAGCAGTGCGCCACGTTGAACGCCACCGAATCCCTGTTCTGGCGCTGGCGCGGCGCGCGCTACACCATCAAGGTCACGCCGGACGCGCCACCGACGATCACGATCACCCAGCCGTCCCAGATGGTGCAGGAACTGAAAACCGGCGCCACTGCGGCCGCGATGGCTTTATCGGTGCAGGACGACTACCGCGTGCAGCGCGCCACCCTGCACCTGACGCTGGCGCGCGGCAGCGGAGAAAACATCAAGTTCACCGACCGCGAAATGCCGCTGCCGGCCTCGAGCAATCCGCGCCTGCGCAACTGGGCCAAGACCTGGACCTTGACGGAGCTGGGCATGGAACCGGGCGACGAGCTGTATTTCTTTGTGCGCGCGGTCGACAACGCGGCGCGCCCGCACACGGTGCAATCGCCGACCTACACGCTGCGCCTGCCGGCGCCCGAGGTCGAGGACCAGGAAGAGACCGCGGCCATGCCGGTGCTGGTCAAGCCGCAAAGCCTGCGCAGCCAGCGCCAGATCATCATCGACACCGAACAGCTGATCGCCGACATGAAGTCCACGCGCATGAGTGCGGAGGAAGTGCGCGAGCGCAGCGAGGCGATCGCCGCCGACCAGGGCCAGCTGCGCCGCCGCTACGGCCAGTTCCTGGGCGAGGAGTCGAGCCTGTTCGGCGGCGAGGAGGAACACGAGGAGCACGAGGCCGAGGGCGGCGAGATGGACGTGCTGCACCAGTTCGGCCACGCCCACGACGAGGCGGAGAACGCGACCCTGTACGACGAGGGCACGAAAAAAATCCTGCGCCGCGCGCTGGTGGCGATGTGGGACGCCGAAAAGGCCCTGCGCGCGATCACCCCGAAGACGGCGCTCGCGCCCGAATACAAGGCGCTGGATGCGATCAAGGAGCTGCAGCAGGCCGACCGCATCTACCTGCATAAAACCGCCTTCGTGCCGCCGCCGATCAAGGAAGCGATCCGCATGACGGGCGACGTGGTCGGCGCGGCCAGCTATGCGCGCGAGCAGGGCGGCAGCGAGGAAGGCATTCCCGCCCGCCTGCGCGAACTGGTCACGGCCCTGTCGGGGGACGGCGCGCTGCCCGCCCTGTGGACGCGCACCGCCCACGACTGGGTAAGTGAACGCCTGCAGGACGACGAACAGCGCCTGGCCGCCCAGCGCGCGATCCAGGACGTGCTCGACGGCTGCCTGCGCTGCCGTCCCGCGCTGCGCGCCTGGCTGCGCGCCGGGATCAGGGAGGCGCCGGTGCTGCTGCAGGCGCAACCGGTCACGCGTACGCCGTTTACCCGCGCCTGGACTGAAGGAGGCGCCAAATGATCCTGGCAATTGGACTGATCGGCGTGGCCAGCGTGCTGCTGTACCTGTGGCGGCGGCGTTTCCTTGATGCGCTGCTGGCGCTGGTCGCCAGCGCGGCACTGGCGCTGCTCGCCGTCGAACTGACCCTGCCGGGCGAATCGGGCGGTACGCTCGCGATCGACCCGCGCAATCCTCCGGTCTCGCTGGCAGGCGTACGCAGCCTGAGCCTGACTGGCGACGGCCTGCGCGCCGCGCAGTGGGCGGATTTGCCGGCGCGGCCGCTGGCCTGGAACGCACCAAGTACGGCGGCGCTGCGCCTGGACTTCCCGCGCCGGCTGGCGCTGGGCCGCCTGTTCACGCTGACGCTCGACCCCGGAACCGAAGCAGAGCGGCGCCTGCAGCTGCTGGCCGAGAATGGCCAGTTACTGGCCGAGACGCGCGGCAGCGGCAAGCTGGCGCTGTCCTGGCTGCCGCCCTTGGCCGAAACCCTGGTCCTGAAGGCGCGCCTGCTCGACGAAAAAAACAGCGTGCTGGCCGAGGGACCGGTGCCGCTGGCGGTGAGCGAAGCGCGTCCGCTCGCGGTACGCGGACGCTTCAGCGCTCCCTCCTTCGACCTGCGCGTGCTGAACGACTTGCTGGTGCAGAGCCGCGCGCTGGTCGACTGGCAGGTCGCGCTCGGTAAAACCGTCACCCGCAGCGAGCGTGCACGCGAACACATCGAGAAGCCCGACCTGCTGGTGATCGACGCCGCCTGGTTCGAACGCGCCGCGGCGCCTGCGCGGGCAAGCCTGCTGGAACAGGTCAGCCAGGGCGCCGCGCTGCTGGTATTAGGTGTGAACGCGAACGATGCCGGCGTCTGGTCGCGCAGTATGCAGCTGCCGCTGCAGGCACAGCCTGCCGACAAGCTGACCGCCGGCCCGCTGGCGCTGCCCGTGGCACCACTTGCCCCAGGCACGCGGGTCGCGGGTGCCTGGACCGGCCAGGACAACGCCGTCTGGGCGCGCCAGTGGGGGAAAGGACGCATCGGCTGGCTCGGCGCCGCCGACTGGCATCGCCTGGCGATCGCCGAGCCGCGCGCGCTGGCCCTGTGGTGGCAGGGCGTGCTGGACGCCGTGCGAGTCGAGCGCGCCGAGGAAGTGCAATGGCTGGCGCCGCGCGAGATGCCGCTGCCCGGCCAGCGCCTGGAAGTGTGCGCCCTCGGCGTGCGCGGCAAAGTGCGCTTCCCTGAGCTGAACCTGGTCCGCGACTGGCAGCGCCGCCCGGACCGCGCCGACGCTTCCTGCGTCGCCGTCTATCCGCGCGCGCCGGGCTGGCTGCGGATAGAGACGCAGGGCAGCCAGCCGACGCGCGCCGAGGTGTACGTGTACGCGCCCCAGGATTGGCCGCAATGGCAGGCCACCGAGCGCCGCGACGCCACCGCCCGCTACGCGGCGCGCACCCCGGCGCCTGCGGCCGCGACGCGGCGGGTGCTGCCGCTATGGCCGTTCGCCCTGCTGTTCGGACTGGCCATGCTCGGCCTTTGGTGGCGCGAGCGGCGCTGAAGCCGCCAATGCTAGGCGCGGAAGTCGTCGAGCGTCTTACCGTTTGCCAGCCCGTTGATCATCCACCTGGGCTGGCGGCCGTGCCCGGCCCAGGTCTGCGAGCTGTCGGCGGGGTTGCGATAGCGCGGAACCGATTTCCTTGCCTGTTTGCCGATCGACCCGGCCGCCAGCTCGTCCACCGACAGGCCGACGTTGTTGGCAATCGCGAGAATTCGCCGGCGCGCCTCTTTCATGTCGTCCTGGCGGCGGCGCGTGATCTCCTTGTCGACCTTATGGCGCAGCGTCCTGAGTTCCGCGAGCGTGTAGTGCGAGAGATCTGTCTGCAACATGATTGGCTCTCCTTTCTGCGCTTGACCGCAAGGCGCCACCAGGGAAGGGCGACGCCTTGCGTTTCTCCTTTATGGAGTCGGACGCGCGATCCAGGTGACGCGGCCCGTGCCGACCGCCGCGCCGGCCGTCGCGTCTTCGCCCAGGTACAGGACATTGCTGGTCCCGATGGTGCCGACGCCGACGGCCGTGATGCCGTTCGCACCGCTGCTCAGCGTGGTCGTGCCGAGCGCCGGCTGGGACGGCTGATAGCGGTACACGGCTGCTGAATCGGCCAGGTACAGGTACGGACCGTCCGCCGTCACGAAGACCGGCGTCGTCACGCTCACGCCCTGCAAGGCGCTTGCCCTGCAGCCGCCGGCGCAGGTAGACGCACCGGTAATGCGTGTCATCCCGGTATCCTCGGCCAGGTACAGGGCGTTACCGATGAATGCCATCGCGGGTGGACCGGCGCGGCCGGCGGCGTTACCGACCGTCTCGGCCCGCGCCACACCCGGCTTGATGCGGACGATGGTATTGGTCTTCTTGCTCGACACGTACAGCCAGCCGTTCGGGCCCAGGGCCACCGCCTGCGGCCGGTTGCCGCCCAGTCCGGCGTTCGGCGCGACCACCGAGATCGAGGCGATCCGGCCTTTCCGGTAAACGTACTCGTAGACGCCGCGGCTGCTCGAGGCGATGTCCGGAACATAGAAGGCGCCCGCGTTCGGATCGTCCAGCTGCGGGGCCGGAACGAAGATGGCCTGGGCCGGCGAGACGGCGCCGCCCACGACACAGGTGTTCTGGTCGATTGCGCCCGCCTCGATACGGCACACGCCGAGGGTATGGTCGGATACCCACAGCTCGGTGCCGACCTGCATCAGCGCCGCCGGGTTGGTCGCCCCGGCTGCCAGCAGTGTCGCGCCGGACGGCAGCGGCGCGGGCGGCTCGGCTCCGCCGCCGCCACCGCCGCCACCGGTTCCGGTGCAGGCCGGCGGGGCGGCGCTGTCCCATGTCGTCTTGTAGACCGAGGCGCGCAGGATCTGGTTGCCTGCCGTCGGATCGTCGGCGGTGTAGAGGATACTGCTGGCGCCCTCGGCGGCAGCGCCCAGCGCGCTGATGTTGATGAAGCCGCTCGCCAGCCGCACCGAGCATTGCTCCGCCGGCAGATAGCGGTAGGCGCCGCTCAGGCTGGCCACGTACAGCGAGCTGCCGTCGCTGGTGGCATAGACCGGAGCGGGCACACCCACGCCCTGGGATGCGACCGCGCGGCAACCGGTGGCGCAATTGCGTGCGCTGTTGATGTGGCTGAGGCCGCCCGCTTCCGCCAGGTACAGGGTTTCGCCGACGAAGGCCATGGCCGGCGGACCGCCGCCGATCGCCGCGCCAAAGGTCTCGACCACGCCGGTAGCGGGCCGGATCCGCTTCAGCGTGCCGTTTCTCTTGAACGAAACATACACCTTGTTGTCGGGACCGAATGCCACGGCCAGCGGCCGGTCCGCGCCAAGGTTCGCTGTTGGCGCCAAGACGCTCACGTTGGTGATTTGCCCACCCCGGTAGTTGTACTGGAACACGCCCTGGCTTTTCGACGACAGGTCGGGAACATAGAACACCCCGGCATCGGGAAAGTTGACCGTCGGATTCGGCCTGAACACGGCCTGGCCCGGCGCGACCGCGCCGCCGAGGACACAGCTGTTCTGGTCGATCGCGCCATTGACGAGCTTGCAGAAACCCATGGTGTGGTCGGATATCCACAAACTGGTCCTGGCATCGACAACTGCTGAAGGCATGGTGGCGCCGGTGGCGAACAGGCTGGCGCCGACGGGTTCGGCCGACGCGGGCAGGGCAAGCGCCACTGCCGCCAGTACGGCCGCCCGCGGGACCTGCCGTACCGGTCCGTGCGAACGCGCGGCCTTGGTTGGCCCGCCTTGTGCGGCCGGGCCGGCTACGGTGCCGGCGGTATTGACATCGATTGTCTCGTGATTGGTTTTCATCGCTCTCTCCATCTCGTTCAATGCATCCCTACGCAATCGGTACGTGTCCGCTGCGTGTTTTTCCGGACAGCTCTTGCATACCGGTGTACCGCTAACTGTTTTCCATACGCGCTCCTGATGGCTGGCCGCATGGAAGTCCCCTGCCTTGCGCCGGCGGCCGGCGCAAAGTGGTCCCTCACGCGAGTGGACGTGACAAACCCGCAACAGGACGGCGTCCTGTTCGATGCTTCGATGTGGTGTCGGGCAGACCCTGCGTGGCCGGTGCGCCGGCGGGTCAGGCCATTTCCTCGATCGACCGGACGATCTGGTGGGTCGCGGACAGGGCCGGCATCATGCACCAGCGCTCAATCCGGTCGTTCCCGATGCTGAGCATGCCCGTATGCCGGAACACGTCCGCATCGGCGTCGGGATCGGTGTCGTAGAAACCCAGCTTGCGGCGGACCTTTTCCATGTGGGCGCGGGCCCCGGTCAGGAAGGTCCAGCCCGGACCGATGCCATAGCGTTGCATATAGGCGCGCAAGGCAGCGGGAGGATCGAGTTCTGGTAATAGGCTGAGGGACACAAAATGGATATCCCGGCCGACACGGTCGCCCAGCGCTTTCTGAACTTGCAGCAAGCTCGCCGTATTGGCAGGACAAATGCTGGTGCAAGCGGTGTACATCATGTTGACGACGACGACCTTGTTATGAATGAGGTCCTCGTAGAACCTGACTTTCTTGCCCTCGTGATCGAGGAACATGGTATTTGTGAAGTACCGTTCGCGCGAATCCGTTTGCGCGTGCCGGTTTGCTTCCCATGCCGTGGTCGAAGCGGCCACTGCCGATGTCGCGGCGCTGGCAAGCAAGGTCAGTAATGTCGATCGTTTCGAATTCATGTTGTCTCTCCCCCTGGATCAATCAGGCAACGACATCCCAGCGGACCATCATGGCGTGGTCTTCGTGGATCAGATTATGGCAATGCATCATGTATTTCCCGGTGTAGTCCCTGAAATTCATGAACAGCTGCAGTTCTTCGGACGGTCCGATTACATATACGTCTTTTCGGCCGCGCTCGTGCAATGGCGGTGCCTTGCCATTTCTGGACAGGATGCGTCCCTCTTCGAAATGAATGTGGATCGGATGCGACCAGTTTCCGCTGCTGCGTAAAACCCATACTTCCTGCGTGCCCAGCCGCGGCTTGGCCGATACCGAGCGCACGTCGAACAATTTGCCGTTGACGGTCCAGCCGCCGTTGCTGCGGTCAAAGGACCAGACCCGCCGCGGCAGGCGCTTGAGCTCTTCGGCGGAGGGAATCGGCGGTTGCGGACGCAAGGTCGCGGGGATGCGGCTCGCATCGGCAACCGGCGGATTGGCGGCGACGTCGAAACGCAGGATTTGCGTACCGGGAGACAGGATCTTGCCGCTCGGCCCGCGGCCGCTCGTCTGTTCGAGCTTGTTGACGAGGTAGAGCTTGGTGCCGATCGGGTATTGGGAAAAATCGATCACGATATCCGCCCGTTCGGCCGGGGCGAGCCGGACTTTCCTCATCGACAGCGGCGCCTCGAGCAGGTTGCCGTCGTTGGCGATGTAGGTGAAATCCTGGTTGGCGCCATTCAATACAAGGTAAAACTCGTAGAAGCGCGACAGGCTGCCGTTGAGCATGCGGAAACGGTATTTCCGCGCTTCGACCGGATAAAACGGCTGTATTTTTCCGTTGACGCAGAATTTATCGCCAAGGAATCCGTCCGATTCGAACGGGTCGAATGTCATGATGCCGTTCGCCTTGAATTGCTTGTCCTGGAAAACAAGGGGAATGTCGTATTTACCGACACCGCTGGGCAAGCGCAGCGCTTTTGGATCGGGATCGTTTTCGTTGCCGGAATCGATGTCGTCGAACAGCAAATAAAAGCCGCTCAATCCCCGGTAGACATTCGGCGCCGTAAAATCCATGCGATGGTCGTGATACCAGAGCGTTCCAAGCGCTTCGCGCGGATCGCCATAGGTTTCATGGTACTGGTCGTATCCGGCCAGGCAATTGGCATATAGATGATCCTTGTATTTGCCGGGCGCGGTCATCGTCGGCCCGGCTTTCAGCGGGCTGTAATAATCTCCGGTAAAACCATCGCTTTCGGATGCGTTATGCAGGTTATGCAAATGGGTGCTGATTTCGGGCGAGCCGAACCCGACATGGTTTTGCGGGAGATTGTTATGGATACGGACGATTACCGGTTCGCCATAGCGGGCGACAAAGGTCGGGCCAGGCACGATGCCGTCGTAGCCCCACACCGCCTGCGTCGGCAGGTCCCGGTGGAACGAATGCAATCCCTGCTTTACATCGAGTTCGTAGAATTTGTTGACCGGGAAATCCGCCCAGCGTTGATGATCAAGGCGTCCACATTCGTCACCCATGGCAACCGGTTGCGCGGGGGGATACAGTTGACTGACAGGCGCCTTTGGCGAATACACCGGCAACCGCTCGACAAACGGCGTCGTCCGTGGACTGACGGCATCGGACGCTGATGCCGGGGCCGATACCAGTTTAGTTGCCAACAGGCCGGAACCTGCAGCCATCATACTCCCCTTCAGCATATTGCGGCGGCTGCTGGAAACGCAGGCGAGATTATTGTTAGACATGATGAAGCCTCCAACACGAACAAAATTTTATGAATAAAAATGGAATGTCTTATCGCTTCGAATGCCAAAGCGTGGCCAGGCTTCCAGATGAGTATCCGGTATTGGCCTTGATGTGGTATGCCTGCTGACTTGTCTCTATCCGTACCTAAAAAGATTTCCCTAGTTTATCGAGCAATCCCGTTTGGCGATTCCTTATCGCACTAGTTATTCAGGGAATTGTTGATAATTATTATCTTCGACGTCAGGTGCGTCGATAAGTTCAAGATCTTTCCTTCATTCGCTTACGGGGTCAAGAGGAATGTATCACTTTTTCTCAATTTTTTTTATCTACCAATAAGTCAGTAACAGGCTCGGCTATGTGGCTTGATGAAGTGAGGGAAATTAATGATTAATAAATTTAATTAGTAATGCTAAATCATTTAATGGAAGTTTAATTAAAGTAAATGTTTACTTGTCTATTCATTTTCTGAAAATCATTGTTATGCTATACCGGCACAATGGCGATCCGCTGCCTGATGCGTTGTCGCTTGGCAACATCAACTCTAATTAATTGCTTTACTACAAGTAAATATCTCGACTTCCGGTATCGCCTTCGGTACAGTCTTAGCGCCTGTGCCTGTGCCTGCGATGCACGCAGCACTGCAACTGGCTGGCTCGCCTCCAGTACGACGATGTTCCCGACTTTTAACGATTGGCCCATGCATTCCCGGATCCTGGTCTCGCCGCCCCTTTGGAGAAAGCTGCCGTGAACGCGCTGCGCCGTCTCGCCTCCTTGTTGTACGGGACCGATCCCGGCCTGCGCCGCATGCTCCACTATTGGGCGGCCACCTGCATCCTCTATGTCATCTGCATTACCTTGCTGATGCTGCAGGTCGAGCTGGGCCTGAGCGATCCCGGCGCGGCGCACGGCCTGGTCGTGTTCGGCGCCTGCGGCGCTTTTGCCTTCTATGTGCTGATCCGCGCGAACGCCGTATTCAGGCTCGCGCCTGACCAGCTGGCTGTCTCGCAAGCTGCCTTCTCGCTGGTGTGCGCCGTCTGGGCCTATACGATTTCCGGGCCCCTGCGTGCGGCCATGCTGACGATGGCGGTCGTGGTCATCGTGTTCTGCATGTTCGCGTTGCGGCCGCGCCAGACGCTGATGCTCTCGAGCGCGGCGATTGTCGGCATGGGCGTGACGATGTGGTGGCTGCAGGCCCACGATCCGGTGCGCTTCCCGCCGGCGACTGAGTTCCTGACTTTCGGCTACCTGGCCGGTGCGCTGGTCTCGACCGCGCTCCTGAGCGGCGAGATGAGCAAGCTGCGGGCGCGCACCAAGCGCCAGAAGGCCGAACTGTCCGATGCCCTGGAGACCATCAAGGTGCTGGCGACCGTCGACGAACTGACGTCCCTGATCAACCGGCGCCACATGAACGAGGTGCTCGAAGGCGAGGAGCGCCGCCATGCGCCCGCCGCCGAAGCCTGCATCGCCCTGATCGACATCGATTTCTTCAAGCAGGTCAACGACCAGTTCGGCCACGCCACCGGCGACACCGTGCTGCGCCTGTTCGCCGCCGCCGCGCGCGCCGCGCTGCGCAATAACGACGTGCTGGCGCGCTGGGGCGGCGAGGAATTCCTGTTGCTGCTGCCGGACGCCCCGCTCGAGGACGCGCGCGCGGTGCTGGAGCGGATGGCCGAACGCGTGGCCGCGATGACGGTGCCGGGCCTGGATGGCCGGCGCATCAGCTTCTCCGCCGGCCTGGCGCGGCGCCGCGGCGGCGAGCCCTTCGCCGACGCCATCAACCGTGCCGACAAGGCCTTGTACCAGGCGAAAGAGGCCGGGCGCGACCGCATCGTGCTGGCCGGCCCGCCTGCCTCCTCCTAGAACGCATACTCCGCGCGCGCATACATCGTGCGCCCATTCACCCCGAACGGGCAGGTCTCCCAGCAGTGCGTAAAGCCCATCTGCGGGAAGGGCGCGGCGCGGGTTGTGTCCCAGCGTGTCGGGTAGCGGTCGAAGAAGTTGTCCGCGCCCACCGTCAGGCTCAGGCTGCGCGTGAAGGCGTAGCGCAGCGCCAGGTCGACCAGCCACTTCGCTTCCCAGGTCTGCACGAACGGCGCCGTGAAGCCCTGGCCCTGGACCTGTCCGTAGTAGTTGGCGCGCAGGTTGGCGCCCCAGGCGCCGCGCGTGTAGTCGGCCGCCACCACGTGGTGCTGGCGCGGCTGTCCGCGTTCGATCAGGGTTACCTGGGCGTCGTCGAACAGCTGGGCGCCGGTGAGCACCGGCGACGACGAGCGGCGGTCCTTGACGTGGGTGCGGTTGATGCCCAGCTGGCCGGACAGGACCAGCTTGCCCCCCGCCAGGTTGCGCGTGGTGTGCTCGGCGACGACGTCGAGGCCGACCGTTTCGGTGTCGATGGCATTCGTGAAGAACTGGGCCTGGCCCACCCGCAGCGGATCGAGGATGCCCCGGATCGGGCAGGCGGCTGCGGTTGGACAGGCACCGCTTTCCGGCGCCACCGTGCTGGAGAAGACGATGCGATCGTCAATGTCGGTGCGGTAGACGTCCGCCGTCACCGAAAAGTTCGAGACCGGACGCAGCACCATGCCTATGCTGGCGCTGCGCGAAGTCTCATCCTTGAGCGGGGCGATGCCGAAAGCCCGGGTGACGGCGCTGCCTTCGCGCGCCGTCAGGGTTTCGGTCAGCACACCCGCATTGTTCAGGTTTGTCGATACCGAGCTGTAGAACTTCTGCTGCACCGAGGGCGCCCGGAAGCCCGTCGAGGCGCTGGCGCGGATGCCGACGGCGCGGCTCGGGTCGAAGCGGGCGATCAGCTTGCCGGTGGTCGTATTCCCGAAGTCGGAATAGCGCTCGCGGCGCAGGGCCGAACCCAGGGTCAGCTGCTCGCTCCATTTGTGCTCGAGGTCGACGTAGAAGGCCGTGTTGTGGCGGCCGGCATAGACCTGCGTGGCCGGCGTATAGCCGGGGAAGCCCTGGATGCCGGCCTGCGCGATGCCGCCATGCTGGTCGCGGATGACGATCGCCGGGTTGTTGGTGCGGCCGTACTGGTAAGAGACCGGTTCGCCCGCCTCGATCCGATAACTGTCGCGCCGGTACTCGAAGCCGGTGGCGACGGAGATCGGCTGGCCGAGGAAGTGCACCTGGCCCTTGATGTCGACGTTGTAGGTCGACTGCTGGAAGCCCAGCGTACCGGTATAGGCCTCCCGCGGCGATTCGCCCTTGATGTCGCAGGAGCAGTTCGGCTCGTACCAGTAGCTGACATTGATCGAATTGCGCTCGTTGAACACCAGCTCGGAGCGGCCATGGTTGAAGCTGGTGTCGAACTTCCAGCCGCTGCCCAGGTCAATGCGGTAGCCGACCGCGAGGGAAGCGTCGCGCACTTCGGTGCGGATGTTCGGCAGGAAGCCGTCCGGATACACGGCCGGCACGTTGCGCGCATCCTCGCGCGGACGGAAGAAGCCGGCCGCATCGCCGGTGCGGCGCGAGGCGCCGCCGAACCAATACAGCTCGCCGCCATGCCCGACCGGCAGCATCGCATTCGTCCACAGGTAGGCGTCGCGCGCCAGGCTGTCGCCGATGCGCTGGGTGACGCGCGGCGGAGAGACGCGCAGGGAGTCGAGGCCGGCGCGCTTGGTTTCGCCGCGGCGGCGGCCCTCGATGGCCAGGTTGAGATAGCCGCCGGCCTGGCCCAGCGCGAAGCCGTGCCAGGCGCTGGCGCCATAGGTGTCGCCGTCGCCTTCGGCCGTGGTGCCGCCGCTGATGCTGGCGCCGCCCTTGCCGGCGCCTTCTTTCAGGACGATGTTGATGACGCCGGCGATCGCGTCCGATCCGTACTGGGCGGCGGCGCCGTCGCGCAGCACCTCGACATGGTCGATCGCCGACATCGGGATCGCATTGATGTCGGTGCCGGCCGAACCGCGGCCGACCGTCTGCTGCACGTTGACCAGGGCTTGCTGGTGGCGGCGCTTGCCGTTCACCAGCACCAGTACCTGGTCGGGACCGAGGCCGCGCAGGGTGGCGGGGCGGATGATGTCGGTGCCGTCGCTGATGAAGGTCGTGCTGAAGTTGAACGAGGGGTCGAGTTCCTGCAGGGCCTTGCCCAGTTCCAGCGAGCCGGTCGAGGCCAGGTCTTTCGCGCTCACCAGGCCGACCGGCACCGCGGTGTCGAGCGAGGAGCGGGCGGCGCCGCGCGATCCCACTACCACGACTTTCTGCGCCGCGTCTTCCTCAGTCCCCTGCATTTGCGCCTGCGCCTGCGGAAAAGCCGCCAGCAGCGCGGCGGACAGGAAGCTCGGTCGCAATGTCTTGTGCATCATCGTTATTCCCCGTTGAAGAGTGTCAGTGACTGGGGAATCTTGCCCGTGCTTACTCATGCGAACTTGTGTTGCGTCAAGACTCGCCGGATGACGAAGACACATGTATCTAGTCGGCAACACCTAGCTGGACTGTCAGTATGTTTCCTATCGACAATAAGTTATCATGTTGAGATAACAAATAAACTACTGAAAGAGGCAACATGGACTTGGTTTACAAGAACGAGAAGACGCTGTTCGCGTTGATGCTCGTGCTCTCGCTGCTGGCGTGGATCGTGCTGGTGGCGGGAATGGGCTGGATGGTGCTCGGCTATGCCCTGATGTTCTTCCTGTTTTACTGCTTCGCGCAGTCGGCGCTGATTTCCTACATCAAGGGTACGGGCGTGCGCATCACGCACGAGCAGTTCCCCGACCTCGAGCGCCAGATCGCGGCCTGCTGCGCCAAGCTGGGCCTGGAGCGGGAACCGGAAGCCTACCTGCTGCAGATGGGCGGCTCGCTGAACGCCTTCGCCACCCGCTTCCTCGGGCGCGATTTCCTGGTGCTGTATTCGGACGTGGTCGACGGCCTGCACGACAACCCGGACGCGCTGAATTTCTACATCGGCCACGAGATCGGCCACATCAAGCGCAAGCACCTGAACTGGGGCACGGTGCTGCTGCCGGCTTCGCTGCTGCCGCTGGTCGGCGCTGCCTATTCGCGCGCCCGCGAATACACCTGCGACCGCCATGGCCTGGCCGCCTGCGACCAGCCCCTGAACGCCGAATTCGGCCTGGCTGCCCTGGCCGCCGGCGGCCGCCGCTGGCGCACCATGAACAAGACCGCCTTCATCGAGCAGGCGCGCGAAACGGAGGGCTTCTGGATGTCCTTCCACGAACTGGTCGGCGACTACCCGTGGTTAGTAAAACGCATGGCGGCGGTGCGCGCGCTGGCGGCGGGACACGAAGCGCGGCAGCCGCGGCGGCACCTGCTCGCCACGCTCATGGCGCTGTTCGTGCCGCGCCTGGGCGTGGCCGGGGGGGCCGGCGGCGTGGTCGTCACGCTCGCGATCATCGGCATCCTCGCCGCGGTGGCGGTGCCCGCCTACCAGGGCTACACGCAGAAAGCGGCGGTGGCGGGCGCCTATGACGCGGGCCGCGAGGCAAGCGTCAAGGTAGAGCGCTACCTGAGCGAACAGGGCAAGATCCCGACGCTGGCGCAGGCCGGCATCGCCGCCGGCGGCAGCGGCGCCGTGCGCGAGCTGAGCATCGATCCGGACACCGCCGTGCTGCGCGTGGTGACCAGCCTGCAAGGCCAGCAGGGACCGGCCGTGCTGGTGTTCGAGCCGTCGATAGATGAACACAAGCGGATCGCCTGGGAGTGCACCGGGGAGGGAATCCTGCCGCAGGCGCTGCCGCAAGGCTGCCATTGAGGAAGGAAGCGCCAAGTAAACCGCGATGGTGACAATGTGCGCATTTATACGGCAAAACGCACGCTAGACTAGTCCCCCATGAATCCGCAAAACAAACTCTGCATCGCCAACAGCCTCATGTTCCTGGGGCTGCTTCCGCTCGTCGTTGGCTGCTATGCCATGGTCTCGACGCTCGCCAGTACCGACTACCAGCAGCAAAGCCAGATCGGCCTTGCCTTCATTGCGATCGGCAAAGCCGTCATGGCCTGGGTCTTCGCGCTGGTCGTCAGCGGCACGGGCGCCGTGTGGTCGGCGCAGGTCGAGAAGCAGCATGCCGGCGCCCAGGCGCGGTCCGCACGCATGCTGCGCACGCTGGTCTTCGTCATGCTGCTGGTCCCGCTGGCGCTGCTGATCGTGGCGCGGCTCTGACGCGCCCGCGGCCGCTCCCTAACGCCTGAGTCTCGACTTCTGCGAGCGCAGCACGCGCTGCGCGACGCTGCCCTTTATCTTCACTGCGTGCATGAAGAACAGCGCCACACCTTTTCCGAAGAAGGAGCGGATCAGCTGCGCCCTATAGACGCGCTTCGACATCTTCTGGTCGCGGCGAACGTAATCCCGGTCGGGTCCATCTTCCAGGTCTTCCGGCATGGTCCCCATCCTCAGCGACACCGCGACAGCAAGGCGTAGCGCACAGAAGACGAGGTGGTAGGCGCGGGTGAGTTGACGGGAACGAAGCCGAGATTGTTCATTGTTGGAGTCCTGCGTGAGTGAGCAAGCCTCCCATTACAAGGTAAACACGCGACCTGCACCAGTAGCGCGCTTGTAATAAACGTTACAAATTGTCAGCGTCCGTGTCTCAGCCAGCCTGGTCGCGCATCCATTCCTTCAGCCCCTCGACCCACTTCTTCGCCGGCAGGTTCAGGCGCCGCTTGATCTCGCCCGCGCGCTCGAACAGCACCGAGAAGTCGATCTGCGGCGCCTGCTTGAAGGCGATGACGACGATGTTCGCATCGTGCACCTCGGGCAGCCAGACGACGGCATCGAAGACCTCGGTCATCGCTTCCAGGTTTTTGTCGTAGTTGCCGAACTCTCCGAACACGTTGGCGGTCATGATGCCGTTCGGGCGCAGGCAGTCGAAGCAGCCCTGGTAAAACTCGGGACTATCGAGCACCGGGCCGCGCGCTTCCTCGTCGTAGAGATCGACCTGCAGCGCGTCGACCGTGCCGTGGTTTTTCCGGTCCAGCACGAAGTCGAGCGCGTTCATTTCGCGCACCTGCAGGCGCTCGTCGTTCGGCGGGAGTTCGAACAGGGCGCGGCAGATGGCGATCACGTTCGGATTGAGTTCGACGGCGGTGACGCGCGCATCGGGAAAGCGCCGGTAGCAGAATTTGGTCAGCGCCGCGCTGCCGAGACCGAGCTGCACGATGTGCCTGGGCGCCGCCAGAAAAAGGTGCCAGGCCATCATCATCTGCACGTATTCGAGTTCGATCGCGTCCGGGCGCGCCAGGCGCATCGCGCCCTGTTCCCAGGAGGTGCCCAGGTGCAGCGAGCGTACGCCTTCGAATTCGGTGATCGTGGCCGGCGGATGGCCGGGTTGGCTGAAGCGGGGATCGTGTTCGGACATGGCTCGGTACGGAAGTGAAGGGCGATCTTACCAGAGCCTTCTGCACTTCACGGCACGCCGTTGCCGCCCCAGGCCCGATAACCCGGCCGTTCGGCCAGACGCGCCAGGTAGGCCGCCACCTGCGGATAGTCCGGCCGGACCATCGGCGTCATGGCCCAGCGGTTCAGGGACAGGCCGATCACGATGTCGGCCAGCGTGAAGTCGTCGCCCGCGACGTAGGCGCTCGTTGCCGCCAGGCGCGCGTCGAGGATGCCGACGTGGCGGTTCCAGTTGTCGACGCCGGCCGCGACCTGCGCCGGGTCCGTGTGCGCGGGACTCTTGCGCACCAGGGCCATGAAGGCGTAGCGCCAGGCATTGTTCAGTTCCGTCGCCTGCCAGTCCATCCATTGCTCGACGCCGGCACGGGCGCGTGCTTCATGTGGAAGGAGCGTTGTAGCCTGCTGCCGCCCGCACAGGTAGCGGCAAATCGAATTCGATTCCCACAGCACGAAGTCGCCGTCGACCAGCACCGGCACCATGCGGTTCGGATTCAGCGCCGCATGTTCGTCGCGCCAGTCCTCGCGCGTGACAGGCAGGTCGAGTTCCGCGCAGGTCCACAGCACCTTGCGCACGTTGATCGAGGTCGGCTTGCCGATAAGGGTGATCATGCTTCGTCCTTCAATGCGGGGTGAGGGCGGGCAGGATGATGGTGACGGCCAGGCCGCCGCCCTCGCGGTTCGACAGCAGGATGCGTCCGCCGTGCGCTTCGGCGATCTCGCGCGCCAGCGCCAGGCCCAGGCCCGTGCCGCTGCGCTTGGTCGAGTAGAAGGGGACCAGGGCATTGGTCAGCACCGCCTCGTTCATACCGCTGCCGCGGTCGAGCACGTCGATGCGCAATACGTCCTGCGCGCGCCGCACCTGCAGTTCCACGTCTTCCGGGGCAGAGCCCGATTCGTGTGCATTTTTGAGCAGGTTGAGCAAAGCCTGTTCGAGCTGGGCCTGGTCGAGCAGCGCCGGTTCCTGCGGCAGCTCGCCCTCCAGACGGAAGCCGACCTGCGAGGACAGACGCGCAATAAATCCCGGCCAGTCGCAGCGCTCCAGGCGCGGCGTCGGCAGCTTGGCGAAGCGGGCATAGCCGAGAATGAAGCTCTCCAGGTGGCGCGTGCGTTCGCCGATAGTCTCCAGGATTTGCGGCAGCCGTTCGGTCTGGCCGCGCCGTACCAGTTCCGCGCCCGAATGGGCCAGCGAGGCCAGCGGCGCCAGCGAATTGTTCAACTCGTGGCTGATCACGCGGATTACCTTTTTCCAGGTCTGCACTTCCTGGCGCCGCAGTTCGGCCGTCAGGTGGCGCAGCAGCAGTAGTTCGTGTTTTCTCCCGTTCAGGCTGAAACTGCTGCGCGCCAGGTGGTAGACCTGCTCGTCTTCTCCTTCGCCGGCCGTGAACAGGCCGTCGCCACCGCGCGCCAGCGCCTCGCCGAGGGCCGGAGAAGCGTGGGCCAGCAGCTCGGGGAGGGCATGTCCTTCGAGTTTGCGCCCCTCGGCCAGCAGCTGGCGCGCGGCCAGGTTGGCGTAGACGACGGTGTCGGCGCGCTGTGGCGCGTCGGCCACCAGCAGCATCGCCACCGGGGTGTTCTGGACCATGGTGTCGAGCAGCAGCTCGCGCTGCACCAGGTCGCGCCGCTGCTCGCGCAGCACGTTACCGAGTTCGTTGTGGGCGCGGATCAGGTCCGCCAGCTCGTCGTTCTGCGGCCAGTGCAGGCTGAAGGAAAAGTCGCCGTCGCGGTAGCTCGTCACCGTGCCCTCCAGCGCGCGGAACAGGGAGAGGATGGGCTGCACCTGCGAGCGCACCGTGATGATCGCGACCGGGACCACGCAGGCCAGGCACAGGGCGGCGGCCAGCAGCGGCTGGCCGGGCAGCAGGTGGTCGAGCCCGAGGGCGATGAAGATGCCGACCGTGAGCAGGGTCCCGACCAGGGCCGAGAAGCGGGTGACGAGGGATAAGCGCACGATTAGGTACGCCCGATGCCCAGCCGCTCCATGCGTCGGTACAGCGCCTGGCGCGACAGGCCGAGTTCCGCCGCGGCCTGCGAGACGACCCCGCCGGCACGGGCCAGGGCGGCGGCGATGGCTTCGCGGTCCGGCTCGGCTTCGAGCACCACGGGCGCCGGCGTCGGCGCGGCCGGCAGGCCGAGATCAGGCGTGCGGATGACATCGCCCTGGGCCAGCAGGTTGGCGCGTGCCATCACGTTCTTCAGTTCGCGCACGTTGCCGGGCCAGGCGTGCGCCAGCAGGGCGCTTTCCGCGCCCGGATCGAGCCGCTTGCCGGGTGCGAGCAGGCTCGCTGCCAGCGGCAGGATGTCGCCCGGACGGCTGGCCAGCGGCGGCAGGCGCAGCTCGATCACGTTCAGGCGATAGAACAGGTCTTCGCGGAAGCTACCCGCGCGGATCATGGCCGGCAGGTCGGCGTTGGTCGCGCTGATCACCCGCACCTTGACCTGGCGTTCGCGGTTCGAGCCGAGGCGTTCGAAGCGGCCCGTTTCCAGCACCCGCAGCAGCTTCATCTGCCCGGCCGGCGGCAGGTTGCCGATCTCGTCCAGGAACAGGGTGCCGCCGTCGGCCGCCTCGAACTTGCCTTCGCGCGCCCGCGAGGCGCCCGTGTAGGCGCCGGCTTCGGCGCCGAACAGTTCCGCTTCGATCAGTTCCGACGGCAGGGCGCCGCAGTTCAGCACCACGAAGGGGCCGTTTTTGACTTGCGAATTCGCCTGGATGATCTCGGCGATGCGTTCCTTGCCCGTGCCGTTGGGGCCCGTGATCAGCACCGGCACGTCGGCCCGCGCGACCTGGCAGGCCAGCTGCAGCACGCGCTCGGTGGCTGGATCGGCCCAGACCAGGTTACGTAAATCGTACTGCTGTTCCAGCTCGCGCCGCTCCCTGCGCTCGCGGCCGACGCGCTGCGCCAGCGCGCGGTTTGCCTGGCCCAGTTCGATCAGGTTCGTGACGGTGGCCAGCAGGCGTTCGTCGTTCCAGGGTTTCGGTAAATAGTCGGCGGCGCCCGCCTTGATCAGGTCGACGGCCGCGTCCAGATGGGTCCAGGCCGTCAGCAGGATCACGGGCAGGTCTGGATACAGCGCACGGATCTGGCGGAACAGGGCCACGCCTTCCTCGCCGGAGGTCGTGTCGGCCGTGAAGTTCATGTCCTGGATGACCAGGTCGACCGGTTCGCGCTGCAGGACGGCCAGCCCCTCCTCGGGCGAGGCCGCGTGCAGCGCCGCGATGTCGTGCAGGGAAAACAGCACATCGAGGGCGATCCCGACGGCGGCATTGTCGTCAATGATGAGTACGGTAGGCATGGCCGTCAGGATAACATTGCTGTATTGCAAATCAAGCATCTTCTAGGCACTGCGGGTGGCCAATGCCGGCGAAATGCTTGCCGCACGCCAGGCCGGCCCGTACACCGCGATCACGCCCAGCAGCCAGAATATCACCCCGCCCGACACCAGGTATTCGAGCGGCAGGCGCGCCATCTCGAGTTTGCTCACCAGCAGCTGGTTCAGGGCGACCCCGAGCAGCACCCCGCCCACCACGCCGGCGCTGGTGATCATGAAGTTCTCGGTGATGAAGTAGCGCAGGATGTCCACTTTACGAGCGCCGAGGGCGCGGCGCACGCCGATCTGTTTCCTACGCTGGGTGACCCACAGGCTGGCCATGCCGACGATGCCGCTGGCGGTAATCAGGAGCAGCAGCACGCTGACGGTGACCAGCATCCACGACAGCGCCATGTCGGCGCGGTAGCGGTCCTTGCGGTGCTGGTCGAGCGTGGTCGTTTCCAGGATGATCGGCGTCGGCGAGGCCTTGCGCAGTGCGGCCTCGACTTCCCGGATCACGCGCTCGCGCTGGCCTGGCTCGGCGCGCACGGTGTACTTCGCGCCCGCAAAATCCCCATACCTGCGCATTGGCGCGATGCTGGAATACTCGCCGCGCGGCGTGACCTCGGCGTTCTGGGTCTGCAGGCGTTCGACCACGCCCACCACGCGCACTTCGATCGCGTCTTCGCCGGTACCGAAGTACATGTTCTTGCCGGTTGCCGGCACGCCCGGCCACATCTTCTCGGCCAGCGCCTTGGTGACGATCACGTGGTGCGGAAGGTCGTTGGTGTTGGTGTTGACGTCCACGTACTCGCCGGGCAGGAAGTCGCGCCCTTCGACCAGCTTCAGGCCCCAGGTCTTGACCAGTGAATCCGGGGAAAAGTAGAACGAGGAGGGCGCCGTTTCGTCGACCTGCTTGCGGTCGACGGCCACGCTGTTGTTCCAGCCCGATTGCGACAGCGGGATCTGGTTGACGTTGGCGACCGCCACCACGCCGGGCACGGCGCGGATGACTTCCGCTTCGCGCTTTTGCGTGGCCAGCATCTGTTCGGGGCCGCCCGACATCAGGTTGCGTACGTCGATCGAAAAGACGGCGTGTTCATCGGCCACGCCGGTCGGGCGGCTCGAGACATGGCGCCGTTCGCTGACGATGTGCAGCGCGTTGGCGAGGATGGCGAGGCTGAGCGCCACCTGCAGTGCGACCAGGATCGCACCGGTCTTGTTGCGCAGTAGCGCGGACAGGATAGGACGGATTTCCATGATGGATCTCTCTTATTGGGCTTATTGGGACTTGAGCTGGATGGCCGGCGTCACCTGGCAGGCGCGCCAGGTCGGCAGCAGCCCGGCCAGCACGGCGGCCAGCACCGACAGCGCAAAGGTAAAGGCGAGCATCGTCAGATCCATATGGGCGAGCGATGCCACTTCGCTGCTCTGCATGCCGATCAGGGCCAGGGCGCCGAAGGCGAGCACGAGACCGAGCACGCCGCCGGCCAGGCCGACCACCGCGCTCTCGATCAGGAGCTGGCGGAAGATCTCGCGGCGCGAGGCGCCCAGCGCGCGGCGGATGCCGACTTCGGCGGCGCGCACCGAGAATTTCGCCAGCAGCAGGCCGATCGTGTTCACGAGGCACAGCAGCAGGAAGCCGAAGGCCAGCCAGGCCGACAGCCTGGTGTCCTTGTCCACCACTTCGCGCTCCTGCATCCATTCGGTCACGTTGAACAGGCGGTTCGGCGCCGCGCGCTTCATGCGACCGAGTTTGCGCTGCTCGGCGGCGTAACTGTCGATGTAGTTCTGCAGCTGGGCGCGGTCGCCGCTTGAGCCGGTCTCGAACCAGAACTGCAGCCAGGTGCAGTTCGAACGCAGCTTGCCCTCGAATCCCGGATCGGAACGCTCGGAGCAGTTCATGCCGCCGTTGTGGGTGGTCTCGTGGCGGATGGCGCTGCCGAGCGGGATGAAGAATTCCTCGCCGTCGCCGAACTGCTCGCCCCCGACCAGCTTGTAGTAGCGCGGTTTCGGCTCCCACTTGTCGGTGACGCCGACGATCGTAAACGGGAAGCCCATCACGTTGATGCGCTGGCCGACCGGGTTGGCTTCGCCGAACAGTTTTTCGGCGATTGCGCGGCTCAGCACGATGACGTCGGCGCCGCGTTCGTCGTCCTGGGCGCTCCAGGCCTGGCCGCGGACGAAGGGAACGTCGAACATGGCGAAGAAGTCGCGCGTCGGCGCCACCCCCTGTGCCGAGAAGGCCGGCAGGTCCTTGCGCGGCGGCTCGATCGGCGCCGAAATGCCGTACAGGCCGGTGCGGCGCACGCCCTGGCCGCTTTTCAGCAGGTTCATCACGTCCGGGTAGGTGACCTGGTTCTCGCGCAGCTTTTCGGCCGGGTTGTAGTTGTCGACCGGCGCCACGTCGAAGATCGGCACGAACAGGCGGTCGCTCTTCTGTGGGATCGGGTCACCCGACATCATGTGCAGGATGGTCAGCGTCGAGACGCTGGCGGCCACGCCGATGGCCAGCGTCAGCACCATCAGCGCCGTCAGCGCGGGATTGCGGCGCAGGCTGCGCACGCCGAGCTTGAAGTAATAGCTGAACATGGATGCTCCTCAGGCGACGGTGGCGCCGGCGTTGGCGGCCAGGGTCGGGCCCTTGCGCACCAGGTCCGAGACCTGGCCGTCGATGATGTGCACGTTGCGGTGGGTGCGCACGGCCAGTTCCGGATCGTGGGTGACCATCAGGATGGTGGTGCCGGCCGCGTTGATCTCTTCCAGCAGTTCCATCACGCCGCGCGCCATCTGCGTATCGAGGTTACCGGTCGGTTCGTCGGCCAGCAGCAGTTTCGGCGAGCCGGCCAGGGCGCGCGCGATCGCCACGCGCTGCTGCTGGCCGCCCGACAGCTCGGCCGGGAAGTGCTTCATGCGCGAAGCCAGGCCCACCTTGGCCAGCGCGTCCTCGATGCGCTCTTTTCTTTCGGCCGCGTTGTAGCCGCGGTAGCGCAGCGGCACGTCGACGTTGTCGTACAGGCTCAGATCCGGGATCAGGTTGAAACCCTGGAAGATGAAGCCGATCTTCTCGTTGCGCAGGCGCGAGCGGGCGTCGTCGTTCATGCCCTTCACGTTGACGCCGTCGAGCACGTATTCGCCGCTGGTGAACTCTTCGAGCAGGCCGGCGATGTTCAGGAAGCTGGTTTTACCGGAGCCGGAGGGACCGGTGACGGTCACGAATTCGCCCTGGTTGACCTGGATCTCGAAGCCGCGCAGCGCGTGGGTTTCGATCATGTGGGTGCGGTACACCTTGGAGAGGTTGGTCATGCGCAGCATGGGATGTCCTTTCAGGAGGGAGTTTTTATTCAGTTGATCGAAATGCGGGCCGCGTTCTCGAAGGTGTCCGTACCGGCGACGACGACCTTGTCGCCCGGTTTCAGGCCCTTGACGATTTCGACGGCGGAGATGCTGGTCGCGCCCAGCTGGATCGGCGTGCGCACGGCGATGCCGTCCTGGACCACGTAGGCGAAGCGTCCGCCTTCGCTTTCCACGAAGGGGCCGCGCGGCAGCATGAGGACGTTCGGCTTTTCCTCGATCAGGAGGCGCGCCGTGACGCGCTGGCTCTGGCGCAGGCCTTTTGGTTGCTCGCCATCGAAGCGCACGCGCGCCAGCACCTGGTTCTTGACCACTTCCGGCGACAGGGCGACCAGCTTGCCGGTAGCGGTGCCCGACGGCAGGGCGATTTCGGCCGACATGCCGAGTCCCATGTCGGACACGTAGGTTTCCGGGACCTCCAACTCGACTTCCAGGCGCGACAGGTCGACCAGGGTCATCAAGGAGGCATTGGCCGCGACCACCATCCGGTTCTGCACGTTCAGGGTGCCAATAAAACCGTCCACGGGCGCGCGCACGGTCAGCTCGTCGACGCGGCGCTGGGCGTTCGCCATCGACAGGCGGGCGCGCTCCATCTCGTTGGTCTTGGTGCGGATGGCGAGCGCCACGTCGTCGCCTTCCAGGTTGGCCGCCTGCGCCGCGTGCCTGGCGCGGATGCCGGCCGAGTTCAGGGCATCCTTCGCCTTCTGATAATCGATCTTGGCGATGACGCCGACCTGGGCCACGGATTCGTAACGCTCGAGCGTGCGCTGGGCCGACAGGCGGTCGATCTCGGCCACGTCCGCTTCGCGCTGGGCCAGCAGTTTCTGCTTGCGCGAGAGGATCTGCTGGCGCGCGACTTCCGCCTTCAATTGCTCGTAGGTCGACTGTTCGCGTTTCAGGGCGTCGGTCAGGTCGGGCGATTCGAGCACGGCGAGGACGTCGCCCTTTTTGACGGTGTCGCCGGCGGCGACCTTTAAATTGACGGTGGCCGGCGCCGTGGAAAACAGGGTCGGGCTGACGGCGGCGACGACGCGGCCGTTGACGGAGGCGTCGCGCACCAGGGTGCCGCGGCCGACTTCGGCAATGCGCAGGCGGCTGGCGCTGACGGAATGTTCGCTGTCGCGCCAGCCCTGCAGCAGGAAGAAGGAGACGGCGACCAGGGCGATCGCGCCGCCGGCCAGCAGGGCGCGGCGCTTGTTTTTCTGGCCCGGCAGCGGGCTGACGACGGTGTCTTGATGGGATGTATCGCGGATCATGGTGGTTTCGATAACGACGTGAATGCTGGTCGTTATTGCACGATCCGTGCCAACAGCTAAGTTGTTGATTCGATTGGGTGGACACGCGGACGGACGGGTGTCCGGCGTGTCCGAACGGATGCGTCCGTACGTACGCGGACACGGGCGTGTCCGCGTTTTGGCGTGTTCATACACGGCGTGGGCACGGGGCGCCCACCCTACAACGGCACCGGTAGGGTGGGCGCCCCGTGCCCACCGAATTCAACACACCACGAACCTCACTTCTGCGGCTTCTGCTTCTGCCCGTACTTCCCGATGATTTCCCCCTTGCCGATCACGTGCCCCTGCATCGCCTTGAGCAAGGTATCGCGATCGGACCCGAAGGGGACATCGAGCATCGTATCGAGCGCATACACCTGGAAGTGGTAGTGATGCGCCGGTTCGCCCACCGGCGGCTTCGGCCCGTAATAACCCATCGAGCCGCGCGTGTTCCGGCCTTGCAGGACGCCGTCCGGGTCGGACAGGCGCGGCTGCTCCTGCACGCCTTCCGGCACGCTGGTGATGGTGCCCGGGATGTTCCAGGCCAGCCAGTGCACGGTCGGCGTGACCGGCTTCGAATCCGGGTCTTCCATGATGATGGCGTAGGACTTCGCATTGGGCACGGCCTTCCACGACAGCGCCGGCGAGACGCCGTCCGCGTACTCGCTGTATTTCTGGTCCAGCATGCCCTGATGCCTGAAGCTCGGCGAGCTGACCGACACCGAACCTGACGACTGGGTCTCGGCCCGCTTGTTCGCCAGCGGTACGTTGTTGCCCTTGTTCGCCTGTTCCTTCATCGGCCCATCTGGCGGCGTGACAGCAGGGCCGGCCGGGGTGCTGCCCGCGCCCGTGTAGGCGATGCGATAGATGACGCCATTGCCGTCGTCCGCCATCAGCATCGCGCCATCCCTGGCAAAAGCCAGGCCGACCGGACGCGCAATATGGGTCTTGCCGCCATCGGTAAGAAAGCCGGTGACGAAGGGCTCGATACCTTTCGGCTGGCCGTTCTCGAAGCGCACGCGCACGATCTCGTAGCCGGAAGCAGTCTTGCGGTTCCAGGAGCCGCGCATGGTGGCGAAGGCGTCGCCGCGGTATTCGGCCGGGAAGGCACTCTGGTTCGCGAACACGAGCTGCATCGGCGCCGCGTGCGCCGTATAGCCCAGCACCATCGGCGTCGAGCGCTCGCGCCATTGCTGCTTGCTGATCTCGCCGACGGGCGTGCTTTGCGGGTAGATCTCGTTGGCCCCGTACACGTGCGGCCAGCCGTACATCTTGCCGTGCTCGATCTTGTTCAGCTCTTCCTGCTGCTGGTTATCGCCCAGGAAGTCGATGCCGTGGTCCAGGCCCCACAGCTCGCCGGTCTGCGGATGCCAGCCGAAGCCGATGGTGTTACGCAGGCCGCTGGCAAAGATGCTGCGCTTCTTGCCGTCCTTGGAGGCGCGCAGGATGGTCGCGTTTTCCGGATTGCTTTCGTTGCAGGTGTTGCAGGTGCTGCCGACGCTGATGTACAGCATGTCGTCCGGGCCGAAGGCGATCGTGCGGTTCGGATGCTGGCCCGAGTCGGGCAAATCTCCGATCAGCATGTTCAGTTCGCCCAGGCGGCCGTCCGGCTTGATGTCGGCGGCGAACACCTCTTTCACCGTGATCAAATAAAGCTTGTTGTCGCGGATCGCCAGGCCGTGGGCGCCGGCGCGGTTCGCCACCGTCACGGCGGGCCCGTCGGCGCGGCCGTCGCCGTTGGCGTCGCGCAGCAGCAGGACGTCGCCCTGGTCGCGCCGCGACAGGTAGACGTCGCCGTTCGGTGCCACCGCGATGATGCGCGCGTTCTTCAGGCCGGTCGCGAAGGGCGTCACCGTGAAGCCGGCGGGCGCCTTGATGCCGCGCATGCGCTCGGGCGTGGCCTCCACCTTGTTCGGCTTGAAGATATTGTTGTCGAGGGAGACCTGGGTGCCATCGCCTTGCTGGGCATAAGCACCGCTTACCGCCATGGCCAGCAGGGAGGCTGCGAACGCGCGTTTCATCGGATGATCCTTTCCAGTCGATTCAATGCTGTGAGTGTCGGTCGATCGTGCCAGAGCGGCGCCCGGCGGTATGTTGGAGAACGAACATTGAAGGATGGATAACGGTTCAAAGCCGGAACAGGAGCTGCGGCACGAGATTCAGGCGCCCTCTGCAGAAATAAGCAAAACGCGAGACAATACGGGATTCCATTTTCGACTGTTATTTCTCGACAATGTCCACTTCCACTACGCTTTCCGCGGCGCCGCGCGCCGACATCAACCTGAAGCCGCTCGGCGTCGCGCTCCTGCTGATCCTGCTCGGCACCTGGTATCTCGGGCAGAACGTCAGCGCCAAGCTGGCGTCCCTGTTCGTGGTCGGCTCGCTGCTTGGCATGGCGCTGTACCACGCCGCCTTCGGTTTTACCTCGGCCTGGCGCGTCTTCATCGCCGACGGCCGCGGCGCCGGCCTGCGCGCGCAGATGCTGATGCTGGCCGTCGGCGTCGCGCTGTTCTTCCCGGCGCTGGCCAACGGCACCCTGTTCGGCAACCCGGTCACGGGCCTGGTCTCTCCGGCCGGCACCTCGGTGATCGTCGGCGCTTTCATCTTCGGCATCGGCATGCAGCTGGGCGGCGGCTGCGCCTCCGGCACCCTGTACACGGTCGGCGGCGGCAGCACGCGCATGCTGGTCACGCTGTTCTTCTTCATCGTGGGTTCCGTGGTCGCCACCGCCTACATGCCGTTCTGGACTTCGCTGCCGCAGCTGGCGCCGATCTCGCTCGTCAAGACCCTGGGTACCGGGCCGGCGCTGCTGCTCAACTGGGCCGTGTTCGCCCTGATCGCCTTTATTACCGTCGTGGTCGAGAAGCGTCGCCATGGCCGCATCGTCGTCTCGCCGGTGAAATCGACCGGACGCGCGACCTGGCTGCACGGTCCCTGGCCGCTGGTGGCCGGCGCGCTGGCGCTGGTGCTGCTGAATTTCGCGACGCTGGCGCTGTCGGGCCGGCCCTGGGGCGTGACCTCGGCCTTTGCCCTGTGGGGCGCCAAGGGCGCGGCGCTGCTCGGCATCGATACCCCGAGCTGGGCCTACTGGTCGACCAAGGCGAATGCCGCCGCGCTGGCCGCGCCGGTGACGCAGGACGTGACCTCGATGATGGACATCGGCATCGTGCTCGGCGCGATGGCTGCCGCCGCCCTGGCCGGCCGCTATGCGCCGGTCTGGAAGCTGCCGCTGCGCTCCCTGGTCGCGGCCATGGTGGGCGGCCTGATGCTGGGCTTCGGCGCCCGCCTCGCCTACGGCTGCAACATCGGCGCCTACTTCAGCGGCATCGTCTCGGGCAGCCTGCACGGCTGGCTGTGGCTGATTGCCGCGTTTGCAGGCAACGTCTTCGGCACCCGCCTGCGTCCCTTGTTCGGGCTCGAAGTCGAACGCGTGAAGCCGAGCGCTTGCTAAGCCTTGTTGAAATGCTCGACCAGGAAGTCGATAAAGGCGCGCGCGCGTAGCGTCTGGTTGCGCTGGCTCGGGTAGTAGACGAACAAGTCGGCGTCGGGCAGGGAGAATTCGGGCAGCACGATTTTCAGCCTGCCGCTGTCGAGGTAGCGGGCCAGGTCCCATTCCGAGCGGATCAGGATGCCATGGCCGTCCAGCGCCCAGCCGAGCACGATGTCGCCGTCGTTACTGGACACCATGCCGTGCACCTTGACGATTTCGGTCTCTTCCCCGTGCGTGAAGCGCCAGATGCCGTAGGCGTCGTCGTTCTGGCGGTGGATGATGCAGCGGTGGCTGGCGAGATCGGCCAGCGTGCGCGGCGTGCCGTGACGCGCCAGGTAGGCCGGCGAGGCGGCCAGGTAGCGCCGGTTCGACATGATGCGCCGCGCATTCAATCGCTTGTCGGGCAGGGCACCGAAGCGGATGGCGAGATCGAAGCCGCTTTCGACCAGGTCGATCGGGCGGTCGGTCACCTCCATTTGCACTTCCACCTCCGGGTAGCGCCGGGCGAAGCTCGACACCAGCGGCGCGATCGTGGTGCGCCCGAATCCGAGGGTCGCGTTCACGCGCAGCAGGCCGCGCGGCGTGCCGCGTCCCTGCGACACCTCGTCTTCCATTTCCGTGATCTCGGCCAGGATGCGCGTCGCATGGCGCAGATAGGTCTCGCCTTCGCTGGTGAGGCTGACGCTGCGCGTGGTGCGGTTCAGCAGGCGCACCCCCAAACGGCTTTCCAGCGCCGCCAGCCGCTTGGTGGCCGCGGGTGGCGTCAGGTCCAGCGCGCGCGCCGCGGCGGCCAGGCTGCCGTGGCGGGCGACGAGCACGAAGAAACGCATGTCCGAAGTCGGCTCAGTATTCACTTGGGTTCAATTCATAATTAAATTGAGGGAAATTATAGGCGCATCCTTGACGCTTAAGCTACGGCTTTCGAACAAGGAGTCCGCCATGAGAATCGTAGAAATCCGGGAACAGACGCTGCCCATCAGCTCGCCGATCCGCAACGCCTACATCGACTTCAGCAAGATGACGCTGAGCCTGGTCGCCGTGATCACCGACGTGATACGTGACGGCAAGCCGGTGGTCGGCTACGGCTTCAATTCGAATGGCCGCTACGGCCAGGGCAAGCTGATGCGCGAACGTTTTATTCCACGCATCCTGGAAGCCGATCCCGCTTCGTTGATCGACGATGCCGGCACCAACCTCGATCCCCATAAAATCTGGAACTGCATGTTCACCAACGAGAAGCCGGGCGGCCACGGCGAGCGCTCGGTGGCGATCGGCACCATCGACATGGCGGTCTGGGATGCAGTGGCGAAAATCGAAGGCAAACCCCTGTTCCAGCTGCTGGCCGACCGCTACGGCAACGGCCAGGCGGATCGCAAGATCTTCGTCTACGCCGCTGGCGGCTACTACTATCCGGGCCAGGACCACGGCAAGCTGAAGGACGAGATGCGCAGCTACATCGACCGCGGCTACGCGGTGGTCAAGAAGAAGATCGGCGGCGCCTCGCTGGACGAAGACCTGCGCCGCATCGACAGCATCCTGTCCGTGCTGCAGGACGGCCAGAAGCTGGCGGTGGACGCCAACGGCCGCTTCGACCTCGATACCGCTATTCGCTATGCGAAAGCGCTGTCGCAGTACGACCTGTTCTGGTACGAGGAAGCCGGCGACCCGCTCGATTTCGAGCTGCAGGCCACGCTGCGCAACTACTATAAAAATCCGATGGCGACCGGCGAGAACCTGTTCTCGATGCAGGACGCGCGCAACCTGATCCGCTACGGCGGCATGCGCGCCGACCGCGACTGGCTGCAGTTCGACTGCGCGCTCTCGTACGGCCTGGTCGAGTACCTGCGCACGCTCGACATGCTGCGCGAGCACGGCTGGTCGCCGAGCCGCTGCA
The DNA here is from genome assembly GCF_004798585.1 of Massilia sp. Mn16-1_5. Classification (GTDB taxonomy): domain Bacteria; phylum Pseudomonadota; class Gammaproteobacteria; order Burkholderiales; family Burkholderiaceae_D; genus Telluria. The sequence continues at coordinate 126,035 of NZ_PPXQ01000017.1, forward strand.
TTCCGCACGGCGGCCACCAGATGTCGCTGAACATCGCGGCCGGCCTGGGCCTGGGCGGCAACGAGTCCTATCCGGACCTGTTCCAGCCTTTCGGCGGCTTCCCGGACGGCGTGAAAGTCGAGAACGGTTTCATTACCATGCCGGACCTGCCGGGCATCGGCTTCGAGGGCAAGGCGGATTTGTACGCGGAGATGCAGAAGCTGTCGGCTTGAACGGTCAACGTGTTAAAAGCCCGGGACGGCGCTCCGTCCCGGGCTTTTTGTTAACGCCGGACGCTGCGCCGCCTCGACAGCGCCGCCGCAGCGAGGCCGCCCAGCAACAGCAACATCGACGCCGGTTCCGGCACCTCGTTCGCATCGCCGATGGTGAGCAGCACGTTGTCGACGCCGAACTGGAACAGGTTGACGTTGTCGACCTCGGCGAAGCGCAGGCGCAGGCTCTGGTTCAGGTTGGCGTTGAGCAGGGCCGTGATGTCGACCTCGACGTGGTTGTAGCCCGACACCAGCGGGTCGCCGGGCAGCGTGGCGAACAGGTTCAGCAGCACGTCCGATGCCGCCAGGCTGAACGGATCGCTGCCGCCGAGCAGCAGGTCGACCCGTGCCTGCTGGTTCAGCGCCGGCGTGGCGAAGTCGAGCGAGAGCGGATCGGGCACCGAGAAGGCTTCGGCGCGGTTGCCGATGAACAGGTCGAAGCTCAGCCGCGCCGATCCGACCGCCGTGCTCTGCATGAAGTCCTGGTAAAGCAGGTGGCTGCCCGGCCCTTCCGCATCCGTCATCGCTGCATTGCTGCCGCTCGGTGCGGGAACGGCCGTACCGGTGACGGGGCTGCTGGTGCCCGACTGCAGCATGAAGCCGCCGTCGCTGCCGACCTGGTTGACAACGGTCCAGTTGCTCATGCCCGCTTCGAAGTCACCATTGAGGATGGGTTCGGCATGCAGCGGCAGGGCGATCAGCGCGAGCACGGCGGCCGCGCCCGCGGTCAGTTTCTTGAACGATGTGCTCATCATTTCCTCCTGAGGGTGGCCGTTGCGCGGCTGATGCGGTAGACGACGCCGTCGGTGATCGAGACGACGTACAGGTTGCCATCCGGTCCCTGCTCGATGGATGGGGTGACGCCGAAGCCGCGGCCGATCAGCAGCGATTCGCTTTCGGTCGGCTCGAACTTGGTCAGGTTGTCGGCCACCTTGTCGGCCAGGCGCGGATCGGCGCTGGTGTCCACGGACAGCCGGTCGGCGGTCAAGCGCAGCCGGTACAGGCTGCCGCCGGTAGGCCCGGTCGGCGCGAAGGGACGCGAAGAACCCATCCATAAGGTGCCGTCGTACTCGGCGCCGAGCGCGCCGCCCTGGACGAAAGCGGTGCCCGAGGGGCCGACTTCGTAGCGCCAGCTGAAGGCAGGATCGACATAGGTCGCGCCGGGCAGCATGAACATGCGCGAGCGCGCCAGGCTGGCCGTGTAGGCGATGCGAGTGGGCGGATAGCGCACCTGCTGCAGCGAGCTGCCGAATTCCGTCGTCTCGATCTGCTTGAACTGGGCCATGCGGCTTTGCGGTCCCATGATCTGGATCCAGCCGCCGTTCATGCCGGGTATTATCCGGTTGAGCTCACTGAAGGCGTCGTCCGCGTTTTCCGTCAGCCAGAGGAAGCCGCCGCGCGGGTCGAAGGCCATGCCGAAGCCGTTGCGGTGGCCGTAGCTGAACACCTTCTGGATGCCCGTGCCGACTTCGCCGCCGATCACCGCGCCGGCGCCGAAGAAGGGGTTGCTGGACGGCGTGGTGCCGTCGTCGTTCAGGCGCATGACGACGCCGGACAGGTGGGCGCTGTCGGGCGCCGGTCCGCCGAAGGTGTCGTCGACGAAGGGCGCGGTGAGGAAGGGACCGTTCGGCAGGTTCTGCATGCGGCTGCGGCGACCCAGGTCGCCGGTGAAGACGTACAGCTTGCCGTCGGGGCCGAAGCGCATCGGGCCGCCGTTGTGGTTGCCGTTCTCGCGTGGATTGACGGCGCTCTCGTGGCCCGGGACGGGGATGTTGTCGGTCTGGCGCGCGCGCAGGCGCAGGGTTTTGAAATTCGGGTCCATGACCAGCGTGCTGCCGTTCCAGATGAAGCGGTCGACCCGGTTGCCCAGCAGCGGCACCTGGCTGATGTCGGTCGTGTCGGCTCCCGTTGAACTCTCGGTCCAGCGCACGTAGACGAAGGGCAGGGCCGGGAAGTTCGGGTGCAGTGCGATGCTCAGCAGGCCGCGCTCGGACGCGGAGTTGACCGCCAGGTCGAGCACGGGAGTGGGCTGGATCACGCCGTTGATCGCCCGCTTGATCTGGCCGCTCGCTTTCTCCAGGATGAAGGCGTCGTTCTGCCCGATGAAGGCGATCCCGATCGGCTGGACCAGGCCGGCGCCCGCACCGATGAAGGTCGTCACCTGCAGGTTCGGATCGAGCATCTGGACCGGAATCGAATCGGCCGCCGCGAAGGGCGCAACCATGGTGAGCAGTGCCGACGCGGTGAGTGTGAGCACCCTTCGTCCTGCCATTCTTTCAGCGCATGTCATTGACATCATGTTCCCCCAATCTGCCGGTCCCGTCCTGGGCCAGGCAGTGCTGTTTTGAAGAGGTAGCCGCAACTAATGCGCTGAGTCCGCATCGATGGCGGCCGCTTTGTGTAGCGGGTGAACGCGACGCATAAAATATGCCAATTGCATGAGCCTGCTATGAGGCGTCAATACAGCAGCGCGTCGAAGGCTGTGCCGGACGAGCGGTATGTAAAAAAGATCGACAAATGGTATGGATGAGCTGGCGCCAGGACGCCGGAACCTGCCGGAAACAGCTTTATTTGCGCGGCAAGGGCGTGCCCTTGTCGATCACCTCGCGGCAGTCGCCGCGCATGCGCGCGTTGTCGTAGTCGGTCCAGCCATAGCTGTCGACATAGCGCTTATGGGGCTTCAGCCGGTTGCTGGCGATGCTGCGATCGAGGCTGTCGCCCGGATAGCGGATGTCGCCGAGGTCGACCAGCGTATGAAACACGTTCTCGGTGGAGAGGCGTGCCGCCCGGTGCTGGCGTAACTGGACGACCTTGTCCGGAAAGCGGCTTGCATACGCATCCGAATACCAGGCGAAGGCGGGCACGTGGAACTCGTACTGGTTGTTATGGCCGTGGAAAACCTGGCGGCAGGCGCCGTCGTACAGTGTCTGGCCGTGGTCGGCCACGTACATCAGGGCCGCCGCCTTGTCGCTGGTCTTCAGCTCGCCGATCAGCTGGGCCAGGAACCAGTCGGTGTACAGGATCGAATTGTCGTAGCTGTTGTTGAGCCGGGGCGCGATGGCGCGGTCGGTCACGACGGGTTTGTCGACGCCGCGCAGCGAGGGCTGCCACTGGTCGAAGCGGGCCGGATAGCGCTGCGCGTAGTTCCAGTGGCTGCCCAGCGTGTGCAGCACGATCAGCTTTTTCGGTGCCGGGTCGCGCAGCGCGCGCCCGACGGGGCCGAGCAGCACCTCGTCGTAGTTCGAATTGTCGCGGAAACCGCCCAGGTTCAGGAATTCGACCTCGTCCGCCTCCTTGGCGAACACGGACACCGGGGTGTCGAACTTGCCGAACGAAACCTGGTTCGACAGCCACCAGGTTTTATAGCCGGCTTCCTTGAACGCCGTGACGAAGGATTTTTCCGTAAAACCGTCTTTCAGGCTTTGCATCGCGGGTTTGCGCGAAATGATCACGGGAATCGACAGGCGCGTAGCCGAGACCGAGGTGATCAGGTCCCGCAGCGGCACCAGGTTCGCTTCCTGCGCCAGCAGAGGATTGGTCGGGCGCGCATAGCCGTTCAGGCTCCAGCGGTCGTAGCGCGACGATTCGCCCAGCACCATCACGACGACGTCCGGCGCGTTTGCCGGGTCGGCCTGGCGCGCGTTGAAGCGGAAGGCGGCGCTGCGCCGGCGCAGGTCGGCGAGATACACGCGCTCCTTGTAGAAATCGAGCCCGCGCGCCACCACGCCGAAGGGCCAGGACTGGGCAAACGCCTTGATCTCGAACGGCGGCGCGGCCCAGGACGGCAGGCGCGGCAAGGACGAAGCAGACGCGGATGCACTGGCCGGCCCCGTCTTCTGGTCATAGATGAGCAGCGCGGCGGCGAGCGCCAGCACGCCCAGCACCAGCGGGCGCGAGCGGTCGTTCCAGTCGAGGTCGCGTGTGGCGAGCGCGGCGCGGTAGGTCGCGGCCCACCAGGCGATCACGCCCGCCATGACCCCCAGCAGCAGCCAGACGCGCGCGCCCAGGTATTCCTGCGCCTCCAGCGGACTGGTTTCGGCCATGATGCCGAGATGGTGCGTCGAGATGCCCTGGCCATAGTAGAGATACAGGTAGAGCTCGGCCGGCAGCGCGACGAAGGCCGGCAGCAGCAGCCAGTGGAACCAGGCCGGGCGCTTGAACAGGGCCCAGGCGGCGATCCAGGCGATCACGGCCATGCCGGCCAGCTGGGCCGGACGTAGCACCGGCAGGCCCAGCGTCAGCGGGAAGAAGGGCACCAGCGACAACACCAGGTAAGTGAGCACGAGGACCAGGTTGGCGGGGCGCAGCAGGATTCGCATCAGTCGAAAGGGGAGGGGATGGACCGGTATTATCCGGCCTTTATTGCTGGAAATGCTATCGAGCGTGCGAGCGGATGGTTTGCTGTGTGTGTCAGGACTACCACAGCCATATGCGGCTTCGGCCCCGGTCCTGCCCGTTAAATCAGCAAATCGGTTGACCGCGGTTTGCGAGAAGTCTATACTCGCGAGTTCTCGATTTATTCTGCACATCGTATACGCATTCGCAGCCGCTCCTTCGGTGAGTGGCTTTCGGCGCCTGCGCTGTGAGAAGTTCGGGACTAGGTTTCAGTCCCCGGGCCGTGATGTCCGGGTCATCAACTGTAGTACTTTGTTGGATTAGGAACGATGCCAACCATCAATCAACTGATTCGCAAGCCGCGCGTTGCCGCGGTTGTGAAGAGCAAGTCGCCGGCACTTGAAAACTGCCCGCAAAAGCGCGGCGTGTGCACCCGTGTGTACACCACCACGCCTAAGAAGCCTAACTCGGCACTGCGTAAGGTCGCCAAAGTGCGTCTGACCAACGGTTTCGAAGTCATTTCGTACATCGGCGGTGAAGGCCACAACCTGCAGGAACACTCGGTCGTGCTGCTGCGCGGCGGTCGTGTGAAAGACTTGCCAGGTGTGCGTTACCACATGGTCCGCGGCGCACTGGATACCCAGGGCGTGAAAGACCGTAAGCAAGCTCGCTCGAAGTACGGTGCGAAGCGTGCCAAGGCCGGCGCCAAGAAGTAATCCTGCGGTCTCGTCATATCGAGGTCACATTTAAAAGTTAAGTTGAGCCGGCCGGAAGGCCGAGTAAGTGAAAGATCATGAGGGTCTTTCGCGAGTGCTGAAACAGCACTCAACTGAAGATAGGAAGGAATTGAAATGCCACGTCGTCGTGAAGTACCCAAGCGCGAGATCCTGCCGGATCCAAAATTCGGCAACACCGATGTCGCCAAGTTCGTCAACGTTCTGATGCTGTCCGGCAAGAAGTCGGTCGCTGAAAACATCATCTACGGTGCGTTTGAACATATCCAGTCGAAATCGGGCAAGGACCCGCTGGAAGTGTTCGCGGCCGCGATCAACAACTGCAAGCCACTGGTCGAGGTGAAATCCCGCCGTGTTGGCGGCGCCAACTACCAGGTGCCAGTGGAAGTTCGTCCGGTCCGTCGTATGGCGCTGTCCATGCGTTGGTTGCGCGAAGCCGCAAACAAGCGCAGCGAAAAATCCATGCCACAACGCCTCGGCGGTGAACTGATGGAAGCGGCTGAAATGCGCGGTGGCGCAATGAAGCGTCGTGACGAAGTGCACCGTATGGCTGAAGCGAACAAGGCGTTCTCGCACTTCCGCTTCTAAGCACTTAGCAGTATCTGTTGTTCAGGCCGGGCGCGTTTTGTTTCTCAAAATGTTGCCCGGTTTTGTCCATTCAAAGATTTAGGAAAAATTATGGCACGCACTACCCCCATTGAGCGCTACCGCAACATCGGTATCTCCGCTCACATCGACGCCGGTAAGACGACGACGACCGAGCGCATCCTGTTCTACACGGGTGTGAACCACAAGATCGGTGAAGTGCACGACGGCGCCGCTACCATGGACTGGATGGAGCAGGAGCAGGAACGCGGCATTACCATTACCTCGGCAGCGACGACCTGCTTCTGGAAGGGTATGGCCAACAACTTCGAGCCGCACCGCTTCAACATCATCGATACCCCGGGCCACGTCGACTTCACCATCGAGGTGGAACGTTCGATGCGCGTCCTGGACGGCGCCTGCATGGTTTACTGCGCAGTCGGCGGCGTGCAGCCACAGTCGGAAACCGTGTGGCGTCAGGCTAACAAGTACAAAGTCCCGCGTCTGGCATTCGTCAACAAGATGGACCGTACCGGTGCGAACTTCTTCAAGGTGTACGAGCAGATGCGCGCTCGCCTGAAGGCCAACCCGATTCCGCTGCAGATCCCGATCGGCGCCGAAGACAACTTCAAGGGCGTGGTCGACCTGGTCAAGATGAAGGCCATCCTGTGGGATGACGCATCGCAGGGCATGAAGTTCGACTACGTCGACGTGCCGGCCGAGCTGCTGGATCAAGCCAACGAATGGCGCGAGAAGCTGGTCGAAACCGCCGCGGAAGCGTCGGAAGACCTGATGAACAAGTACCTCGAAGAGGGCGAGCTGTCGGAAGCCGACATCAAGAAGGCACTGCGTGATCGTACCATCGCCGGCGAAATCGTCCCGATGATGTGCGGTACCGCCTTCAAGAACAAAGGCGTTCAGGCAATGCTGGATGCGGTCATCGAATACCTGCCATCGCCAGTGGACATCCCACCGGTCGGCGGTACCGACGAAGACGACCAGCCGGTCACCCGTAAGGCCGACGACAACGAGAAATTCGCTGCGCTGGCATTCAAGATCATGACCGACCCGTTCGTCGGCCAGCTGATCTTCTTCCGCGTGTACTCGGGCGTCATCAATTCGGGCGACACCGTCTACAACCCGATCAAGGGCAAGAAGGAACGCGTCGGTCGTATTCTGCAGATGCACGCGAACCAGCGCGAAGAAATCAAGGAAGTCCGTGCAGGCGACATCGCCGCTGCGGTCGGCCTGAAAGAAGCGACCACGGGCGAAACCCTGTGCGATCCTTCGGCACCGATCATCCTGGAAAAGATGGTCTTCCCTGAGCCGGTCATTCAGCAGGCTGTCGAGCCGAAGACCAAGGCCGACCAGGAAAAGATGGGCCTGGCCCTGAACCGCCTGGCACAGGAAGATCCGTCGTTCCGCGTGCGTACCGACGAAGAATCGGGCCAGACCATCATCGGTGGTATGGGCGAGCTGCACCTGGAAATTATCGTTGACCGCATGAAGCGCGAATTCAACGTGGAAGCAACCGTCGGCAAGCCACAGGTTGCATACCGCGAAACGATCCGCAAGGCAGTCACCGACGTCGAAGGCAAGTTCGTCAAGCAGTCGGGCGGCCGCGGCCAGTACGGTCACGCAGTCCTGACCATCGAGCCGCAAGAGCCAGGCAAGGGCTTCGAGTTCGTCGACGCCATCAAGGGCGGTGTGATTCCTCGCGAATACATCCCTGCGGTCGAGAAGGGTGTTCGCGAAACCCTGACCTCGGGCGTGCTGGCTGGCTACCCGGTCGTTGACGTGAAAGTCACCGTGACCTTCGGTTCGTACCACGACGTCGACTCGAACGAGAACGCGTTCCGTATGGCCGGTTCGATGGCATTCAAGGACGGCTGCCGCAAGGCGAACCCGGTCATCCTCGAGCCGATGATGGCCGTGGAAGTGGAAACGCCGGAAGACTACGCCGGTTCCGTGATGGGCGACCTGTCGTCCCGCCGCGGCATGGTGCAGGGCATGGACGAGATCCCAGGCGGCGGTGGCAAGATCATCAAAGCCGAAGTGCCTCTGTCGGAAATGTTTGGTTACTCGACCTCGCTGCGTTCGGCGACCCAGGGCCGTGCAACCTACACGATGGAATTCAAGCACTACTCGGAAGCGCCTAAGCACGTGATCGACGCAATCGTCACCGCTAAGTCGAAGTAATAGAAATTAGCAGTACGTCCTGCCGCCGGCCTCCGGGGCGTCGGCAGGATAAAAAACAAAACTAAATAAATCGTTCTTTTAAAGGAAGATCAAAATGGCAAAAGGTAAATTCGAACGGACCAAGCCGCACGTCAACGTCGGCACCATCGGTCACGTTGACCACGGCAAAACCACCCTGACGGCTGCAATCGCAACCGTTCTGTCGAAGAAGTTCGGCGG
>NZ_PPXQ01000018.1 GCF_004798585.1 Massilia sp. Mn16-1_5
GCTTGCGCCGCCAGACCGTCTTTTCTGAACGATCTACGCCGTGCAGCTGAAAGACATTCTTTGCCAAGTCGACCCCAACGCGGATAATCTTCATGACGGACTCCTTCTTCCTAAACCGGTAGTGTGGGAACTCCAGTTTGGCACTTGCGTGCCCTCAGGGGGAGGAGGAGTCCATCCCATTGCTTCGGGTCGTTTGCGGTCGGTGGTCATTGATCTGTAGAGTCAAGTGCTTACGCACGGGTAGCGGGATCGTTCTACACCCTCGAAAGGTGAGAGTTTTTGTGAGTGCTCCAGGAAAAGATTGGGCAGAACAGCGTGGGTTTAGCAGTTTTCCGCATATGATGCGGGACTTCCGCAGCAAAAACAGACACCATTTCCCACTTTGGACAAAGTAATGGCCGTGGGAATGCCTGGATTCTTCACACGCTCACAAAAGTTCTCACCTTTCGGTTGTCGATCGCATCAGGAACGGCTGGCTAGGCACGCGTGGGATGGTACACCGTCACAGCCAACGGCAGCCCACGACCCAGAGCAGACCTTCATCACGATAGGTCAGCTAGGGCTGCTGCAAGCTCCCCGTCGTACATCTCGCTGTCGTCGTCGTAGCGAGCCTCAATCCTGCACTTCGCTTCTGGCACGACAATCGAGAGACCTACTCGCTGTCGAATGAAGGTCGCAAGCACACCGTTTGCCACCTGGCCTATGGAAACTGCCCAATTTTCACGGCATCGCCGGATCAGATTCGAATCGAATTCCGGCTCTATCCAAGGTCCTTCGATATCGCCTACAGATCGTTGTTCCATTCATGTCATCCTGTCGCAGGTATGTCCGCTCCTGGCCGGTTGCGGTCGTTCGGTTGCGTCTGCTTCCGACCCGAAGCGGACATAGCGGACGTGCCTAAGCTTAACTCTAGCCGCCCTCTATTTTGATCGCGTTTAACTGCTCGATTTGGTGCGCTCTTAACTCCTCAGAGTAGAGTTCTGAGGATGAAGCAAAGGGCTTGTACACTCCGAGATCGTACATTTCGTAATACTTTGACATGGCTTCTGTCCAGGACGATGCTTCAAACGTGGCGACTAAGCGGGCATCGTTCTTTACAAATTGCTGCGGCCTTCCGTCAGACACGAAGACCGATACTCCGTCTTCATCTTCCCAGACTTCATGTAGCAAAGATGCCATTGTGCCCTCGATGGATAATTGATTAGCCGAGTGCAGAAAGGATAACTGCGGAACGACCGCTTTTGGCCGATTGCAGACAATCGGGGGAGAATAGCATGTTGCCAGGCCGAAAAATCTCTCGGAGTGTTACGAACGTCTGGAATCGTTCCGAAGCGGACGTCGCAAAATGCTCCGCTCAATTGCTTGGCATCTTTGTGACTGTGAGGTAGCCAGCCGCATGTCTTTCGATAGCATGGGCACCGGTATCATTGGCATACATCGTCCGGGTGGTCCGGCCTGCTCTGCCAGCAGGAGAGCCAGGAGGGTGAAGCACCCGGAAGAATGCATGCTTGGACTCGAATGAGCTTGGGAAGGCATCGATTTGCACAAGATTTTCGCTTGGTGGAGGTGCGATACGGGCCCTGCTATCGGCAGGTAGCTCGATGGTCGCCACGGTCCGCATGATATGGAACTCGCCATGCCCCTCAATGCAGATCGGTAAGAATTCGAGTTCAACGAATGATGCAAGTGCTCCCTTCAAGGCAGAAGATACGGCAAGTGCGTTGGGATTGAAGAGAACGCTAGTCGCCCCCTGCTCTGGGCGGTGCAACTTGAGTGATGGCGGCACCCATGCTTCTGTAAGCGGCGCAGCCAATGAAAGGCGGTCATCGTTCCACAAGTACGCATCATCATCAAACCAAGCCGCAGCAAACGAGCCATCGGCCTTTGGCCGATAGCGGACATTCCACCGCACGCATGTACCGGAGCTATGACGCCAGCAACTCCCGCGCATGCTTGCGCGTCGTCTCCGTAATCTCGATCCCGCCCAGCATCCTCGCCACCTCCTCCACGCGTGCCCGGTTGTTGAGGACCTCGATGCGCGACACGGTACGGCCTTCGCCCGTCGTTCCCTTGGCCACCTGGAAGTGCTGGTTCGCCTGGCTCGCCACCTGCGGCAAGTGGGTCACGCACAGCACTTGCCGCTCCTGGCCGAGGCGCTTCAGCAGGCGCCCCACCACTTCGGCGACGCCGCCGCCGATGCCGCTGTCGACCTCGTCGAAGATCAGGGTCGGCGTGGTGGTGGCGTTCGAGGTGATGACGGAGATCGCGAGCGAGATACGCGCCAGTTCGCCGCCCGAGGCGACTTTCGCGAGCGGACGCGGGGCGACGCCGGCGTGGCCCGCCACCAGGAACTCGACGACCTCGAGGCCGTGCGCGCCCGGTTCGCCCGGATTCAGCGCGACCTCGAAACGGCCGCCGCCCATGCTCAGTTCCTGCATGGCTTGCGTCACCTGCTCGCTCAGCGCGCGGGCGGCATGCATGCGGCGGTTCGAGAGGCGCTCGGCCACCTTGCGGTAGGCCGCTTCGGCCTTGGCTTCCTGGCGTTTGAGACCTTCCATGTCGCTGGCATCGGCCAGCTGGCGCAGCTTGGCGGCGAGGGTTGCGTGTTCTTCGTGCAGCTCTTCCGGCGTCACGTGGTACTTGCGCGAAGCGCTGTGCAGCGCGTCCATGCGCGCGTCGACTTCGCGCAGGCGGGCCGGGTCGAGTTCGACCTTGTCAATGTAGCTGTTCAATGCGTACACCGCTTCCTGCAGCTGGATGCGCGCCGGTTCCATGCAGTCGAGGACCGCCTGCAGTTCGGCGTCGACGTCGACCAGCTTACCGAGCTTGGTATTCAGCGAGGACAGCTGCGACAGGATCGGGTGGTCGGATTCGGAGATCGCGGCCAGCGCCTCTTGCGCGCCTTCGATCAGGCTGGCGGCATGCGACAGGCGGCTGTGCTCGTTGGTGATTTCAAGCCACTCGCCCGCTTTCGGCGCCAGTTTATCGAGCTCGCTCACCTGCCATTCCAGGCGCTCGCGCTCGATCAGCACGTTCTTCGCGTTGGTTTCGTATTCCTCGCGCTGGCGCGACAGCGCACGCCAGGCGCGCCAGGCGACGGCGACTTCCTGCGCTTCCGCAGCGGCGCTTGGGTCGCGCACGGCGATCTGGTTGTCGAGCAGGGCGCGCTGGGCGTCGGATTTCAACAGAGATTGGTGCGCGTGCTGGCCGTGGATGTCGACCAGCATCTCGCCCAGCTCGCGCAACTGGCCGGCGGTGGCGGCGATGCCGTTGATATAGGCTTTCGAGCGGCCGGCGTTGTCGATCACGCGGCGCAGCAGCGCTCCGCCCTCTTCCACGGCGAACTCGTTCTGTTCGAGCCAGCTGATGGCCGCATCCGTGAGTGCGAAGTCGGCGCTGATGTCGGCCTTGGCCGCGCCTTCGCGCACCATGCTCGCTTCGCCGCGCCCGCCCAGGGCCAGCTGCAGCGCATCGATCAGGATCGATTTGCCGGCGCCGGTCTCGCCGGTGAAAACCGAGAAGCCGCGGGCGAATTCGAGTTCGATGGCGTCGACGATGACGAAGTCGCGGATGGTCAGTGTGCGCAGCATGAAAAAAGGAGTCTCCCGGGGGTTTGGAATAGTTTTACTTCAGCTTGCCGTCGTTCGACGGGTATTCGTGCCAGTGCAGCTTTTCGCGCAGCGTGTGGTAGTAGCTCCAGCCTTCCGGATGGAGGAAGGTGATGGTGTTCGGCGAACGCGAGATGACGATTTCGTCGCCATGCTGCAGCGACGCGAAGGTTTGCATATCGAAGTTCACCGAAATGTCGCGGCCGCTGACGATTTCGACCACGATCTCGCTGGTGTCGGGAATGGCGATCGGGCGGTTCGACAGCGCGTGCGGCGCGATCGGCACCAGCACGATGCCCTGCAAACTCGGATGCAGCAACGGGCCGCCGGCCGACAGCGCATACGCCGTGGAGCCGGTCGGCGTCGAGACGATCAGGCCGTCCGAGCGCTGGTTGTACATGAAGTGGCCGTCGACGGTGACGCGCAATTCCGCCATGCCGGCGCCGCTGCCACGGGCGACGACGACGTCGTTCACCGCCACGCCGCAATAAATCATTTCGCCGGCGCGCATCACGCGCCCTTCGAGCAGGGTGCGCTTTTCGGCCCGCGCCTTGCCCTGCAGGATTTCCTCGAGGGCCGGCAGCATGCGCTCGACCGGAATGTCGGTAATGAAACCGAGGCGGCCGAGGTTGATGCCGATGAGGGAAATGTCGTACTTGGCGAGCTGGCGCGCGATGCCGAGCATGGTGCCGTCGCCGCCCATGACGATGACCAGCGGCACTTGCTCGCCGATCTCGGCGACAGTCATGGATTCGACTTCCGGCATGCCGAGGTGGGCGGCCGTGTCGGCTTCGAAGACGACGCGGTGCCCGGCCTGCTGCAGGAAGGCGACGATGCTCGCCACCGGCTCTTCGATGCCGGCTGTATTTTGCCGCACCACCAGCGCGATGATCGATTGCGATTCGGGTGTTACGGGCATAAGGTCTCTCGGCGAAGGGTGGGCGAACACGGGGGAGATTAACCGATAATCCCAGCCGCTGCCACCCGGCCGCGCATCAAATACTGTACAGATGCACAGTATAGATGCGAGGGCTGTGATACCGCAAGATCAGGCGATCACGGCCAATGCCGCGGCGGCGGCAATCGCCATAGCGATACAGAAAAGGTGCAAGGTCATCAGCACGATCCAGCGCAGCGCGGTGAGCAGGCGCGAGCCGCCATACACCTTGCGCATCGCAGTCGGCAGGTAGAACACCAGCCATACCCAGAGCCCGAACCCGACCAGGGGCACAACGTCCGGCACCAGCAGCCACAAGCTCAGCGCCAGGAAGGCAAAGGCATTCGTGTGCAGCGCGAACAGCAGGTGCTCGCCATAACGCCGGCCCGAGCCGAGATAAAGCAGCTTGAGCAGTGCCGCGAACACCGGCATCAGCGCGAAGATCGCATACGGGGTGTAGCTCGACAGGGCGCGCAGCAGCGCGTCCTTGCGCTCCTTCTCCGGCAATTGAAAGAAGTGCGCGACCTTTTTGCCCAGTGCCGGATGGATCGAGGCCGCGAATTTCTCGGCCTTGGCGTCATCGCCTTCGTCGAGTGTGATCACGTCTCCGTCCTGGTTCTTCGGGCGAGCGCGGCGCCGCTCTTCCCTTTCCTGCTGCCTTGCCTGCTCCCTCGCACGCGCTGCCGCTTCAACAGTGGCGTTCCGTGGCGTGCCTGCCGTCTGCTGCACCGATACCTCCGCCTTCCCTGCGGAAGGGGCATCCGCTGTGCCATCGCCCAAATGGACTCCGCCAAGCTTGAAGATCGCAAAGAAAATAATACTGAAGCTCAGGTACAGGCGCAGCGGCTCGACATAGCGCACGCGCTTGCCTTCGATGTAGTCGCGCGTCAATCGTCCTGGCCGGAACAGCAGCAGCGCCACCGACTTCCAGAGCTTGCCTTCCAGCGCCACGTAATGGGCGATGAATTCGTGCAGGAATTCGCGCGCGCTCGGCACGTGCAGGTGCGCCGGCTGGCTGCACCCTTGGCAGAACTTGCCGGCAATGACGGTGCCGCAGTTCGGGCAGGCGATGTCGGCATGGGACAACTGAAGGTCGTTTTTCACGGCGGCGTCCGGCAAGGATACGAAACCATCATGGTAACTAGATAATTGCAAAAAAGCATCATCCAATTGCGCGACTGGCCTGGAAGCGACACGTTAGGATTCATACAAGAGTCAGCAGAGGAGAACACCATGGTTATCGAAACCAAAGATCGCTTCGTCAACACCGATGCGAAGATCGAAAACGACGGCGTCAAGCGCCAGCCGCACGAGCGCGACGAATCGCCCGACGGCCAGGACCAGGAACCGCGCGGCATCATGAAACAGGCCGCCGAAGACCTGCAGCAAGGCCTGGTCGACACCGACCTGCGCAACACGCCCGGTATCAGCGAAGCCGTCGATCCGAAGGCCGGCGCCACCGGCCAGGCCAATCCACAACCCGACCGCCACGACTCGATGCGCGACCACGATGCAGCGCGCCTCGCGTCGGGCAACAATAACCAAGGAAAGAAACCATGACCATCAAACGTAATGGCAGCGCCGTATGGAGCGGCGGTTTGAAAGACGGCAAGGGCGCCGTATCGACCGGCAGCGGTGCGTTGAAAGAGCAGCCGTATGGCTTCAATACCCGCTTCGAAGATAGCCCTGGAACCAACCCGGAAGAACTCATCGGCGCGGCTCACGCCGGCTGCTTCACCATGGCCCTTTCCGGCCAGCTGGGCAAGGCCGGCATGACCGCGCAGGAACTTCGTACGACGGCCACCGTCTCGATGGAAAAGCAGGGAGAAGGTTTCAGCATTACCGCCGTCCACCTGGACCTGGTCGCGAAGATTCCCGGCGCCAGCCAGGAAGCCTTCGACCAGGCAGCCAACACCGCCAAGGAAAACTGCCCGGTGTCGAAGCTCCTGAATGCCGAGATCACCCTGACTTCGCGCCTGGAGAACTGAGTTTCAATAAATGTAGGGTGGACGGCTTTGCCGCTACGCGTGATGCGGGCATTTAGCCCGCATCACTCCACGCGTTCACGCACGTTCGCATGCAGCGGTCAGCAGGATTTCCCTCCACCGCATAAAATTCCAGCTTTCCGATTCATCAAGAAAGACAAACCATGCGCTTCCTGCACACCATGCTCCGCGTCGGCAACCTCGACCGTTCGATCGACTTCTACACCAAGGTGCTCGGCATGAAACTGCTGCGCACCAGCGACAATCCCGAATACAAGTACAAGCTCGCCTTCCTCGGCTACGGCAGCAATCCCGAGCACGCCGAGCTCGAGCTGACCTACAACTACGGCACCGAGAGCTACGACATGGGCACCGCCTATGGCCACATCGCCATCTCGGCCGAAGACATCTACGCCACCTGCGAGGCCGTGCGCGCCGCCGGCGGCAACATCACGCGCGAGCCGGGCCCGGTCAAGGGCGGCACCACCGTGATCGCGTTCGTCACCGATCCGGACGGCTACAAGATCGAGTTCATCCAGCGCCGTGATGACCAGCCTGCAGGCGGCCTGAACAACTAAGTCCTGCCCGGCAGCATCCCCACGATGCTGCTACAATCGGCGAGCCTGATTTCCAGGCAACACAAATACGTCTTCGGGGCGGGGTGGAATTCCCCACCGGCGGTAGGACCGGCAACGGTCGAGCCCGCGAGCGCCTGTTCTCTCCCGAGAACAGGGTCAGCAGATCTGGTCAGATGCCAGAGCCGACGGTCATAGTCCGGATGAAAGAAGATGTGCGTTATTGCGCTTGGAGCACAAGCCTGCCTGTGGCCGGCTGCCGTGTTCCGTGCGTGCCTTCGCTTGCCCTGATGCGTTTTTCGCCAACTGACCGCGAGGAGCGTTTCACATGTTAGTCAACACTTACACTCTCTACAGTCCTGACCTGGACGGCCGCATCGAAGCAGCACTGGCCGCAACCCGGGCGGGCATCCCCGTCATCCTGCTTGACGACTTCGACCGCGAGAACGAAGCCGACCTGATCGTCGCCGCCGAAAAACTGAGCGTCGAGACGATGGCCCTGATGATCCGCGAATGCAGCGGCATCGTCTGCCTGTGCCTGTCGGCCGACAAGGTGCGCACGCTGGAACTGCCGCCGATGGCGCCCGAGAACGGCAGCCGTTACGGCACGCCCTTCACGGTCTCGATCGAGGCGCGCGACGGCGTCACGACCGGCGTCTCGGCCCAGGACCGGGTCACCACCATCCGCGCCGCCATCGCGCCTGACGCGAAGCCGGAATACCTGGTGCGTCCGGGCCACGTGTTCCCGCTGCGCGCCACGCCCGGCGGCGTGCTGGCACGCGCCGGCCATACCGAGGGCTCGGTCGACCTCTCCATCATGGCGGGCCTGCAGCCGGCCGCCGTGCTGTGCGAACTGATGAATCCGGACGGCACCATGATGCGCGGCGAAGCCATCGAACGCTTCGCCGAGGAGCGCGGCTTCCCGATCCTGACGATTGCCGAGCTGATCGCGTGGCGCAAGCGGCAGGCATAAGCGCGGCAGGACAAACGGCGCTCCGGCGCCGTTTTGCTTTTTAAAAAGCTTTCTTTGAGTCGTCATTGCACACCGTCAACGATCCGTTTGACCGGCGCCAAGCAAACTCTTCGATACGACAATGCGGCCGCGCCCTCCGTCCTAGACTGGGTCAACCAACTCATCAATGGAGGCGCGCCATGTTCGGTTCCCGTTCAGGAAAACCATCCACCCTGCCCCGCCTGGCCGCATCGGCGGCTGCTTTTGCACTGGCCACGCTGCTGGCCGGCTGCGGTGGCGGCGATGGCGGCTACCAGCCGCCCCCCGCGCCCTCATCGCCGGCTGCACCGACGCCGCCGGTCGAGCCGGCACCACCGCCTGCCCCGACGCCGCCAGTCGTTCCGGCACCGCCAGCCGACCCGGCACCGCCCGCCGATCCGCCGCCCCTTGGCGATCTCGGCCCGCTCTACGATTTCACCGAACTCAACCTGCCCGGTACGCGTTTCGGCGTCATCAACCGCCTGGGTATTGCAAATGGCGGACTGGTCGCCGGCAGCATCTGGGGCGCGACCGACTACCCGCGCGCCTTTTTTTATAACGGCAGGACCCTGATCGATCTCGGCACCTTCGGCGGCCTGGGCGCCCGGGCGTCCTCGGTGAACCGCTGCGGCCAGGTGACCGGCTTTGCCCTGACCGAGGCCAACGCGGCCCACGCCTTCCTCTACGATGGCCGCCTGCACGACCTGGGCTCGCTGGGCGGTACCGAATCGGAGGGCACCGTCATCAGCACCTGCGGCAAGGTCGCCGGCTTCTCCGGCACGCGCGTCGGCGGGCAGCATGCTTTCTATTACGACGGCATGGCCATGCGCGATCTCGGCACCTTCGGGGGCAACAACTCGGGGGCGACCGACATGAATTCGGTCGGCCAGGTGGTCGGCTATGCCGACATCCCCGGCGGGGGCGTGGCGCATGCGTTCCTGTACGACGCCCGCACCGGGGCCCCGATCCAGGACATCGGGCCGGCCGGCCGCCTGTCGCACCCCGCCGATATCAATGAGGCCGGCCAGGTGGCAATGGACACGCGCCTGCCCGGCAGCCAGGAAATACGCGCTTACCGCTACGATGCCGCCACCGGCACCCTGCTGGATCTCGGCCTGCTGCCCGGCGCCCAAGGGGCGGAACCGAGTGCAATCAACGACAGCGGCCACGTCGTCGGCCACCTTTTCATGTATCCGGATGACCGCCAGATCGCCTTCCTGCACGACGGCACAAGCATGCGCAGCCTGGGCACGCTGAACGGCGGCTCGTCTTCCGACGCGCGCGCGATCAACGCCGGCGGCCTGGTGGTCGGTGCGGCCATCGCCGGGCCGTCCGGTCCCCTGCACGCGGTCGCATGGGGACCCGGCTATGGTCTGGTCGACCTGAATACGCGGGTAACAAACCTGCCGTCCGGGGTAGAGCTGCGGGAAGCGGTGGCAGTGGCCGACGATGGCGCGATTGCCGTGCATACGAATGTCGGCCTGGGGCTGCTGCGTCCACGGAAATAAATCGCGAAAAGAAAACGGCGCCGTGCAAGGGCGCCGTCGTTTATTTGCATCCTGATCTCAGGATGCAAATTTTATGTGCACGCTTACTTTTGCAGCAGGTTGTTCACCGGCACCAGATCGGCTTCGCGCAGCGAGCCGGACGCGGCCTTCAGGCGCAGGCCGTTCAGGATCGTGTTGTAGCGGGCACGGGCGAGATCGGTACGGGTCGAGTACAGCTGGCGCTGGGCGTTCAACACGTCGATGTTGATACGCACGCCGACCTGGTAACCCAGCTTGTTGGATTCGAGCGCCGACTGGCTCGACACCTCGGCTGCCTGCAGCGCCTTGACTTGCGCCAGGCCGCTGTTCACGCCGAGGAAGGCCTGGCGCGCCTGCAGGGCCGCGTTGCGGCGCGTCGCTTCGAGGTCGTTTCTCGCCTTGTCTTCCAGCGCGATGGTTTCGCGCACGCGGCTGCTCACGCCGAAGCCGCTGAAGATTGGCACCGTCCACTGCACGCCGATGGCGTTGTTGCGGGTGTCGCCCGAACCGGCGCTGCGGCCGGCAACGTCGGTGCGCGAGGAGCTGGCGACCAGGTCCAGGGTCGGCAGGTGGCCGGCGCGGCTCTTCGAGATTTCGCGCTTGGCCGATTCGACCGACAGCTGGGCGGCGGTGACGCCGTAGTTCTGGCTTTCGGCCGAGGACACCCATTGGTCGACCGTGGCCGGCTGCGGCGGCGCCAGCGTGATGCCGGTTTGCAGCGGCGCCAGCGTGCCCGGTTCGGCGCCGATGATCGCCTGCAGCGCGCTGCGCTTGTTGTCCAGGTCGTTCACGGCGGCGAATTCCTGCGCCACCACCAGGTCATACGCGGCTTGCGCCTCGTGGGTATCGGTGATGGTCTGGGTGCCGACTTCGAAGTTGCGCTTGGCCGATGCGAGCTGCTCGGTCACGGCGGTCTTTTGCGCGCGGGTCGATTCCAGGGTGTCCTGGGCCGACAGCACGTCGAAATAGGCTTGCGCCACACGGGTGATCAGGTCTTGCTGGGCCTGCGCGAACTGGGCTTCGGCAATCGCCTGCGCCAGCTTGCTTTGCTCGTAAGTCTGCCAGCGGTCCCAGCGGAACAGCGGCTGGCTCAGCGCCAGGGTGTACTGGTTGCTGCGCAGGTTGGAGCCGCCGGCGACGAAGCCGTCTTGCGACACGCTGAACTGCGAGACGTCGCTGTTGTTCTTGGTGTAGGCGCCCGACAGGCCGACCGTCGGCAGCAACCCCGCCCGCCCCTGGGGTACGCGTTCCCGGCCGGCCGCGAGCGAAGCGCGGGCGCTGGCGAAGGTGGCGTCGTTGGCCAGGGCCTGCTGGTACACCTGGATCAGGTCGATCGCGTGCGCATTGAGCGACACGAAAGCGCTGGCCAGCAGCACGGCGATGAGGGGTTTCTGCATTATGGTCTCCGTCGGAGTCATCAAGGTTTGGAAAACAGATCAATACTTCGGCATCGCCGGATCGACCTGCACGGCCCAGGCGTGTATTCCGCCCGTCAAATTCGTTACGTTCTCGAACCCGTTACGTTCGAGGAAAGCCGCCACCTGCATGCTGCGCGCACCGTGGTGGCAGATGCAGACGATGTCCTGATCGTCCGGCAGTTCGCCGGCGCGGATCGGGACCAGGTGCATCGGGATCTGGGTCGAGCCTGCGATGTGGCAGGTCTCGAATTCCCAGTTCTCGCGCACGTCGAGCAGGAGCGGACGCGGCTTCGATTCATCCGCCAGGCGCTGCGCCAGCTCCGGCGCGGTCATGTGTTGCATGTCAATCGCCTCAGAAGGTGAAGCGCGACGGAGTCGGCGCACCCGACAGCTGCTTGACGTTGGTCTCGAACACGGTCACGGTGTCGTAGGCCGCTTCCGAGACGCGCGTCACCAGCACGCACTGCATGGCCGGCGCACGGCCGACGATGGCGGCGATGCGACCGCCGACTTTCAGCTGCTTCAGGAAGGTTTCCGGCAGGTTCTCGAGGGCGCCCGAGATGACGATCACGTCGTACGGCGCATCCTTTTCCC
The DNA here is from genome assembly GCF_004798585.1 of Massilia sp. Mn16-1_5. GTDB lineage: Bacteria > Pseudomonadota > Gammaproteobacteria > Burkholderiales > Burkholderiaceae_D > Telluria. The sequence goes on from NZ_PPXQ01000018.1 coordinate 11,635, forward strand.
AGCCGTTGGCGCCATTGCCTTCGACCACGCTGATGTTGCCGATGCCGGCTTTCTGGATGTTCTGTTCGGCCAGCGCCTTGATTTCCGGCGAGATCTCGACCGTCGTCACGTGGCGCGCCTGGTGCGCCATCAGGGCTGCCATGTAGCCCGAGCCCGCGCCGACTTCCAGCACGTTCTCGTGTTTTTTGAGGTTCAGTTCCTGCAGGATGCGCGCTTCGATCTTCGGATTGAACATCGCTTCGCCGCCCGGCAGAGGAATCTCGACGTCGGCGAACGCCAGGTTCTGGTAGCCCTGCGGCACGAACTGTTCGCGCTTGACCACGTGCAGCAGGTCGAGCACGTCCTGGTCCAGCACGTTCCATGGACGGATCTGCTGTTCGATCATGTTAAAGCGGGCTTGTTCGATATTCATCTTGGTACTCGGCGGAAAGGAAATAATCCCGTATTTTATCGTTGAACTGCCGGAGAGCGGGTGAAATACGCTTCAGGGCAAGGCGCATCGTCGAAGACAGTACTTTAGTACGGCGAGACGGTGCAACGCAGCCATGGAGCGTATTTCACTCGCTCTCTGGACGCACATCTTATCGGGATGCTATCCAGATAAGGCGAAATTGCGACAGTCTGCAGTTTGGAGGGGGTGAACGCCGGGAATCCGGCGCCATAGCGATGAGCAATGAGCGATGCGCGTCAGGGCGCCTGGGTGCTCGCGGGCAGCAAGCCGTGCAGGGCCATGTCAAGGAAGGTGTTCAGGAAAGCCTGGGGTTCGAGGTCGCCGCGCTCGCAGGGACCGACCGAATGCTTCCAGGTGACGAGCATCAGCATCGGCGCGATCAGCACCTGGGTCATCTGGGTGATATTGATGTCGCGGAACTCGCCGCGCTTGACGCCCCGCTCGAGCATGCTGGAGAACATGCGGGTGCCGCGGCTGATGACTTCTTCCTGATAAAACTTGGCCAGTTCCGGGAAATTCCCCGCCTCCGCCATGACCAGCTTGCCGATGCCGGACACTTTATTGGCGCCGATCCGTTCCCACCAGTCCATCAGCACCTTGCGCAGCAGGTCGGCGCTATGGCCATCGAAACCGGCGATCGAGGACTCGGCCTCGGCCACGACCGGCACGATACTGGTGCGCACCACGGCCTTGAACAATTCTTCCTTGTTCTCGAAATACAGGTACAAGGTGCCCTTCGAGACGCCGGCGCGGCGCGCGACATCCTCCAGGCGAGTGGACGCAAAGCCGCGCTCGACGAACAGGTCGATGGCGGCGGCCAGCAGCTCTTGTGGACGAGCATCCTTGCGGCGCTCCCAGCGCGGCTTGGTGTCAATGGGGCATTCCATGCTTCTGTCCGACAACTTGGTATTAAGTCATCGAATATAGACCCGGGCTCGGGGGTAGTCAAGCAGGGTTCGTCTCTTGCCGCCGTAGGGTATTTACATCGTCTTGCCGCTGCCGTAGATGCGGCCCTCGCCGCCCGCCTGGTACAAGCTGCCGGCCGGGTTGCGCGGCGCCGAGTCCGTCTGCTGGCGCGGCACCTGGAACACCGACAGCACGTCGACCACCCCGGGCACCAGTTTTTCCATGGCCACATCCAGGCTGGCCATGGTGCCGACCTTCAGGTTGCGCGTCGGCGTGGTCGCCGCCTGCAGGATCGCGTCGGCCACTTGGTGCGGATCGAGCTGGGGAGAAGGCAGCTTCGGTTCGCGGTCCAGGTAATTGCGTGCGTGCTGGGGCAGCGGCGTGTCGACCGCCGTCGGCTGGATCAGGCTGATCGAGACGGGCGCCCCCTCGACGTGTGCGACCTCGATGCGCAGCGCATCCGTGAACCCTTTGACGGCATGTTTACTGGCCGAATACATGCCCTGCAGCGGAATCGCCACCTCCGATGCCTCGCTGCCGACATTCACCAGCGCGCCGCCCGTCATGCGCAGATGCGGCAGCGCCGCCAGCGAACCATTGACCATGCCCCAGAAATTAATGTCGAACAGGCGCCGGCTGTCCTCCTCGCGGACCTCGTCCAGCCGCCCGTAGATCGTGCTGCCGGCGCAATTGACCCAGGTATCGATGCGGCCGAAATGCGCGATCGCGCGCCGCGCCACTTCCTCGACTTGCCCCCGGTCGGCGACATCGGCCACCACGTGGATCGCCTCATGACCGCCCGTCGCCAGCCCATCGGCAATCGCCTCCAGCACCTCGCCGCTCCTCGCCACCAGCACCAGTTTCGCCCCGCGCGCGGCGGCATCCTGGGCCGTGGCCAGGCCGATGCCGCTGGAGGCGCCGGTGATGACGATGACTTGCTGGTTGAGGGGTTTGAGCGAGCTGGCCATGTCAAAAAACTCCGGAAGTCGAGGTGCGCCAACCATAGCAGGATCGCTTCGGCCGCAGCGCTCGCTTTCGCTTCGCGTCGCTGGTGATGGCCTGCGGGGAACGGTATACTGCGCGGTCCCCTCTCTCAATTCGTCCCATGAACTGCCGCGACCACTGCGGTGCCTGCTGCACCGCCCCTTCGATCACCAGCCCGCTTCCTGGCATGCCCAACGGCAAGCCGGCCGGTGTGCGCTGCGTGCAGCTGGACGAGCACAACCGCTGCCGCGTGTTCGGGAAACCCGAGCGGCCAGCATTTTGCGGCGGCTTGCAGCCGTCAAGGGAAATGTGCGGGGAGAATCGCGAGCAGGCGATTCGCTGGCTCGATGAGCTGGAACGGGCGACGGCGCCGGGTTAATCATCCGGGTTCGTCATCGTCCTGCGTCACCAGCCCCGGCACCCGCTTGCGCTTCTTCTTTTTCACGGTGGCCGAGATTTCCTGGCCCGGCTTGATCTTCGGCGGCGGCGCGACCGGCAAGGGAAAGCCGAGGAACACCATGATGAACAGGATTGGCAGCAGCAGATAGAAAAGTGGCCGGCGCCAGTTGAGCTTTTGTTTCAGCATTGCCAATAGATGAGTATTGACAATGCCGCTTCAAGGGCCGGCGCTTACGTATGCATCAAATTCAGGCGGCAGCCCGGTGCGCCATGCCGCGCCTGGTCTGCTGCACCTGGGCAAACAAGGCCCCCAGCGTCATGCGCTCGTCCCAGATCTCGTCCAGCGCCACGCCGTAGCGCTTGCGCAATTCCTTCGCCAGGCGCTCGACTTCGCTCGCATCGGGAATCCATTTGGCCGGATGCAAAGCGCGATACACGCCGATCAACTGATCGTCGGGACGGAATTTCTGGGTTTCGGCAGAGCGGAAAGAAAAGGCGTCGGCAAACAGGGAGAGGAATTCGCCGATCTGGCGCTTGGTGGCCGAGGGAAAGGCGCGGCGCCACAGGCGGGCCTGGGAGGTGCGTGCACGGAAGGGATTGGGAATCTGTCCGATGGCAAGGGCGGACCATGCAACCGCCAGCAAGACCAGGATTGCAACAATACTCATCGTCGTACGGCAGAGTGAATCATGAAATCAGTCTAGCACGTGATTCGGCGCCGTGGACACACTGCGCCGCACTATCGTGTTCACGGCGCGTACGCAACAGAAACATACTAATTGGGCAAGTTTAAGGGCAGAAAATAGCGGACTCTCCGCCTCCGGGCTCAGCGGCACTGCCCCCGCTCGTGGTAAGCTTCAGCCCCGCGCAGCTTCTCCACCCGCTACTCCCCCGCTACTTACGTTAAAGAATTCATGGATATTCTTCTCGCCATCAAGGCGATCATCATGGGCCTGGTCGAGGGCTTCACGGAATTCCTGCCGATCTCCTCTACCGGCCACCTGATCCTGGCGGGCAGCCTGCTCGAGTTCACGGGCGAAAAAGTCAAAGTGTTCGAAATCGCGATCCAGGCCGGCGCCATGCTGGCCGTGATCTGGGAGTACCGCGAACGCATCGCGCGCGTGCTGAGCGGCATGTTCAGCGAACGCCGCCAGCAGAAGTTCGTGATCAACCTGGTCGTCGCCTTCCTCCCGGCCGCGCTGCTCGGCCTGGTCTTCGCGCACGCGATCAAGACGCATCTGTTCAAGCCGGTGCCAGTCGCGCTCGCCTTTATCATCGGCGGCCTGATCATCCTGTGGGTCGAGCGCCGTCCGAAGGGGAAGGAAAAGCAGCAGGGCATGCCCCACACTTGCCGCGTCGAGACCGTCGACGAGATGACGGTACTCGATGCGTTTAAAGTCGGCTGCGCCCAGGCCTTTGCGCTGATCCCCGGCACCAGCCGTTCCGGCGCAACCATTATTGGCGGCATGCTGTTCGGCCTGTCGCGCAAGGCCGCCACCGAATTTTCCTTTTTCCTCGCCATTCCGACCCTGCTGTCCGCGACCGTCTATTCCGTCTACAAGGAACGTGCGCTGCTGTCGATGGCCGATCTGCCGATGTTCGCTGTCGGAGGACTTGCCGCCTTCGTGTCGGCCTTCCTGTGCGTGCGCTGGCTCCTGCGCTACATCAGTTCGCACGACTTCACGATCTTCGCCTGGTACCGTATTGTGTTCGGCGTGATCGTCCTCGTCACCGCTCATTACGGACTGGTGAACTGGGCGGAATGAGCCCGAAAGCAACCCGATGAACATCGAACCGATCGTCCACGACACTGAGCAGGACATTGAGGCGCGCGCGCTGCACGTGCTGCAGACCGTGTTCGGCTATCCCGCCTTCCGCGGGCAGCAGGCCGACATCGTCCATCACGTGGCCAAGGGCGGCGATGCCCTGGTCCTGATGCCGACAGGCGGCGGCAAGTCGCTGTGCTACCAGATTCCCGCGCTGCTGCGTGAGGGCGTGGGCGTCGTCATCTCTCCGCTGATCGCGCTGATGCAGGACCAGGTCGATGCACTGGAAGAGGTCGGCGTGCGCGCCGCCTTCCTGAACTCGACCCAGACCTTCGAGGAAACCCTGCGTATCGAGCGCCTGGTGCGCACCGGGGAAATCGACCTCGTCTATGTGGCGCCCGAGCGCCTGATGACCCAGCGCTGCCTCGACCTGTTCCTCGATTCGCGCATCTCGCTGTTCGCGATCGACGAAGCCCACTGCGTCTCGCAATGGGGCCACGATTTCCGGCCCGAATACATTCGCCTGTCGATCCTGCACGAGCAGTTTCCGAATGTGCCGCGCATCGCCCTCACGGCCACCGCCGACCAGCAGACCCGCGACGAGATCGCACACCGCCTGCAGCTCGATGACGCGCGCCAGTTCGTTTCTTCCTTCGACCGCCCGAACATCCGTTATTCGATCGTCGAGAAGACGACTGGACGCAAGCAGCTGCTCGATTTCATTACCACCGAGCATCCGGGCGACTCCGGCATCGTGTACTGCCTGTCGCGTAAAAAAGTGGAAGAGACAGCCGACTTCCTCAACGAGAACGGCATCCGCGCCATGGCTTATCACGCCGGCATGGAGCATGCGAAACGCGCCGACAACCAGGCCCGCTTCCTGCGCGAAGAAAACATCGTGATGGTGGCGACCATCGCCTTCGGCATGGGCATCGATAAGCCGGACGTGCGTTTCGTCTGCCACCTGGACCTGCCGAAAAGTATCGAGGGCTATTACCAGGAGACGGGCCGCGCCGGCCGCGACGGCATGCCGGCCAGCGCCTGGATGGCCTATGGTTTACAAGACGTGGTCTTGCAGCGCCGCATGATCGACGAGTCCGAAGCCGACGAAACGTTCAAACGCGTCTTGTCGATGAAGCTCGACGCCATGCTGGGGCTGTGCGAAACGCTGTCCTGCCGGCGCATGCGCCTGCTCGACTATTTCGGCGAGCGCTCCGGTCCCTGCGGCAACTGCGATACCTGCCTGATTCCGCCGGTGTCCTTCGATGCGACGGTACCGGTGCAGAAACTGCTGTCGGCGATCTACCGCGTCGACCAGCGCTTCGCTGCCGGCCACGTGATCGACGTGCTGCGTGGCGTGCAGACCGACCGCATCAGCCAGTGGCACCACGATTCCCTGTCCGTGTTCGGCATCGGCAATGACCGCAGCGAGCAGGAATGGCGCGCCATCGTCCGCCAAACCATTGCCCTCGGGCTGGTGACGGTCGACCACGATGCCTACAGTTCATTAAAACTGACCGACGCCGCGCGCCCCGTATTAAAGGGTGGGCAGAAGGTGCAGCTGCGCCAGTACCAGAAGCCGGTCAAGCCGAAGCGTAGCTTCGCTTCCTCGAAAGGCTACGAGGAAATGGAGCTGTCGAAATCCGAACAAGCCCTGTTCGAGCGCCTGCGTTCCTGGCGCATGGGCGCCGCGCGTACGCACGGCGTGCCGGCTTATGTCGTGTTCCAGGATGCGACGCTGCGCGAGATCGCCAAGGTCAAACCGACGTCGCTCGAGCAATTGCGCGGCGTGTCGGGCGTCGGCGAAAAGAAACTGGTTTCCTACGGCGACGAGATCGTCGATATCATCAACGAAATGCTGTAGCACTGCGCCGCGGCACGATTCACTTATCCCTATGCACATCGATTCACCCGCGGCCGCTTCATCGACCTCCAGCGTGCCGGCAAATGCCGGCAGCCTGCAGACCTTTGTCTTCGCGCTGTTCTTCATCTTCGGCGGCATCACGAGCCTGAACGACGTCATCATCCCAAAGCTGAAGGATTTATTTACGCTCAGCTATGCGCAGGCGATGCTGGTGCAGTCGGCATTCTTTGCTGCCTACTTCATCGTCTCGATCCCGGCCGCCGCCATCGTGCGCCGCATCGGCTACATGCGCACCGCCGTCGTCGGCCTGCTGACCATGACGGCCGGCTGCCTGCTCTTCATTCCCGCCTCCTCGTCCGGCGTGTTCGCCACCTTCCTGGTCGCGCTGTTCGTGCTGGCGTCCGGCATCACGATCGTGCAGGTGGTGGCCAATCCCCTGATTTCGCTGCTGGGCGCACCGCAAACGGCGCACAGCCGCCTGACCTTTGCCCAGGCCTTCAATTCGCTGGGCACGACCGTGTTTCCGTATGTCGGCGCGATCCTGATCCTGGGTTCGCTCGCCACCATCGATCCACGTACCCTGTCCGGCGTGGCACTGGACGCCTACCGCGCCGCGGAAACGCGCGTGGTCGTGCACACCTATATCGGCCTGGCGATTGCGCTGAGCATCGTTGCCGCGCTGGTCTGGCACAACCGCAAGAAGCTGGTGGAAACGAAGGCGCCGAAGGTCAGCATGCTGCGCGCCTTCGAACTGCTGCGCCAGCCACGTTTTGCCTTCGGTGCCGCCTGCATCTTCCTGTACGTGGGCGCCGAGGTGGCGGTCGGTTCGCTGATCGTCAACTACCTGATGGAAGCGAACGTGCTCGGCCTGGATGCGGAAGCCGCGGGCAAGCACGTGCCCCTGTACTGGGGCGGCGCGATGGTCGGCCGCTTTATTGGCGCGGCCCTGTTGCGCATGTTTTCGCCCGGTAAGGTGCTGGCCTGCGCGGCCGGCATGACGATCACGCTGTTGATCGTGTCGGCGAATACGACAGGGATGGTCTCGGGCTGGGCGCTGCTGGCGGTGGGGCTGTTCAATTCGATCATGTTCCCGACCATTTTCTCGCTGGCCTGCGAAGGGCTCGGGGAACGTGCGGCGGAAGGATCGGGGCTGATCTGCATGGCGATCGTGGGCGGGGCGATCGTGCCGCTGATCACGGGACATGCGGCCGATAGCGTCGGCCTGAAAATGGCGCTGATCGTGCCGGCGCTGTGCTACGCCATCATCCTGTGCTTCGGGATTTTTGCGCGCCGGCCACGGGCGGTATAAGCGTAGGGGTGGGCCAGGCCAATGGCCTGGCCCACCCCTACCTGCTGCTTACTTCTTCGTGAAGACGAGGTCCCACACACCGTGGCCCAACTTCAGGCCGCGGTTCTCGAACTTGGTCAGCGGCCGGTACGCCGGCTGCGGCGCATACCCTTCCGCCGTATTCGCCAGCTGCGGCTCGGCGCTCAGTACTTCCAGCATCTGCACGGCGTAATCTTCCCAGTCGGTCGCGAGGTGGATGTAGCCGCCCGGCTTTAGCTTCTGGCACAGCAGTTTCACAAACGCCGGCTGGATCAGGCGGCGCTTGTTGTGGCGTGCCTTGTGCCAGGGGTCCGGGAAATAAATGTGAAAACCGTCCAGCGAGCCGTCGGCGATCATGTGGTTCAGCACCTCGAAGGCATCGTGCTGGATCAGGCGCAAGTTCGTGATGCCCTGCTCGCCGATCTGCTTGAGCAGGCTGCCTACGCCCGGCGTGTGCACTTCGACGCCAATAAAATTCTTCTCTGGCATCTGGCGCGCGATGTGCGCCGTGGTGTCGCCCATGCCGAAGCCGATCTCGAAGATGGTCGGTGCCTGGCGTCCGAACGCGGCCGCGTAGTCGAGCGTTTCTTTCTTGTACTCGACCAGGAACTGCGGTCCGAATTCCTCGAAGGCGCGCGCCTGTCCCGTCGACAGCCGGCCGGCGCGGGTGACGAAACTGCGGATGCGGTGTTCGGTAGGGTCGTAAAGCATCGTACGGGCCGGGCCGTTGTTGGGCGTGTCTTCGGACATGGGAATGTGGGTATGAGGAGAGAACGGCGGACATTATAGCCTACGGTCCTGCCTGAACAGCCTGTCCCAGCCGCGTGTGGTCATTCAGGCAATCTGCGCCATAATCGGGTTTTAGACACGCATTCGCCAAGGCTTGACCATGCATTCGACCAAACACCCGATCGCGATCGAAGACAACGTCGCCACCTTCCAGCTGACTTCCTTCCACTACGGCACGCCCGGCACCGGCAAGAAGGTGTACATCCAGGCCTCCCTGCATGCCGACGAGGTACCGGCGATGCTGGTCGCCCATTTCTTGCGCCAGGAACTGGACCGGCTCGACGCCGAGGGCCGAATAAAAGGCGAGATCATCCTGGTGCCGGCAGCCAACCCGATCGGCCTGTCGCAGACCATCCACGGCACGCCCTTCGGCCGCTACGACCTCTCGACCGGGGTGAATTTCAACCGCGCCTATAAACACGTTGCCGACGACCTCAAGCAGTCGCTCATTGGCAAGCTGGGCAAGGATGCCGACGCCAACGTCGCCCTGATCCGTGAACACGCCCGCGCATCGCTCGAGCAATGGGCGCCCGCGACCAGCGGCGGCCTGTTGAAAAAGATTTTGTTGTCGATGGCGATCGACGCCGACATCATGCTCGACCTGCATTGCGATAACGAGGCGGTGCTGCACATGTACGCCGGCGAACCGCTGGCCGAAGCGGTGCAGCCGCTGGCGACCCTGATGGGCGCGCATGCCGTGCTGCTGGCGCGCGAGTCCGGCGGCGAGCCTTTCGATGAAGCCTGCAGCCGCCTGTGGTGGGACCTGGCAGAACACTTTGGCCCCGAGGTCGCAATCCCGCCGGCCGGCATCGCCATCACGGTGGAGCTGCGTGGAGAGAACGACGTGCGCTACGACCTGGCCGAAGCCGACGCCCAGGCCCTGCTGCAATACCTGGCCCGCAACGGCGTGCTCGACATTCCAGTCACCCCGCTGCCCGAGCCGCTGTGCGCACCGACGCCGCTGGAAGCCGTCGAGCCGCTGTCCGCGCCGCACTCCGGCGTGCTGGTCTTCCTGAAACAGCTGGGCGACAAGGTCGAGGCCGAGGAAGCGGTGGCGGAAATCGTCAACCCGGTGACGGGCAAGGTCACGCCAATCCGTCCCAAGCACGCCGGCGTCCTGTTTGCCAGCACGGCGCACCGCCACCTGCTGCGTGGCATGCATGTTTGCAAGATCGCGGGGACGACGGGTTTCCGCGCGGGGAATCTGCTGGGGTCCTAAGCCTCAGCCGCGGCTACGCACCGCCGTCAGCAATCGTGCTCCCATTGCCAGCAGCGCCAGGATCGGCAACATCCAGGCCTGGCCCGCATGCAATTCCACCAGCGTGGCTGTGCTGATCGCGCACCACAGCAGCGGCACGATCCACAGCATCACGCCAGAGCGCCACAGCAGCAGGGCGGCACAGCTCAGGGCGACGGTGGGATCAGGCGCCAGGCCGAACAGTTCGGCACCAGTCCAGGGACGTCCGCTCAACGGGGCCAGCAAGGGATAGCCAAGCAGTGCGATGACAGCAATGATCAACCCCAGCCTGCCGAGCGACCCGACGGGCTGCGCCAGCCGCGGCTCCCTCTTCCGGCTCGCCAGCCAGAACAGCAGCACGGCGTGCAGCGCGAAGCCGAGCGCAAAGTAAGGTGCCCCCGTGTTGATCGTCGCATAGCGCTGGGCAAAATAATTCCAGGCAACGTGCAGCCAGGCCAGCGCTAGCAGCGCCGCCGCGATTCTCCCTGCCCGCGCGCCGCCCTGCACCAGGCAGATCAGCAGCGCGATGCCGATGCTGACGGCAAGCAGTTGAAACGGCCACAGCGCCAGGTTCTGCAATTCGAACAGGCGAAAATAGGTCGCCTTCGAGAACATCAGCAGGTCCGATAAACGGTAGGTCCACCATTCGCTCATGTCAGCCGCGCCACGTCTGCAGCGATGCGCCGGCGCAGGGCCGCGTCGGGCATCGGTCCGCGCGCGGCCAGCATGTTGTCGCGCGCGTGAAGCGGGTTGGACGTGGCGGGAATGACGCAACTGACACCCGGCTCGGCGACGATGAATTTCAGCAGCGCCTGCGCCCAGCTCGTGCAGCCGATCTCGGCGGCCCAGCCAGGCAAGGGTTTATTGGCCAGCGCTTGCGTCAAGTCTCCCTGGCGGAAGGGCCGGTTGACGATGACCCCGATCTTGCGTTCGCGCGCCAGCGGCAGGATGCGCGCTTCGATTTCCCGGTCGAGCACGTTGTAGCTGACTTGCACGAAGTCGAGCGGCTGGGTTTCCATGATTTTAATGAGCTCGCCATGCCGCCTGCCTTCGGAGGTGGTGATGCCGACGTAGCGCAGGCGTTTCTCCGCTTTCATTTGCTGCAGGGTGCGCAGGTGCTCTTCCCAGGCGAGCAGGTTATGCACTTGCAGCAGGTCGAAGCGCGGCACGCCCCACAGGCGGCGCGAGCTGTCGATCTGGGCCGGGCCGCGGGCGCCGGAACCGATCCAGACCTTGTCGGCCGAGAACAGCGCCTGCGGATGCTTGAGTTGCCCGAGGGCGTGGCCGATGACGGCCTGGGCCGAGCCGTACATCGGAGAAGAATCGATCAGGCGCCCGCCATTGGCCAGGAAGGCTTGCACGACTTGCGTGCACCTGGCACGTGCAGCCGGGTCGTCGCCGACGTTGAAGGTAATCCAGCTGCCGAGGCCGACGACGGGCAAGGCTTCGCCCGAAGAGGGAATCGGGCGTGTGAGCAGCGGACCGGGTGCCGCCGCCAGTAGCGGCCCGCACACGGCGGAGCCGGCGCCCGCAAGCATGGCGTGCAACAGTATCCTGCGTTCGGTAGAGTGCTTCATACCTGCTCCCGCAAACTGACTGACCGGCTGAGACGCCATGTCACCACAGTTTGGATGAGGATTCAATCGTGCCGACGCCTTATCCGTTGGTCTCCTTTCCCTTCAGCGCCGCCAGCCGTGCTTCGGTTTCCCGCATCGCCAGCTCGGCCTGGCGCTGTTCGCGCGCATCTTTTCGCAGCATATAGAACACGTTGAGGATGCAGGTCGTTAGGCCGGTCAGGATGCCGAAGGCCACCCCCACCCGCTCGAGCGTCATCGCGGAACCGATCGCCGTGATCGCACCCAGAATGCTCGAGATTTCAAAGATATGCCGTTTCATGCCTGCCTCCTCCTTCAACGTGTCATTGAGATAACTCAACCAGTATAGTAATACTATACTTTTTGGTTAAGAATTTCTATACTTGCGTGAAGCGAGTTGCTATACAATTTCACGATGGAAGCAAAAACGATGATTGCCAACTGGATCAAGGAGGCCCGGCGCGATGCCGGCCTGTCGGGCGAGGCCCTGGGGACGAAGCTCGCCTTCGAGCTGGGGACGGCACGCGGCCATACCAAGGCGAATATTTCCCACTGGGAGAACGAAAAGCACAGTCCCAGCCTGCAGCAGTTGCTGGCGATTGCCAAGATCACCGGCAAAAGCCTGCCGCATGCCATCATCGCCGGCCTGCAGGGCACGGATCCGGCCGCCCTCTTCCCGGGTGCCATGCGCGTGGTCGTCTCCGACACCAATGACGACACGTTCATACAGGTGCCGATGGTCAAACTGCGCCTGTCGGCCGGGGTCACCGGTTTCCAGACCGAACCGGAATACCACGATGGCGGCACGGTCGGCATGCGGCGCGACTGGATCGAGCGCAAGCGCCTGAATCCTTCGAAACTGATCGCCATCCTGGTCAAGGGTGAGAGCATGGAGCCGACCCTGTACGAGGACGACATCGTCGTCATCAACACGGCCGACCGCAAGCCGGCGGACGGCGAAGTGTTTGCCGTCAATTTCAATGGCGAGCCCGTGGTGAAACGCATGCAGAAGGATGGCGGGCGCTGGTGGCTGGCCTCGGACAACCCGGACCAGCGCACTTATTACCGCCGCGCCTGCGAAGGCGACCTCTGCCTGGTCATCGGCCGCGTCGTACGCAAGGAAAGCGACCGCATCTGATGCTGATCCAGGTAACGGAATTCGCACCGCACGGCTCGCCCATCGTCGTGGCGATCGTCGACTCGGCTTATACGGTGAAGGGCGCGGCGGAGCCGGTGCTGAAAAAAGTGGCGGAGCATTTTCCCGCGCTGCCCATCATGCTGGTCTCGATCGAGGCGAATGGTTTCCGGGCCTACGCGCCCTTCCAGACCGGAGAGTTGCTGGCTTTGTTGCAGCTGGAACGGCTGCGCTTTCGGGAAATCGATATCTCGCTGCCGGCGCCGGACGACGACGAACCGCTACCGTTTTGAATGAGGGAATGAGGAAGAAGCAGACTGGAGCGGGTGAAGGGAATCGAACCCTCGTCATAAGCTTGGGAAGCTTCAGCTCTACCATTGAGCTACACCCGCGACTCGTCGCATTCTACGCGAGTTGGCGCGGCAGTGACAAGCTTGCATCAATTCCCTGCAAGGCCCCTGCCGCCGCCCCTTACTTCGGCGGTTCGACCGTATAGCCCTTGGACTGCAGCGTGGCGATCACGCCCTTGGGATCGAGGATTTCCTTGATGTGCACGACGGCGAAGGTGCTGGTGTTGGTGGCCAGCGCTTTCTCGGCGGCCGCGACCCAGGACGCCAGGGCGCGCTCGTTCAGCGTCTGCAGTTCGGGCTGGTTCTTCGCCAGCGAACTGCTCAGCACGGCTTGGCGGCAGGCGGCGCGCTCGCCGTAATCGAGCTTGCGGATGTCCTCGTATTCGCCGACCGCCCAGGCGTTGGCGCGGGCACGCATCGCGACCAGATCGCCATCGAGACGGTCGATCGTTTTCGCCAGGCAGGGCACGTCGTCCATGGGCGACTTCTTGAAGTCGCGTACGGCCTGTCCCGGGTCCTTGATCTTGACCTGGACCGTGGCGTCGACGATTTTGACGTTATGCTTGTCGACCAGCTTTTCGATGGTTTTGGTGATCTCGTTGCTGTTGGTGAGGCCGGCCTGCCTGAGGGCGCGGCTCGACAGTTCCGCCGCGACAAACGAGGGACGTTCGCGCTCGATGCCGTTGTCGTCGCCGAAATACACCTGCTTCAATGGCTTCCAGCGCGCATACACGTCCGGCGGCAGCAAATCTTTGAGTTCCGCGCCGTCCGGGTTCTTCTTGACGCCCATCAGGAAAGGCAAGGCCGTCACGGCGCCCCAGCCGACGCTGATGCCCGATCCCGGCGGCTTCAGGTATTCCTGGGATTCGGCGATCTTCTTTTCGACATCGCGCGAACGCCATTCCATCTTGATCGGTACCGGGGAATAGGTGCCGAACACCCACATTACGTGATCGCCCTTCGAGACCTTCCACAAGCCCGGCCCCGGACGGCTGCCGGAGACGAGGATGGTCTGCGGCACCGGCTCGCCGTCTTCGGTCGTCGGCGCGGCCGCGGCCGGCTGCGGCTGCGGCACGGGCTCGCCTGCGGTTTGCGCCAGGGCCGGCCAGCTCAGGAAACACAGGGACAGCGCGGATACGGCTTGTTTCAGGGTCATGCTTGCATCCTTCAGTGGGTTAGCTGACGGAGATTGTGTGGCGATCGGACGATATAAGCAAGAAACAAGATGTTACAAGAGCCATACATATATTGAATATCACGAATTCTCACGCGCGCGCTTGCGCTCTGCCCACGGCCGCAGCACCAGGTAGCTCGGCACCGCCGTACGCGAGACGCTCGTTGCGCTGATCAATTGCCGACGCAGCAGCAAGGCAATGGCGCGCTGGGCCGTGATGCGCGACAGCCCGGTCTCGAGGCCGATCATTGCATAGCTGAGCTGCACGGCGCGTCCACCATTCGCTTCGATGCGATGCCACAGGTAGACATACACCAGAAAGGCCGAGGGCGCATGTTCGTGGCCGACGAGGTCGGGCATCAGCACGTCGAGCACGTAGGGATCGAAGGTCGTCACTGGCATCATGAAGAGTATAGTCATGATGATTATAGCTGGCGCTTCTCCCGTGCGAGAATGCCGGCAAACAAAACCAGGGAGCCACCATGATCACCCACATTAAATTTGTCAGCATTCCGACCCGCGACCAGGACGCGGCCCTCGCCTTCTACACCGAGAAGCTGGGCTTTCGCGTGATCACCGATCAGCCCTTCGGCGCCCAGCGCTGGATCGAGCTGCGCGTCGGCGCCTCGGAGACGCGCTTCGTGCTGTTCACGCCGCCGGGCCAGGAAGACCGCATCGGCAGCCAGTTCAACGGTTCGCTGGCCTGCGACGACGTCGAAGCGACCTGGCGCCAGCTCTCGAGCCGTGGGGTCGAGTTCGTCTCGGAACCGCAAAAGCAGCCCTGGGGCACCTACGCCATCATGAAGGACCCAGACGGCAACCAGTTCGTGCTGTCCTCGTCATGAGCGACCTGAGCGGCTTGCCGAAGCGGCATCGAAGCTTGACAAGCCGCCAATCCGCTTTTGATTTTGCGGATTTTTAGGATAAATATTTCCTTGCATCCATCAAGATCCGGCGGCGGCGGCCGTTACCGGGAGAGTTGGCGCGCCTGTCGCGCATGCCCTACCACCTTCGGATCCGTCATGAAATTCGCTGCCGTTTTCGCCTTTGCCGCCGCCACGCTGCTGTCCGCCTGCGGCACCGTGCGCATGCCCACCCTGACCAAGCAGGCGCCTGCGCACCCGGTCATCGTCACCCTGAACGCCACCGGCTATGGCGCCGTCAACACGGCGGCCTGCAATGGCGAGTGCGACCGCGTCTCGCCGGCACAGCGCAAGCTGCTGGCCATGCGCGCCTCGCGCCTGGACGCCTACCGCGCCATGGCCGAGCAGGTGTACGGCCTGCGCGTCGAGGGCGGCAGCACGGTTGGCTCGCTCGCGCTCAAGGACGACAGTTTCAAGGTGTATATTGACGCCTTCATCCGTGGCGCGCGCGTGACCAACAGCGTCCAGCGCGAAGACGGCACCTATGAGACGACCGTGGAGATGGATTTCGATACGAATGCGGCCCAATCCCAGGCATCCGCCCCCCAGGCTGCTCCGGCAGTGGCCAAGAACGTCCGCACCATGGTGGGCAATGCCGGTCCCGGCGCTGCCTACGGCGCGTCGTTCTACCATGCGCAGTAAGCTGCGGCTCATCGGCGGCGCCCTCCTGGCGCTGCTGCTTCATTTCTCCTTCCCTGCATTCGCCGCGCCGCTCGAGGCCGAAGGCGTCGCCGCGATCGCCAACGGCAATCTCGCACAAGCACGCCAGGCCGCGATCCGCGACGCCCTCGAACAACTCGGCCTGCGCAGCGGCGCCCGCGTCGACGTGGCCGCCGGCGCCTCCACCCGCGGCAAGACGGTTGAGAGCAGCCGCGTCCAGCCGACCGCCGACTTCGAGCGCTACAGCGTGCTGCGCGAATGGCAAACCGGCCAGCTGCTGCACGTGCGCATCGCCGTCAAGGAAGAAGACGCGCGCCCGCGCGGCAGCGTGAACCTCGCCTACAAAAAGAAGATCGTCGTCACGCCTTTCCACGTGCGCCGCTCGCCCCAGCTCGACGACGTCGACGACATCGCCACCCGCCTGCCGCAGGAACTGCTGCGCCGCATGACGGCTTCCAATAAATTCCTCGGCAAGGAAAGCCCGTACGTGATCTCGCCGGGCGCCAGCGGCCCGAGCGCGGACACGGCGGCCGTGCGCCGCATCGCGACCATGTTCGAGAGCCAGTTCGTCATCTCCGGCGAGATCGTCGACGCCAGCAATTTCGACAAGCCGGCCCTGTATGGCCTGGTCAACAGGAACGCGCGCCGCATCGAGATCGATTTTTATGTGCACGATGGCCTGAGCGGCGCCCTGCTGGCGCGCCGCACGGCCGTGGTGGAGCAGGTCGGCGAACGCCGCGTCGGCCGCGACAAGCCCTTCGGCAGCGCCAGCTTCGCCGCCACACCCTTCGGCGGCGCAATCCTGCGCGCGCTGGACGAGGGCATCGCCGGCATCGCGGCCGATATCGCCGCACTCCCCTTCATGGCCAAGGTGGTGCAGGTGCAGGGCGAACGCATCGTGATCGACGCCGGCAGCACCTCCTCGGTGGCGCCGGGCGACCAGCTCGTGATCTATCGCGCCGACCCACGCCAGCAGGTCTACGGCGCCGATCCGCTGGTGCCGCTGGGGACGGTGGAATCGCCGGTCGGCGCGCTGACGATCGTGCAGGTGCAGCCCGGATTTGCGATCGGGACCGTGACGCCGCCGGCATCCGCGCGCCAGGTCAGCGCCGGCGACATGGTGCGCTTCGATGTCGCAGTCATGCCGGGTAAATGATCCATCCTGCGGCCTTGGCGTAACGTAGGGGTGGGCGAGGCCAATGGCCTCGCCCCCCCCTACGTTACACGACCGCCGCAGGTCCATCTTATGCCGGCGGTTCCTCTGGCGGCCTGTTCAACAACGACTGCGCCAGCTTCAAACCATCCACCATCACCTTGAACGCCGCCTGCTTGGTCGCTTCGTCCGGCACGCGCAGGATGTACGAAGGGTGGTAGACGGTCACCACCCAGCGGTCCCCGAGCCGGATCGCCTTGCCCAGCGATTCGCCCAGCTTCGCGCTGCCGCTGCCGAGCACCGATTTCAAGGCCGTCGCGCCCAGCGCCACGATTACCTTCGGTTTCACGGCGGCCAGCTCCTTGTCCAGCCAATAGTGGCAAGCCTCCACCTCGCGCTGCGCCGGCGTCTTGTGCAGGCGGCGCTTGCCGCGCGGCTCCCACTTGAAATGTTTCACCGCATTGGTCAGATAAATCTCGCGCCGCTCCAGGCCGGCAGCGTTGAACACCCGATCGAGCAACTGGCCGGCCGGCCCAATGAACGCTTTACCGGCCAGGTCTTCCTGGTCGCCCGGCTGCTCGCCGACCAGCATGATCTGCGCCTTCTTCGGCCCTTCTCCGCCCACGGCTTGCGTAGCGAACTGCCACAGCTCGCAGCGCCGGCATTCGTCGAGTTTCGAGGGCTGCTGGCGCTCGGGCTGGGCATCGGCCGGGGCGATCGGGATAGTAGCGCCGCTCTTGCGGCCCACGGCCTGGGCCTGGCCGGTGCTGCGCGCGCCGAGCTCGGCGTTGCTGACCATCTGCGGCACGATCGCGCCTTCCGGCAGATTCTTCCAGAAGCGCGAGGGGATATGGCTTTGCATCAGCTGGGCGTTGACACGCGCGGGATTGAAAATGCTGCGGTAATAGGTGAGCCAGAGCGCCTCGCCAGCGTCGTCGAGGTCGGCCGCGCTCTTCATCAGGGGACCAGTGTGGTGCAGGGTCGCACCGTCCCACATGACGCTGGCGTCGGGCGTACCGATCATCCAGGTCACGTTGCCCATGCGGTCCTTGAAATGCTCGGCGACCTGGGGCAGCACGTCGTGGCGCGGCTCGAACCAGGCGGCGAATTGCGGCGGGCCGGCTTCCAGGGGCCGCTCGCGGAATCGGATATAGGCATGCATGTCGTGCTCCTCGCGGCGCACCGCTTTCACCATCGCATGCAGGCGCGCGCCATCGGCGTCGGCCGGCGACTGCACGTCGTGCTCGCCATGTTGCCAGCGCCAGATGACGCGGTACAGGAAGGCCCAGCGGTCCGGCATGCGGCAGCAGGCGGCCGACTGCAGCATGTCCATCAGCGCGCGCGGAATCGATGGTCTTTTCGGCAGTGCGGGTTGTAAGGGAGTTAACCCGGCAGGAGCATTATCGGCAGAAGGCGCCGGGTCCGGCGCACCCGAGAACAGGTCGGCAGCATGCGTGCCCACCTCGTTCCACGTCACGCGTTCCGGCGCCACCTCGTGCATGAGCAGGTCGCGCGCGGCGCTGCGCCATTCCTGAAAGCTGGAGACCACCAGCGGCCGGCCGGCGGCGACCTTCGCAGAAGCCGCCGCCGCGCTCATGCCGCCTTCAGTTCAGGCCACAGGTTCATCTGCTCCTGTGGCGCACCGAGGTGGCGCCGCAGCAGCTCGGAACTGGCCAAGCCCTGTGCCGGCTTGTAGTCAGCGGTGACGACGAAGGGCGCGATCTTCTTCATGCTGCAGCGCAGGCGAGACAGATCTTCCCAACGTACCCGGCGCAGGCGGCGCAGCTCGACGATGCGCTTGGCGTTGCGCAGGCCGATGCCGGGCACGCGTGCGATCATCTCGGCATCCGCCCGGTTCAGGTCCATCGGAAAATGCTCGCGGTTGGCCAGCGCCCAGGCCAGCTTCGGATCGACGTCGAGCGCCAGGTTGCCGGACTTCGGCATCAACTCGCCCGCCGTGAAGCCATAGCCGCGCAGCAGGAAGTCGGCCTGGTACAGGCGGTGCTCGCGCAGCAGCGGCGGCGGTGCGAGGGGCACGCTGTCCGGGCTGTGCGGGATCGGGCTGAAGGCCGAGTAATACACGCGTTTCAGCTTGTAGCTGCCGTACAGGGTCTCGGCCGTGTTGAGGATGGTCTGGTCGTCGCTGGCGTCGGCGCCGACGATCATTTGCGTACTTTGCCCGGCCGGCGCGAAACTTGGCGCCTTCGGCTCCTCGGCCTTTTCATCCAGCTTGCGCCGAATGGAACCCATCGCCAGCTTGATGGTATGGACGTTCTTTTCGGGCGCGAGGCGGGACACGCTGTCGTGGGTCGGCAACTCGATGTTGACGGACAGGCGGTCGGCATAGCGGCCCGCTTCGGCGATCAGGGCGGGATCGGCGTCGGGGATGGTCTTGAGGTGGATGTAGCCACGAAAATTGTGCTCTTCGCGCAGGGTGCGCGCGACGGCCACCAGCTGCTCCATCGTGTAGTCGCTCGACTGGATGATGCCGGAACTCAGGAACAGGCCGTCGATGTAGTTGCGCAGGTAGAAATCGTGGGTCAATTTCACGACTTCGGCCACCGAGAAGCGCGCACGCGGGACATTCGAGGTACGGCGGTTGACGCAGTACTGGCAGTCGTAGATGCAGAAATTGGTGAGCAGGATTTTTAACAGCGAGACGCAGCGGCCGTCAGGCGTGTAGCTGTGGCAGATGCCCATGCCGGTGGTGGCGCCGATGCCGCCATCATGACCGTCGGAAGCACGCTTCGGCGCCCCGCTGCTGGCGCAGGAAGCATCGTATTTGGCGGCGTCCGCCAGGATTTCGAGCTTGTCGGAGAGTTTCATCGGAGTGGAGAAACTGTATGGTTGTACAGTATAAACCAGTCCGTGTATGGACGGCGCGCGGATAGGGTCGGAGCCGGGACAAAGGCGGGACGAGTATTGTAGGGTGCGCATTCATGCGCACGCGGTACAACGCTTGAGCGATCGAAACGCATCGCATGCCGGCGGACCCAGTAACGATCGGGTATGCCAGAGCACGACCGCGTGCGCATGAATGCGCACCCTACGCCGTTACTTGCACCAGCTCTAACTCCGCAGCACTCATGCGCGACGTAATCCGCTTCAGATAGGCCTCCGCACCTGGCACCCCCGCCTCCGCCGCCCGCGTCAGCCAGTCATGCGCCTCGAACAGGTCGCGTTGCGCCCCCTGCCCCGCCGCATACATCACGCCCAGGTTGAACTGTGCCCGCGCATGCCCCTGGCGCGCCGCGCACAGGTACCAGAAGTGGGCCGCCTCGTAATCGCGTTCGACGCCATGGGCGCTGTCGTAGCGCAGCGCCAGCGCGAACTGGGCCAGCGCGTGGCCCTGGTCGGCGGCCTTGCGATACCAGAACGCCGCCTCGCGCGGATCAGTCATCTCATCGCGTTCGAGCAGCACGCCCACCATGTGCTGGGCCGGCGCATATTCCTGGTCGGCCGCGCGCCGGTACCAGTACAGGGCGCGCGCGGCATCGGGCGCCACGCCGTTGCCGGCCTCGTAGCGCAGGCCGAGATCGAACTGGGCACGCAAATGCCCCTGTTCGGCGGCCTGCGTGTACCAGTGCACGGCCTGCTCCTGGTCCTGCTCGATGCCGCTGCCGGCGTCATACAGCTGGCCCAGGTGATATTGCGCGGCCGGCAGGCCTTGCGTCGCCGCCTGCCGGTACCAGTGCGCTGCCTGCGCCGGATCGCGCTCCACGCCTTGCCCGTGCTCGTAGCGCAGCCCGAGATTGTCCTGGGCCGCGGCGTGCCCCTGTTCGGCCGCGCGCCGGTACCAGGCCAGGGCCGCGGCTTCGTCGCGTGGCACGCCGTGGCCGCTGTCGAAGATCAGGGCCAGGTTGAATTGCGAGCTGGCGTGGCCCTGCTCGGCGGCGCGCTGGTACCAGTGGATGGCTTGCCGGCTGTCCTGCTCGACGTCCTGGCCCTTGTCGAAGCGCAGCGCGAGGTTGAACTGGGCCGGCGCGTGGCCCTGGGTGGCGGCGCGGCGCAGCCAGTCGAGTGCCAGTCGCGGATCGCGCGCGAGGCCCTGGCCGCTGTCGTAGCGCAGCGCCAGCGCGAACTGCGCGCGCGCATAGCCCTGCTCCGCCGCGCGCCGGTACCAGCCCAGCGCCGCGTCGATGTCCTGCGCCACGCCCTTGCCGCCCTCATACATCATGCCCAGGTTGTGCTGGGCGCCGGCGTCACCCTGCTCGGCCGCCTGGCTGAACCAGTGCAGGGCCTGGGCCACGTCGACGGGCGTGCCCTGTCCCTTCGCATACAGCCAGCCGAGGTTGTACTGGGCCGGCGCATAGCCCTGGCTCGCCGCGCAGCGGTACCAGTAGAGCGCGTGCGCGTCGTCCTGCGGCACACCTTGCCCCTTCTGGTACATCACGCCGAGGTTGTACTGGGCCTGCTCGAGGCCCGCGTCGGCCGCCTTGCGATACCACTCCACAGCGAGCACATCGTTCTTCGCCACGCCCTGCCCGTTCACGTACATGAAGCCGAGGCTGTGCTGGGCACTCGGAACACCGCGCTCGGCCAGCGCTTTCACGCGCAGGAATTCCGCCGTGTGGCGTTCACCCGCTTCAGGCACGGTCGCGGTCTCCATGGAAGACGGTCAGGCGCGCAGCGCGCGCGGTGCGGGGAATACGGCGCCATGGCCGCTCGCCGGCAGCGTGGCCTGCCCCTGGGTGCGCAGTACGCCGATGAAGCTGGACAGCGAAATCGGGCGATAGAACAAATAGCCCTGCATCGTTTCGCAGCCGTTGGCGCGCAGGTAGTTGGCCTGCGTCTCGGTCTCGACGCCTTCGGCCACCAGGTGCAGGTTCAGGCCGCGCGCGATCGAGATGATCGCCAAAATCACCGGATAGTGACCGTCCACATCGTGAATCTCCTTCACGAAGGACTGGTCGATCTTCATCGTGTGGATCGGGAAGCGGTGCAGGTAAGACAGCGACGAGTAACCGGTGCCGAAGTCGTCGATCGCGACCGACACGCCCAGCTGGCACAGCTTATTCAGCTGCTCGATCGCATACTGCGGATTGCGAATGCAGATGTTCTCGGTGATCTCGACCTCGATCTGGCCCGGAGATATACCGTAGCGCACCAGTGCGCCGCGCATCTTCTCGAAGAAGTCGCCGCGGTCCAGGTATTGCGGAGACAGGTTCAGCGACAGCCGCACCGCTTGGCCGCTCGCCAGGTTCCACTGCAGCATATCGCGGCACAGGGCGCCGATCATCCAGTCCGAAATCGGCAGCATCAGACCATTCTCTTCCGCGAACGGCAGGAACTCGCCAGCCGACAGCAGGCCGCGGGTCGGATGGTTCCAGCGCATCAGCGCCTCGGCGCCGACGATGCGCCCGCTGGTCGAATCGATCTGCGGCTGGTAGTACATCTCCAGCTCGTTGTGCTCGAGCGCGCGGCGCAGCGCCTGCTCCAGCGCGATCTTCTGGTGCGACACGTCCAGCATCGAGTCGTGGTAAAAACTGTGGCCGTTCTTGCCGAGCGCCTTGACCTGGTACATCGCGATGTCGGCATGTCTCAGCAGTTCGTCGATCGATTCGCCGTCGCCCGGATAGATGGCGATGCCGATCGAGGCCGAGATGTGCACTTCGTGGCCGTCCAGGTCGAACGGACGGTGCAGGCTCTCCAGGAATTTGTCGGCGATGATGCGCGCGTCGTCGCGGTCGCGCAGTTCCGGCAGCACGATGGTGAATTCGTCGCCGCCCTGGCGCGCCAGCGTGTCGCCCTTGCGCAGGCAATCTTTTAATCGCACCGCCACCTGCTGCAGCAGCTCGTCGCCCTTCACGTGGCCGAGGGTGTCGTTCACGAGCTTGAAGCGGTCGAGATCGATGAACATCACGGCCAGTTCGGTCAGCTTGCGCTTGGCCTGGATGACGGCCAGGCCGAGGCGGTCCTTGAACAGGATCCGGTTCGGCAGATCGGTGAGGATGTCGTGGTAGGCCTGGTAGGAGATCACCTCCTCCGCGCGCTTGCGGTCCGTGATGTCGCGTGCGACCCCATAGGTGCCGAAGAACTCGAGCTTCTGTACTTCGCTGTCGGGCACGTGCATGCCGATCGAATTCAGCGAGATCGTCATCAGGGTGTTGTTGAAGGTGCGGTCGCCGCTGCTGCTCTTGGCGCCGCGGCACTTCAGGCGCAGCTCGACGTTGCGCGAGGCGCGTTCGTCGACCCTTCTTTCGTTGAAGACGTAGCGCGCGCGCTCCAGGTCTTCGTCGTGCACCAGGATCGAGTAGTGCTTGCCGATCAGTTCATCGCGCGAAAATCCCAGTAACTGATACGCGCGGTCGTTCACGAACGTAAAGCGGCCTTCATGGTTCAGGGTATAGATGATGTCCGGCGAGCTGTCGACCAGATAGCGGTACATCTTCTCGGAGTTTTCCAGCTGCTGCGCGATGCGCGTATTGGCGGATGCCAGGCGGCGCTGTTCGAGCGCGTTGCCCACCGTCTTGAGCAGCTCTTCGCGGCTGTAGGGCTTGCGCAGGTAGTCGTAGGCGCCGCGTTTCAGCGCGCCGATGGCGGCGTCGATGCCGACCTCGCCGCTCATCACGATCACGTCCGAGCCGACCGCGCGCTCGTTCATGAAGTCCATGATCTCGTGGCCGCCGATGTCGGGCAGGCGCAGGTCGAGCAGGACCAGGTCGAAGCGGCTGCGCGACAGATGGGCGATGGCCTCGCTGCCCGAGCTGGCCGTGGTCAGATCGAAGCCGCGGTCGCGCAGCAGTTCGTAGAGCGAGGCGAGCAGGCGCGGCTCGTCGTCGACCAGCAACAGGCGCGGCAGGTACGCAATGTCTCCGTGCACGCTGGACGGGGCCGGTTCCTCAGCAGGGCGATACTCGTTCATCATGACCTTATACAGAACCCAAGGCGCGCGCCGGCAAGGCCGGTGCGGCGCTGGCGCCGGACCATGCCGGCAGCAGAATTTCAAATGCGGTGCCGCCCCTGCCGCTGCGGCAGGCGATCTGGCCGTTCAGTTTATTCACCAGGCCGTGCACGATCGACAGGCCGAGACCGCGGTGCGCGCCATCCTTGGTGCTGCGCACGGGCGAAAACAGGTTCGCCATCACCTCCGGCGCCAGGCCCGGACCGTTATCCAGCACGGCCAGTTCGACGTACAGCTTGCGCTCGCGGTGCACGTGGCCGCGGTTGACGATCTCGATGCGTCCGCCGCCGCTGCCGCCCAGGGCCTCGACCGCATTCTTCACGAGGTTGACCAGGATCTGCTTGAGCAGGTCGGCTTCGCCCTCGACCAGGCGCGCGTCCTCGCCCAGCGAGGTGGCGATCTGCACGCTCGGCGGCACGAACTGGCCGGCGCGGAACAGGCGCACCACGTCCTCGGCGACCTTCGCCACGTCGATCGGACGCGGGCCGCCGACCTCGGGCTTGATGTCGGCCAGGCTGCCGATCAGCTGGCCGACGCGGTCGATCTCTTCGTTCAGCACCGACATCTCGCTGGCGACCGGCTCCTGACGCGCGAGTTTGCTGTCGAGGACACTCAGGTAGTTCTTGATGATCGAGAGCGGATTGTTCACCTCGTGCACCACGCGGCGCGAGGCTTCGCGGTATTCGTCGGCCACGCTGGCGAGCTGGCGGCGCGCGTTGCCGCGTTCCGAGAGCGCCGTTTCCAGTGCGGTGGCGGCCTGGGCGCCGAAGGACTGCATGAAGCGCTCGCGCTTCTGGCAACCGGGCACCTGCCAGGCCTTGATCCCGCCCACCATCACGCCGAGACACCGGTTGCCGGCCACCAGCGGCAGGCAGACCAGGCTGTCGGTGCCGAGCATGCGCAGCAGCTGTTCCTCGGCCAGGCCGAGCGGCTGGCCGTCGCGTCCGATGTAGGCGGTGCGGCGCGCCAACGCGGCGCCGGCGATCTGACCACCCTTGTTCAGCGGGATCGCAAATTCGGCAATGCGCTGGGTGCCGCCGCCGGGCGCGCCGATCAGCATTTGCCCGGTCGGGTTCTCGAGCAGGATCACCGTGTTGTCGAAGTCGAACAGGATGCGCGCCGAACGCGTCATCGATTCGAGCAGGTCGGACTCGCCCTGCTGGCGTGCGAAGGTCTGCCCCACTTCCGACACCAGCACCAGGTTGCGCACCTCTTCCTGCAGGCGCTGCTGGACCGGATCGAGCACCGGCGCCACGTAGGCGGGAGGCGTGGGGATGTCGTCGGCGCCGGCCAGGTCGATGCCGAGGTGGATCGCGGCCTTGTCGACCTGGCGCGCGGCGCCCGTCAGCATGGCATCGAGTTCACCCTCGTCCAGGCCGCACAGGGCGGCGCCATCATGCAGCGCCGCGCGGTCTTCCGGGTGGTGCGACATCAGGTGCGCCAGGCGCACGATGCGGATCAGCGGATGGGCCGACTCGAGGCGCTCGCTCGACTCGTGGTGGTACAGGACGGCGTCGGCCAGGAAGGAATCGAGCTGCCAGCGCTCGATCAGCCAGGCACCGGCTTCGGCGTGGGTGATCTGCAGCGTGCGCTGCTCGACGGCGCACAGGTCCTCGTCGTCGCGCGCGGTGAAGTTATAGGCGTATTCCTTGGGCGCCGTGGCCAGCAGGGCCAGGCGGCCGACGTTGTGCAGCAGGCCGGCGAGATACGCTTCCTCGAGATGCGGGTAGTCGATGCGGCGCGCGACCTCGCGTGCGATCACGGCCGCGGCGAGCGAGCGCTTCCAGAAGGCGCGCAGGTCGGTGCTGCCGGAATGCGGGAAGCTGTTAAAGGTCTGGAAGACGGAGTCGCTGATGACCAGCGTCTTGATCATGTCGGTGCCGAGCGCCACCAGCGATTGCTCGAGGTTCACCCCGCGCCCAGGGCGGTGGTAGGCCGAGCTGCTCGCCACGGCCAGCAGCTTGCCCGTCATCCCCGCATCGTTCTGGATCAGGGCGGCCAGCTCCGGCATGCCCAGGTCGTCGGCCTGCAGATGCTCGATCAATTTCACGAGTATCTGCGGCATTGCCGGCAGCCGGGCAATCAGCAGGCGATTGCGGATATCCTGGTCTGGTTGGTGCATTGTCTCAAGCGAGGACGCCACTGAACGAGGTTTCGGGGTGGCACTCCAGGGAACAGAGCTACCACAACATGACATTCATGCAATCTCTGGATCAAGGGGATAAAACGTGTTTTGATTCAGAAATAAAAAGCCGTCTTAGCATATATACATTTCTGATCGGGAACAATACTTTCTGTAAAAAGTCTGTACTTTGCCTCATGAATGATGCATACGTGGGACGTTTTATTGCTTGGTAGTCAATAAAGTATTGTCGACTTGCCGAGGGGCAAGCCGACACGCGCGCGAATGGATCAGGACGGCTTGCCCTTGCGTGCCTGGATGCGCCGGTATTGGCGCGACGTCGCCCAGAAGGCCAGCGCCAGCAAGGCAAAGCCCGCCTGTCCCAGCGCCAGCGCCAGCACCGAATGCGACAGCGCCGGTGCGATCACGCCGGCCACGACCGCCCCCAGCAGGGTCGAGACGAAGGACTGGCACGAGGCGACCGTACCGCGGATGTGCGGGAACAGGTCGAGTGCCAGCAAGGTGGCGCCCGGCGCGATGATCGAACTGCCGAAGGTGAAGAAGAACATCGGCAGCACGGTCCAGGGCAGCGCCGGCGGATACTGCAGGTGGTAGGTGACGTTGAAGGCCACCGCGCCGAGCATGAAGGCGAAACCCAGCAGGATCTGCTTTTCAAACGTTTTTTTGCCGGCCATGCGGTTGGCCGCCATCGAGCCGAGGAAGATGCCGCTCACGGTGGGCACGAACAGCCAGGCGAACTGGGACGGACCGAGCCCCAGGTGCTGCGGCAGCAGGACGGGAGACGCGGTAATGTAGAGGAACAGGCCGGCGAAGTTCAGGGCCGTGACGCCCGCCTTCATGTGAAACAGGAAGGAGCTGAAGATGGCGCTGTAGCTTTGCGCCAGGAAGCGCGGATTGAAGGGCTGGCGCTGCGCGGGAGGCACCGTCTCCGGCAGGTGCTTCCAGCACACCCAGCCCAGCAGCACCGTGTAGGCGCACAGGGCCAGGAAGATCGCGCGCCAGTCGAACCAGGTGACGATCCAGCCGCCCAGCACCGGTGCGACGGCCGGTGCGATCGAGAAGATCATCGTCACCATCGACAGCAATCGCGCCGCCGGCGCATCCGAATACAGGTCGCGGATGATGGCGCGCCCGACCACGACGCCCGCCCCCGCCGACACCCCCTGCATGATGCGGAACACCCACAGGTAATGAACGGTGGACGCCGCCGCGCAGCCGAAGGTGCCGATCGCGAACACGACCAGGGCCACCAGGATCACGTTCCTCCGCCCGAAGGCGTCCGACAGTGCGCCATGCCACAGCACCATGCCGGCAAAGGCCAGCATGTAGGCCGTCAGCGTCTGCTGCACCTCGATCGACGAGGCATGCAGGTTGGCCTGGATCTGCGGGAAGGCCGGCAAATAGGCGTCGATCGAGAACGGTCCGAGCATCGACAGGCCGGCCAGCAGGGTCGCCAGGCCGCCTGCGGAGAGCATGACGATCTTGTGCGGTGCCGGGAGCGGCACCGGGACGACGGGGTCTTTCGGCAGCTGGTCGGGGTCGGACGGGGGCAGCATGTTTATTCCTGCTTCGGCTTGGCTTCTTCACGGCGGTTGTAACCCGCCACCATATCGAAGCGGAAAAGGCGGCATTCCAGGGCGCCGTTGAAGAACGGGGTCTTGCGCGCCTCTTTCAAACGCAGCAGCTTCGGCAGCGAGAGGTCGGCCGTGAACAGGAACACGGTCCAGCCGGCGAAGCGCTGTTTCAGGGTGGTGCCGAGCGCCGAATAAAAGCTCACCGCCATCTCGTCCTGCGGCATGGTCGAGTCGCCGCGCACGCCGATCCGCTCGCCGTAAGGCGGGTTGGTCAGCAGGATGCCCGGGCCTTCGACGGGCGGGCTCACGTGCTGGGCTTCGATCTGTTTCAGGGGCACGTCGAACAGGATGCCGGCGATCTTCAGGTTATGCCGGGTCATCGCGACCATGTCGCCCGAAATGTCGGAACCGAAGATGGTCGGTTCGCTCGGCAGCGGATTGGCCTTGATCGCGGCCTTCATCTCCTGCCAGGCTTCGCGCTCGAAGTCGGCGAATTTCTCGAAAGCAAAGCGGCGGCGCGCGCCGGGCGGAATGCCCTGCACCATCTGCGCCGCCTCGATCAGGATCGTGCCCGAACCACACATCGGATCGAACAGCGGCACGCCCGGCTTCCAGCCCGATACGCGCAGCATGCCGGCGGCCAGGTTCTCGCGCAGCGGCGCGTCGCCCGTCTCTTCGCGCCAGCCGCGCTTGAACAGCGCTTCGCCCGAGGTGTCGAGGTAGATGATGAAGTTGCGCTGGTCGAGGAAGCCGACGATGCGCATGTCCGGCTCGCGCGTGTCGACCGACGGACGCTTGTTGAACTGGTCGCGGAAGCGGTCGCAGATCGCGTCCTTGATCTTGAGGGTCGTGAATTCGAGGCTCTTCAGCGGGGATTTGACGGCCGTGACGTCGACACGGATCGTATGGTGCACGCCGAACCAGTCTTCCCAGGGCTGCTCGAGCACGAGGTCGTAGATGTCGTTCTCGTTCATGTAGCTGCGCTGGCCCATGCGCATCAGCACGCGCGACGCGATGCGCGAGTGCAGGTTGATGCGGTAGGAGTCGACCAGGGTGCCCGAGCAGTGCACGCCGCCCGGAACCTGGTTGTGGACTTTCAGCGTCGGGCTGTATTGCTGGGCGATCTCAAGGAGTTCTTCGGCCAGCGCCGCTTCCATGCCGCGCGGGCAGGGGCAAAAATAGGAGGTCATGGGGGTACCCTTTGTCCGTTGATAAAAAAGTAAAAGCCGGAAGCGCCTGCGCTGCCGGCCGAAAAAAATGTTGTGTTCTCGCGGATTAGCCGGTGGATGTTCATGCCGTGTACCGCGTGGGCGGAGCCCGTTAAACCCGTCATTGACGCCATTGGCCTCAATGACCCCTACGTAGGGTGGAGTCCTGACTCCACGCGTTCAACGCACGGATGCGTCTCGCGGATGACCCGTAGGCCGAAAATTTAGAAAGGTTTTACGACCACGAGAATTACGATCAGCATCAGCAGCACGACCGGCACCTCGTTGAACCAGCGGAACCAGGTATGGCTGCGCTTGTTCACGCCGGCCTCGAACTTCTTCAGGATCGAACCGCAGGCATGATGGTAGCCGATCGCCAGTACCACCAGCGCCAGTTTCGCGTGCAGCCAGCCGCCCTGGATGCCGAAGCCCAGCCATAACCAGAGGCCCAGCAGCAGCGCCGGAATCATCAGCATGGTCGTGAAGCGGTACAGGCGGCGCGCCATGCCCAGCAGGCGCGTGGTGGCGTTGGCGTCGCTTTCCTGCGCCAGGTTGACGAAGATGCGCGGCAGGTAGAACAGGCCGGCGAACCAGGAGGCGATGAAGACGATGTGGAAGGCTTTGATCCAGAGGTACATGCAGGTCCTTATAGATTAGCTGCGAACTTCGCCGTGACCGAACACGACATACTTTAAAGAGGTCAGCCCTTCCAGCCCGACCGGGCCGCGCGCATGCAGCTTGTCGTTCGAGATGCCGATTTCGGCACCCAGACCGTATTCGAAGCCGTCGGCGAAGCGGGTCGAGGCGTTCACCATCACCGAGGCCGAGTCGACTTCGCGCAGGAAGCGCAGCGCGGCGCTGTAGTCTTCGGTCACGATGGCTTCCGTGTGCTTCGACGAATAGCGGTCGATGTGGTCCATCGCTTCGTCGATGTCACCGACAATCTTCACGGCCAGGATCGGGGCCAGGTATTCGGTGCTCCAGTCCTCTTCCGTGACGGGCACCAGGTGCGGATAGCCGGCCAGGATCGCGCGCGCTTCCTCGTCGGCGCGCAGCTCGACTTCCTTCGTCTTGTAGAGCTCCGCCAGCTGGGGCAGCACGGCCGGGGCGATCGCGCGCGACACCAGCAGCGTTTCCATCGTGTTACACGTGCCGTAGCGGTGGCACTTGGCGTTGAAGGCGATCGGCAGCGCTTTCGCAAGATCCGCCTTGTCGTCGATATAGACGTGGCAGATGCCGTCCAGGTGCTTGATCATCGGGACCGTCGCCTCCTCGATCAGGCGTGCTATTAAACCCTTGCCGCCGCGCGGGACGATGACGTCGACGTATTGCGGCATCGTGATCAGGGTGCCGACGGCGGCGCGGTCGGTCGTGTCGACCACCTGCACCGCGTCCAGCGGCAGGCCGGCTTTGGCCAGGCCTTCGGTAACGAGCTTGGCCAGCGCGCGATTGCAGTGGATGGCTTCCGAGCCGCCGCGCAGGATCGCCGCGTTGCCGCTCTTGATGCAGAGACCGGCCGCATCGACGGTCACGTTCGGACGGGCTTCGTAGATGATGCCGATCACGCCCAGCGGCACGCGCATCTGGCCGATCTGGATGCCGCTCGGGCGCGACTTCATGTTCGAGATTTCGCCGATCGGGTCAGGCAGGCTTGCGATCTGGCGCAGGCCTTCGACCATGGTCGTGATCGCGGCGGGAGACAGGGCCAGGCGGTCGAGCAGGGCCGGCGCCAGGCCGGCGGCGCGCGCCGCGTCGAGGTCGAGCCCGTTGGCGGCCGAGAGCTGCGCCGCCTCGCGTTCGATGGCCTCGGCAATGTAGAGCAGCGCACGGTTGCGTGTCGCCCCATCGGCGCGCGCCATCGCGCGCGACGCCGCGCGGGCCTTGCGGCCCAGCGTGTGCATGTAGTCGGTGATGTCCATCGTGTCGGTTCCAGTGAGCGTTAATTTGGCGGGGCGTGCAAACGCAAGGTGAACGCGTGGGCGGGGGACCCGCCCACCTTACGGGTCAGTGCATGTGGATCGGTTCGTATCCCGTTACCGGTCGACGAACGATTTACCGCGCCACCTTCAACGCCAGCTGCAGCATCGCATCCCACGCATCCCCCGCGAAGGCCTTGGCTCGTAAACCCTTGACCATCTTGTCCACCTGCGCCGCCTCCTGCAGCGCCGCTTCCAGCGTACTCAGGGAGATGCGGCGCAGCGCCGGATCCATCATCCGTTCGCGCGGGCCCCAGATGCGGTATTCCTTCAGCAGCGCGCCGAGCGGCCGCCCCTGCGCCATCCCGGCTTTCAATTTTAACAGCGTGCGGATTTCTTCGGAGACGGCCCACAAGACCAGCGGCAGCGCCTCGCCCTCCCCCTTCAGCCCCTCGAGCATGCGCGCCAGGCGTGACGGGTCGCCCATCAGCATCGCTTCCGACAGTTTGAACACGTCATAACGCGCCACGTTCAGCACCGCGTCCTGCACCTGCTCGAAACTGAGCTTGCCCGGTTCGTGCAGCAGGCCCAGCTTCTGGATTTCCTGGTGCGCGGCCAGCAGGTTGCCCTCGACGCGATCGGCGATGAAGTCGAGCGCGGCGCGGTCGGCGCTCTGCCCTTGCGCGCCCAGGCGCATACCGATCCAGCCCGGCAGCTGCGCGCGTTCCACGTTCGGGATCTCGATGTACACGGCGGCCTGCTGCAGCGTCGCCACCCACGAAGCCTTGGCCGTCTGCCAGTCGAGCTTCGGCAGCGTGATCAGGGTGAGGTTGTCGGGGCTGAGGTCCTTCGCATACGCCTGCAGGGCGGCACTGCCGTCCTTGCCGGGCTTGCCGCTCGGGATGCGCAACTCGATCAGCTTCTTGTCGCCGAACAGCGATAAAGCCTGGTTCGCCGCCAGCAGCTCGCCCCACTTGAAACTGCGCTCGACGGTGAGCACGTCGCGTTCGGTATGGCCGGCCGCACGCGCGGCGCGGCGGATTTTATCGGCCGCTTCCAACGCCAGCAGGTGCTCGTCGCTGGTGATCACATACAGCGGCGCCAGCCCCTTCGCCAGATGGGGCTCGAGCGCTTCAGGCCTCAACTGCATGACGGTCTCACTGTGGCTTCAGGGCCGCCAGGCGGCGCATGATCTGCTGCACCAGGTCGGACTGCATGTCGCGGTACAGCAGCGCTTCTTCGCCTTCCTTGGCCAGCAGGGCCTCTTCGCTGAAGGTGAGGTTGCGGCGCAGCGCGATCTCGGTCGGTCCCAGCAGCAGGTTGCCGCTCGCGTCGCGCACCTGGAACACCAGCGTGTAGGTCAGCAGGTATTCGCGCACGCGGCCCAGGTTGTTCAGCGACAGGACCGCCTTGTTGCGCGTTTCGGAAATGACTTCGAAGCGCGCCTGGGCGTCCGCCTGGGTCGGCGAGATCACGACGCGGTCGCCTGCCCGCAGGTTGCGCTTGAGCTCATTACCCAGCGGCGAAGTATCCGGGAAGGCCAGATAGATGCTCTTGAACGGCATGTTGTAAGCGCCGTCCGAGCCGCGCAGGTGGAAACCGCAGGCCGTCAGCGACGTGACCAGCAGCAGCGCCGCAGCCGCGCGCGCAAAAGTAGGGAAATGAGCGCGCATGAATTACACCACGATGTTGACGAGTTTGCCGGGCACGACGATGACCTTCTTCGGCGTGCCTTCGATGAACTTCTGGACCGCCTCGGAAGCCAGCGCCGCCGCCTCGATCGCGGCCTTGTCCGCGTCCTTCGGCACCTTCACCGAACCACGCAGCTTGCCGTTCACCTGGATCATCATCTCGATCTCGGACTGCTCCAGCGCGGCGGCGTCGACTTCCGGCCACTGCACGTCGAGGATGTCGCCGTGCACCTTGGCGTAGCCGAGTTCCTGCCACAGCGCGTGGGTGATGTGCGGCGCGACCGGGTTCAGCAGGCGCAGGAAGATCGAGAAGCCTTCGGCGATCACCGCGTCGGACGCGGCGCCCTCGGCCAGCTTCGCCGACTCCAGCGTGTTCAGCATCTTCATGCAAGCCGAGACCACCGTGTTGTACTGGATGCGCTTGAGGTCATAGTCGGCCTGCTGCAGCACCTTGTGCACTTCGCGGCGCAGGGTCTTCTGGGCGTCGTCCAGCGTGGCGCCGCCGATGCCGCCCGCCAGGCCGGCGGCGATGCGTTCGCGCTGCGCGTAGCCATAGGCCCAGACGCGGCGCAGGAAGCGGCTCGCGCCTTCGACGCCGCTGTTCGACCATTCCAGGGTCTGCTCCGGCGGCGAAGCGAACATCGTGAACAGGCGCGCGGTGTCGGCGCCGTACTGTTCGATCTGCGCCTGCGGGTCGATGCCGTTGTTCTTCGACTTCGACATCTTCTCGGTGCCGCCAATGATGACCGGCTGGCCGTCGGCCTTCAGGACCGCGTTCTGCGGACGGCCCTTGTCATCAAAAGTGAGTTCGACGTCGGCCGGGTTGAACCAGGTCTTTTTACCGGCCGCGTCTTCGCGGTAATAGGTCTCGTTCAGGACCATGCCCTGGGTCAGCAGGTTGACGAACGGCTCGTCGAACTTCACCAGGCCGAAGTCGCGCATGACCTTGGTCCAGAAGCGCGCGTACAGCAGGTGCATGACGGCGTGCTCGATGCCGCCGATGTACTGGTCCATCGGCATCCAGTAATCGTTGCGCGCGTCGACCATGGCGTCGTTCGAGCCCGGCGAGGTATAGCGCATGTAGTACCAGGACGAGTCGATGAAGGTATCCATCGTGTCGGTCTCGCGGCGCGCAGGCTTGCCGCACTTCGGGCAGTCGCACTTCAGGAAGGCTTCGTCCTTGTTCAGCGGGTTGCCGGTGCCGTCCGGGACCAGGTGCTCGGGCAGCACGACCGGCAGGTCCTGCTCGGGAACCGGCACCGCGCCGCACTCGCCGCAGTGGATCATCGGGATCGGCGTGCCCCAGTAGCGCTGGCGCGAGATGCCCCAGTCGCGCAGGCGGAACGTCACCTTCTTGTCGCCCAGGCCCTGGGCTGCCAGGTCGCCAGAGACGGCGTTCACGGCGGCGGTGTAATCGAGGCCATCGTACTTGCCCGAGTTGATGGTGCGGCCGTTCTCCTTGTCGCCATACCACTCCTGCCAGCCGTCCAGCGAATACTCCTGGCCTTCGACGGCGACGACCTGCTTGATGGGTAAATCGTATTTCTTGGCGAATTCGAAGTCGCGCTCGTCGTGGCCCGGCACGCCCATCACGGCGCCGTCGCCGTAGGTGATCAGGACGTAATTGCCGACCCAGACCGGGATCTGCTCGCCGGTGACCGGGTGCGTGACGGTGAGGCCGGTCGGCATGCCCTTCTTCTCCATCGTCGCCATGTCGGCTTCGATGACGGAACCGAGCTTGCACTCGGCGATAAAGGCGGCCAGTTCAGGATTGTTCTTCGCGGCGTGCTGGGCCAGCGCGTGTTCCGGCGCCACGGCGCAGAAGGTCACGCCCATGATAGTGTCGGCGCGGGTGGTGAAGACGTAGAGTTTGCCGTCGTTGATCAGTTCACCGGCGTCGTCCATGACGACGTGCGGGAAGGCGAAGCGCACGCCGACCGATTTACCAATCCAGTTGGTCTGCATGGTGCGCACGCGCTCCGGCCAGCCCGGCAGCTTGTTGTCGACAAAATCCAGCAGCTCGTCGGCGTAGTCGGTGATGCGCACGTAGTACATCGGGATTTCGCGCTTCTCGATCGGCGCGCCCGAACGCCAGCCTTTACCATCGACGACCTGCTCGTTGGCGAGCACGGTCTGGTCGACCGGATCCCAGTTCACGGTGCCGGTCTTCTGGTAGATGATGCCCTTCTCCAGCATCTTGAGGAACATCCACTGGTTCCACTTGTAGTATTCCGGCTTGCAGGCGGTCATCTCGCGCGACCAGTCGATGGCCAGGCCCATCGATTCCATCTGCCCGCGCATGTGGGCGATGTTCGAATAGGTCCACTCGGCCGGCGGCACGTTGTTCGCCATCGCCGCGTTCTCGGCCGGCATGCCGAAGGCATCCCAGCCCATCGGCATCAGCACGTTGTAGCCGTTCATCCGCAGATAGCGGTACATCACGTCATTGATCGTATAGTTGCGCACGTGACCCATGTGCAGCTTGCCGGATGGGTAAGGCAGCATCGAACAGGCGTAATACTTGCCTTTCGGGAAACGTGGATCGTTCTCGACGGCCTTATAGGCATCGATCGACTTCCAGTACGCCTGCGCGGCCTGTTCAACTTCGGCGGGACTATATTTATCTTGCATGATGTTCTGCGGACGGAATGTGGGAAGGATGGAAAGCGGAGCTTTAGCAGAACATTATACTGTTTCATCTTGCACTGCGGCGAAGCGGAGGCGAGCCGCGTTTGTGCCTCAGTCTTTACAACCTGCGTAGTCGGTATCGAGCCACCCATCCGGCCGGCAACGCCCGGCTAGCACCGCCCGCACCCGCGCCAGGCGCAGTTGGTAGGCATCGCGGTTGCGCACCGGATGCAGTTCGTTCGGCGCCTTGATCATGGCGACCAGCCGGGCCATCCCGTCTGCATTGACAGCGGCCAGCGGCTTGCCCATGTAAGCCTGCGCGGCCGCTTCGAGTCCGCGCAACTGGCGTCCTTCATGCCGCCCCATGTACACGCCGCCGGCATACAGGTCCAGCTGGCGCTGTTTCGACACGCTGGCGTCGAGCACCACCGCCATCACGTCGCGGCCCAGGTCGACCTTCCTGCAGCAGTCGAACACGGCGCGGTACACGCGCTGCAGCACGCCCCTCGGACCCTCGAGCGGCGCGCCGTACAGGAACAGGTCGCGGGCGACGGCGGACGAGATCGTGGCGACGCCCTGGCCATCGGCCAGGCTCAAGCCGCGATGGGAAAAGAAGCTCGGGTCTTCGATGCGCAGCAGGATGGCGAGCTGGCCTTGCGACAGCCGTGGCGCCGTGGTGGCGGCCGGCTGCCGCGCGAGCAGCACGTCCACAGAGGCGGCCGCCCACCAGGCCACGATGGCAAGATAGACCAGCAACAGCGCGGCGAGCGCCAACAGTCCCTTGCCGAGCCGCTTCATGCGCCGGCACCCAGCACCGGATACGGCGCCTGCCCTTCCAGCTCGCGCAGGAAGTCCTGTTGCAAGTACTGCGGAATCTTGTGGAATTCGGCCAGCACGCGCCGGCGGAACTCAGCGTGCTCGTGCCAGCGCTCGGCCGGCAGGCCGAAATAATTGATGGCGCAGGCAGAGACGGTGATGCTCGGCCAGTGGCGCGCCAGCGTCATCAGGTAGCGCCGCATGGCGCAGACTTTGCCGATCACGAGGATGCTGTCGATGCTGGCGAGGTCCATCTCTTGCGCCACCTTGCGGCGGCCGAGAATGACGTTGTCGCCGGTATTCAAGGCCTCGCATTCAAGGATCAGGATGGATGCGGGGATGCCCAATTCGACCAGGCGCTCGGCGATGACGAGCGCTTCGGGTGTGTCCTGCCCAGCCGTCGCGCCGCCCGAGACCAGCAGGCGCTCGAACATGCCGCCCTGCCAAAGGGCGAAGGTCTCGCGGCAGAATTCCTCGACCCCGTGACGGGTGCCGAACAGGAAGCCGAGCTTCGCCGCTTGCTGCGGCAGCTCCGGCATCACATAGCGGGAAATGGAAAGCAGGTCCGCCGCGCTCAGGTCCTCGATGGAAGGCACGCCGGCGAACCCGCTGACTTAACGGAGTACCAGTTCGAGGGCCGGCTTTTCGCCGTAGTCCTCGTAGCGCTCGTTGATGCCGCCGACGCAGAACACGATCTCGTCGACCAGGTCCGGCAGGCGGGCGCGCAGGGCAGCGCTGTCGGTGATGACGATTTCCAGCACCTCGTCCGGCTGCAGGCGGAACTTGGTCATGTTCTCCTCGTCGCGCAGGTAGCTCAGGCAATCGACCCAGGTGTCGATGGTGTCGCCGGTGGCCGTGTGGAAGCCGAACGCGCGCCGGCTTTCGGCAAAGAAGCTCGCTTCGTTGACGATCACGGCGCCGTTCAGTTCCGCTACTGCCATGGCCTTATCCTTTCACGCCGGTATTCAATGCGAGGACGTCCTGCATGTCGTACAGGCCGTTCGCCTTGTCGGCGATGAAACGCGCGCCGCGCAGGGCGCCGTGGGCGTAGGTCACGCGACTGCTCGATTTATGGGTGATCTCGATGCGCTCGCCGGTGCCGGCGAACAGCACCGTGTGGTCGCCGACGATGTCGCCGCCGCGCACGGTGGCAAAACCGATCGTCGACGGATCGCGCTCGCCTGTCACGCCTTCGCGGCCATAGACGGCGCACTCCTTCAGGTCGCGGCCGAGGGCGTCGGCGATGACCTCGCCCATTTTCAGGGCCGTGCCCGAGGGCGCGTCGACCTTGTGGCGGTGGTGCGCCTCGATGATCTCGATGTCGTAGCCTTCGGCGAAACTTTTCGCGGCCATTTCCAGCAATTTGAGGGTCACGTTCACGCCCACGCTCATGTTGGGAGCAAAGACGACGGCGACTTTTTCCGCGGCGGCGGCGATCGCCGCCTTGCCGGCGTCATCGAAACCGGTCGTGCCGATCACGATCTTGACGTTGTTGGCGGCGCAGTACGCCAGGTGCTGCAGCGTGCCTTCGGGGCGGGTGAAATCGATCAGGCAGTCGGCGTTCGCCAGCGCACGCGCCAGGTCCGATTCGATGCTCACGCCGGTCAGCTGGCCCGAGAAGGCGCCAGCGTCGTGGCCGATGAAGGGAGAACCTGCGACGTCGAGGGCGCCGGCGAGCACGGCATCGGGAGCGGCGGCGATCGCCTCGATCAGCATGCGGCCCATGCGCCCACTGGCGCCGGCGACCGCGATTTTCAGTTGCGTCATGACAGTCTTACGGAGTAGTCGTGGAGGTGGCGGGGCTGGCCGGCGTGCTTGGCTCGACCGGGCGGCTGGCGGCCGCCTTTTCGGCCTTCTTGGCTTCCTTGACGACGTTCTTTGCCGGGCCGGCGATGCGGGCGATGTACTCGCGCTCGGTCGGCAGGTTGCCGCCGTCGAAGCGCTCGACCACGTCATCCTTGAAATACACGGTGACGCGGCTGGTGGTCAGCTCGCCGTTGCCGCGCGCGAGGTAGAACGGGTAGTCCCAGCGGTCGGCATGGAACATGTCCATCAGCATCGGCGTGCCGAGCAGGAAGCGCACCTGCTCGCGGGACTGGCCCACTTTCAGCTGGTTCAGCATTTCTTGCGAGACGAAGTTGCCCTGCTGGATGTCCGGGCGGTAGGGCGAGAAGATCCACAGGAATTTCTGCAGCCTCGTACCTTCGGTCGTCTGGGCGCCGGCATTGGCCAGCGAGGCCGATTTGCTGGCGTCGGACGCCAATGCGGCCGGGGACGTGTCCACCGATGCGGCAGGCTTGGTCTGGTTGCGCCAGGATGCGCAGCCGGACAGGACCAGCGTGCAGGCGAGGCCCGCGGCAAGCAGGGCCCGGGCCTTGGAGCGATGAACAAGGGCATCAAAGACGCGCATAAGTAACCTCAAAACGTTTAGCGGGAGCTTCCAAAACGCTATATCATAAAGCACTCCGCCCATCTACGAGTAACAAACATGAGTAACAAACCGACCGACCTGAAGGCGAGCGGCCTGAAGGCGACCTTGCCGCGCCTGAAAATCCTGGAAATTTTCCAGAACAGCGAAGTGCGGCACCTGACGGCGGAAGACGTCTATAAAATCCTGCTGGCCGAAAATATGGACGTCGGCCTGGCGACCGTCTACCGCGTATTGACCCAGTTCGAGCAAGCCGGGCTGCTCAACCGCAACCACTTCGAAACCGGCAAGGCGATCTACGAGCTGAACGCCGGCTCGCACCACGACCACCTGGTCTGCCTCGATTGCGGCCATGTCGAGGAATTCTTCGACGAAGAGATCGAATCGCGCCAGAACAAGATCGCCCTGGAACGCGGTTTCAAGATTGCCGAGCACGCGCTCGCGATTTACGGCAATTGCACCAAGACGGCCTGTCCGCACCGCGGCAACAACTAAGTAAAGTATGCTCCAACGAGAAACGGCGCCGTGGCGCCGTTTTTTTGTGGGCGTAGGGTGGGCGCCCCGTGCCCACCTTAAGAATTGCTCAGCGCATTCGACAACAATTTCGCCGTGATGTCGACGATCGGAATCACCCGCTCATACGCCATCCGGGTCGGGCCGATCACGCCCAGGGTGCCGACGATCTTGCCGTTTACCTCGTAGGGCGCGGTGACGACGCTCATTTCGTCCATCGGCACCAGCTTCGATTCGCCGCCGATAAAAATCTGCACCCCTCCCGCCTTGCTCGACATGTCGAGCAGCTGCATCAGGCCGGTTTTTTGCTCGAACATCTCGAACAGCTGGCGCAGCGAGCTCATATTCGAAGACAGGTCGGACACCGACAGCAGGTTGCGTTCGCCTGAAATGACCATCTCTTCGCTGCCTTCGGCCATCGCCTCGCTGCCCGCTTCCACGGCGGTCTGCATCAGGCCGCCGATGTCTTCGCGCAGCTGGCGCAACTCGCCGGTGAGGCGCCGGCGCACTTCGTCGAAGCTGAGGCCGGCGAAATTCTGGTTCAGGTAATTGGCCGACTGCACCAGCTGGGCCGGCGTGTAGTCGACCTCGGTCAGCAGCAGGCGGTTCTGGACGTCGCCGCGCGGATCGACGATCACGAGCAGGATGCGTTTTTCGGACAGGCGCAGGAATTCGATCTGCTGGAACACGGATTCGCGGCGCGGGCTCTGGACGACGCCGGCAAATTGCGTCAGCGAGGACAGCATCTGCGCCGCGTTGGCGATGACCTTGTGCGGTTGCTGGCTGGCGAGGCGCATGCGCTCGGGATCGACGCCATGCTGGCCGTGCTGGCCTTCCAGGTGCTGCACCGTCAGCAGCGTATCGACGAACAGGCGGTAGCCGCGCGGCGTCGGCACCCGGCCGGCCGAGGTATGGGGGCTGGCGACATAGCCCATTTCCTCGAGGTCGGCCATGATGTTGCGGATCGTGGCGGGCGACACGTCGAGGCCGGAAATCTTCGAGAGCGCACGCGACCCGACCGGCTGGCCGTCGGCAATATAACGCTCGACGAGGGCTTTCAGCAGGGTTTGGGCTCGGGGTTCAAGTTGCATGGAATAGAAGCGCGCGGAATGGTTGCACGGCTATTATGCACCGCGGAAGCCGTGCTGTGCGCTCGAGCGTGCTCTCAAGCGTGTTCGCGTTTCAGCCAGTCGATCAATTGATCCATGTTGGCGACGATCGCATCCGGCTGCACGCCCTCTTCCAGGTGGCGCCGGCTGGCGGTGCGGTTCATCCAGACCCCGCGCAACCCGGCGCGCTGGGCGCCCTGCACGTCGAGCAGCAGATCGTCGCCGACGTGGACAGCCTCGTGCGGGGCCACGCCGAGGGCGTCGCAGGCGGCGCGGAAAATTGCCGCGTCCGGCTTGGCGCGGCCGAAACCCGGCGCCGACACCGAAGCATGGAAATGGTGAGACAGACCGATCGTCTGCAGGTCGGCATTGCCGTTGGTAACCGAACCGATCAGAACGCGCCCTTTCAGGCGCAGCAGGCCGGGCAAGACGTCGTCATAGGGGATCACGGCGTTGCGGGCGGCGAAGAATTCGGTCATCGCCAGTTCGACCTTGTCGGCGTCTTCGCCGGCCTGTTCGAAGGCGGCAATCAGGCCGGCGCGGCGCAGCGCACCGAGGTCGAGCTGGAATTCGGGCCGGCGCGCCAGCAATTCCAGGCGCGCCTGGCGCAGGCTGTCGATGGTGAAGCGCTCGGCCACGCGCGGCGCGTTGTTGGCCAGCCACTGGAACAACGTCTGCTCGGCCTGGAGAATGACAGGGGCGATCGGCCACAGCGTGTCGTCGAGGTCGAACAGGATGGCTTTGGGCCAGGGGCGGCGGTTGGAGGGCTTCATCGGTGGCTGTCGTATAGGAGAAATCAGCATAACGAGGCCAGCGGTGAAAAGCAAATGCATGCAAACCGGTACGAACGCGTGCTCGTCGTTACACCGTGATACAAACCCTAGTGAGCCCCGGGCTTGTCAAATGCTCTAAAATGATGGGCAAACTTTCCAGCATGCGGCCAGGTGCCTCGGGTTGCGCGCCTTGCCCCTCCCCTTTTTTGGAGAAATTATGATTCGTTCCCCCCTGCGTGCCGGCATTGCGCTGGCGTGCGCGCTGAGCCTGTCCGCCTGCGGCGGCGGTGACGGCGACGTCTATGTCGGCGGCTCGATCACCGGCTACACCAAGGCCGGCCTGGTCCTGACGAACAACGACGGCCCGCGCTACGAGGTCCCGCTCGGCACGTCCTTCATCTTCCCCGAGCTGGTCGAGACAGATGCGACCTACAACGTGAAAGTGGTGGCCTCGCCCGACAACACCACCGGTTGCCAAGTGGTCGAAGGTACCGGTACCGGCAAGGCGGTCTTCAGTATCTCGTCCGTGCAAATTGCCTGCACCCTGAAGACTTTCCCGCTGACGGTGCGCGTCAACGGCACCCACGCCGCCGGCCTGGCAATCGTGAACGGCTCCGACCGCCAGGACGTGGCCCCGGACGCTACCGTGGTTCAGATGAAGCAGATTCCCGAAGGCGCCGTGTACGGCGTGGCCGTGCTGGCCGCCCCTGGCCAGACCTGCACCGTGGCGAATGGATCGGGCACCATGGACAACGTCGGCAAGACCGTCGACCTCAACTGCACGACGCCTTAATCATTCCTGTGGAGAGTATTTTGAAGAAATCGATCCTGGCGCTGTGCGCGCTGACCCTGGCAGCCGGCCTGAGCGCCTGCGGCGGCGGCAAGTCGACCTATACGATTGGCGGCACGGTCGCCGGTCTGCAGTATCCGGGCCTGGTGCTGCAAAACAACCTGGCCAACGACCTGAACGTCACGCCGCTGGGCCCGGACGGGAACGGTAACATCCAGAACGTCGCCTACAGCTTCCCGAACGAGGTCGATTATGGCGAGCCGTACAGCGTGACTGTCAAGACCAATCCCCAGCACCAGACTTGCGTGAATTCGAGCGGCACCGCGGACACGGCGGGACGCCTGTCGTCGATCAACGCCGTGATCGTCTGCGCCCTGGTGAACAATACGATCGGCGGCACGATCACGGGTCTCGCGGCGGACGGCCTGGTGCTCACCAACGGCAGTTCCGGCGGCACCGTGACCGTGACCAAGGATGCGACCAGCGGTGCGTACCCGAGCACCTTCACCTTCCCTGTCGGCGTGACCTATGGACAGACCTATGGCGTCACGGTGCTGAGCAATCCGGCCAACCAGACCTGCCGCGTTTCCAACGGCGCCGGCACGATGGGCGACAACAAGGTCGAGTCGATCGCGGTTACCTGCGTTACCAACTCCTGAGCACGATATGGAGACATTCACCACAACGATGTCGATCATTCCAAAAGAAAATTAGACGTATATGTTGTGGTGCAGCATAATTGCACCTGTCTCCTCCAACTCTCCTCAGAAAAGAATTGGATTTAGCTCGCCCGCAACGGCGGGCTTTTTTTTTGCCCGCGTTGTCGGGAGACCCGGTTCAGCCGAACTTGGTGGCCGGCGCGACGCGCTTGGCGGTGACTTTGACGACGGCCATCTTGCCGCTGTCGCTCGAGACCAGGGAATCGGCCCGCACTTGCGCCTTGTAGCTCTCGGCGCTGGCGTAGGTGGTGCCGACGACGGCCAGGGCGGCGACCAGGAACAGCGTTTCCATGTGTTTGAGGACGTTCATTTCAGGCTCCCTTCGTTGGTTGGTGGGCCCGTTTGCGTCTGCGTTCGGGCTTTCGATGGGAGTAGATTAGCAAGCGCCTTTACGCAGCTCCATCGGTGTGCGACGAAGTGCGTAAAGCGCGCGATGAAACGTCCAAAAGGGGGGTGTGAAGCGTTGTGCGACGCATCACGGATGAGGTGGAATGGTATTTACACCGGCTTCAGGATATTCGCCAGCGCCACGTACTGCTCCAGGCTGACGTTTTCGGGCCGCACGCCCGGATCGATGCCCGCTTCCAGCAACTGCGCTTCGGTGAACATGCCGGCCACGCAGTTGCGAATCACCTTGCGGCGCTGGGAAAAGGCCTTCTGCACCACCGCTTCCAGGGTGGCGCCGTCGACGGCGAGTTTCCGGCGGGTCGGCACCATGCGCACGATGGCCGAATCGACTTGCGGCGGCGGATCGAAGGCGGTCGGCGGCACGATGAACAGCAGCGACATGTCG
Organism: Massilia sp. Mn16-1_5; assembly: GCF_004798585.1. GTDB lineage: Bacteria > Pseudomonadota > Gammaproteobacteria > Burkholderiales > Burkholderiaceae_D > Telluria. The sequence goes on from NZ_PPXQ01000018.1 coordinate 54,353, forward strand.
TAGCGCCATTGCAGCATCACCGACAGGCGGCCATAGGCCTTGGTGCCGGGTTCGGCCACCATGCGCTCGACCACTTCCTTTTGCAGCATGAAATGCTGGTCCTCGACCAGGTCGGCGAACTCGGCCAGGTGGAACAGCAGCGGGCTCGAGATGTTGTACGGCAGGTTGCCGACGATGCGCAGCTTCTGCCCTTCCGGCACCGGCAAGGCGCCGAAGTCGAATTTCAGGGCGTCGGCGGAGTGCACCGTCAGCTTTTCGCGCGGGTAGGCCTTTTCCAGGCGCGTTACCAGATCGCGATCCAGTTCGACCACGTGCATGTGATCGAGTTCCTTCAGCAGCAGCGCCGTCATCGCCGCCAGGCCCGGGCCGATCTCGACCATCGCCTCGCCGCGGCGCGGATCGATCGCCTCGATGATGTTGCCCAGGACGTGATTATCGGTCAGGAAGTTCTGGCCGAAGCGCTTGCGTGCTACGTGTTTCATTTACTCTTTCGTTGATTGTGTGGCGCGGCTGGCCGTCACCATGAGCATCGCGGCCCGGATTGCCTCTTCCATGCTGCCGCAGTCGGCCAGGCCCAGGCCCTGCGCCGCCAGGTCGAGCGCGGTGCCGTGGTCGACCGAGGTACGGATCAGGGGCAGGCCGAGGGTGACGTTGATGCCGCGCCCGAAGGTGGCGTGCTTCAGCACCGGCAGGCCCTGGTCGTGGTACATGGCAAGCACGGCGTCGGCTTCGCCGAGGTATTTCGGCTGGAACAGGGTATCGGCGGGATACGGCCCGCGCGCATCGATGCCGCGTGCCTGCGCTTGCGCCAGGGCCGGTTCGATGACCTCGATTTCCTCGCGTCCCAGGTAACCGTTTTCGCCCGCATGCGGATTCAGACCGGTGACCAGGATGCGCGGCGAAGCGATGCCGAATTTGTCGCGCAGGTCGGCGTGCAGGATGTCGAGCACCCGCGCCAGGCCCTCCTGCGTGATCGCCGCCGGCACGTCTTTCAAGGGCAGGTGCGTGGTGGCCAGCGCCACGCGCAGATAGGGCTGATCGCCCGCCGGCTGGCCGGCCAGCATCATTACCACTTGCGGCGTGTTCGTCTTCTCGGCCAGGTATTCGGTGTGGCCGGAGAAGGCGACGCCGGCCTGGTTGATGGTGCTTTTCTGCAGCGGCGCGGTGACGATGGCGTCGAACCAGCCGGCTTGTATACCCTCGACCGCGAGATCGAGCGTGGCCAGCACGGCGCGGCCGTTTTCCTTGTCCAGCGTGCCCGGCACCACGTGGGCGGCGAGCGGCACGTCGACGACGGCGATGCGATCCTTGCCGAAATGCGGCAGGCCGCCGTTCCTCAGGGCTTGCACCGAGAGCGCCGACAGGCGGATCGCGGGGTCGATCAGGCTGGCGGTCAGCGCCAGGAAGGCGGCGTCGCCCACCAGAACGCAATTGGCCTGCTCGCGCAGGGCCCAGGCGGCCCGGATCGAGATCTCGGGCCCGATGCCGGCCGGCTCGCCGACGGTAAGCGCCAAAGTAGAACGCTCAGTCTGCAGCGCGGCCATGCTGTTTACGCCTCTTCGCGGTACTCGACGTAGGCGCGGTCGCGCACTTCGCGCGCCCAGTCCTCGACGGCTTCGCCGAGTTTACGCTCGCGGATCACGTTGCGTGCGCGCAGGCGTTCGCGTTCCTTGCTCTGGTCTTCGCTCTTGCGCTCGAGGACCTCGATCAGGTGAAAGCCGAACGGCGTCTCGACCACGTCCGACACCTCGCCCGGTTTCAGGGCATTCATCGCGGTCTCGAATTCCGGCACCACGTCGCCCGGCTGCAGCCAGCCGAGATCTCCGCCCTTGGCGGCGGTGCCGTCCTGGCCGTTCTGGCGCGCCAGGTCCTCGAAAGTGGCGCTCTTGGCGACGATCTTGGCGCGCAGATCGGCCAGCTTGGCCTTCACCTGCTCCGCCGGCATGGCCGGCGTCGCCTTGATCAGGATATGGCGGGCGCGGGTCTGCTGGACCACGGCCTGCTCCGGCTCCTGCGCCAGGCTGCGCTTGTCGACCAGCTTGACGATGTGGAAACCGGTATTGCTCTTGATGACAGGCGTGACCTGGCCCGGGCTGAGTTTGCGCAGCTGGTCGCTGATCAGGGGCGGCAGGCGGTCCGGATCGCGCCAGCCGATGGCGCCGCCCTTGAGGGCGTCGGGCGCGTCGGAATAGGTGGCGGCGATCTTGGCGAAGTCGGCGCCGGTACGCAGCTGGCGCAGGACTTCGTCGGCGCGGGCGCGGCGTGCGGCGATCTGTTCGGGCGTGGCGTTGGCCGGGATGCCGACCAGGATCTGGGCGATGTCCATCTCGACCTTCTCGGCCGCGGCGGCCTTCTCGGCGGCCAGATAGGTGTCGATTTCGGCATCCGAAACCTGGATCTTGCTGTCGACTTCGTGCTCGCGCAGACGCTGCAGCATGATCTCGTTGCGGATCTCTTCGCGGAACTGGGCGAAGGCCAGGCCTTCCTTTTCCATCTGGTTGCGCATGTCCTGCAGCGACATCTTCTGCCCTTCGGCGATGCGGGCGATGGCGGCGTCGAGCGTGCGGTCGTCGACGCGCACGCCCATTTCCTTGGCCAGCTGGATCTGGGCGCGCTCGACGATCATCGCCTCGATCACCTGGCGCTCGATGTCGGCCAGCGGCGGCAGCTGGGCGTTCTGGGCGCGCAGGCGCTGGGTGATCTGGCCGACGCGGTCGCGTACTTCGTTGCGCGTGATGACTTCGTCGTTGACGACGACGCGAATCTGATCGATGACGTTGGCGTTGCTCGACGCCGGCGGCAGGAAACCGCTGCCGGGTGCGGCAGCTTGCGCAGGCGCGGGTGCCGGTTTCGCCGCCTGGGCGGAAGCGGCATTGGCAGTGAGCGCGCACAGCAGCGCCGCGGCCAGCTTAAGGTGATGCAAACGGGTAGTACGCATAGTCTGGGAAGCACTCATTCAGGTCAAAACATCCAGGGTTCTGGTCGATGCGCCGGTCAGGGGCGGCCGGCGTTGCCGTTCAGCCGCGTGTAGCCGGGAATACTTTTATAAAACGAATCCAGCGGGTTGCCCAGCCCCAGGCCCGACAGGCCATTGAGCTCGAGCTGGAAGAACGTCGACGTCGAGGTCGTCTGCGCGGCCGTCACGAAACGTTGTCCACCCATGCGGAAGATCCAGCAATCGGCCTTGTACTCGAGACCGACCAGGCTTTCGAGCACCTTATGGTCGCGCAGCGAATAGCTGAGGCGGCCGACGCCGTACCAGCGCTTCGACAGCGGCCACTGGGCCGACACGTCGGCATTGCGGAAGCTGTCGCGCACGTAGCGATACTCGGCATTGAGGACCTTCATCAGCCCCGGTGCCCAGCGCACGCCATGGTTCTGGGCATACACGCTCTTGCCCGTGACATCATATTGTACGCTGCTGTCGAAGTTCCAGTGCTCGGTGATGCGGCCCGAGGCTGCCAGCAGCAGGTCGGAGCGGCTGATCTTGTTGCCGGTACCGGTCGCGGAAGGCACGCGGCCCACGCGCGGCTCGTCGAAATAGAAGCGCTGGGCGATGGCCATGCGCAGGCGCTCGGCGCCGTCCGGCTCGATATAGCGCGACACCAGGGCCGCGGTCACCTGGTTGGCGTCGGACACGCGGTCGCCGCCGATGTAGCGGTTCTCGGTGAACAGCTGGGCGTAGCTGAAGCCCGTTTCCGCCGTATCGAAGATCGGGAACTCGTCCTGGTTGCGGTAAGGCGTGCGCACGTAGAACAGGCGCGGCTCCAGGGTCTGGGTGGCAGCCTTGCCGAACAGCGTGGTGTCGCGCTCGAACACCATGCCGCTGTCGACCGAGAAGATCGGCAGCGTGCGCGACAGGCTGGTCGCGCCGCGCGCATTGCTGTCCATGTCGTACTTGGTCGCATGCAGCATCACCTTGGGCGTGATGTAGTAGCCCGGCTGCACCCACGGATAGCTCACCTGCGACACCGCCAGCAGGCGGTTGCCGCTGTCGAAGCTCGGGTGCGAGAAGCGCGTCGCCTCGGCATCGATCGCCCAGTCGAAACCCTTCACGTCATAGCGGCCGGTATGGAACATGACCTGCGGCAGGCGATCGTAGGGACGCGGGATCGCCAGCGCCGGATTGGCCACCGCCGCCGGTTCCTGCAGCACCTGGATGGTCTGCGCACGCGCCGTCAGGCTCCAGTACTGCGTGCCGTAGCTGGTGTACGCCTCGCGGATCAGCTGGCGCTCGGCGCTGGTGGCGACCGTCGGCGAAAAGTCGCTGGTGTATTCGTCGTCGGAGACACCGTGCAGGTTCCAACCGGCGCTCCAGCCCGGTTTGATCACCTGGTTGTGCACCGAGTCGACGCGCCAGCGGTCGGTCTTGGTGATGCGGTCGTTGCGCAGGAACTCGGCGTGGGTCTCGCCGTTGTAAGCGCCGCCCGACGTTTCGCCGAGGTAGCGTCCGGTCGCGCCCAGCTGCAGGCCGCGGTTGAACATCAGGCGCGGATACACGGTCAGGTCGCGGTTCGGCGCGATGTTGAAGTAGTACGGCACCATGAGCTCGGTCTTGCCCTTGGAGCCGGCGCCGATGGTGGCCGGCAGCCAGCCCGAACGGCGCGCGCCCGAGAGCGAGAACGAGAACGCGGGCGTGCCCAGGATCGGCACGTCCTTGAAATAGATGATGGTCTTGCCCGCGGTGCCGACGTCGCGTCCGGAATCGAGGCGCAGCCGGCTCGCCTTGATGTACCAGTCGGGATCGGGCCCCTGGCAGGTGCTGTAGGTGCCGTCCACCACCAGCGCCTGGTCTTCGCCGAGGAAGTCGATGCGGTCGGCCTGGCCTTGCGCATTATTCAGCTGCAGCTGGTATTTCGGATGCAGCACCCAGCCGCGCTGGGTCGACATGTTCAGCTGCAGGGCGTCGCCCTGGTAGCGGTCGCCGAAGCGCCACATGTTGACGTTGCCTTCGGCCGTGACTTCGTCCTCGACCAGCCGGTAGCAGGCGGTGTCGGCGGTCAGTTTGGACTGGCCGCGCGTGATTTCGACGTTGCGATTGAGATTGATCTCACGGTCCGGACGGCCGCCGATCTCTTCGGCGCGCACAGTGACGGGAAGATCTTGTTCGTCAGCTTGGGGGGCAGCCGGCGCGACTTGCGCGTGCAAAGGCCCCGAGGCCACGGTGACGAGGGCGGACAAGGCAACTGCCCGCCGCCGCGGGAATGGGTGGGCCGTAAACCAGCTCATGGAATCTGTGGCAGCACCATAAAGGGCGATTTTTTGGATTGAATCCCTTATTATATGGGAATTGTCTTCCTCAACCGGTTTCCGCTGGACGTTCCATGTCTTCTTTGTATCAAAACTCCCCCACTTCCGCCGAGCAGGACGCGCGCCTCGCGCTCCTCACCGAATGGCTGAGCTCGCTTGACCTGGTGGAAGTCGGTTCGCGCCGTCCGGCCTCGTCGGATGCCAGTTTTCGCCGCTATTTCCGCCTCGATGTGGCGCCGGCGCTACGGAGCAAACTCGGCGACACCCTGATCGCGATGGACGCGCCGCCCGAGCGCGAGAACGTCCCCGCCTTCATCCACGTGCAGGGCCTGCTGGCCGACGCCGGCGTCACGGTGCCGGCCATCGTCGCGCGCGACGTCGAGCGCGGCTTCCTGCTGCTGTCCGACCTCGGCACCACGACCTACCTGGCCCGCCTCGATTCGGACAACGCCGCCTTCATGTATTCGGACGCGGTCGATGCCCTAATCAAGTTCCAATTGAACAGCCAGCCGGGCGTGCTGCCCGAATTCGACCGCGCCTTCGTGCTGCGCGAGATGAACCTGTTCCCGGAGTGGTACCTGAATCGCCATCTCGGCGTGACGCTGGACGACAAGCAGCAGGCCCAGCTCGATAAAGTCTTCGAGACCATCACCGCCAATGTGCTGTCCCAGCAACAGGTCTTCATGCACCGCGATTTCCATTCGCGCAACCTGATGTTCCTCGACCAGGGCAACCCGGGCGTGCTCGACTTCCAGGACGCCGTCTACGGTCCGGTCACCTACGACCTCGGTTCGCTGCTGCGCGACGCCTACATCCAGTGGGACGAAGAGATCGTGCTGGACTGGGTGGTGCGCTATTGGCAAAGCGCCAAGCAGGTCGGCCTGCCGGTCAATCCGGACATCGACGCGTTCTACCGCGACTTCGAATTCATGGCCCTGCAGCGCCACCTTAAAATCCTCGGCATCTTCTGCCGCCTGAACTACCGCGACGGCAAGGCCATCTACATGGGCGACCTGCCGACCGTGCTGGATTACGTGCGCAAGACCGCCCACCGCTATACCGAACTGAAGCCGCTGATCCGCCTGCTCGATTCGTTCGAGGACAAGGCGCCGCAGGTCGGCTACACCTTCTGAGCATCATTTTCGAGAAGCCCATGAAAGCCATGATTTTCGCCGCCGGCCGCGGCGAGCGCATGCGTCCGCTGACGGACACCTGCCCGAAACCCTTGTTGAAAGTGCGCGGCCGTCCGCTCATCACCTGGCATGTGCTGAACCTGGTGCGTGCCGGGATCACCGACATCGTCATCAACCATTCGCACCTCGGCCACATGATCGAGGAAGAACTCGGCGACGGCAGCAAGTATGGCGCGCGCATCGTGTATTCGCACGAGCCGACGCCGCTGGAAACGGCGGGCGGCATTGCCAACGCCCTGCACCTGCTGGGCGACGAACCTTTTCTCGCCGTCTCGGGCGACATCTACGCGCCCTACTTCGATTTCTCGCAGGCGCTCGACGCCCTGCCTGACAACGACGCGGTCGGCCAGCCGATCCCGATTGAAAAGCGCGACATCGCCTGGCTGTACCTGACGCCGAACCCCTGGCACAACCTGGAAGGCGACTTCGGCCTGGACATGTACACCCTGTCTAACGACGGCGACCCGAAATGGAACTTCGCCGGCATCGGCGTCTACCGTCCGGAGATGTTCGACGGCATCCGCGCCGGCGAATTTTTAAAATTCGGTCCGCTGATGCGCAAGTTCATCGACCAGAAACGGGTCGGCGGCGAGATCTACAACGGTCCCTGGGTGAACGTCGGCACCGCCCGCCAGCTCGAAGAACTCAACGCGCCGCTGGCCAAGCGGGCCGGCGCGTGACGCCCTTCGCCGCCCGCCGCGCACGCCTTGCCGCCGGCATGGAGCCGGGCGCGGTGGCGGTGCTGGCGACGGCGCCGGAAGTGGCGAGGAACAGCGACAGCGACTATCCCTACCGCCACGACAGCTATTTTTATTATCTGACCGGGTTTATGGAGCCGGAAGCCGTATTGGTGCTCGTGGCGGGCCGCGGCGATACGCCGGCGCGCTCGATCCTGTTCTGCCGCGAAAAGCATGCCGAGCGCGAGATCTGGGACGGTTTCCGTTACGGCCCGGCCGCCGCGAAAGACAGCTTCGGCTTCGACGAGGCCTACCCGATCGGCGAACTCGATGCGCAGATGGCGCGCCTGCTGGCCGACGTGCCTGCCTTGTACTATGCGCAGGCGTCGAATGCGGCGCTTGATGCGCAGGTCGCCGGCTGGCTGAAAGCCGTGCGCGCCCAGTCGCGCAGCGGCGTCAATGCCCCGACGCGTACCCAGCACCTGCTGGCCCTGCTCGACGAGATGCGTGTATTAAAAGACGAGAGCGAGCAGGCGCTGATGCTGCGTTCGGCCACGATCGCAGGCGCCGCCCACGTGCGCGCAATGCGCGCGGCGCGGCCCGGCATGTTCGAATACGAACTGGAAGCGGAGCTGCTCTACGAATTTCGCAGGAGCGGCGCCCAGTTCCCGGCCTATACGCCGATCGTGGCCAGCGGCGCCAACGCCTGCGTGCTGCACTACAGCGCCAACAATGCGCAGACGCTTGATGGCGACCTGGTCCTGATCGACGCCGGCTGCGAGTTCGACAGCTACGCCTCCGACATCACGCGCACCTTCCCCGTCAACGGCCGCTTCAGCGAGCCGCAACAGCTGTTGTACGAACTGGTGCTGCGGGCGCAGGAAGCGGCGCTCGCGGCCGTGGTGCCGGGCCGTCCCTATGGCGGCGTGCACGAGGCGGCCTTGAACGTGCTGGCCGAAGGCATGCTGGACCTCGGCCTGCTCGACCGCGCACGATACGGCAGCGTCGAGAACGTACTGGCCGAGCGCGCCTATACTACCTTCTACATGCACGGCACCGGCCACTGGCTGGGATTGGACGTGCACGACACCGGCAGCTACCGCGACCTGTCACTTGAGGGAAAACCGTCGCGCCTGCTGGTGCCGGGCATGGCGCTCACCGTGGAGCCGGGCATCTATGTGCGCCCGGGCCCGGACGTGCCGGAACGCTTCTGGAACATCGGCATCCGGATCGAGGACGACGTGATCGTCGGCGATGCGGGTGCACGCGTGTTGTCGGGCAGCGCGCCGAAGACCGTGCGCGACATCGAAACCTTGATGGCGGAGCGATGATGGAACAGCAGCAAGACAATCTGGATGTAGCGATCTGCGGCGCCGGCCCGGTGGGACTTGCCCTGGCCGCCCTGCTGGTGCGGCGCGGGATCGAGGGCAGCCGCATCGCCCTGATCGATGCCCGTGCGCTGGGCCAGGCGATCTCCGATCCGCGCTCGATCGCGCTGGCCTGGGGCAGCCGCCAGCTGCTGGAAGAAGTCGGCGCCTGGCCCTTCCCATCGACCCCGATCCACACCATCCACGTCTCGCGCCGCGGCCAGCTCGGGCGCAGCCTGCTCGACCGCAGCGAACACCGGCTCGACGCCCTTGGCTACGTCACGCGCTACGGCGACGTGGTCGACGCCCTGGCGCGCGCGGTCGAACGCACCGGCGTGCAGGTGATCCGCCCGGCGCGCGTGGAGGCGCTGGACGAAACGTCCGAGCACGTGGCCCTGACGCTCGATGACGGCCGCACGCTCACGGCGCAGGTGGCCGTTGGCGCCGAAGGCGGCGTCTTCGGCCAGCAGGAAGACAAGGCCAAGACCCGGGATTATGGCCAGAGCGCCGTGATCGCCCGCGTCTCGACCAGTTCTCCGATTGCGCACCGCGCCTTCGAGCGGTTTACCGACGAAGGACCGCTGGCGCTACTGCCGCAGGAAGGCGCCGACGGGCTGCAGTACGCGCTGGTCTGGTGTGTGCGGCCTGAACGCGCCGAGGCGCTGCAGGCGATGGAAGAAGAACGGTTTTTGCAGGAGCTGGGCGAGGCCTTTGGCGGACGGCTCGGACGTTTCATCAAGGTCTCGCCGCGCTTTTCTTATCCGCTCGGCCTGAACGCCGAGCCGCACGCCACCACGCGCACGGTCGCCATCGGCAACGCGGCGCAGACCCTGCACCCGGTGGCGGGACAGGGCCTCAACCTCGGCCTGCGCGACGCCGCCGTGCTGGCACGCCTGCTGGCGCGCTGCCCGGGGCCGGAAGGTATTGGCCGCTTCCTCGATGAGCGGGCGCAGGATCGGCAGTTGACCATCACGCTGACGGACGCGATGGCGCGCGCCTTTGTCGGCAGCGGGCCGTTGCAGTCGGTGCTCGGATTGGGATTGGCGGCGCTCGATGCCGTCAAGCCGGCGCGCACGCTGCTGGGGGAGTTGATGATGTACGGCCGGCGTGGCGGCTCGGCGCTGTTGCCTCGGTAGGGTGGGCACTCTGTGCCCACCCTACGTTATTCCACTGCCTTTACCATTGATTCAATCACCTTCTTCGCGTCCCCGAACACCATCATCGTGTTCGGCTGGTAGAACAAATCGTTATCCAGCCCCGCATACCCCGAGGCCATCGAGCGTTTGTTCACGATGATGCTCTTCGCCTTGTAGGCCTCGAGAATCGGCATGCCGGCGATCGGCGATTTCGGGTCCTTGGCGGCCGGGTTGACGACGTCGTTCGCGCCCAGCACCAGCACGACATCCGTCTGGCCGAATTCGCCGTTGATGTCTTCCATCTCCGCCACCTGGTCGTAGGGCACCTCGGCTTCGGCCAGCAGCACGTTCATGTGACCCGGCATGCGCCCCGCCACCGGGTGGATCGCGTAGCGCACGTTGACGCCGTGCTCGGTGAGCTTGTCCACCAGTTCCTTCACCGAGTGCTGGGCACGCGCCACGGCCAGGCCGTAGCCGGGAACGATGATCACGGATTCGGCGTTCTGCAGGATGAAGGCGGCATCTTCGGCCGAGCCGGATTTCACCGGACGCTGTTCCTTCGCACCGCCCTCGTCTGCCGCCGCTTCGCCGCCGAAACCGCCCAGGATCACGTTGAAGAAGGACCGGTTCATCGCCTTGCACATGATGTACGAGAGGATCGCGCCCGAGGAACCCACCAGCGAGCCGGCGATGATCAGCATCGAGTTATTCAGCGAGAAGCCGATACCGGCCGCCGCCCAGCCCGAGTAGGAGTTCAGCATCGACACCACCACCGGCATGTCGGCGCCGCCGATCGGGATGATGATCAGCACGCCCAGCACGAACGACAGCGCGGCCATGATGGCGAAGGGTGTCCAGGCCGGCTCCACCGCATCCGAGAAGCAGAAGATGAGGCCCAGTGCGATGATGGCGATCGCGATGATGAGGTTCAGGATGTGCTGGCCACCGAAGCGCACCGGCGCGCCCTGGAACAGGCGGAATTTGTACTTGCCCGACAGCTTGCCGAAGGCGATCACGGAACCGGAAAAGGTCACCGCGCCGACAAAGGTACCGATGAACAGTTCGAGCCGGTTCCCGAACGGCAGCGGCTGGCCGCGCGTGGCGATATTAAAAGCCCAGGGCTCGGCCACGGCGGCGATCGCGATGCAGACGGCGGCAAGGCCGATCAGCGAGTGCATCGCCGCGACCAGTTCCGGCATCTTGGTCATCTCGACCTTTTTCGCGGCATAGGCGCCGATCGCGCCACCCACAACCACGCCCAGCAGCACCAAGGTAAAGCCCATGCCGCCGCTGCGGCCTGCGTCGGCGGCTGCTGCAAACTCGGCTTGCAGTTTATAAATCAGGGCAATCGTGGTCGCCACCGCGATCGCCATGCCGGCCATGCCGAAGGTATTGCCCATGCGCGCGGACGAAGGCGAGGACAGCCCTTTTAAAGCCTGGATGAAGCAGACCGAGGCCACGAGGTAGAGCAGCGTGACCACATTCATGCTGATGTAGTTCATGCGGCCTCCTTCTGCGGCGCCTTGGCGGTGGCCGCATCGGCGGACCGTTTCGGTTCCTTCTTCTTGAACATCTCCAGCATGCGCTGGGTGACGAGAAAGCCGCCGAACACGTTGACGGCGGCCAGCGCGACGGCGACCGTGCCCATGGTCTGGCCCAGTACCCCTTCGGTGAGGCCGGCGGCCAGCATGGCGCCGACGATGATGATGGCGGAAATGGCGTTGGTGACCGCCATCAGCGGCGTGTGCAGGGCCGGCGTGACGGTCCAGACGACGTGGTAGCCGACGTAGATCGCCAGCACGAAGATGATCAGGTTGATGATGGTGTGGCTGATGTCCATGACGTTCTCCTTATCTCGTCGCCTATTTGCGCAGCGTTTCGCCCTGGTGGCAGAGCAGGGTCGCGCGCACGATTTCGTCCTCGAGGTCGATATGAAACTTGTCTTCCTTGTCGACGACCAGTTTCAAAAAGTCGAGCACGTTACGCGCGTACAGGGCCGAGGCGTCGGCCGCGACCAGGGCGGCCAGGTTCGGTTCGCCGATGATGTGCACGCCATGCTTGACCACCGTCTTGCCCAGCTCCGTCAGCGGGCAGTTGCCGCCCTGCTCGATCGCCATGTCGACGATCACGGAACCCGGTTTCATTGCCTGCACCGTCTCTTCGCGGATCAGGATCGGCGCGGCGCGCCCCGGGATCAGGGCGGTGGTGATGATGATGTCGGCCAGCTTGGCGCGTTCGTGGACCAGTTCACCTTGTCTGCGGATCCAGTCGGCCGGCATCGGACGCGCGTAGCCGCCCACGCCTTGCGCGATTTCCCTTTCTTCGTCGGTCAGGAAAGGCACGTCGATGAACTTGGCGCCCAGCGACTCGACCTGTTCTTTCACCGGCGGACGCACGTCCGACGCTTCGATCACGGCGCCCAGGCGTTTTGCGGTCGCGATCGCCTGCAGGCCAGCCACGCCGACACCCATGATCAGCACACGCGCCGCTTTGACCGTGCCGGCGGCCGTCATCAGCATCGGCATGAAGCGTTGATAGGTGTTGGCGGCGAGCATCACGGCCTTGTAGCCGGCGATGTTCGCCTGGGACGAGAGCACGTCCATCGACTGCGCCCGCGTGATGCGCGGCGCCGCTTCCAGCGCAAAGGCGGTCAGGCGCGCGCCGGCCATGGCGGCGATGTTGTCGTTATCAAAAGGATTGAGCATGCCGACCACGACCGTGCCGGGCCGCATGCGGGCGCGCTCGGATTCGTTGGGGGCGCGCACTTTCAGGACCATGTCGCACTGCAAAGCCTCGTCCGCGCCGGCCAGCGTGGCGCCGGCGGCGGCATAGGCCTCGTCCGTCACCGCCGCTTGCAGGCCGGCGCCGGACTGCACCACGACCTCGTGCTTGGCCGCTAATTTTTTCACTGTTTCCGGAGTTGCCGCTACGCGGGTCTCGCCCGGCCGTGTTTCGGCCGGAATGCCGATTCTCATGCATCCCTCCTTCATGTTGGTGTTCTGTTCACAATCTAACACGTAAACATGGCCCTTTTGTCATTACATGGTGGAGACCCGGCCGGACGCATGCCGGGTGGGTGAAATGCGATACAGATGAGGCACAATGGCCACGTTTTTTGTATCAAATCGCTGCACTTGCGGCTTTTTTGTTGCACTGCACAGGTACTTGCAAGCAACGGTTTGACGGGCGCTGTAGAATATCGGCTCATTTGTCGAGGACGCGCATGACCCATACCTTCAGACCGTCAGTCACCGTTGCCGCCATCATCGAACGGGATGGCCGTTTCCTCCTGATCGAGGAAGAGACGAGCGAAGGCATCAAGCTGAACCAGCCGGCCGGCCATCTCGACCCGGGCGAGTCGCTCGAGCAGGCGGTCGTGCGCGAAGCGATGGAAGAGACGGCACACGAATTCATGCCGACCGGCCTGGTCGGCATGTACATGTCGCGTTACTACTCGAAGTCGCGCAATGCCGACATCACCTATTTGCGCTTCACCTTCTGCGGCACCGCCGGCAAGCAGTACGACCAGCCGCTCGACGACGGCATCCTGCGCACGATCTGGATGACGCGCGACGAGATCGCCGCATCGAGCGAGCGCCACCGCAGCCCCATCGTGCTGCAATGCGTGGACGATTACCTGGCCGGCCGGCGTACCGACCTGGCCCTGCTGTACACCCACCCGTCGGTGTTCGAAGAAACACTGGCTACTGACCGAAACTGATATGAGCAAAAAGAAAGTCGTGATCGGGATGTCGGGCGGCGTCGACTCCTCGGTCGCGGCCTGGATGCTGAAAGAACAAGGCTACGACGTGGTCGGCCTGTTCATGAAGAACTGGGAAGACGACGACGATTCCGAATACTGTTCGACGCGCCAGGACTGGATCGACGCGGCCAGCGTGGCCGACGTGGTCGGCGTCGACATCGAGGCCGTGAACTTTGCGGCCGAGTACAAGGACCGGGTGTTCGCCGAATTCCTGCGCGAATACCAGGCCGGCCGCACGCCGAACCCGGACGTCCTCTGCAACGCCGAGATCAAATTCAAAGCCTTTCTCGACCACGCGATGAAGCTCGGCGCCGACCTGATCGCCACCGGCCACTATGCGCGCGTGCGCGAAAATGCAGCCGGCAAGTTCGAGCTGCTGAAGGCGTTCGACCATACCAAGGACCAGAGCTACTTCCTGCACCGCCTGAACCAGGCGCAGCTGTCGAAGTCGCTGTTCCCGCTGGGCGAGATCCCGAAAACGGAAGTGCGCAAGATCGCCGAGAAACTGAAGCTGCCGAACGCGGCGAAGAAGGATTCGACCGGCATCTGTTTTATCGGCGAGCGTCCGTTCCGCGACTTCCTGAACCGCTATCTGTCCCACAAACCGGGCCCGATGAAGCTCGACAACGGCCAAACGGTGGGCGAGCACATCGGCCTGTCCTTCTATACCCTGGGTCAGCGCAAGGGCATCGGCATCGGCGGTCTGAAATCGCACAAGAACGCGGACGGCACCAGCGAGCCATGGTTCGTCGCGCGCAAGGACATCGCGACCAACACCCTGTACATCGTGCAGGGCCACGATCATCCGTGGTTGCTGTCCGCGCGCCTGGAAGCGGGCCAGGCCAGCTGGGTCGCGGGCGAGCCGCCGGCTACCGGCCTGCTCTCGGCCAAGACGCGCTACCGTCAGGCTGACGTGGCCTGCACGGTCGCGGCCGACGGGCTGGAGCGTTTTGCACTTGACTTCACCGACCCGCAATGGGCCGTCACGCCAGGCCAGTCGGCCGTGCTGTACGACGGCGACATTTGCCTCGGCGGCGGCATTATCGACGGCGCCAGCGCGGTCGTTCGCTAGCAAAAAGTAATGGCTGCAGTCCAAAAAGACCGGTTCGACCGGTCTTTTTTTTGCACAAAAACCACGAAATCGGAAAAATCAGTAATTTTTTTATCGTCGGTATTGAGTTTGCTCAAGTAGAGCCGTTACTCTAGTTGCCGTACAGCAAAACTAGAACCGGTGCGCCGCATCGCCCTTTACTTGAAAAGTACCGTCGACCATGAACCTTTCCAATCTGCGCGTCCGTACCCGGCTCTTTGCCGGCTTCGGCATCCTGTGTGTTTTCCTTCTCGTCATCGTCGTCTTCGGCACAACCATGCTTGGCCGCATCAATGACGGCACCGAAACCATCGTCAGCAACTACATGCCGAAGATCGAGGCTTCGCATGCCGTGCTTACCGAGGTCAACGTCATCTCGGTCGCCCTGCGCAACATGATGCTCAACAGCGATGAGGCCGACCGCAAGGCGCAAACGGCCGACATCGAGAAGGCCCGGGCCAAGATCGCCGACACCTTTACCTGGATGCAGGGCGTGATCGTCAGCGAACAGGGCAAGGCATTGCTCAAGCAGAGTCTCGACTTCAACACTAAGGCCGTGGCCGGGCAGGACGAGCTGCTGCGTCGGATCCAGGCCGGCGACATCGCGAGCGCCTCCAGCTATCTCGTCGGCGAGTACCGCCCGATGCTGGGCGAGTACCGCAAGGTGCTGAACGCCCAGATCGACATGCAGAAGAGCCTGGCCGACAAGGCCAATACGGATGCACAGCAGACCTACGACAACAGCCAACGCACCATGTTCGGCCTCGCCGCCCTGATCCTGGCGCTGGCCGCCTTCATCGCCTGGCGCACGACCACCTCGATCACGGCGCCGGTCGCGCGTGCCCTGCGCATCGCCGAGACCGTCGCCGCCGGTGATCTCACCAGCCGTATCGAAGTCACCACGCGCGACGAGCTGGGCCAGCTGCTGGCGGCGCTGAAAAAGATGAACGACAGCCTGTTCGACACCGTCTCCACGGTACGCAGCGGCACCGAGCTGATTGCTTCGGCCTCGTCGCAAGTGGCAGCGGGCAGCCTCGACCTGTCGGCCCGTACCGAGCAGCAGGCCAGCGCGCTCGAGGAAACCGCGTCCTCGATGGAAGAACTGACCTCGACCGTGAAGCAGAACGCGGAGAATGCACGCCAGGCCAGCACGCTGGCCACGAGCGCGTCGACCGTCGCCGCGCGCGGCGGTGACGTCGTGCAGCAGGTGATCGGCACGATGGACGCGATCAACGACGCCTCGACGCGCATCGCCGACATCATCGGCGTCATCGACGGCATCGCCTTCCAGACCAATATCCTGGCGCTGAATGCAGCCGTCGAGGCGGCACGCGCCGGCGAACAGGGACGCGGCTTCGCGGTCGTCGCCAGCGAGGTGCGCAACCTGGCGCAGCGCTCGGCCGCCGCGGCCAAGGACATCAAGGGCTTGATCGCCGACTCCAACGAGAAGGTCGGCGACGGCAGCCGCCTGGTCGGCGAAGCGGGCCAGACGATGGAAGAGATCGTCGCCAGCATCCGCCGCGTCACCGACATCATGAACGAGATCAGCGCCGCCAGCCGCGAGCAAAGCGCGGGCATCGAGCAGATCAACCAGGCCGTCACCCAGATGGACCAGGTGACCCAGCAGAACGCCGCCCTGGTCGAGGAAACCTCGGCCGCGGCGGACGCGATGCGCAGCCAGGCGGCAGCGCTGGCCAAGACGGTGGCGGTGTTCCGTACCGGGGCCGATGCACAGCCGGCGGCAGTGGCTGCGGCGCCGCGCCTGGCGCGCGTGAAACCGGTGCAGAAGGCGGCACCGCGCAAGACGCAGCTGGCCACCGCCGGTATCGACGGCTGGGAAGAGTTTTAAGGTGTTGAGCTATTCCAGCTGTCAGGCCAGCGCCGCCTGGCGCGCAGTACGCGGCCTTGCCACAGTCCACTTCGCGCAGATCCATTCTTCGAACTGCTCCGGCGCCAGCGGCTTCGCATACAGATAGCCCTGCACCTGGTCGCAGCCGGCACCGGCCAGGGCATGCGCTACCTGCGCCGTCTCCACGCCCTCGGCGACCACAAGCTGGCCGAGCTCGTGCGCGAGCTTGATCATGGTCGCGACCAGCGCGCGCTTGCGCTCGTCGACGTCGAGCTCGCGGATGAAACTCTGGTCGATCTTGACGACCTTCGCCGGCATGCTCTGCAGGTAGGCGAGGCTGCTGTAGCCGGTGCCGAAATCGTCGATCGCCAGCTGCACGCCGCCCGCGGCCAGGGCGTCGAGGGTGGAGGCGGCCAGCGTGCGCTTGCTCATCAGCGCGCTCTCGGTGATCTCGATCGCCAGCGCGCCGGGCGGCAAGTCCCAGGCCTGCAAACGCGCCAGCACGTGCCCGCAGAAGTCGGGTTCGAGCAGGTTCACGGCCGAGACGTTGATCGCGACCTGCAGCGCCAGCCCGGCGCGGCGCCATTCGGCCAGCTGGCGCAGCGCGCGCTCGAGCACCCAGCGCGTGGCGGCGCGCGCCAGCGAGGTCTGTTCGATCACCGGGATGAATTCGCCCGGCGAGATCTCGCCCAGCTCCGGGTGGCGCCAGCGCAGCAGCGCTTCGGCGCCGATGCAGCGGCCCGTGCCCAGTTCGATCTTGGGCTGGAACACGAGGCGCAGCTGGCTGTCGTCGGCCAGC
Source organism: Massilia sp. Mn16-1_5 (assembly GCF_004798585.1). Taxonomy (GTDB): domain Bacteria; phylum Pseudomonadota; class Gammaproteobacteria; order Burkholderiales; family Burkholderiaceae_D; genus Telluria. Next base: position 71,477 of record NZ_PPXQ01000018.1, read on the forward strand.
GCTGCGCCGAAGTCGTTGGCGACGCGAAAGCGCCGCAGGAACACGGCGTTCTGCTCGGCCGAGAAGACGCGTACGCGGTGCGAGCCTTCGATGGCGTCGTGCGCTGCGCTGTACATGTCGCGCAGCAGGTCGAGCGCGTCGGCGCGGCCGGTCGCGAACGGGACCACGCCGACGGTGGCGGTGGTGACGAAGCGGGCGGTGGTGGTTTCGAGGCGCAGCGCGATCCAGCTGGATAACCACTCGCAAAAACGCGCCAGGTCCGCGCCCGGCTCGGCCAGGAAGGCAAACTGGCTCGGTCCGACGTGGTACAGCTTGCGCGCCGGTCCCAGGGCCGCGCGCAGCATGCGCGCCGCCTCGCGGATGATGTCGTCGACGAAGCCGGCGCCCATCGCGCACACGGCGCTGCTGATCTGCCCGGGCGTGGCCAGGTTCACCAGCGCGGCCAGGCGCGCCTCGCCCTCCGGTCGCTCGAGCGCGAGGTCGTGCAGGTCGTCGACGAACTGCGTGCGGTTCGGGATGCCGCTGACAGGATCGACGCGGCCGATCGCATGCTGCAGCTCGATCTGGGCCATGACCATCGCGGCGAGATCGGCCAGGCCCGTGCGTTCGGTCTCGCTGATCGTGCGTGGCTCGGTACCGAGCACGCACAGCGCGCCCAGGCCGTAGCCGTCACGCGTCACCAGCGGCGCGCCGGCATAGAAACGTACGCCGGACGCGGCCAGGTGGCTGTCGCGGTAGCAGGCATCGAGCAGGAGGTCGGGTACCACCAGCATGCGCGCGGTATTCGCCACTTCGCCGCACGGGGCCTTCTCGCGCGGGATCGCGCAATGGTCGACGCCGACGCGCGACTTGAACCATTGGCGGTCGACGTCGGTCAGCGACACCGCGGCGATCGGCAGCTTGAACAGCTGGGCCGCCATCCGCGTGATGCGGTCGAACGCCTCGTTGGGCGGCGTGTCGAGCAGGTCGAGCTTGCGCAGGGCGTCGAGACGGGCGGCTTCCAACTGGGCCGGCGATGGGTGACTCATGGGCTTCCTTGTGCGCCGGTTGGGGACCGAACTGTAAATGACGAAATTGATGAATCACTACATTCTGATCGTCAAATTTCTACGAGTCAACATAAATATTCTGAATTGATGCGTAAATACGGCGCTTTGTAGCTGAAACGGGAATGAACAGGAAATGCTCATCATCAATTTCGGCATTTTGCGCCTTCTTGAAGTAGAATGCTCAGCAGTTATTGCATAGTGGAATTAATACCATGGTTTTAATGCGCCCCGATGACGGGGACGATCCAATCCTGACCACGCGCGAAGCGGCGCGCATGCTGGGCATTGCCGTCAGCACGGCCCAGCAATGGATCGAAAACGGCGTGATCCCGGCCTGGAAGACGCCGGGCGGCCATCGGCGCGTGCGCCTGAGCGACGTCAGCGCCCTGCTGCGCGAACGGGCCGGCCTGGCGCCCCTGCCCGGCAGCCCCGACCCCAGGGATTTTGTGCCGGACGCCGCCAGCGTGCTGCCGCAACACGAGTACGAGCGCCTGAACGCCCTGCGTGCGACGGGCCTGCTCGACAGCGAAGCGGAAGCCGTGTTCGACCGCCTGACCTGGCTCGCCACGCAGGTGACCGAGTGCCCGGTGGCGCTGCTGTCGCTGGTAACGGCGCGCCGCCAGTGGTTCAAGTCGCGTGTCGGCATCCAGTTGCCGCAGACGCCGCGCGAGGATGCCTTCTGCAGCCACACGATCGCCGGCAGCGGTCCACTGGTCGTACCCGACACCCTCCAGGATGCGCGCTTTCGCGACAACCCGCTGGTAGTCGGTGCTCCTCACATCCGTTTTTATGCGGGCTTCCCGCTGGCCGACGGCAGCGGCTTCCGGCTCGGCGCCCTGTGCGTGATGGATTACGAGCCGCGCCGCCTGCGCGAACGCGAGCTGCGCGCACTGAAGGAACTGGCCGCGATCGCGGCCGAGGAAATCAGGCGCCGCTAGTGCCGCCGCCGGCTTGCTGCTTGCGCACCACCGCAATCACCGTGTTGCGGATGGTTTTCAGCACGGCGTCGGCGCGGAAGGGTTTGACGATGAAGCCATGCACGCCGCGCGCCAGCGCGCCTTCGATGGCCGGTGCATCGAGCGTGCCCGAGACCATGAAGATCAGCGTCTTCGGCAGGTTGGCGCGCAGCTGCTCGACGACATTGCTGCCGTCCTCGACCTGTTCGCGCGCGATGCACATGATCTGCGGGCGGAACTTCGCCGCCTGCACCAGTGCGTTGTGTCCTGTGTGGGCCTGCGCCACGACCTCGTAGCCGCCGTCCGTCAGCACGGTGTTCAACAGGCCGCGCGAGATCGCGTTCGAGTCGACAATGACTGCTTTCAGCATCTATCTCTTTCAGTGTGAATCGTAGGCCAGCATGTTCCAGGTGACGCCGAGGCGCACGTCGGTCTTCAGCTCCACCAGCTGGCGCGACAGGTACAGGATGTCGCGCTCGGCGCGCAGGCGTTCGCCCAGCGGCGTTTTCAGGATGCCGGCGCCGGCCATCACGGCATCCAGGCTGCCGTAGGCATTCAGCAGGCGCGCCGCCGTCTTCATGCCGATCTTCGACACGCCCGGCACGCCGTCGGTGGCGTCGCCCATCAGCGCCAACAGATCGTGCAGCAGCTCGGGCGCCACGCCGAATTTATTCCGCACCCAGGCGTCATCATGCCACTCGTTCTTGAAATGGTCCCACACCAGGGCGCCGTGCGCGATCAGCACGTGCAGGTCCTTGTCGGTGGTGGCGACGATGGCCTCGCCGCGGTTCTCCTTCAGCCAGCGCATCACGCAGGTGGCGACGACGTCGTCGGCCTCGACCTCGGGCAGCATCGCCACCGGCACCCCGGCCGTTTGCAGGCGCGCCTGGAATTCCGGCAGCGCTTCCCGCAGCACCGCCGGCATCGGGGCGCGGTGCTCGCGGTAGCGCGGATACAGCGCGTGTCTCCAGTTCTGGCCGCCGTAGTCGAAGGCGGCCAGCACGTGCGTGGGCGCGTGCGTTTCGAGCAGGTTGCGAAACGAGGAGAAGGCGTGGCGCAGGGCGATATTCGCCTTCAGGTCGGAGTCGGGCTCCGGGCTGGCTTCGTAGACCCGGCGCACGATGTTCAGTCCGTCGATCGCGAGCAGCTTTGCCATGCGGACTTACCTTGCGTAGTCGTACTTGCCGCCGCGCTCCAGGGCGCGCGCATAGGCCGGGCGCGCATGGATGCGTTGCAGGAAGCTCGTCAGGCGCGGGTACTGGGCGCCGAGTCCGGCGCGCGACGCCGCCGCCTCCAGCGGAAAACTCATCTGGATGTCGGCCGCGCTGAATTCGTTCCCGGCGAACCAGTCGCGCGTGGCCAGTTCCGATTCCAGGTAGGCCAGCTGGTTGTTGATGTTCGGGTTGACCAGCGTGTCTTTCACCTTGCGCGCGATGCTGCGCGCGATCGGTTTCGCAAAGAAGGGCATGGGGCCGTTCTCGATGCGGTCGAACACGAGCTTCATCAGGAGCGGCGACATCGCCGAGCCTTCCGCGAAGTGCAGGAAGAAGCTGTATTTCAGCTGTTCCGGTGTGCCGGCGGCGGGAGTGAGGCGCCCGTCGCCATAGCGCTCGACCAGGTATTCGACGATCGCGCCCGACTCGGCCACGACCAGGTCGCCATCCGTGATCACCGGCGATTTGCCGAGCGGGTGCACGGCCTTCAGTTCGGGCGGCGCCAGCATCGTCTTCGGGTCGCGCTGGTACTTCTTGATCTCGTAGGGCAGGCCCAGCTCTTCGAGCAGCCACAGGATGCGCTGCGAGCGCGAATTGTTCAGGTGATGGACGGTGATCATCGGCGCGGCATGGAAGGCGGAAGGACCGTTAGCTTAGCACTGTTGCGTGCTTACAAGAAGACATCCTCTAGTTCGTCGAAAAATGTTTTTTCTGAGCAATAGTTGTTCTACAATCGCCAACTTTGTTGAACATCCGTCAAATCCGACATTTAGCCAGCGCCCTGCCCTTACCTTCCATGAAAACGCTTTTTCGTCTGAACATTGCCCAGAAACTGGGCCTGCTGACCATCAGTACCGGCCTTGGCATGGCCATCGTCGCCGCCTGCTTCCTGATTTCCGAACGTACCCTGATCCTCGAAGAACGGGGGAGCGGCGTGCGCCAGGCGGTCGAGGTGGCAGCCGGCATCGTCGAGCGCCATCGCCAGCAAGCGGATGCGGGCACGGTGCCGCAGGCAGCGGCGCAGGCGGCAGCCCTGGCCGAACTGAAGGCGCTGCGTTACAGCGGCGAAGAGTATTTCTGGGTCAACGACATGGCCCCGCGCATGCTGATGCATCCGACGAAACCCGAGCTGGACGGCAAGGACGTCGGCGCGATCGCCGATCCGAACGGGCTGCGCCTGTTCTCGGTCGCCGTCGAGGTGGTGCGCAAGGATGGCGCCGGTTTCATCTCCTACATGTGGCCCAAGCCGGGACAGGACGCGCCGGTGCCGAAGGTGTCGTACGTAAAAGGCGTGGCGGGCTGGAACTGGGTAATCGGTTCGGGCGTGTACATGGACACGGTCGGCGCCATCTTCTGGCCGCGCGTGCTGTGGTTCTCGGGCGCGACGGTGGTCCTGTCGAGCGTGCTGATGCTGTTCGGCCTGTCGCTCTCGCGCAGCATTGCGCAACCGCTGGCGCGCGCCGTGACGGTGGCGCGCACCGTGGCCGCGGGCGACCTGACGGCGCAGATCGACGTGCGCGGGAATGACGAGACGGCGCACCTGCTGCACGCCTTGCGCGACATGAATGCGAGCCTCGGCAAGATCGTCGGCGAAGTCGACGTCGGCATCCATGCGATCGCCAGCGCCTCGAACCAGATCGCCGCCGGCAACCACGACCTCTCGAACCGCACCGAGCAGCAGGCCAGCTCGCTCGAGGAGACCGCCTCCACGATGGAAGAGCTGACCGGCGCCGTGCGCCAGAACGCCCAGCACGCGCGCCATGCGACGCGCCTGGCGGCATCGGCGGCCGACGTGGCCGTGCGCGGCGGCGAAGTCGTGCAGCAGGTGGTGCAGACGATGGAGTCGATCAACGACTCCTCGCGCAAGATCGTCGACATCATCGGCGTCATCGACGGCATCGCCTTCCAGACCAACATCCTGGCCCTGAACGCGGCGGTCGAGGCGGCGCGTGCGGGCGAACAGGGACGCGGCTTCGCGGTCGTCGCCGGAGAAGTGCGCACGCTGGCGCAGCGCTCGGCGGCGGCGGCGAAAGAGATCAAGGCGCTGATCGACGACTCCGTGACCCGCGTCGACGCCGGCAGCGCGCTGGTGCGCAATGCGGGGACGACGATGGACGACATCGTCAGCAGCGTGCGCCAGGTGAACGGCATCATCGGCGAGATTTCGGCCGCCAGCGAAGAGCAGGAAACCGGCATCGCCCAGGTCAATGGCGCGATCGCCGCGATGGACGGCGTCACCCAGAAGAATGCGGCACTGGTCGAGGAAGCGGCGGCGGCAGCGGAATCGATGCGCCAGCAGGCCGAACGCCTGGCCGAGGTGGTGGGCGTGTTCAAGGTCGCGGGCTCGAACGAGAGGCGGCTGCTGGCGGCCTGAGTTCGGCAACGCACCGAGCCTGCCCTGCCCGCCAGCTAAGATGGGCCGATGGGCAAGATCCACATCGGCATCTCCGGCTGGCGCTACGTTCCCTGGCGCGGCAAGTTCTATCCTCCCGGGCTGGCGCAAGCGCGCGAGCTCGACTACGCCGCGCGCCAGCTGCCGACGATCGAGATCAACGGCTCCTTTTATTCGCTGCAGCGCCCCGCAAGCTACGCCGCCTGGTACGCGGCCACGCCGCCCGGTTTCCTGTTCGCGGTGAAGGGCAACCGCTTCATCACGCACATGCTCAAGCTGAACGACATCGACGGCCCGCTGGCCAACGTGCTGGCCTCGGGCGTGTTCGAGCTGCGTGAAAAGCTCGGGCCCTTCCTGTGGCAGTTCCCGCCCATGCTGCGTTTTGATCCCGACCGCTTCGAACATTTTTTTAGCCTACTGCCGCAGGACACGGAAGCCGCGCTGGCCCTGGCGCGCCAATATCAACCGCGCATGGAAGGGAAAGTGTCCTTGGCGCTGGATGCGAAGCGCCCGATGCGCCACGCGGTCGAAGTCCGCCACGAGAGTTTTCGCGACGAGCGTTTTCTCTCTCTGCTGCGCAAGTACAAGGTGGCATTGGTGGTGGCCGACACCGCCGGCAAATTCCCCTACATGGACGACGTGACCGCCGACTTCGTCTACATCCGCCTGCACGGCGACAAGGAGTTATATGCTAGCGGCTACGACGACGCGGCGATCGAACGCTGGGCCGAACGCATTCGTGGTTGGAGCAAGAAGGGGGATGTGTACTGCTACTTCGATAACGATATCAAGGTGCATGCGCCGTACGACGCCCAGCGCTTGATTGCTGCACTGTAGGGTGCGCATTCATGCGCACGCGGTCGTCCCCATGCACACCACACCGCCTATTCGATCAACATGCCCCTGATCTCCGCCGTCCCACCCCAATCCTCCGCATACACCCCACTGCGCACATATCGATGAAACGTCGAATACGGCCACTCCACCACCCGCTGCACAAATCCATGCTTCACCGGATTGAAATGGATGTAATCCATATGCCGCTCGAAATCATCCTCATCCCGGATCTGATGCTCCCAAAATCGTCTCTGCCAAATGGTCGACTCGCGCCTTTTCTGACGCGATGAGGTCGAGAGCGCCGGATCATGCAAGGCCGGTGCGCCACGGCTCGACACATGACGTTTGATGATCGACCACCGGGTCGAATAATCGGTGTCGTGATCGGGCATTGTCCAGATGCAGTGCATGTGGTCGGGCAGGAGGATCCATCCGTCGACAACGAAGGAGCGGGTTTCACGAACGAAGCGGATTGCGTGCGCGAGGCTCGACCGGATTGCGGGGTTACAGAAAATGGGACGTCGGCGGTGCGCGACGACCGTGAAGAAGTACGTGGAGCCAGTGAGGAGGCGGCGGTAGCGTGACATGGTGCGGCATCGTAATGCGGCGGCATGTCAGTGCGGATGTGTTGGATCAATCGGGATGCGCGCGGAGCGGGGCGTAATTGCCGTGCCATCTGCGTACGGTCAGACGGCGTGGGCATGAATGCCCACCCTACTTCTTGTGAATCCTGATAACCCGGCGAGTGCTGTCTGTAGGCGGCGTCAGTTCCTCCGGCGTCTCGCAGGTATTACACGTCTTGCACCCACCCCCGCAGCTGTCCGCCGTATCCAGCCAGCGCACCAATGTGGAGTCCTGGCCACCGCGCGAGAGGCGGTTGACGATGCGGATGCGCCAGGCGGCGGGCAGGTACTTGGCGCCGACGTAGACGGCGGCGACAAGCACCACGAGCGCGACCACCAGCTCCTGCCACATGTCAGCCGCCCCCAAAAGCCAGGGCGACGCGGTAGGTGATGAAGGAGGCGACGTAGGCCAGCGCGAACATGTAACCGGCCATCATCCAGGCGTACTTGGCGCTGCCCGTTTCGCGGCGCACGACCGACAGGGTCGACAGGCATTGCGGCGCGTAGACATACCAGGCCAGCAGCGACAGGGCGGTCGCCATCGACCAGGAACCGGCGATCAGCGGCCCGAGGGTGTTCGCGACCTCGTCGCCGGAACCGGCCAGCGCGTACACGGTGCCGAGCGCGCCGACCGCCACTTCGCGCGCGGCCATGCCGGGCACGAGGGCGATGCAGATCTGCCAGCCGAAGCCGATCGGCTCGAAGATCACCGACAGGGCGCGCCCCAGCATGCCGGCCACGCTGTAGTAGATCGGCGGTTGCGTCGCGCCTTCCGGTGCACCCGGGAAGCTGGACAGGAACCAGACCAGCACCATCAGGGTCAGGATGATGGTACCGACGCGCATCAGGAAGATCTTGGCGCGTTCCCACAGGCCCAGGGCCAGCGTCGGCAGGTGCGGCCAGTGATAGGCCGGCAGTTCCAGCATCAACGGATGCTGGCCGCTGCCGCTGCGGCGCTTCATGTACCAGGCCACCAGCATCGCGCTGACGATGCCGAGCGCGTACAGCACGAACAGCACCAGGCCCTGCAGGTTGAACATGCCGACTTCGCGGTCGGGGATGAAGGCGGCGATGATCAGGGCGTACACCGGCAGCCTGGCCGAGCAGGTCATCAGCGGCGCGATCATGATCGTCACCAGGCGGTCGCGCGGATTCTGGATCGTGCGCGCGGCCATCACGCCGGGAATCGCGCAGGCGAAGGAGGACAGCAGCGGAATGAAGGCGCGTCCCGACAGGCCGACACCGCCCATCATGCGGTCGAGGAGAAAAGCCGCGCGCGGCAGGTAGCCGACATCCTCGAGGATCAGGATGAAGAAGAACAGGATCAGGATCTGCGGCAGGAACACGAGCACGCCGCCGACGCCGGCGATGATGCCGTCCACGATCAGGCTGCGCAGCGGGCCTTCGCTCATCGCGCCGCCGATCCACTGGCCGATGCCCTCGACCGTACCGGTGATGAAATCCATCGGCGCTTCGGCCCAGCTGAAGACGGCCTGGAAGATGATGAACATCAGCGCGGCCAGCAGAATCGGCCCAAGCGCCGGATGCAGGATCACATGGTCGATCTTTTCCGACAGGTTGCCCTTGTCGTGCGCGTAGCTGGTCGTCGCATCCAGGATGCGGCGCACTTCGCGCTGGGTTTGTTCGACCGGCACGGCGTCGATGCTTGCCAGGGGTTTCGGTGCGGTGGGTTCGAGCGGCATGCGGTCGAGCACGTCCAGCAGCGCCTGTTCGCCGCCGGCCTGGATCGCGACGGTCTCGACCACCGGCATGTTCAATTCCTGGGACAGCCGGACGGTATCGATCTCGATGCCGCGTTTCTTTGCCACGTCGACCATGTTCAGGGCCAGCACCATAGGCAGGCCGAGGCGCTGGATTTCCAGCACCAGGCGCAAATTCAGGCGCAGGTTTGTGGCGTTGACGACACAAACGATGGCATCCGGCGCCGATTCGCCGGCGCGCAGGCCGGCCACGACGTCGCGCGTGATCGCTTCATCCGGGGTTTGCGCGGACAGGCTGTAGGCGCCCGGCAGGTCGAGCACGCGCAAGGCGCGGCCGGAAGGCGACGTAAAACTGCCCTCCTTGCGTTCGATGGTGACGCCGGCATAGTTCGCCACCTTCTGGCGCGCGCCGGTGAGGCGGTTGAACAGCGCGGTCTTGCCGCAGTTGGGATTGCCGAGTAAAGCGATCAGGGGCGAGCGCGTCGCCACCTGTTGTTCCATGACGCCCATCGATTATTCCGGCTGGATCGAGACGAGTGCGGCCTCGAATTTACGCAGGGCGAAAGTCGATTCGCCGACCTTGACGGCGACCGGGCCGCCCGGCAGGCCGCGCTTGAGCATGCGGATGCGTTCGCCCGGCACGAAGCCCAGTTCCATCAAACGGCGCGCCACGTCCTGGCCTCCCAGTGCGTGTGGCGCGAGGTGGATCACGGTCGCACTCTGCCCGGCCTTGAGGGCGTCGAGTGTGGTCAAAGTGGGGACGAGAGTCATGGCGGCGTTCCGGTGTATGGCGCTGATCTGTAGCGCTGATGAGACAGATACTAGCATCATAAACCTAAATGCGAATTATTTCTATTTGCAGCTTTGATCACACGACAAAACCGCTTGCGTTCCTCAAAAACTTTCCGCAGAATAGAACACGAATGAGAACGATTCTCATTATTCGAGTGACAACTCGGCCGACAACTTCAGGGACCGCTGCAATGATCGTCTGTGTCTGCAACAACATCTCCGACCGTGAAATCCGCCAGGCGGTCGACCTCGGCATCACCTCCATCGCCGCCCTGCGCGCCGAACTGGGCCTCGGCACCGACTGCGGCAAGTGCATCAGCTACGCCCGCGAAGTGCTGCACGAAGCACTCGACAGCAAGACCGTAGTCACCGAACTGAGCTTCCGCGCCTCCCAGCCGGCCTGATCCGGCCTTCCGCTTTGCGCGGCAGGTTTCTGCCGCGTGCCCCTTCGCGCTTTGCTATGATTGTGGCAACGCACAACCAACAACAAGGCACATCATGAAGGGCGATCCCAACGTCATCCGGCTGCTCAACGCGCAGCTGACCAACGAGCTCACCGCCGTCAACCAGTACTTCCTGCACGCGCGGATGTACCGCCACTGGGGCTTCTTCAAGCTCGGCAAGAAGGAATACGACGAATCGATCGGCGAAATGAAGCACGCCGACAAGCTGATCGACCGCATCCTGATGCTCGACGGCCTGCCCAACCTGCAGGCCCTGCACAAGCTCCTGATCGGCGAGAACACCGAAGAGATGCTGGCCGCCGATTTAAAACTCGAGCGCGCCGCCCAGATCACGGTCAAGGAAGGCATCGCCGCCGCCGAAGCGGCCGCCGACTACGTCTCGCGCGACCTGCTCTTGATGATCCTCGAAGACACCGAAGAGCACATCGAGTGGCTCGAGACCCAGCTCGACCTGATCGTCAAAGTCGGGATCCAGAACTACCTGCAGAGCCAGATGGTCGAGTAAGGTTCACCGGACGGCGGCGTTCATTTTCCGCCGCCGTCCTGCTCCACCCACACCGGGGCCGACCACAGGATGTTGCCGTCGGCCTGAATCACCTTCGCATAATAGAAATGCGCCCCCGGCGTGGGCGTGAAGCTTGCCGTCGCTGTGCCGGCCAGCTGCGTCACGGTCCCGTTCCGTCCCGGCACCCCTTCCATGATCGCCACCGAGGCCACCTGCTTGCCCGCCGTGCTGGCAAAGTGCGCCACCAGGTTCAAGGGGCCGCTGTTTTTAAAACGCTCGCCCATCATGCGGCCGTTCGCGGTCAGGACCAGTTGCGAACCCTTGTCCATGGTCGCGAACACGCGCCGGGCCTTCAGCGCTTCGACAAAGCTGTCGCGGTTCAGGGGCATGCCGCCCGGGATCAGTACGCCGGTGCGGTTCGTATAGGCCGTGCCCCAGTTGGCGCAGTGGTTGTCCTGGTTGGTGCTGAAGGCAACGTGGTAACCCGCTTCCAACACCTTGTTGCAGGCCAGCTCGAAGTTGCTGCGCCGGGTTTCCCCTTCCTTGTCGTTGACGGAAAAGGCGGTGCTGTTGACCACTTCGCACAAGGCCATGGCCGCGTCGCCGTCGGGCGTATAGCCGAAGGCAGTGCCGTTCACCATGAACTGCCCGGTCTGCGACGGATGATTGAACTGGCCGACCCAGCCACGCTCGCGCATCAGCGTGTACAAGGCGGCGTAATCGCTGCGCGGCGTGACGACATCGGCCAGCAACTCGCCTTTCCCATTCTTTTCCCAACCCAGCAGCTGGTCGCTATTAAAAATGTTGACGTGGCCGCCCTTGTTGATGACGCCCCACTCCATGCCGTAGACGGCGAGGAAGTCCGGGTGCGCGGCGTTGAAGCTACTAGCCGTGTCCAGGCCCTTGCGGTACAGCGCTTTCGCGGCAGCCGGGTCGGCATTGAGTTCGGTGCCATCGGAACCGTCGTACATGTGGTTGTGTTCGGAGGCGACGAGAATGTCGAGGCCGTGATTCCTGGCGTAGGAAAAGGCGGCGTCGGGCCCATATTTGGCCGTCAGCGGATCCTGGGCACCCTTGCAATCGGTGAGCTCGGCGCCACCGTCGCTGTGGTTGGTCTGGCTGTGCAGGTTGCCCAGATAAACGGTATAGGGCAGCGCGCCGGTCGCGGGCGCGGCACCCGGCTGACGCAGGGCGCCAGTCGGCAGCGGTGCGAAGGGCGGCAGCACCGGCGATTGCGGCGGTCCGACCTCGATCTGCCAGTGTTGTTCGTGCACGTCGTTCGAGGGGGCGCCGGCCTGCGCATCGCGGCTGGCGGCGCGCAGGCGCACCTGGTAGAGGCCGGCGGCCAGCTTGCCGGTATCCTGGCCGGACCAGGCAACCGGTACCGACACCGGTCCGCTAGTCAGCGCCGTACTGCCCTGCCAGCGGCGCACGACGCGCTGCTTCGGATCGATCAGTTCCAGCTGCCAGTCGACGAGCTGCGCCTGGCGCGCATTCGGATAATCGAAGGAGAGCGTGAAGGTACGCGCCTCCCCTTTCGCAGGGTCCGGCGCGCGGTAAGGCGCATGCAGGGTGGCTTCGAATTCGCTGTGTTCGTCGATGGCCGCAAAGGCGCCGGGAGCGCAGCAGCACAGCAGAATCAAAGCGAGCTTGGAGGGGGTATGGAGAAAGGTTTTCATGATGCAATTGTTGCAACTGCATCATGAAGAGCCCTTGCGCCAGATGGCGCATTAGTTGCTAATAATTATATCTTTTTTGATAAAAAGACAGCCTGCTGCGTCCGGCTCAGAAATGGTATTCGGCGCGCACCATCGGCGTGCTGGCGCGCTGGCCGCGCCCGCCCGTGGTTGCGCGCGTGTTGCCGAACTTGTTGTTCCAGAACTGGTACTCGAGGCCGACGCGGAAGCGGTTCTTCGGCTGGCCGAAGTGCGAACCCAGGTCGTACATCAGCGCCATGTCGATGTTGGTCTCGGCGCCGGTGCCGTTGCCCACTTCGTCCTCGCCCTTGGCGGCGATGAACATGCCGTAACCCTCGAAGGAGAGGCGCTCGGCCACCGGAATGCCCCAGGTCACCGACAACGCGGGATGGGTGTTGTAGGTGTAGCGGCCGTTCACGTTCGAGATCGGAGGAAACGCGCCGCTCGGCGCATTCGATTCGCGCAGCACCAGCAGGCTCGTGTTCAGGAAGCCCGGTACGTCCCACATCAGGGTCGGGCCGGCCACCAGCATGCGCTTGCGCGAGTTGTAGCCGACGTCGTTCTTCGTGTTCCAGTCGAAGCCGAAGGTGAGGCCGACACCCTTCACCGGACCGTAGCGCATCTCGGTGCCGCGCAGGGCGCCGATGTCGAGCGTGTGGCGGTAGACGACATACGCTTCCTGCGCGCCTTCGCTTTGCGTCAGCGAGGCCGGGTCGGTCTCGTCCGACTGCAGCAGGTCGACGTTGAAGAAGTTGCTGCCGTATTTGTAGCCGCTGGCGTGGGTCAGCGCGAAGATGTGCTTCTTGATGTGCTCGGGATTAAAGGGCTCGGCGAAGCGGGTGCCGTAGCGCCAGCTGATCGAGGTATCGCTCCAGTCGGCGGCGCCGGCGGCGGCGCAGGAGAGCAGCAAGGTGGCGCAGGCGGCCAGTTGGATTTTCTTGGTCATGTAATCGTTTTCGACTGAGGTTGTTCGCGTATCGCCAGGGCGGGTTCGTGCCGGCGCACGACGTGCAGCTCGACGCGGTGGGCTTGGCCATCGTCCAGCAGCTGCAGCGTGTCGCCGCCGACCTCGACGCCATCGATCCGCAGCGCGGGGCTGTCGGCCACGCGCACATCGATGTCGTAGCGGGTGGCGCGGTAGCGGTACTGCAGGCGAAAGCCCGGCCAGCCGCGCGGCAGCTGCGGCGCCAGCACCAGCCGTTCGCCGATGCGTTCGATGCCGAGCAGCGATTCGACGACCAGCCGGTACATCCATCCGGCAGAGCCAGTGTACCAGCTCCAGCCTCCGCGCCCAATATGCGGCGCGGCCGCCATCACGTCGCCCGCGACCACATAGGGTTCGAGCCGGTAGCGTGCGCAGTCTTCCCGCGTGGCCGCCAGGCGCACCGGATTGAGCATGTCGAACAGCTCCCAGGCACGGTCCACATTGCCCATGCGCGCAAAGGCCATCGCGCACCACAGCGCCGCGTGGGTGGCCTGGCCACCGTTGTCGCGCAGCCCCGGCGCATAGGCGCGCAGGCTGCCCGGATGCAGGCTGCCGGCCTCGAAGGGCGGATCGAGCAGGCGCACCAGGCGCGACTCCGGCCACACCAGGTGGGTGTCGACGGCCGCCATGGCGCTCGCCGCGCGCTCCGGCCCGGCGGCGCCCGAGAGCACGCTCCAGCTCTGCGACACCAGGTCGATGCGGCATTCGCCACTCTCCTTCGAGCCGAGCGGGGTGCCGTCGTCGAACCAGGCGCGCCGGTACCACTCGCCGTCCCAGGCGTGATGCTCGAGCTGGGTGCCGAGGGCGGTGGCGGCGGCGCGGCAAGTGATGGCGAAGCCGTAGTCGGCGCGGCGCTCCGCCAGCTCGGCGAAGCGGCTCAACACCTCGATCATGAAGAAGCCGAGCCAGACGCTTTCACCCCGCCCTTTCGACCCGACGCGGTCCAGGCCATCGTTCCAGTCGCCGCCGCCGATCAGGGGCAGGCCGTGTTCGCCGAAGCGCAGGCTGTGGCGGATCGCGCGCACGCAATGCTCGTACAGGTCGCCGCGTTGTTCGGATGTGCGCGGTACGTCGAAATAGGACTCTTCTCCGAATTCCAGCGCCCGTCCCTCCAGGTAGGGCACGGACTCGCCCAGCACGGCAAGGTCTCCGGTGGCGCGGATGTAGCGGCAGGTGGCCAGCGGCAGCCACAACAAATCGTCCGAGCAGCGCGTTCGCACGCCGCCATTGGCCGGCGGATGCCACCAGTGCTGGACGTCGCCTTCGACGAACTGGTGCGCGGCGCACAGCAGCAGGTGCTCGCGCAGCAGTTGCGGCCGCGTGTGCACCAGCGCCATCGCATCCTGCAGCTGGTCGCGGAAACCATAGGCGCCGCCCGACTGATAATAGGCGCTGCGCGCCCACATGCGGCAGGCCAGGGTCTGGTACACGAGCCAGCCGTTGGCGAGAACGTCGAGCGCCGGGTCGGGCGTGTCGATGCGCACGGCGCCGAGGGTCTCGTCCCAGTACGCGTGCACCTCGCTGAGTGCCGCCTGCGCCTGCGCCCCGCCCGCGTGGCTTCGAGCGATGTCGCCGTCGCCGGCACCCAGCATGAACACCAGCTCCTTCTGCTCGCCCGGCGCCAGCTCGAACACGAGCTGCAGCGCCGCGCAGGGATCGATGGCCGCGCCCTTGCTGCCGGACAGACCAACACGCTGCAGGGCCTGCGGCCGGCCGAGGTGGCCGCCGCGCCCGATGAATTCCATGCGGTCGCAGGTAAAGGCGGTGTCCGGCGCATCGAGGTGGAAGAAGGCGCTGTGCTCTCCGCTCCAGGCATTGCGGGCGACCAGGGCGCCGCTGAGCGGATCGCGTTCGGTGACGACATGCATGCTCGAGGTAGCGCGCAACTCCCCCAGCACCCACTCGACGTAGCCGGTGGCCGACAGGCGCCGCGGCAGCGGACTGTCGTTGCGCACCCGCAGGACGCTGTACTTGATCGGCGCATCGATCGCGACGAACTGCGTCAGCTCGGAATGGATGCCGTGCGCCGCGTGCTCGAAGACGCTGTAGCCGAAGCCGTGGCGCGCCAGGTAGCCGCCGCCCGAGGGCGCCGGCAGCGCCGTCGGCGACCAGACCACGCCGCTGGCCTCGTCGCGCAGATAAAACACTTCGCCGCCGCGGTCGCTGACCGGATCGTTTTCCCAGGGCGTCAGGCGCAGCGCGTGGGCATTGCCGCTCCAGGTATAGGCCTGGCCGCTTTCGGAGACGACCGAGCCGAATGCGGGACTGGCCAGCACATTGGTCCAGGGCGCCGGCGTCGGGCGGCCAGGTGTAATGCGGATCAGGTATTCGCGGCCGTCCGGGCTGAAGCCGCCGAAGCCGTTGTCGAGCAGGAGGTCGACCGGCATGGCGATGGATGCGTTCCCGGTATGCGGCGCAGGTTCACGCACCTGCAGCTGCATGCCGGCCGGCGCGGGCGGCGCCGCGCGCTGCAGCTGCTCGGCCAGGCCGGCGCGTTCGTCCAGCAGCACCACGCGCGCCACCGCCTGCAGCAGGACCTGGTCTTCTTCCGGCACCTGCTCGAACACCTGCAGGTAGATGCCGCCGCTGCGGTCGAGCAGCTCGGCCGCGATCATCTCCCGCAGTTGCGCGTGCAGCGAACGCGCCGTTTTGACCGGGCTGTCGCTGCACCAGATCACCAGGTCGAATATCAAGCCTTTATGGCGGCACCAGGCGTGGGCCGCCAGCAGCTGGCGCGCCAGCGCAAGCCGCGACGCGTCCTGGACCTTGAGCAGCACGATCGGCAAGTCGCCCGAAATGGCATAGGGCCACAGGCCGGCCTGGCCGCGGGCATGACGCGCAATCAGCGCAGCGTCGGCGCGCAGGGCACGCTGCGGATACAGCACGGCGCCGGCCAGACGCGCATACAGCTGGGCGTCGGCCTCGCCCACGTGCAGGGACTGCAGCAGCGCCTGTCCCTGGGCCCAGGCCAGCTCGAACGCGTGGTCGACACAGCCGCGCTGCGCATACTTGGCGGCCAGGTGCAGGGCCTCCTCGCGGCTCGGGGCCACGCCCAGCACCATGTCCACCAGCGCCTCCTCCTCCGGGCCGAGCACGAGCACGCGGCGGATCACCAGCGCCGGGTCCAGCACCGAACCGGCGGCGCCATCCAGCGGCGGCGCGCCCGGCACCAGGGCGGCAGGGAGGGTATTGCGCCGGCCGCGGCCCAGAAAATCGGCGCGGCTGGTTTCAAACGAAGCGGTGCCGTCGGTGGCGCCATGCACCGTCATCGCGTTCACCAGCATGAGGGTGTCCGCGTTCTCCCCGCTCGCGCGGCGCGTGCAGAGGATGGCATTGCGCTCGGCGACGATCTCGCTTTGCACGAACAGCTTGCTGAAGGCGGGGTGGGTATCGTCCTGGCCAGGTACCGCCAGTACCGGTTCCGTGTAGCTGGTCAGCTCGATGCGGCGCGGCCGCCCGGACAGGTTCTTGATGCGCATGCGCCGCAGCTCGGCATCGTCCTCGCGCGCCACCACGATCTCGGTTTCCAGCACGATGCCGTGGTCG
This sequence comes from Massilia sp. Mn16-1_5, assembly GCF_004798585.1. Lineage (GTDB taxonomy): Bacteria > Pseudomonadota > Gammaproteobacteria > Burkholderiales > Burkholderiaceae_D > Telluria. The sequence goes on from NZ_PPXQ01000018.1 coordinate 88,258, forward strand.
CGCCGCCGCAGCTGCACCTTCTCTTCGGCGAACACGGTCTCGTAGTGCTCGGGCTCGGCCAGCGTCGGCTGCCAGGCGCCGGACCACAGCTCCCCGCTATCGAGATCGCGCAGGTAGCAGAACAGGCCCCAGTCGTCGCAGGTAGGATCGCTGCGCCAGCGTGTGAGCGCCAGCTCGCCCAAGCGGCTGTAGCCGCCGCCGTCGCTGTTCACCATCACGTGGTAACGCCCATTCGACAGCAATTGCAGCTGCGGCGGCGTGCTGCCCGTGCGCGTGACCGAGCGCGCCGGCAACGGCGCTTCCGGCGCACTGCCCTGCACATCGAGCTCGAAGTCGGCGGTCTCGATCGCGCCGGTTCTCGGCACCGGCTCCTGCAACAGCAACAGCGCCGCGCGCAGCTGCGGGTTTGCTTCGAAACGCGCCTGCATCGGCCGTCCGTGCAGCAGCGCGGACAGCGCCAGCAAGCCGGCCGCCTGGTGGTCGGCAGCGTAAGCGCGCACGATCGCTTGGCGCTGGCCGCGCGGCAGGCGCGCGCCGGTGTAGTCGATCGCCTCGTACAGCCCGTAGCGGCCGATGCAACCCAGGGCGGCGATGCGCTCGAGATTGGCGCAGGCCGCCTGCGGCGTCACCATCAGCGCCAGCAGCGAGGCATACGGCGCCACCACCAGTTCCTCGTTCATGCCGCGCGCCGCACTGGCGCCCGGCATCCCGAAGGCGCGGCGCGCATAGCGCAGGGCGCTATCGAAACGGTTGCAGACGGAGTCGGACATGCCCCAGGGGATGCCGTGGCGCGCCGCGTAATCGATCTGGGCCCGCACCGCCGCGCGGCAGGTACGGTCGATCAGGGTGTCGCGGAAGGCCGGCATCACCAGCTGCGGCATCAGGTAGTCGCCCAGCGCCCCATGCGGCGAGAGCAGCAACTGTTCGCTGCCAATCATGCACAGCTGGCGGCCCAGCGCATGCCAATGCGACGGCGGCAGCCGGCCCTGGGCCACGCCGACGAAACTGGCGAGGCGCGCTTCCGAGGCCAGCAGCGTGCAGGCGCCTTCCTCCAGGCTGCCGGCGCCGGGGTCGAAGCCGGGCGCCAGCAGGCCTGACTCTGGCTGCAGCAGCAAGCCGAAGTCCATATCGGCGAACGCGCGCGCAACCTCGGCCAGGGTACCGATCTCGCGCAGGCGTGCCCGCGCCGTGGCGGCGCCTTCTTCCACCATCTGCGCGAGCGCGCGCTCGGCATCGTCCTCGCTGGCGACGCGCATGGCGAAATAAGCCAGTTCGCGCAGCGTCGGAATGCGCGTCAGGCTGGCGTCCAGCACGTATTCCTGCGCCGCGCGAATCCAGGGGGCCAGCGCCAGCAGGTCGTCGCGGGCGGCGCGGCAGTCGGCGTCCAGGCGTACCGCCCAGTCGCGCAACGCGTCGTCGGCCTCCTCCGGCAGCGTGGCCAGCAGCATCGAGGCCGCGCGCACGGCGGCGGCCAGGCAGTCGGCAAGGCCTGGCAGGGTGTCGCCATTACGGCAGCGTTCGGGGACCAATGCATCGCGGCAGGTCTCCAGTGCCTTTCTCACGACGATCGGCGCTCCCTGCGCGTGTTCTTCGAGTACGTGCAGGGTGGCGCGCATGCCCTCCAATGCGCGTACGCCGGCGATCGGCGCATCGAGCAGGCCCTCGAGACCGGTCGCCAGGGTCAGCAGGTGGCCGGCCAGGTTGCCGCTCTCGGTCGTCGATACGCGGGCCGGCTGCAGCGGCGCCAGGGTACGCGTGTCGTAGGCGCTGCAGAAATGGCCGTGGTGGCGCTCGAGCAGGGCCATGCTCTCGAAGGCGGCGCGTACCCGCGTCAGCACGGTCGATTGCGGCACGAAGCCGAAATCCCAGGCCGTCAGGTCGGCCAGCAGCGACAGGCCGATATGGGTCGGCGTGGTCGTGTGCGCGCTTGCCGGCTCCGGGCGCTCCTGGATGCCGCCTGGCGCCAGCCAGTGCGTATCCGCCGTCACGGCGTCTTCGAAGAAAGCCCAGCTGCGGCGCGCCAACTTCTCCAGGAACTGCGTCTGTTCCGGCGCCAGGCCGGCCGGCGGGCGCTCATACGGCAGGCTGACCCACCAGGCCACCAGCGGCGACAGGAACCACAGCAAGAACAGCGGCGCCGCCGCGAACAGGGCGAAGGGGTGGAGGAAGGTCAGCACCACGGCCACGACCACCGCGAACAGGGGCGCGAACCACATGCTGCGCCAAGCCGATTCGACATCGGTGCTGGAGCGCACCAGGCTCGATGCCTTCCATTGCAGCAGGTGCCGGCGCGAGACCAGCATGCGCCAGCCGGTGCGCGCGATCGCGTGGACGCTGAACCAGGCTTCATGCGGCAGGAAAGCGGTGCTCGTCACGGCGTGACCGAGGCTGCATGCCGCGCCACGCGCCCAGGCCGGCAGGTGCTGGCGCCACAACAGGTCCTGCGGCTTGTCGGCCAGCGCCAGGACGATCTCGAAAAAGGCGGGCAGGAAGAACACGGACAGTGCGGCGGCGCTCCAGAAGGCCGGTCCCGGCAGCAGCGACCAGCACAGCACCAGCAAAGCGGCGAGGCTGGGGGCCACCAGGCTACGGCGCAGGTTGTCGAACAGCTTCCAGCGCGAGAGCGGATTCAGGGGATTGGCTTCGCGCTGTCCGCCCGGACCCGGCACGCGCGCGCGCAGCCAGCCCGTCAACTGCCAGTCGCCGCGGATCCAGCGGTGGCGGCGCGCGATGTCGTCGCTGTAGCGCGCCGGCCAGGCCTCGACCAACTGGGTGTCGTTCAGCACCGCGCTGCGCAGGTAGCAGCCTTCCAGCAGGTCATGCGAGAGCACGGCATTGTCGGGCAGGCGTGCGCCGAGCACGCGCAGCCAGGTGTCGACCTCGTAGATGCCCTTGCCGATGAAGGAGCCTTCACCGAACAGGTCCTGGTAGACATTCGAGGCGCTGCGGGTATAAGGGTCGAAGCCCGGCGTGCTGCTGAACAGGCGCTCGTAGCGCGAGGCATGTTCGCGCGGTGTCGAAGCCGTCACCCGCGGCTGCAGCAGGGCGTGGCCGGCGATCACGCGGCGCCCGCCGGCGTCGAGCAGCGGCCGGTTCAGCGGATGCATCATGGCCGCCACCATGCGGCATGCGCTGTCCGGCGGCAGGAAGGTGTCGGCGTCGAGCGTGATGACGTAGCGGATGGCGTGCAGGTCGTCGGTGCGGCCTTCGACCAGCGTAAAACGCTCGCGCGCGCCGCCGCGCAGGAAGGCGTTCAGGTCGGCCAGTTTTCCCCGCTTGCGTTCGCAACCGATCCAGGCGTGCTCACTCGTGCTCCACCTGCGCGGACGATGCAGCAGCAGGAATGGGCCGCCCTGCAGGGCACCGCCCTCGCCTTCGGCCCCGTAGCGCGCGTTCAGGGCTGCGATGCCGGCGCGCGCCTCTTCCAGCAGCTCTTCATCGCCGAACACGGTTTCGTCGGGCGCGTCGGTGAAATCGCTCAGCAGGCAAAAGCGCAGTTGCGGGTCGCGGTTGGTCAGATATCGCCGTTCCAGGCCTGAGCACAGCGCGCGCACGTTGTCGCTCGTGTGCAGGAGCGCCGGCACCGCCACCAGCGTGCGTGCCTCGAACGGAATCCCACCACTGAAATCCATGCGCGGCAGCGGGCGCGGACGCACCAGGCGCGCGGCCATCAGGTTCGTCAGCGTCAGCGCCAGCTGGCTGGCGCCGATGGCAGCCAGCACGCCGAGCGTGACCAGCAGCGCCATGCCGGCCCCGCCCTGCCAGGCGTGCACCAGCAGCGCCGCCGTAAACAGCAGCGTAAAAGCGCCAGCCGCGCCGAGATAGCTCGACAAGGGACGCCCACGCGCCATGCGCCGCAGCGCAGCCAGGGCGCCGGCCGCCGGCCTCAGTTGCGCACGCAGCAGCGGCAGGCCGGCGCCGAGCAGGTAGTAGCCGACATGGCGCTTCCGCGCATCCGTGCTTGGCGCCGCCGCAGCGCCGGCCAGCGCCAGGGCCGCGGCGGCGACCTCCGTCTCGCCCTGGCCGGACTCGCGCGCCAGGCGCTCGATGACCTGGCGGCAGGCGTCGCGCGTGGCGAAATCCGTGCGCGCATGCAGGCCGGCCGGATCGCGCCGCAGTAGCTGTTCGACCGCGCTGGCGCGCTCGACGAATGCATGCCAGTCGATGCGGTCGATGCGCTCCAGGCTGGCCAGGCTGTTGTCGAGCGACTGCGCATCCAGCGCGCTGTCTTCCCGGTCGCGCGCCGCCAGGGCCGCGATCGCGGTGCCGTCGTCGGCCAGGCGCGCATCGACCCATTGCAGCACCTGGGCCAGCACGCCTCCCTGTCCTTCCAGACGGTGCGCCAGTTCGGCCACAAAAGCCGGGCTCAATGGCTGGACGGCGCGTGCCATGTCGGCCACCTGCAGCAGCAGGTCGCCGGGCCGGCGTTCGGCGGTCTCGAACAGGCGAGCGCTCCATTCCCCGGCCAGGCTGCGCTGGCGGACGGCGGCATCCAGGCGCACGGCGAGGCGCCGCAGGTTCTCGATCAGCGCCAGGCGCAGCACGATCGGCAGCGCCCACAATTCCCCCAGGCTCAGCTGCGCGCCGTGCTGGTAGCTCGCGATGAAGCGCGCCAGGGTGTCTTCGTCGAGCTTGGCATCGTCGTGCGTGACCAGTTCCAATGCCAGCGCATACACGCGCGGCTGGCCGGCGGCCTCGCCCGGCGGAGCAAGGCGCGGCAGCGCGCGGCTGTAGGCCGGCGGCAGGTGGCGCCGTACGCGCAGGATCTGCTGGCCGAGGGCGCGCCAGGCGTCGAGCAGGCGTTCGGCTGCGGGCGGCACGCGGCCGGCGCGCGCGGCCTGGGTCAGTACGGCGCAGGTGGAGGTAATCGCGTCGGCATTCTGCGCCAGGCGCGCCAGCAGGCGTTCCTCACCGTCGCCAGGCGCGAGCGCATGGCGCGCGGCGAGCGCGCGTGCGTACTCCGCCATCCGCGCGGCATCGAAGCGCCGTGCGCGCAGCGGCGCGCCGGCCTGGGTGTGCAGTTCTTCGTTCAACAGGAGCCTCGATGATGAGCGTGCATGGCGGCCGTTGCAGGCCATGCCATGCTAAAACCTCATCGGACGAGGGACTGTGCGCTGACGAACGCTGAGACTGCACCAGTCGTGCGCTCAGCCGGTCATTTGATCAATTGAGGAGGGCCAGGCCACCCGCCAGGTGGCGCACATTGCCGTGGCCGAGTTCCTGCGCCAGCTGCGCCGCCTGCGCGCTGCGGTTGCCGCTGCGGCAGAAGAACACCAGCGGACGCGTTTCACGGCCCAGCCAGGCGGCATGTTCGGGCAGGCGCGACAGTGGCAGGCTATAGGCGGCGCGCCCGTGCAGCAAGGGGGTACCGAGCGCGTGTTCGCAGGCTTCGCGCACGTCGACCAGCAGCGCGTCCGGATGGCGCTCGAGGAAGCGCGCCAGTCCCTTGCCGTCGATCCCGCAGGGCATCGGGATGCTCGACCCGGCCGACGCTGCCGGCACGGACGTGATGGCCGGAGCACCCGATCCGGTCACCGGACAGGGTGCCGGCGGCGGCGCCTGCAGCGCCTGGCCGCAGCGCAGGATGCGCGCGCAAGCCGCGTCGATGAAGGCGTCGTCGGCCAGCGGGCCGAAGGACATGCGCACCGCGTTTGCGCAACGCTCTTCCGGCACGCCCATCGCCAGCAACACGTAGCTGGGCGCCGCCTTCGCCGCCGAGCAGGCCGATCCCGCGCTGACGCGCACGCCGGCCGCGTCGAACAGGTCGAGCAGGGTCTTGCCCGAGTAGCCGGGCACGGTGAAATTCAGGGTGGTCGGCAGCGCGTGTTCGAAGGGCGCATTGAAGACGATGCCGGGAAAGGCCGCGCGCAAGGCGGCGGCCAGGCGATCGCGCGCCGCGTCCATCTGCGCATGCGTGCGGAAAGTGGTGCCCTCCTCCAGCGCGCGCAGCACGGCGCCGAGGGCGGCGATGCCGGCCATGTTCTCGGTGCCCGAGCGCTGCCCGGCTTCCTGGCCGCCGCCGCACATCAGGGGCGTGTAGGGCGCGCCGGCGCGCACGTAGAGCATGCCGATGCCCTTGGGCGCATACAGTTTATGGCCGGAGAACGGCGCGTAGTCGATGCGGGACCGGCTAAGGCTGAGGGGCAGCTTGCCGAGCGCCTGCACGCAATCGACCATCCACAAGGCGGTACTTCCCGTTTCCTCGAGCACGGCCGCGATGCCGGCGAGGTCGGACACGACGCCGGTCTCGTTGTTCGCCGCCATGGTGCACACAACAGCGGCGCGCGGCGCCAGCGCACGCAGTTCGTCGAGGCGATGGCGGCCGTCGGCGTCGACCGGCAGCGCCTGCAGGGTCAGCCCGGTGCCGAGCAGCGCGTTCCAGTGCGCCAGGCTTTCCGGCACCGCCTTGTGTTCGGTGGCGCCATACAGCAGCAGGTCGCCGCAGGGCTCGCCGGCTTCTCGCCGCGCACGCACCGCGCACAGGGCCGAAAGAACGGCGGTCTGGATGCCCTCGGTGGCGCCGCTGGTGAACAGCAGGCGGCCCTCCGGTGCCCCCAGCACGTGCCGCGCCCGGTCGCGCGCATCGTCGAGCAGCGCACGGGCGCGCAGGCCGGCCGCGTGGCTGCTGCTGGGATTGCCGAAACAGGCGAGCAGCGCGGCTTGCGCGGCTCCGATGGCCGCCGGCAGCACCGGCGAGGTCGCGTTCGCGTCGAGGTAGATTTCAGTGTTCATAAAGGCCATATCGCAAAAACTGTAAACACGTTCCAAGATCGTGTTATTGTTAAGCAATATGTTACAAACGTGTGACGGAAAGCACGTTCCAATTGCGCTACTGAAAACAGATTTTTTAGCATATTTGTTCTATTAGTGATAGAAAACTAAAATGAATTCACTAGACAAGTTTGATTGTGCAATTCTTGCTGCGCTCCAGGCCGACGCGACCCTGTCGATCTCGGGCCTGAGCGACAAGGTCGGCCTGTCCAGCACTCCCTGCTGGAAGCGCGTCAAGCGCCTCGAGGAAGAGGGCTATATCGAAAGCCGCGTCACCGTCGTCAATCGCCAGAAGGTCGGCTTGCCGGTCACCGTGTTCGTCAGCCTGCGCACCACGGAGCATGACGAAAAGTGGCTGGAGCGCTTCGCGGCCGCCGTCGTCGCCCTGCCCGAAGTGCTCGAATTTCACCGCATGAGCGGCGACGTCGACTACCTGTTGAAAGTCGTCACGACCGACATCGCCGGCTACGACCGCTTCTACAAGAAGCTGATCAAGACGGCGCAGCTGAGCGGGGTCTCCTCCGCCTTCTCGATGGAGCAGATCAAGTGCACCTCGGCCCTGCCGCTGGAACTGATCGCGCACGGACTGCCTGCCTGAGCTTCCGGGCGGACTGTCGTTGTATGATGACGGCCGTTCGCAGATAAACGGAGACAGGCTGATGCCATCGAAAATGAACATGGCGCCGCTGGCGCTGGCCGCGCTGTTGTGCGCGTCGAGTGTCGCGTACGCACAGGAACAAAGCGTCAAGATTGGCGTGACCGGCCCGCTCTCGGGCGCCAACGCCTTTGCCGGCAAGGACAACGAAAACGGCGTGCGCCTCGCCATCGAGGAACTCAACGCCCAGAGAATCAAGGTCGCGAATAAAACGCTGCGCTTCGAGCTGCAGTCGGAAGACGATGCCGGCGACCCCAAGCAGGGCGTGACGGTGGCGCAGAAGCTGGTCGACGGCGGCGTCAAGTTCGTCCTCGGCCCCTACAACTCGGGCGTCGCGATTCCCGCCTCGCGCGTCTACAACGACGCCGGCGCGCTGATGTCGACAGTCGGCACCAACCCGAAGATCACGCAGGGCGGCTACAAGGGCGTGTTCCGCATCGTCGCCAGCGATTCGCAGGTCGGCGGCGCCATGGCGAACTATGCCGCGCGTGAACTGAAACTGAAGAACGTCGGCGTCATCGACGACCGCACCGCCTTCGGCACCGGCATCGCCACCGAATTCAAGAAGCAGGCGCAAAGCGCCGGCATGAAGGTCGCGGGCCACGAATTCACCAACGACAAGGCCAGCGACTTCGCGGCGATTCTCACCGCGCTGCGCGCGAAAAAGGTCGACGCCATCTTCTTCGGCGGCTATGCGCCGCAGGCCGCGCCGATGGTGCGCCAGATGAAGGCGCTCGGCCTGAACGTGCCGCTGCTCGGTGGCGACACCCTGTGCAGCCCCGAGATGGCGAAACTGGGCGGCGCGGCCGTCGGCGAGAACGTGCGCTGCGCCCAGGCCGGCGCGATCATCGCCAAGCAGCCGGCCGGTCCCGCTTTCCTGAGCAAATACAAGGAGCGCTTCAAGCGCGAACCGGACGTCTACGCGCCCTCCTTCTACGACCAGACCATGTTCATCGCCGCCGCCATGAAAGCGGCGAACAGCCTCGATCCGGCGAAGGTCGCGCAGCAGCTGCGCACGCTGAATCACCAGGGCGTGGTCGGCACCTACGGCTACGACGACAAGGGCAACCTCAAGAAGACCGCCGTCACCGTCTACACGTTTAAAAATGGCGCGCTGGCGCCGCTCGCAAGCTATTAAGGTATTCGCACCATGACCCTTCCATTCAAGCTCGGCGCACTCGCTGCCGCCGCCCTGATCGCCTGCGCACCGGCGCTCGGCGCCGGCCAGGCTGCAGCGCCCGTCAAACAGGCCGCCGCCAGCCCGCAAGCCGGCAAGCAGCTCAATGCCCTCGCCGACGAGTACTACGATGCGCTGGCGCGTTTCGATCCCGTCTCCGCCAGCGAGAGCGGAGACAACCGCTTCATCGACCAGATCGGCATGACGATCTCGCCGACCGAACGCAGCAAGCAGTTTGCGCGCTATAAGGCGTTCCAGAAGCGCCTGCATGCGATCAAGCGCGCGCAGCTGAACAGCCGCGACCAGACCAGCTACGACATCCTCGACTACGAGCTGGGCATGGCGCTGCGCTTCGAGCCCTTCCCCGAGCACCTGCTGCCGCTGAACCAGATGGACAGCATGCCTGTCACGCTCGCGAACTACAGCAGCGGCCAGGGCGCCCAGCCGCTCGCCACCGTGCAGGATTATCGGGCCTACGCCAGCCGCCTGGCGCAGCTGGGACCGTGGGTCGACCAGGCGATCGCCAACATGCGAGAGGGGATCAAGCGCGGCATCGTGCACCCTCGTTCGGTCATGATCTCGGCGCTGCCGCAATTCAAACAGCTGGTTGCCGGTGCGCCCGAGGAAAGCATTTATTACACGCCTGTAAAAAACTTCCCTGCCGGTTTTTCCGATGCCGACAAGCGCGCGCTCACCAAACTGTATGGCGAGACGATCGGCATGAAGCTGAACCCTGCCCTATCGCGCCTGGCCGGCTTCATCGAGAAGGATTACATTCCTGCTGCGCGCACGACGAGCGGCTGGAACGCGCTGCCGAACGGCGCCGCCTGGTACAAGGTGCGCGTGGCGAGCCAGACCACGACCGATTTGACGCCGGAAGCGATCCACGAGATCGGCCTGAAGGAAGTCGCGCGCATCCAGGGAGAGTATGGCCGCATCGGCCCGAAGATGGGGTATACGGGCCCGGCCGCCGGCCTGCCGGCCTGGGTCTCGCAGCAGGCCAAGTTCAAGCCCTTTAAGACCGAGCAGGAAGTCATCGAGGTCTACCGCAAGCTGGACGCCCAGCTGCGCACCAAGCTGCCTTCGATGTTCAACCTGCGCCCGAAGTCGCCGCTGGACCTGCGCCTCGAGCCTGAACTGAGCCGCGCCACCGCCTCCGACCACTACACGCCGCCGGCGGTGGATGGCACCCGTCCGGGCGTGTTCTGGTCGGTCGTGAACGATCCGACCCAATACGGCAGCACCGGCATGGTCACGCTGTTCCTGCACGAGGGCCAGCCGGGCCACCACTTCCACATCGCGCTGGTCCAGGAACTCGGTTTGCCGAACTTCCGCAAGTTCGGCGGCAACAACGCGTTTACGGAAGGCTGGGCACTGTACGCCGAGACCCTGGGCAAGGACATGGGCCTGTTCGACAAACCGGAAGATTATTTCGGCCACCTGAACGACGAGATGCTGCGCGCCGCGCGCCTGGTGGTCGACACCGGCCTGCACACCAAAGGCTGGACGCGTGAGCAGGCCATCAAGTATTTCAGCGATACGCTGGGCTACAGCGAAGCGGACTCGCGCGCGCAGATCGAGCGCTACATGGTGTGGCCAGGCCAGGCGCTGGGCTACAAGATCGGTTCGCTGAAGATCCTGGAACTGCGCCAGCGTGCACAAACCGCGCTCGGATCGAAGTTCGATCTGCGTGCCTTCCACGACATCGTGCTGGGCGAAGGAACGCTGCCGCTGGCGCTGCTGGAGAAGAAGGTGGATCGGTGGATTGCGGCGAGCAAGTGAGCTTGAGCATAAATTTTCCCAGATAAAGATATAGTTATTTTACCAATAATGACTCTTTCAGAAAAAATTCAAGCCAAGGAAGCAGAATTAACCGCACGTTTAGAAGCACTACGTGTTACCGCTCTCAAACGCTTTAGCGCCATTAACGGTCCCTCGTCGGTGCATCAAATGCACGCGCATATCGGAAGAAACAACAATATTTTTGTTGATAGCGTGCGAATGCAGTTCCAATCACCGAGTGACTTCATCGCCCTTTGGATCGCTGGCCTCACCCGCACTCTTGAGGAAAAGCGGGCGTCAATTCTTCGCAGACGAGAATACGGAGATTATAAAAAGCGAACCGAACAAATTATTCCGGAGATGTTACAAGATCCGATTTTGCAGGAATATATTTACATATTCTTAGAGAGAAATTTTTATCGCAATTTTGAAGCACGAGTACGTGCTAAACCTGGCGACGAACTATGGCAAGTTTGGTTTGGGGAAGGCAACTTGGTTTGGGGCCTTCTCATAGCCCCTGCGCGCCGCTTTGGTGAATGGACCAATGACAAGAGCCAGATGCGTCGAGAGTTATATACGTACTGGACCATCGGTCATGTCTTAGCGACAGGCTTAATTGCCCCAGATTGCGAAGACCCGGTTCAGTTTGAGGATGTAAACGCATTTCTTACGTTTTACAAGACCGTTCTTGCTCGCGTATCACGATCCCCGTATGAACGGGAAATATCTGCACTTTATATCAACTATGTCCGGACTAGCTCTGACCCGTATCGTATCCCACTTCTAATTCCTGAATTAAGATTTGCGGGGAAAGAAACAAAGCACATACACAGACTCGATTTTTCAGTCCTTAACGCTCATACCATGGAGATGACAGGGTTTGAATTCAGCCCAGCTTCTACTCATATGGCAATCGATGGCATTAAAAGCAAAACGCAAAAAACGCTAAATGAAGAACTCTCAAAAAAATGGGCAAAGGAGACCGCCAAGCGTAATGATTATTTCAACGAATACGGGATCACAACGATAACATTTGCTGATCCTGAACTTACACACATCAACAAATGCTGGGAGCGAATGAGGAAAATACTGGAGGCGAAAACTGAGGTATCACTCACTCTTGAGGATGCAGAGAATGCACTGAAGGCCGTGTTTGCAACTATTTGAGACTCACAATTTTTTCCGCCTATCCTTTCCGACAGCTTGGGCGTGACCGATCATCCGGCCGCACCCGACATGCTCACTTCACATTGATAAACGGGATCGCCCCACCCGCCACGTTCGGCAGCTTGCCATCCCACTTCTCGATCGCCAGGCGCTGATTCTCCATCTCGCGCAGGCGGATCAGTTCCGGTGTCACCTGCTGGCGCTGGATCGCCAGCGATTCGGCTTCGGCCTTGGCCTGGGCGACGCGCTGGCGGGCTTCGACCTCGATGCGCAGCAGGTCGCGCTCGGCCTTCAGCTTCAATTGTTCGGCCGTGGTCTTGGCTTCGATCGCTTCGTTGAAGGATTTTGAAAAGTTAAAATTCACGATAGAGAACTCGTCGACCACAATCGCGTGGCGCGCCAGGCGTTCGCGCAGCTGGGTGACGATCTGGTCGCGCACGTCGGTGCGCTTGGCGATCAGTTCCTCGGCCGTGAAGCGCGCGGTCACGGCCTTCACCGCTTCCTGCACCGAGGGGATGATCATGCGTTCGCCCGGCTGGTTGCCGAGGTCGCGGAAGATGGAGACGGCGCCTTCCGGCTTGACATGGTAGTTCAGCGCCACGCGCGTGTGCACGATCTGCAGGTCGCGCGAGGCGGCATCGCCCTCGCCCTCTCCTTTCTGGATCGAGACGTTGACCAGGTTGATCTTCTGCGCCAGCGGGATGCGGAAGTGGATGCCCTCGCTCAGCACCTCGTCGCTCGGGCTGCCGAAGGTGGTCTTCACGCCGCGGTGGCCTGCGGGGACGGTGCCGAAGGGTGCCAGTGCGAACAGCAGCACCAGCACGATGAGGGCGGTGATGATTTTGATGGGCAGTCTCCTCATGTTCTCCCTTTCCAATAAGTGTTATTGAACGATCAAAGTATATCGTTGCTGAACAGTTAGAAAGGGAGAATTAAAAGGAAGACTTGATCTAGAAATCGAAGCGTCGGTGCTGGTGACTACTACGCGTGGGCAGCAAAGCTGCCCACCTTACGGGACAACGTGCCGTTATTTTTCTGGCGTGATCCGCCACACGACGCCACCGCCGTCGTCGACCACCAGCAGCGCGCCGTCCGCAGCCACTTCTACGGCGGCCGGACGACCCCACACATCGCGGTCGCTCAGCACGGTGCCGGTCATGAAGTCCTGGTACTGCCCGGTCGGCACGCCGTTCTTCATCGGGACGCGTACCACCTTGTACCCGGTACGCATGCCGCGGTTCCAGGAGCCGTGCAGCGCGAGGAAGATGTCGCCCTCGTACTCTTTCGGGAAGGCGAACTTCGCGCCCTTCGGCGCCTGGTACACGACCATGCCCAGCGGCGCCGAGTGCGACTGGATCAGGGTGTCGGGCACGATCACCTTGTTTTTCAGGTCGGGCCGGATGCCCTGCAAACGCGGGTCTTCGTTGGCGCCGATGTAGTACCACGGCCAGCCATAGAAACCCTCCTTCTTCACGCGCGTGACGTAGTCGGGCGGCAGGTTGTCGCCCAGCTCGTCGCGCTCGTTCACGCTGCAGAACAGTTCATTCGTCTTCGGATGCACCAGCATGCCGACGCAGTTGCGCAGGCCGTTCGCATACGGGCGCCGATTCTTGCCGTCCGCATCGAAGGCCAGCACGGCGGCGCGTTCAAGCTCTTCGCCCCAGGCGGCGCCGACGCCATACTTCGCTTCCCACTGCGCGAGCGGCTGCGGCGGCTTGTCGCCGATCTTGGAGGCGTAGTTGGTGGCCGAGCCGACCGACAGGAACAGGGTCTTGCCGTCGTTCGAGAACGCGATCGTGCGCGTGACGTGGCCGCCGCTGGTGTCGCTGATCTTCTCGACGACGACTTCCGGCTCGCCCTTGGCCTTCAGGTCGCCGACGCTGTACGCGAAGCGCACCACCGAGTTCACGTTGGCGACGTACAGGTATTTTGGATTGGGACCGGCCGGCCACAAGGCCATGCCATAGGGACGAGACAGGCCGGTGGCGAACACGCTGCTGGTGTCGGCCTTGGCGCCGTCCTTCGAACGCAGGACCGTGATCTGCCCCTTGGCCGCCTCGGACAGGAAGATGTCGCCGTTCGGAGCCCGCAGCGGCAGGCGCGGCTTGCCGAGCTTGTCGGCATAGATGCCGACTTTAAAACCTTTCGGGACGGCCGGCATGGCGCCGTCGGGGCGCGGCGCCAGCTTCGGGCCGTTGCCGGCGCTGTCGCTGGCGTAGGGCGCGACCAGGTCGGTGGCCTTGATGTGGTGGACGTCGCCAGGCTTGTCGGCATTCCAGGCGGCGCTATCGTTCACCGCTGCCTTCGCGGTCGCGGCCGGCGTGGCCGCCTTGCCGCTTTGCGTGGCCAGGTAGTCGATCACGGCGGCGCGCTGCTTCGCATCGGCGACGCCGATCGGCATCGCGGTGCCGGGGACGTCCTTGTTCGGGTCGCGCAGGAAGACGTCGAGTTCCTCTTTCGTCCAGGTCTTGCCAGCGGCGCCCGCCTTCGTCAGGGCGTCTGTGTAGTTGAAGTTGGGGACGGCGGCGGCTTTGCGGCCCAGGACATTGAACAGGCCGGGGCCGGCGCGCGAGCTCATCGCCGCATCGACCGTATGGCAGCTGGCGCAGTTTTGTTCGAAGTAGGTTTGGCCGGCCGTCGGGGCGGCATGCGCCGTCGCAGTCAAGGTGACGGCGGCGGCAAGCGCGGTGAGATGATTTTTCATGGCGTGACCTTACTCGACCATGAACACCGGATAGCGGCGCCATTCCGGTTCGCGGTAGGTGTCGCAGTGAGCGAAGATGAAGTCGAGGACCGCTTCCTGGTTCGCCAGCAGCGCCGGATTGGCGGCTTTCCACTCCGCGAACTTGGCAGCCAGCGCCGGTTCATCACGCAGCAGGCGTTCGGCTTCGTCCTCGAACACGTAGTCCGAATACGCTTCCTTCTTTTCCAGCACGCTGTTGAAGAAGCCCCAGCGGAAGAAGCTGTCGTGGGCCTGCGGTTCCAGGGTTTCGACGACGTAGCGCGCCTTGTCCTGGTCGAGCGAGACGATCACGTCGCCGGCGCGCACCAGCACCTGGCCGCGGCGCTTTTCCAGCTGCACGTCGTCGTGGAACATGTGGCCCTCGTAGGCGTTCGGACGCGAGGAGACCGAAGCGACGTGGTAGTACGCCACGTCCTGCATGCGGTCCTCGAGCACGCGCTCCAGCTGCACGCCATTCAGTTCGAGCCGCTCGATGGCTTCGCGCCAGGCCTGCGGCACGATGTAGGCCTTCGGCGCCTGCACCGTGACGTCGGCTTTAAAGCGATTGTAGTAGGTGATGTCGCGTTCCCACGGCTTGCTGCGGTCGTAGTAGAGGCGCGAGTAATCGCCCAGCACGCTCGGCTTGTAGCAGGCTTCGTAGCCCTTGAAGCGGAAAGTACTCGTGTTCTGTTCGTCCATCACCCAGTGCACCGGCCACTCGGCACGGGTGCGGCCAGCGGCCTTGGCGGCGCGGCGCAGGGACTGGATCTGGTCCGCGTGCTGCACCGTGAAATCGAGCGCCGTCTCGACCAGGGCGCGCATCGATTCGTAGCGGTTTTTAAACGGCTTCAGCATGTGCGTCTCGGGCATGAAGCCGATCGTGTGGTGCAGGGCCGCGTAGCCGGTCGAGAAGCGCGCCGTTTCCAGGAACTCGGCGATGCCGTGGTCCGGGCTGTCCTTGACCGGATTCACGTAGGGGCAGGTCGGCCAGCCGCGCGCTTCCATCTCGGCGTACATCGCCGGCAGCATGGTGCCAGTGAGGAAGCCGCCCAGCTCAGTCCCCAGCTTGTCGGCCTGGGTGTGGATCAGGGTCATCGTATAGGTGTAGTCGGCGCCGTTGGAGGTATGGGTATCGACCATCACGTCCGGATCCCAGGTCGCGAACAGTTTATTGAAAGTCTGCGCCGTCAGGGTGTCGCACTTGACGAAGTCGCGGTTCAGGTCGAGGTGGCGGCTGTTGCCGCGGAAACCGAACTGCTCGGGGCCGTCCTGGTTTACGCGCGAGGTGTTGGCGCGGTTGATGCTGCCGTCGACGTTGTAGAGCGGGACGAACAGGAACACGGTCCTGCCCAGCTTTGCCACACGCTCGGGCTGGAGGCAGAAGTCGCGCACCAGCGCCATGCAGGCGTCGACGCCCTCCGGTTCGCCCGGGTGGATGCCGTTGTTGTTGAAGAAGACCGGACGCCCGGCCGCCTTGATCGCCTGAACATCGAAGACGCCGTCGCCGCTCACCACGCCCGCGTGGATCGGCAGGCCGGCATCCGAAGTGCCGACGACGCCGAATTGCAGCACGTTCGGGTATTGACGGGCGAGGTCTTCGTACCAGGCGATGCACTCGGTGTGGGTGGTGGTCTGGTTCTGGTTGCCCAGTTCGTAGGGCGTCTTCAATGCGTTCGACATGGTGTATTAACGGGGGGAGTTGAGGCCAGGCGCTACGATACCGCAGATGCGTCCGAGAGTGGCAATGCAATCGCCAGCGTGGTGCCGCGTTCGGGTGCGGAGCGCACTTCCATCGTGCCGTGCAGCGCGTACACGCGTTCGCGCATGCCGATGATGCCGATGCCCTCGGAACTGCTGGCCGGATCGAAGCCCTGGCCGTTGTCCTCGACCTCGATGCGCAAGGTGTCGTTCGCCGCGTCCAGCACCAGCGTCACGTCGGCCGCCGTGGCGCTAGCGTGCTTCATGATGTTCGACAGCGCTTCCTGCACGATGCGATAAGCGGAAATGGCCAGCTCGTTGCCGAGCTTCGAGAAATCGCCTTCCGAGTGGAAGGAGAAGCGGCAGCCGGCGCTGTCGTAGTGGCGCAGCATCTCCTCGACCGCGCCGTGCAGGCCGAGCATGTCGAGCACTTCCGGGCGCAGGCGCCGTACCAGGCGGCGGCCGTTGGCGTACAGGTCGAGCGCGAGCTTCGTGATCGCGCCCGCCTTGGCGCGGATCTCTTCGGTCTCGGGCGCGGGCGGCGCCTTGGAGGCCAGGGTGCCGATGCTCTGCGCTTCCAGGCGCACCGCGATCAGTGAGGCGTTCAATTCGTCGTGGATCTCGACTGCGATACTCTTGCGTTCGTCCTCGATGATGCTGTTCACCTTCTGGATCAGTTTTCTCTTGTCGGCATCGGCGCGCAGCGCCTCGTTGCGCGATTCGACCAGGTCGCGCGTGCGCTCGGCGACCTTGTTCTCCAGGTCCTGGGTCGAGCGGTCGAGCGCCACCGACATCTCGCCGATCGAGGCTTGCAGCTCCCCTACTTCGCCGCCCGTCGTCACCGGCAGGTCGACCCGGTATTGGCCGCCACGGATCGCGCGCAGCGCCTGGATCGCTTCCTTCAGCGGCAGCGTTAGCGAGCGTGCCAGCACCCAGGCCAGCACGCCGCTAGCGGCCAGGGCCAGCGCCGCCATCGCCAGCTCGATCCTGAAACGCCTGGCCTGCTTGGCCAGCATGTTCGAGGGCGACATACGCACCTGCACCGCGCCGACGATCTCGGTGGTCAGCGTCGGCGGCCGTGCATCGCTCGACGCCGAGACGTGCGGGGTGCCGTTGTCCGTGAACAGGTTGATCCAGACCACCTGCTTGCGGATCGGCGCTTCGTAGTAGTGCGGCTCGGCGTCCTGGGCGGTCTCCGAGGTGACGCGCAGCGCGCGCTTGCCGCTGGCGTCGACCACGTCGATGCGGAAGATGTTCTTGTCGGACTGCACCAGGCCGTTGATCGTCAGGCGCAGGTCGGTGAGATTGCCCGAGATGACGTTGTATTCGCTGGTCTCGGCCAAGGCACGGGCGAGGATGCGTCCGCGCTCGCTCAGCTCTTCGGCTACCTGGGCGCGGTGCGCGTACCAGGAGTACCAGACGAAGGCCGTGAACAGGAACACCACCGGCAGCATGGTAATGAAGGCCATGCGCAGGCCGATGCTCCAGCTGCGCCAGAAGCGCAGTCTCATGGCCGCGCGCGCGCAAAACGGCGCGCTTCAGGGCTGACGGCGATGTCGAGCGAACGCGCCACGCCTTCGTTGATCGTGGTGCGGAAGTAGCGCGGGAACTGCGGCGGCTGCAATTCTCCGCTGGCGACGAAGCCGGCCGCCATTTCCGCCACCTGGGCGTTGATGTCCTCGATCTCGGAATAGATCGTGGCGAGCGCACCGACTTTCACCATGTCGGCGGAGAAGCCGATCACCGCCTGCTTGCGGCGATAGGTCGAAAGCAGGATGTTGCGGATGTTTTCCGGGTTGTAGATGGCGCTGTCGGGCAGTGCCAGCAGCACCTCGTGGCGGCCGATGCGGGACAAGACATCGCCCAGGTTGTCGTCATGCCCGGCCTGCAGCACGTCGGCCTGCCCGGCGAGCAGCGGCTGCAGGTAGCCGGTGTCGGGACCGAGGATGGCCGCGGCGCGTACCGGCCGCCGGTACAGCAGCGCGGCCAGGCGCAGCTGGTCGCCGGGCGCCGGTTCGGCGTACACCGCCGTCATCATGCGCGCTCGCGCCGGCGGCAGGCGGTCGACGATGGCATGCCAGACCTGGCTCGAGGTGAAGGCGGAGATCACCACGCAATCGCAGCGGCGTGCGACCGCTTCGCGCAGGGCGTCGGGGCCGATCGCGATATACACCATGCGCCGGCGCTGGGCCAGCTCGGTGCGAAAGCCGGCAAAGGTCGGCACCAGGCGCTTATACAGGTCTTCGGCGATGCGTACCGTCAGGCTGCTGTCGCCGCCGGGGAAGATCTGGAAGCGGTAGCCGGGCGCTTGCACCGGCGCCGCGGTCACAGCACCGGCAGCCAGCATCAGCCCCGCGACAAGAGAGCGCAGGCGCATGCGTCAGGGCTGGATCAGGCCATATTTGACGGCCAGCTTCGTGATGTGGGCCTGGCGCTCGACGCCCAGCTTTTCCTTGATCGACTGGCTGGTATTGCTGATGGTCTTGGTGGACAGGTTCAGCTTCTCGGCGATCTCGCCATTGGTCAGTCCTTCGGCCATCAATTTGAAAATCTCGAGGCCGCGTTCGTCGAGCTGCGATTGCGGCGAGACGTCGCCGCGCACGGCGATGCTGGCCAATCGCTCGGCGATCTGGGGCGGGAAGTACAACTTGCCCGCATGCGCCTGGCGCACGGCCGCGGCCAGGTCGGCCGGGTCGCAATCCTTGGTGACGAAGGCGTGCGCGCCGATGCGGTAGGTCTCCTTGATCAGGCTATCCTGGTCGAACTGGCTGAGGAAGACGACCTTGGCATGCGGGTCGGCGCGCAGGATGTTCTGCGCCGCGTCCAGGCCGGTCAGCTCGGTGCCGAAGCGGATGTCGAGCACGACCACGTCCGGCTGGTGCTCGGCATATAGCGCCACCGCCTCGCTCGGGGTGCGCGCCTGCGCGACGACATCCATGCCCTCGGCCGCGAGCGACATCGCAAACCCCGTCATCACGATCGGGTGGTCATCGGCCAGCATCACGCGAATTGCTTTCGAATTGCTCACGCTTCTCTCCATACGTTACATCCGCTTACCAATCTCCGGCAGTTAAGTGTGCCATGTGACGGAAGACTAGTCGGTATGAGTTGATTATTTCATACAAGCTTTGCTGAGGCGAGCAAACTGATCAGGCATACACGATTGCCAACAAAACTCTTTACTCGTTGCTAGCTAATGGCATATATTACTTCCGCAGATTAGAAGGATGCAGCACTTCCCGTAAGCAAAGCCCTGCCAGCCGTACGCCAGGGCGTATAACAAGGAGATCGCCATGCATTTCTCGCACATGCACCCTGACACCGGCAGCAAGGCCGGCAAGTTCGCCCTCGTCGCCGGCCTGCACGCCCTGATTGCCGTCGGCGTCGTCAACATGATGAACAATAAAGTCATCTCGCTGCCCTCGCTGCCTGAGGATCTGACCGTGTTCATGACGCCGGAACCGGTAAAGCCGCCGCCGGCGCCACCCGAGCCGCCGAAGCCGATGCCGCAGGTCGCGCCGCCGGAAGTCGTGGTGCCGAAAGTCGAGGTCGATATCCCGCTGCCGCCGGTCGAGAACCCGGTGCAGACGACCACCGAGGTCGCGCCTCCGCAAGCTGCGCAGCCGGCGCAGGCCGAGGCGCCGCCCCAGCCGGCCACGCCATCGACCAACGCGGGAACGATGCGCACGGCCGTGCTGGCCGATGCCGGCAGCTGCGCCACGCCGACCTATCCGGCAGCGGCGGCCCGCAACGGCGACAGCGGCACCACGACGCTGGCCCTGCTGGTCGGTACCGACGGACGCGTGAGCAGTGCGAAGGTGCAGGGCTCGAGCGGCTCGCGCGATCTCGACCGCGCCGCCGTCAGCGCCCTCAGTCTGTGCCGCTTCAAGCCGGCGATGAACAACGGCGTACCCGAAGCCGGCTGGGCGCAGATCGCCTACGTCTGGACGCTCGAATAGCCTCCTGATCATCCTCTTTGCCCGCCATTCCTCAGCCTGGCGGGTTTTTTTGTGCCTGGGTGTTGGCGGGCTCGCGCTCGCCCTTTGAATACGACAAGGATGCAGCAGATGGTTTCCGATTCTCCTTCCACGCCGGCCGGTATCGCCGCGGCCCTGCTCCTTGCCGCGTCCCTGTGCTGGCTGGCACTGTGGCCGGCGCAGCCGTCCTTGCCTGCGGTGGCGCCGATCAATGCGCCTGCGGCGCAGTTCGCGGCGGCGCGCGCGGTGGCGGACCTGGAGGCGCTGGCGCGCGCGCCGCGACCGATCGCGAGTGCGGCGAACGGCCAGGCGCGGACCTACCTGCTGGCACGCCTGCGCGCGCTCGGCGTCGAACCCCAGGTGCAACGCGCCCTCGTGCAAAAGAACTACGTCGACTACAACGCGAACTACGAGGCGACCATGGGCGTCGTGCACAACGTACTGGTGCGCGTGCCGGGCACGGCGCCGGACCGCCTGCGCCGCCCCGCCCTGCTGCTGGCGGCGCAGCTCGACAGCGATCCCGCCAGCCTGGGCGCGAGCGGCGCGGCGCCGCTGGCCGCCCTGCTCGAGACCCTGCGCGCGCTGCGTGCCGGCGCGCCGCTCGAGAACGACGTGCTGGTGCTGTTCGCGGACGGGGAAGGTGTCGGCAGCCTCGGCATGCAGGCCTTCGCCGAGCAGCATCCCTGGGCGCGCGAGGTCGGGCTGGCGCTGCGCTTCGACGGCGCCGGCAGCGGCGGGCCGCTCACGCTCTACAATACGTATAAGGCCAACCGCGCCGCGATCGACGGCTGGCTGCGCGCGGCGCCCGACGTCGCCGGCTCCTCGCTGATGCAGGAAGTCCACCAATTGGCGCCGCATGCCCTGCGCATCGGCGCGCTCGACCGCCTGCAGGTGCCGGTGCTGCAGTTCGCGCACACGGGCCGTCCGTTCCGGCACGATCCCGCCCTCGATACGCCGCAACGTTTCGAGCGCGCCACCCTGCAGCAGATGGGCGACACCATGCTGCGCCTGACGCGCGCATTCGGCAACGCACGCATCGATCCGATCCCGTCGACCGGGCAGGTCTACTTTGCCCTGCCCTTCGTGGGCACCGTGCACTACGACGCGGACCTGGTCTGGCCGCTGGCGCGCCTGGCCTGCCTGCTGCTGGCGGTCGCCGCCTGCGTCGCGATGCAGCGCGTGCGCCTGCGTTATCCGGCCCTGCTCCAGGCCTTCTTCATCCTTCCTGCGATCGTCGTCGCGCTCGGCATGGGCGCCTGGCAGCTGTGGCTGCGGGTGCCGGCGCTGCACCGCGTCTGGCATCCGGCCGCGCCCCAGCACGCCCTGCCCTATCTCGCGGCGGTCTGCGCGCTGTGCACCGCCGTCTTCGTCGTCGCCCTGCGCCAGCTGGTGCGCCGTACCGGCACGGCGGCCCCCATGCTTGCCGGCCTGGCCTGCCTGGTCGTGGTCCTGCTGCTGGCGAGCTGGCTGGCGCCGGGCGCCAGCCACCTGCTGGCCTGGCCGCTGCTGGCGGCGCTGCTGTCCTTCATCGCGCTGCATGCGCAGCCCGTCGCTGCCCGGCCGGCAGCGCGGCTGGCGCTGATGCTGGCCGGGGTGCTGCCGGCTTTCGTGCTGGCGCTGCCGGCACTGCGCGACAGTTTTATGGTGCTCTCGCCGCAGCGCATGAACGTACCGATCGCGCTGCTGGCGCTGCTGCTGGGCGTGTCGGCAGCGCTCCTGATGCAGGCGCGGCGCTATCTCGCGCGCACGCTGCTGCTGGCAGGCTTGGGCGGGCTGGCGCTGACCGGCAGCGCCGGCGCAGGTGTAGGTAAAGGCGATGAACCGGCACCACTGCGCGCGAACGGCCTCGTGTATTACAAGGACATGCCGACCTGGGACGCCTACTGGCTGCATCCGGCCGGCGCGCTCGATCCGTGGGAACGGCAACTGTTCGCGAACCTGAAGCAGCCGTACGTGTTCCTGAACGTCTTCGGCTGGGACAGCCCGCCCATGTGGTACGCCTGGGCGCCGCGCGATGGCCTGCGCTTCCCGTTGGTGCGCATCCTGCGCAACGGCCAGGCGCCCGAGCGGCACGCCGACTTCACGCTGGTATCGGAGAACCGCGCGCCGCAGGTTCGCCTCAAGGTGCTCGGTGCGAGGGTAAAGCGCGCGACGATGAACGGCCGCGTGCTGCTGGACAGCGAAGCGAAGACACTGGCCATCGTCCTGTACGGAATGGAAGACGACTTGCTGCACTTCCGGATCGACGTGGTGGGCGATCCGATCTACGCGGTGCGGATCGAAGAGGTGCTGCCCGGACTGCCCGAACGCCTGCTGCCGGCGCGTCCGGCGGCGGCGCTGGTACCGGCGAGTGGCCAGTCGATCGCGGCCGATACGCTGTGGTTCTACTAGTGCGCTTGCACTACAATGTGGCGGCACCGCAGGGTGCTGACCCCATCAATCACCGCAGCAGGATTCCATGCACAAGATCGCCGTATTGACCGCCCTCGCCAGCAGCCTGGCGCTCGGCCTTTCCGTTCACGCCGCCCCCAACAAGGCACAAGCCGCCACCGTGCAGGAAGCGCCGCTGCGCGGCCACCTGTCCTTCCTCGCCTCCGACGCCCTCGAGGGCCGCGGTACCGGCCAGCGCGGCGGAGAATTGACGGTCGCTTACCTGGAGTCGCAAGCGATGGCCGCCGGCCTGAAACCGGCCAACGGCAGCAGCTACCGCCAGGAAGTGAAAATCGCCGGCGTGCGTCCGCTGCCGCAGCAAAGCAATGTCGGCATTCTCGCCGGCGGCCAGGCGCTGCCGATGGCCTTCGGCGCCGACTGGGTGTGGGCGCCGGGCGATGCGAAGCCCGAGCACAGCATGGATGCGGAACTGGTTTTTGTGGGCTACGGCATCACCGCGCCGGAAGAAGGCTGGGACGACTACAAGGGCCTGGACGCGAAGGGCAAGATCCTCGTCATGATGGTCAACGACCCGGCCCCGACCGCCGCCGAGCCGAAGCGTTTCAATGGCGCCGGCCTCACCTACTATGGCCGCTGGACCTATAAGCTGCAGGAAGCGGCACGCCAGGGCGCGGCCGGCGTCCTGCTGATCCACACCGACGCCTCGGCCTCGTACGGCTGGAGCGTGGTCCAGAACAGCTGGGCCGCCGCCGAGCGTTTTCAACTCGCCGACGCCGATCTCGGCACCGGCATGCAGGGCTGGATGACCGACGCCGCCGCTCGTAAACTGTTCGCGGCCGCCGGCCAGGACCTGGATAAACTGCGCGCCGCCGCCGAAGACAAGGCCTTCAAGCCCGTCGCATTGAATGCGCGCGTAAAAGGCGAGACCCGCGCGGCGGTGCGCACGCTGAGCGAATTCAACGTGGCCGGCGTGGTGCCGGGCACCGATCCGAAGCTGAAGGACGAAGTCGTCATCTATAGCGCCCACTGGGACCACATGGGCAAGCAGGGCAGCGAGGGCGATACGATCTTCAACGGCGCCGTCGACAATGCCTCGGGCACGGCGGGCCTGCTGGCGATGGCGCAGGAAGCGGCGCGTCATCCCGCGAAGCGTTCGCAGATGTTCCTGTGGGTGGCGGCCGAAGAGCAAGGCCTGCTGGGCAGCGCGGCCTACGCGGCGCGTCCGCTGTGGCCGGCCGAAAAGACGGCGGCCAACCTGAACCTCGACAGCCTGAACTTCGTCGGCGCGGCCAAGGACATCGGCGCCTCGGGCAGCGAGCGCACGGAACTGGGCGCGATGGCGGCAGCGACGGCGAAAGCCATGGGTCTCACGATCGCCCCGGCCAAGCCGGATCTCGCCGGCGGCTACTTCCGCAGCGACCACTTCAGCTTTGCGAAAGCCGGCATCCCGGCCTTCTCGGTCGGCGGCGGCAGCGCCTGGGTGTCGAACGTCGAGGCGAACAACGCCAAGGCCAAGGCCTATCGCGCGCGCTACCACCAGGTGAACGACGAATACGATCCGAGCTGGGATTTGAGCGGCATGGTGCAGCAGGCGCAGTTCACGCTGAACCTGGGCCGCATGGTGGCTGACTCTCCGAAGATGCCGGCCTGGAAAGCGGGCGACGCTTTCGGCAAGGTGCGCGCCGCAGCCAAGTAAATAAAAAACGCCCGGTCCGCAATAACCGGGCGTTTTTGTAGGGTGGGCACTCCGTGCCCACGCGGTACGGTGCATGCACATGGCACGCGCTTGCTGATGAAATATTCTTTCCTGCGAGTGATCTTCGTGAAATTTTATTTCACTCGATAATCCCGCACACAATCCTCGCTCCACCGCCACCGAGCGGCGCCGGGTGATCCGAGTGATTGTCCCCGCCCGCATGCACCATCAGCGCCTTGCCCTTCACGTCCGCCAGCTTTTTCAGCCGCGGCGCCAGCACCGGATTGTTGGCTGCTCCCGCGCTGTCGACATACAGCGCCGGCAAATCGCCGATATGCCCATCGCCCCACGGCAGTCCGTGCTTCTTGCTCTTGGTGGTATCCAAGTGCCCGCCCGCGGCACCGGCCGGCACCGGCTTGCCGTCCTTCTGGTTCGTATCGCAGCTGCCCGTCTCGTGCACGTGGAAACCGTGCACGCCCGGCGGCAGGCCGGTGAGCGCGGGCGTGAACACCAGGCCGAATTTCGAGTCGCTGATCGTCACCGTGCCGGCCGACTTGCCGACGCCGGCCTCCGACACCGTATTCATCGTCGCGCGCAGTTCGGCGGCGTGCACGCTTGCGGCCGCCCAGGCCGAACTCAGTACCAGTGCGCAGATCCATTGAGCTTTCATGTCACTCCCTTTCAGTCGTCGAATTATTGAACGAGATGCGCCAACGCGGACCAGTGTAGTGCATTCGAAACGATGAGGGAGCCCGGCTTGGACGTACAGGATGCAGCTCTTAGTTCGCAGCGAGTTCCGCCAGCACGGTCTCCGTGTCCTTGACCGCCGCGTAATCGCTCATCAGGTTGGCGAGCGCCATCGCATGCACCTCGTCGGCCGTGCGCTCGACGCCCGCGTAATCGCGCATCGCATAGGCATAGGTCGCATCGGCGACGACGACCGTTTTAAAACCCAGGTTGCCGGCCGTGCGTGCGCTCGATTCCACCGAGTTGTTCGTACTGACGCCAACGATGACCAACGCATCCAATCCGCGCACCCGCAGCCAGCGCTCGAGCGCGGTGTTGATGAAGGCATCCGGCACGTTTTTCTCGACCACGTGCTCGTGCGCCAGCGGCTGCAGCGCGTCCTGGAACGCGACGCCGGATTGGCCCGGCGCGAAGAACGAGGTCGACGAGCGCGAGATGTGGCGCACATGGACGACGGGCGCCGCGGCGGCACGCCAGGCCCGCAGCAGCCGGCCGATATTGTCTTCCGCCTGCGGATTGTTGCGGCTGCCCGCGGCGGGATTCGCCATGCCCTTTTGCATGTCGATGATGATGAGGCATGGCTTGTTCATCGTGGTCCTTGCATGTCTTCGAGTTTGAGCTGCCAGTAGCCGACGTCGATCCAGCGACCGAACTTCAGGCCGACCTCGCTGAAGTGCGCAACCTTCCGAAAACCCAGCCGCTCGTGCAGGCGCACGCTGGCCTCGTTGGGCTGGGCGATGCCGCCGATGACGAGGTGCAGGCCCCGCCGGCGCAGTTCCGTCAACAGGGCTTCGTACAGCGCGGTGCCGGCGGCCTTGCCGGCGTAGTCGGGATCGACATAGACCGAGCTTTCGACGGCGAAGCGATAGGCGGCGCGCACGCGCCACTTGGTGGCGTAGGCGTAGCCGATCAGCTTGTCGTCCTCGCACATGACGAGCCAGGGCAGGTTCGCCTCGGCCACGCCGGCGATGCGCAGGACCATGTCGGCAGGCGCCACGGGTTCCTCTTCGAAGGAGATGGTCGTGGTCGCGACGTAGTGGTTGTAGATGGCGCAGATGCGTTCGGCATCGGCAGCGGTGGCGGGACGGATCGTGCGGGTCGAGATCATTCGAAAGCCGGTTGGTTGCTAAATGAACATCAGGAAACTATTTTCGCACAGCATGTCGCGCTTGCCCATGATGCGCTACTTCGGACAGGCACCTGATCAGGCTCAATTGCCGAGCTTGGTCGCCCGTTACACTCGACGCACAGAACGTTATATTTTTTATACCAATTATGAACCTCTCGGGACGCATCGATCGCGTCTTCCGCTCCCTGGCTTTGTCGATCTTCACGGTCGCGTCGGCGAACGCGGCCGAGTCCACCACCCGCGTCGATGCCTGGGGCCTCGTCACCTGCCAGGCCGTCACGGTCGCGGGCCACGAATTCTGCGATGTCCTGGGCGCGGAATGGCGCGACAAACCGGGCAGCGAGCGCTACACGATCGCCATCCGCGAGCGGCCCTCGGCCCGCTGGGGCACGCAAGTCTGGATCGACTACGCCCAGCGCCGGGTGTACCAGGCGCAGCTGCCGCCGGCGCGCGCCGGGCTGAAAGAACTCGGCGCCAGCGCCGCCGAAAGCGTCTACCAGGCCATCCTCGAGATCGAGCGCCAGCGGCAGTTCGTGCGCGATGCCGATCTTGCGCCTGACGAATTCTGATCTGCCATGAAGGAGCGAGCAATGCCCGTCCGATTACCCCTGAGCTTCGCCTGCGGCGTCCTGCTGTGGAGCGGCGCCGCATGCGCGACCGAACTCGTCTACGTGCCGGTCAACCCGAATTTCGGCGGGTCTCCCTTGAACGGTTCCAATCTGCTCGCGGTGGCATCGGCCACCAACAAGCATGACACCCAGGGCGGCCCCGGCTCCTCGCTCCTGAACCAGTCGCCGCTGGCGCAGTTCAACCAGACCCTCGAACGCATGGTGCTCAGCCAGCTCGCCACCTCGGCCACCTCGAAGCTGATGGGGCCGGACGGCAAGCTCGTGCCCGGCAGCTTTACGACCGAGAACTTCATCATTACCGTCACCGACCTCGGCGGCGGCATGCTGCGCGTGACGACCACCGACAAGGCGACCGGCGCCGTCACCTCCTTCGAGGTCTCGCAATGAACGCCCTGCGCCCGGCATCACTCACAGCGTTGGCGCTTCTGCTCCTGATCGGCGGATGCGCCCACCCTCCCTCGACGGTCCGCGACAACGCCCAGCTCACGCCCGCAACCAGCATCACCCGCGACCTGCTGAAACTGCCTGCGCCCAAGGGCAAGATCGCCGTGGCCGTGTACGGCATCCGCGACCAGACCGGCCAATACAAACCCGCGCCGGACAGTTCCTTCTCGACCGCGGTGACGCAGGGCGCCTCGTCGATGCTGATCCGGGCGCTGCAGGATTCGGGCTGGTTCATCCCGGTCGAACGCGAGAACCTGCAAAACCTGCTGACCGAACGCAAGATCGTGCGCGCGCTGGAAATGCCGCAGCCGCCGGGCACCCCGGAGGTCAAGATCCCGCCGTTGCTGGCGGCTTCCGTCCTGATCGAGGGCGGCATCGTGGCCTATGAAAGCAATGTGCGCACTGGCGGCGTGGGCGCGCGCTTCCTCGGCGTCGGCCTGTCGACCCAATACCGGGTCGACCAGGTGACGGTCAGCCTGCGCTCGGTCGACATCCGCAGCGGCCAGATCCTGCAGAGCGTGTCGACCACCAAGAGCATTTATTCGTACGAGCTGCACCCCAGTGTTTTTAAATTCGTCAACGTCAAGGACCTCGCCGAATTCGAGGCCGGCACCACCCGCAACGAACCGGCGCAGTTGTGCGTCAGCGAGGCGATCGAGGCGGCCGTGGCGCACCTGGTGGCGCAGGGAATCCAGGCCGGCAACTGGACGCTGCAGGACGAGGCCGAGAGGGCCAATCCGATTCTTAAACGCTATCTGGCCGCGGGCCCGGCACCACGTAGCGCACCACGCGTTGCCGCAGCGGCCGAGGAGCACCGGGTTGCGGACGCCATGTCCGGGAGCGCGCCATGAACGCGGCGCGGTGCTTGTCGTGCAGCCTGCTGGTCATGACGCTGACCAGCAGCGCTTGGGCCGGCGATCTCGCCCCCTCCGAACTCGGCCAGCAAGCCTTGGCACGCGCCCTGATCGGGCAGCAAAACGGGCAGATCCAGGCCTCGGTGACGCAGTCAGGCAGCGGCAATGGCGCGAGCCTGCTGCAGACCGGACTCGATAACCAGGCCCTCGTGCAGCAGCGCGGCCAGCAGAACGAGGCCAGCATCCTGCAAGGCGGGATTGGCAACCGCGCGGCCATCGAGCAGCAGGGCGTACTGAATACCGCCCGCATCGAGCAGTATGGCCGCGAGGGCGTGGCCCGCATCACCCAGTACGGCAACGGCAAGTCCGCCACCATCATCCAGCATTAGGGCTTTATTCATCCACGTCGAGGAGCAATCTCATGAGAACCACACTATCGGCTGTCGCCATCGGCGTCAGCCTCGCCTGCGCCTGCCAGCTCGCATCCGG
Organism: Massilia sp. Mn16-1_5; assembly: GCF_004798585.1. Lineage (GTDB taxonomy): Bacteria > Pseudomonadota > Gammaproteobacteria > Burkholderiales > Burkholderiaceae_D > Telluria. Next base: position 116,586 of record NZ_PPXQ01000018.1, read on the forward strand.
CCAGACCGTGACGGTGACGCAGCAGGGCAACCGCAATACATCGGCCGCGGAGCAGGTCGGCTTTCCCGCTCCCGATCTGGCCGCCACCGCGACGATCACCCAGATTGGCGACAACAACCATGTCGGCGGTCCCGGCTCCACGACCGGTGGCATCTTCCAGCGCGACAACCGCTACGGGGGAGCGCTCGCTGTGGTTGAGCAATACGGTACCGGGAACAACGCAGGCATTTCCCAGGATGGAACGGTCGGGTTTGCCGGACCCGTTACCGTCACGATCACGCAACGCGGCGCGCTGAACGATGCCACGGTCAGGCAGAACATCATGACCTCGACCCCTGCCACCGTCGAGCAGAACGGCATCGGCAACGTGGCTCGCGTGGAGCAGTTCGCCACCGCCGATTCCGGCATCCGGGCCACGCAGAACGGCAACGGCAACCAGCTCATGATCAGGCAGCACGACGGCACCTACTATGGTCCGGACGTCACGCAGAACGGCGACGGCAATAGCGCCTGGATCGTCTCCGAGAGTTCGCCGGCCGCCGGCCCGGTCATCACGCAAACCGGCACGCTGAACAGCGTGCGCACCTTCCAGACCGGCGCCTGGGATTCCAGCATGACGGTCCGGCAGCTGGGCGCGGGCAACCAAGCCGAGGTCAACCAGTTCGGCGAGGCGCACCAGGCCAGCACCGACCAGAACGGCAGCAACAATTTCACCAGCATCACCCAGGGCAGCACCAACTGGCCCGTCGGCGGAAGCACCGCCCTGGTCGCGCAGCTGGGCAACAGCAACACTGCAATCGTGCGCCAGTATGGCGACGGCTATGTGGCCAACGTGAACCAGACCGGTTCGAGGAACTGGACCAGTATTTATCAGCATTGAGTGTCCGTATTTCCCACTTTGTTTGTCCACTTCGAGGAGCAATCTCATGAGAACCGCACTATCGGCACTCGCGCTCGGCGTCAGCCTCGCCTGCGCCTGCCAGCTCGCATCAGGTCAGACCGTTACGGTAACGCAGCAGGGCTACGGCAACACGTCGTCCGCGGAACAGGTCGGCGCGACACCGCCTGCAGATGTCCTGGTGGGCGTCAGCGCGACGATCACGCAGGTTGGCGACAACAACCATGTGGGCGGCCCCGGCGCCTCCAGCAGCGGCATCTTCCAGCGCGACAACCGCGCCGGGGGGGCGCTCGCGGTCGCTGAACAATACGGTTCCGGAAACAACGCAAGTATCACGCAGGATCTGACCTACGGTGATCGCGGAGACTTCACCGCCAGGATCACGCAGCGCGGCGCATTGAACGACGCCACGATTACGCAGAACATGGCCCAGATGACCCCGGCCACCGTCGAGCAGAACGGCATCGCCAACCTGGCCACCGTCGAGCAGATCCGCAGCAGCGATACACGCGTCCAGGCCACGCAGAACGGTAATCACAACGAGCTCATGATCAGGCAGGTGGAGGCCGCCTACTATGGGCCGGAGGTGACGCAGAACGGCGACGGCAACAGCGCCTGGGTCGTCTCGGAAAGTGCGCCCGGCGCCCGCCAGGCGATCCTGCAAACCGGGACCGCGAACAGCGTGCTCACCGTCCAGATCGGCGGTTGGGATAACAATATCGCCGTCGGGCAGCTGGGCTCCGGCAACTATGCCGAGGTCGGCCAGTTCGGCGATGGGCATGCGGCAAACATCGACCAGAACGGCAGCAACAACTTCACCAGCGTTATCCAGAGCGGTCCCACTGGACTGCTCGTTTCAAACAACGCTCTGGTGGCCCAGGTGGGCAGCAATAACGGTGCGATCGTGCGCCAGTACGGCCAGGGGTATATGGCCAACGTGAACCAGACCGGCACGGGTAACTGGACCAGCATTTATCAGCATTGAGCGGGTCTATTACAAGCAAAAAAAACGGCACCCCGAGGGATGCCGTTTTGCTCGCAGCCTGGCTTACCGATTACTCGGCATCGCCATGGTGCTCGGTGGTCTGCGCCTGCGCCTGGTCTTCCATCGCCTGCAGCTCAGCAGCCATATTGGCTTTCTCCTGCTGCAGCAACGCCTGACGCTCTTCCGCTTCCCACACTTCCTTCTCCTTGCGGGCGCGGTGGAATGCCAGACCGGTACCGCCTGGGATCAGGCGACCGACAATGACGTTTTCCTTCAGACCGCGCAGACCGTCGCGCTTGCCCATGATCGCCGCTTCGGTCAGCACGCGGGTGGTTTCCTGGAACGAGGCGGCCGAGATGAAGGAGTCGGTCGACAGCGATGCCTTGGTAATACCCAGCAGCACGTTTTCGTAGGTCGCCGGCAGTTTGCCCGCCGCTTCCATACGGTCATTCTCTTCCAGCAGCTCCGAACGCTCGACCTGCTCGCCGACGATGTAGTCGGTGTCGCCGGCTTCCACGATCTGCACGCGGCGCAGCATCTGACGAACAATCACTTCGATGTGCTTGTCGTTGATCTTCACGCCCTGCAGACGGTACACGTCCTGCACTTCGTCCACGATGTAGCGGGCCAGCGCTTCGATACCCAGCAGGCGCAGGATGTCCTGCGGATCGGCCGGACCGTCGACGATCATCTCGCCCTTGTTCACGACTTGGCCGTCGTGCACCAGCACTTGCTTGTCCTTGGTGATCAGGAACTCGTGCTTGTTGCCGTCCATGTCCGTGATTTCCAGACGCTGCTTGCCCTTCGTTTCCTTACCGAATGCAACCGTACCGGTGACTTCCGCCAGCATGCCCGCGTCTTTCGGCGAACGTGCTTCGAACAGTTCGGCAACGCGCGGCAGACCACCGGTAATGTCACGGGTCTTCTGCGATTCGGTCGGGATACGTGCCAGCACTTCACCCACCGACACTTGCTGACCGTCCTTGACCATGATCAGCGAGCCGACCTGGAAGCCGATCGTCACGGCGTGTTCGGTGCCGGCGATCTTGACTTCCTGGTTCTCGTCGTTCAGCAGTTTCACCTGCGGACGCAGCACCTTGCCCGAACCGCGGCGCTTCGGATCGATCGCGACCAGGGTCGACAGACCGGTCACTTCGTCGACCTGACGTGCAACGGTGACGCCCTCTTCCACGTTCTCGAAGCGGATCGTACCGGCGTACTCGGTAATGATCGGACGGGTCAGCGGATCCCAGGTTGCCAGGGCGGTGCCGGCTTTCACCTGCATGCCGTCCTTGACGATCAGGGTCGCGCCGTACGGCACCTTGTGGCGCTCGCGCTCGCGGCCGTGGTCGTCCGTGATCAGGACTTCGCCCGAACGCGAGATGACGATCTGCGCGCCCTTGCCGTTGGTGACGTAACGCATGGTCGCGGTGAAGCGGACCGTGCCGTTCGACTTGGCTTCGACCGACGAGGCCACAGCCGCACGCGATGCCGCACCACCGATGTGGAAGGTACGCATGGTCAGCTGGGTACCCGGCTCACCGATCGACTGTGCTGCAACGACACCGACTGCTTCGCCGGCGTTGACCAGCAGGCCGCGGCCGAGGTCACGGCCGTAGCACTTGGCGCACAGGCCGTAGCGCGTGTCGCAGTTCAGCGGGGTGCGGACCTTCACCTCGTCGATACCGACGCGCTCGATCTCTTCGACCATGTCTTCGTCCAGCAGCGTGCCGGCTTCGTACAGGGTCGCTTGCGTTTCCGGATTGACGATGTCGGTACCGGCGACGCGGCCGAGGATACGGTCGCGCAGCGGCTCGATGACTTCACCGCCTTCGACCATCGCCTTCATGTGCGTGCCGTTGGTGGTGCCGCAATCGTCCTCGATGACGACCAGATCCTGGGTCACGTCGACCAGACGGCGGGTCAGGTAACCCGAGTTTGCGGTCTTCAGTGCCGTATCCGCCAGACCCTTACGGGCGCCGTGCGTCGAGATGAAGTACTGCAACACGTTCAGGCCTTCGCGGAAGTTCGCGGTAATCGGCGTTTCGATAATCGAGCCGTCCGGCTTCGCCATCAGGCCTCGCATACCGGCCAGCTGGCGAATCTGGGCTGCCGAACCACGGGCGCCCGAGTCGGCCATCATGTAAATCGCATTGAACGATTCCTGGGTGCCTTCGGTGCCGTCACGCTTGGTGACCGGTTCCACTTTCAGCTGGTCCATCATCGCCTTGCCGACTTCATCGGAGGTCTTGCCCCAGATGTCGACGACCTTGTTGTAACGCTCGCCGGCGGTGACCAGACCCGAGGCGTACTGCTGCTCGATCTGCTTCACTTCCGCTTCGGCGGTCGCGATCATGCCCTTCTTGACGTCCGGAATCAGCATGTCGTCGACGGCGATCGAGATACCGGCGCGCGTTGCCAGGCGGAAGCCCGACTGCATCAGCTTGTCGGCAAACACGACGGTCGCACGCAGGCCGCATTTGCGGAACGACGTGTTGATCAGCTTCGAGATTTCCTTCTTCTTCAGGGCGCGGTTCAGCACCGAGAATGGCAGGCCCTTCGGCAGGATCTCGGACAGGATCGCACGGCCGACGGTCGTCTCGTAACGGGTCACGGTACGGTCGAAGTCGCCTTCGGCATTCTTCGGGAACTCGACGATACGAACCGTAATACGGGTCGCCAGTTCGACTTCCTTGTTGTCGTACGCGCGGATGACTTCCGACACGTCCGGGAACAGCATGCCTTCGCCCTTGGCGTTGATCGCCTCGCGGGTCGCGTAGTACAGACCCAGCACGATATCCTGCGACGGCACGATCGACGGTTCGCCGTTCGACGGGAACAGGATGTTGTTCGACGCCAGCATCAGGGTACGCGCTTCCATCTGCGCTTCGATCGACAGCGGAACGTGGACTGCCATCTGGTCACCGTCGAAGTCGGCGTTGAACGCCGCGCAGACCAGCGGGTGCAGCTGGATCGCTTTACCTTCGATCAGGACCGGCTCGAACGCCTGGATACCGAGACGGTGCAGGGTTGGTGCACGGTTCAGCATCACCGGGTGTTCCTTGATGACGTCTTCCAGGATGTCCCAGACCACCGGTTCCTGGATTTCGACCAGCTTCTTCGCCGCCTTGATGGTCGTAGCCAGACCCATCAGTTCGAGCTTGTTGAAGATGAATGGCTTGAACAGTTCCAGGGCCATCAGCTTCGGCAGGCCGCACTGGTGCAGTTTCAGCTGCGGACCGACCACGATGACCGAACGGCCCGAGTAGTCGACGCGCTTGCCCAGCAGGTTTTGACGGAAACGGCCGCCCTTACCCTTGATCATTTCAGCCAGCGACTTCAGCGGACGCTTGTTGGCGCCGGTCATCGCTTTGCCGCGACGGCCGTTGTCCAGCAGCGAGTCGACCGCTTCCTGCAGCATGCGCTTTTCGTTACGCGTAATGATTTCCGGAGCGCGCAGTTCCATCAGGCGCTTCAGGCGGTTATTACGGTTGATGACGCGGCGATACAGATCGTTCAGGTCGGAGGTCGCGAAACGGCCGCCATCCAGCGGGACGAGCGGACGCAGCTCCGGCGGCAGGACCGGGAGCACTTCCATGATCATCCAGTCAGGCTTGATGCCCGAACGCTGGAACGCCTCGAGCACTTTCAGGCGCTTGGCGTATTTCTTGATCTTGGCTTCGGATTTCGATTCCTTCAGTTCCACGCGCAGGGCTTCGGCATCGCGGTGGATGTCGATCGAGCGCAGCAGTTCACGGATACCTTCGGCGCCCATGTAGGCGGTGAAGTCGTCGCCGTACTCTTCGTACTTGGCGGCGTAATCGTCTTCCGACATGATCTGGCACTTCTTCAGCGGGGTCATGCCAGGATCGGTCACGACGTATGCTTCGAAGTACAGGACGCGTTCGATATCGCGCAGCGTCATGTCCAGGACCATGCCCAGGCGCGACGGCAGCGACTTCAGGAACCAGATGTGCGCGGTTGGCGAAGCCAGTTCGATGTGGCCCATGCGCTCACGGCGCACTTTAGCGAGCGTGACTTCGACGCCGCACTTTTCGCAGATGACGCCGCGGTGCTTCAGGCGCTTGTACTTGCCGCACAGGCATTCGTAATCCTTGATCGGGCCAAAGATCTTGGCGCAGAACAGGCCGTCACGCTCAGGCTTGAAGGTACGGTAGTTGATGGTCTCGGGCTTCTTGACTTCACCGAACGACCACGAACGAATTTTTTCGGGCGACGCCAGGCCAATCTTGATGGCGTCGAAGCTTTCATTTTGCTGTACTTGCTTGAATAGATCGAGCAGTGCTTTCATGTATCACTCCAGAGGTGACTAAATTTCTATTTCGAGGTGCGTCTTGCAATGCACCTCAAACCAATCGGGTAATTGGGAAGGGAAAGGCTCCCCTTCCCTACCTTCTTAGTTACGCTCGAGGTCGATATCGATACCCAGCGAGCGGATTTCCTTGACCAGCACGTTGAACGATTCAGGCATGCCGGCGTCGATCACGTGGTCGCCCTTGACCAGGTTCTCGTAGACCTTGGTACGGCCATTCACGTCGTCCGACTTCACAGTCAGCATTTCCTGCAGCACGTAGGACGCGCCGTAGGCTTCCAGTGCCCACACTTCCATCTCACCGAAGCGCTGGCCACCGAACTGGGCCTTACCGCCCAGCGGCTGCTGCGTCACCAGCGAGTACGGACCGGTCGAACGGGCGTGCATCTTGTCGTCGACCAGGTGGTGCAGCTTCAGCATGTGCATGAAGCCGACGGTCACCTTGCGCTCGAATGCTTCGCCGGTGCGGCCGTCGTACATCGTGACCTGGTTCTTCGACGGCGTCATGCCCAGGTGGGCAGCGATGTCGTCCGGGAACGCCAGGTCCAGCATGCGGCGGATGTCGTCTTCGTGGGCGCCGTCGAACACCGGGGTCGCGAACGGCACGCCGTTCTTGAGGTTTTGCGCCAGGCTCAGGATTTCTTCATCGCTGAAGCTGTCCAGGTCTTCCTTGCGGCCGGTTTCGTTGTAGATCTTGCCCAGGAAGGTACGCAGATCCTGCGCCTTCGCTTGTGCAGCCAGCATTTCGCCGATGCGCCAGCCCAGACCTTTTGCAGCCCAACCGAGGTGGGTTTCCAGGATCTGACCGACGTTCATACGCGACGGAACGCCCAGCGGGTTCAGCACGACGTCTGCCGGACGGCCATCGGCCATGAACGGCATGTCTTCGACCGGCACGATACGCGAGACCACACCCTTGTTACCGTGGCGGCCTGCCATCTTGTCGCCCGACTGCAGGCGGCGCTTGACGGCCAGGTAGACCTTGACCATCTTCTGCACGCCAGGCTGCAGCTCGTCGCCTTGCGTCAGCTTCTTGCGCTTCTCTTCGAAGGCCAGGTCGTACTGGTGACGCTTCTCGTTGATCGATTCCTTGATCGCTTCCAGGGCGTTCGCCGATTCGTCGTCCGCAGGACGGATGTCGAACCAGTGGAACTTGTCCAGGTCGGCCAGGTATTCGGACGTGATGACCGCGCCCTTCGCCAGCTTCTTCGGACCGCCGTTGACCACTTTACCGACCAGCATACGCTCCAGACGCTGGAAGGCGTCGCCCTCCACGATACGCATCTGGTCGTTCAGGTCCAAGCGGAAACGCTTCAGCTCGTCGTCGATGATCTGCTGTGCACGCTTGTCGCGGGTGATGCCTTCGCGGGTGAACACTTGCACGTCGATCACGGTGCCGACCATGCCCGAAGGCACGCGCAGCGAGGTGTCTTTCACGTCCGACGCTTTTTCGCCGAAGATCGCGCGCAGCAGCTTCTCTTCCGGGGTCAGCTGGGTCTCGCCCTTCGGGGTGACCTTACCGACCAGCACGTCGCCGGCGGTGACTTCCGCGCCGATGTAGACGATGCCCGACTCATCCAGGCGCGCCAGCTGGTTTTCAGCCAGGTTCGAGATGTCGCGGGTGATTTCTTCCGCGCCCAGTTTCGTATCACGTGCAACAACCGACAGCTCTTCGATGTGGATCGAGGTGTAGCGGTCGTCCTTGACGACGTTTTCCGAGATCAGGATCGAGTCTTCGAAGTTCAGGCCGTTCCACGGCATGAACGCGACCAGCATGTTCTGGCCCAGTGCCAGCTCGCCCAGGTCGGTCGATGCGCCGTCGGCAATCACGTCGCCACGGGCAACGCGGTCGCCAACCTGCACGATCGGACGCTGGTTGATGTTGGTGTTCTGGTTCGAACGGGTGTACTTGATCAGGTTGTAGATGTCGACACCGACTTCACCGGCTTGCGCCTCGTCGTCGTTGACACGAATAACCACACGGCCCGCGTCGATGTAGTCGACGACGCCGCCACGCACGGCCTGCACGGTGGTGCCCGAGTCGACCGCCACGGTGCGCTCGATACCGGTACCGACCACGGCCTTTTCAGGACGCAGGCAAGGCACGGCCTGACGCTGCATGTTTGCGCCCATCAGTGCACGGTTCGCGTCATCGTGCTCGAGGAACGGAATCAGCGAGGCTGCAACCGAGACGATCTGGCCTGGAGCCACGTCCATGTACTGGATGCGCTCTGGCGAGACCAGGATGGTTTCGCCGGCTTCACGTGCCGACACCAGTTCGTCGACCAGCTGGCCTTCGCCGTTGATGGCAGCATTCGCCTGGGCGATGATGTAGCGGCCTTCTTCGATGGCGGACAGGTAGTCGATCTTGTCGGTAACCTTCGAACCTTCGACCTTGCGGTACGGGGTTTCCAGGAAGCCGTATTCGTTCAGGCGGGCGTACAGGGCCAGCGAGTTGATCAGGCCGATGTTCGGGCCTTCAGGCGTTTCGATCGGGCAGACGCGGCCGTAGTGGGTCGGGTGCACGTCGCGCACCTCGAAGCCGGCGCGTTCGCGGGTCAGACCGCCAGGACCGAGGGCGGAAACGCGACGCTTGTGCGTGATTTCCGACAGCGGGTTGGTCTGGTCCATGAACTGCGACAGCTGGGACGAACCGAAGAATTCACGGATCGCGGCCGAGATCGGCTTGCTGTTGATCAGGTCGTGCGGCATCAGGTTGTCCGCTTCGGCCTGGCCGAGGCGTTCCTTGACGGCGCGCTCCACGCGCACGAGGCCGGCGCGGAACTGGTTTTCGGCCAGTTCGCCCACGCAACGCACGCGGCGGTTACCCAGGTGATCGATGTCGTCGACTTCGCCGCGGCCATTGCGCAGCTCGACCAGGATCTTGATCACGGCCAGGATGTCGTCGTTCGACAGGGTCATGTCGCCGGTCAGTTCGTCACGGCCGATACGGCGGTTGAACTTCATGCGGCCGACAGCCGACAGGTCGTAGCGCTCGGCGCTGTAGAACAGGCCGTTGAACAGGGCTTCGACCGATTCTTCGGTCGGCGGTTCGCCAGGACGCATCATGCGGTAGATCGCCACGCGCGCGGCCATCTGGTCGGCGGTGTCGTCGGTGCGCAGGGTGGTCGAGATGTAGCCGCCCTGGTCCAGGTCGTTGGTGTACAGGGTCTGGATCGACTCGACGTTGGCGTCGCGCAGCTTGCCCAGCAGCTCGTCGGTCAGCTCGTCGTTGGCCGAAGCGATGATCTCGCCGGTGTCGCTATCGACGACGTTGGTCGCCAGCACGCGGCCGAGCAGGTAGTCTTCAGGCACCGAGATGGTCTTGATGCCGGCGGCGTCGATGTCGCGCACATGCTTGGCATTGATGCGCTTGTCCTTCGTCACGATGGTCTTGCCCGACTTCGGATCGACGATGTCGAAGCGCGCGACTTCACCGCGCAGGCGTTCGGAGACGAACTCGAGTTCGCCGCCTTCGGAGCGCAGGTTGAAGTTGTCGAACACGAAGAAGTTCGCCAGGATTTGTTCCGGCGTCATGCCAATGGCCTTCAGCAGGATCGTCACCGGCATCTTGCGGCGGCGGTCGACGCGGAAGAACAGGATGTCTTTCGGGTCGAACTCGAAGTCCAGCCACGAGCCGCGGTAAGGAATGATACGTGCCGAGAAGAGCAGCTTGCCCGACGAGTGCGTCTTGCCGCGGTCGTGTTCGAAGAACACGCCCGGCGAACGGTGCAGCTGGGAGACGATCACACGCTCGGTACCGTTGATCACGAACGAACCGTTGGCGGTCATGAGCGGCAGTTCGCCCATGTACACTTCCTGCTCTTTCATTTCCTTGACGACTGGTTTCGTCGGCGATTCCTTGTCCAGGATCACCAGACGCACCTTGGCGCGCAGCGGGGAAGCGAAGGTCAGGCCACGCTGTTGGCATTCCTTGACGTCGAATGCAGGGTCGCCCAGCACGTACGAGAGGAATTCGAGGCGAGCGAAGCCGTTGTGCGACACGATCGGGAAGATGGAGCTGAAAGCCGACTGCAGGCCTTCGTTCTTGCGGACGGTCGGACCAGCGTCCGCCTGCAGGAAGTTCTCGTAGGATTCAAGCTGGGTAGCCAGAAGATATGGAACGTTGTGAACGTTGGCGCGCTTCGCGAACGACTTGCGAATGCGTTTCTTCTCAGTAAATGAGTAGTGCATGGACACTCCGTGAGTGACAGAAAGGATGAGAATTCAGAGATTGCCAGTGGTGGAGCGACCACATACAAGGCCTCAATTCTCTTGCTGTTCTGCCAGATGAAAAGGACAGGCTACTGCTGTGTTACGATTTTATTGCGGTGCTTCGGTGCTGCTCGGGTATTACGTTTGCCGCAGGGACGACAAAAGAGCCAAAGCCGCATCCCCACCTTCCGGCGGGGTCTGCAAGCTTTGACTCCGGCTCGGGGCACCTTGCGATGCCCTTTGCTTTTGATTACTTCAGGTCGGCCTTGGCGCCAGCTTCTTCCAGCTTCTTCTTGGCGGCTTCAGCGTCAGCTTTCGGCATTGCTTCTTTCACGGTCTTCGGTGCGCCGTCGACGACGTCTTTGGCTTCCTTCAGGCCCAGGCCGGTGATTTCACGCACGGCCTTGATGACGCCGACTTTGTTCGAGCCGACTTCGGTCAGGACCAGGTTGAATTCGGTCTGCTCTTCAGCAGCAGCTGCACCAGCAGCGGCGCCGCCAGCTGCCGGGGCTGCCATTGCAGCGGCCGACACGCCGAACTTCTCTTCGAATGCCTTGACCAGTTCGTTCAGGTCCATGACGGACATTTCGCTCACTGCGTTCAGGATATCGTCTTTGCTAATTGCCATTTGAAACTCCAGATGTATGTTGTGTGTAGTTCAGTTAGTACTTGAGAAAAAAGGCTGCGCTTACGCTGCAGCGGTTTCTTCGGCTGCAGGAGCAGCTTCCGAACCTTCGCCTTTTTTCGCTGCCAGAGCAGCCAGACCACGTGCGAAGCCCGAAACCGGAGCCAGCATAACGCCCAACAGCTGCGAGATGAGGACTTCACGGGATGGGATGCTTGCCAACGCGGTAACGCCAGCTACGTCGAGCTGCTTACCTGCGTAGTTACCGGCTTTCACGACCAGCTTGTCGTTGGTTTTGGCGAAGTCGTTGATGACTTTCGCTGCTGCAACGGCGTCGTCCGAGATCGAGTAGATCAGCGGACCGGTCATGGCGTCAGCCAGAGGGGCAAACTGCGTGCCTTCGACAGAGCGGCGTGCCAGCGTGTTCTTCAGAACACGCAGGTACACACCCTGCGAACGCGCGGCTGCACGGAGTTTCGTCAAGTGACTAACCTGGATGCCACGGTACTCGGCGACGACGATGGTTTGCGCGGTTGCTACTTTCGCGCTCACTTCTTCGACGACTGCCTTTTTGTCATTCAGATTAAGACCCACGGTCAATCTCCTTAAATGATGCAAACAACAGCGCTTGCATCGGTTCGAACACGGCGTCCGAAGTTAAGAAGTCAAACTAACGCGGATGAATTCACGCAGCATGGACTACAAAACTTGTTCGGGTACACCATCTGCGTTGGGTGGTCTATTAACCTCCAGCTCAACCTCTGCCTTCGGCCCAACGGTCTTTGATTGCCTGCCGGAGCGGTGTTCTTGCTCCGGCAGCCCAAAGATGCGCCCCGCTGATGTTCCGCGGGGACTTGATTCTTAAAACTTAAGCAGCGATCGAAGCGTGGTCGACACGGACGCCGGCGCCCATGGTCGACGAGATCGCGACCTTGCGCAGGTACACGCCCTTCGAGGTGGCCGGCTTGGCCTTGTTCAGTGCGTCGATCAGGGCCGTCAGGTTGGCCTTCAGGTCGGCGTCAGCGAACGACTTGCGGCCGATCGTTGCGTGGATGATGCCCGACTTGTCGGTACGGTACTGGACCTGACCGGCTTTGGCGTTACGCACCGCGCCAGCGACGTCAGGGGTGACGGTGCCGACTTTCGGGTTTGGCATCAGGCCACGTGGGCCCAGGATCTGGCCCAGGGTACCGACGATACGCATGGTGTCTGGCGAAGCGATGACGACGTCGAACGGCATGTCGCCGGCCTTGACGCGTTCTGCCAGGTCTTCCATACCGACGATGTCGGCGCCGGCTGCCTTGGCAGCTTCAGCCTTTTCGCCCGAGGCGAACACGGCGACGCGGACTTCCTTGCCGGTGCCTGCTGGCAGGACGACCGAACCACGAACGACCTGGTCCGACTTCTTCGGATCCACGCCCAGCTGAACGGCGACATCGATCGACTCGTTGAACTTGGCGGTTGCGAATTCCTTGACGATCGACACTGCGTTGTCGAAGGCGTAGACCTTGTTACGGTCGACTTTCGCTTTCATTTCTTTGACGCGCTTGGACAGCTTAGCCATTACAGACCCTCCACCGTGATGCCCATCGAACGTGCCGAGCCAGCGATGATACGCACTGCGGCGTCCATGTCGGCGGCGGTCAGGTCCGGCTGCTTGGTTTTTGCGATTTCTTCAGCCTGTGCACGGGTCAGCGTGCCAACCTTGTCGGTATGTGGCTTCGGTGAACCCTTGGTGATGCCAGCGGCTTTCTTGATCAGGTAGGTTGCCGGTGGGGTCTTCATCACGAAGGTGAAGGACTTGTCGGCGAACGCGGTGATCACGACAGGGATCGGCATGCCCGGCTCGACACCCTGGGTCTGGGCGTTGAACGCCTTGCAGAATTCCATGATGTTCAGGCCGCGCTGACCCAGTGCTGGGCCGATCGGTGGGGATGGGTTTGCTTTACCAGCTGGCACTTGCAGCTTGATAAAACCAATAATCTTCTTGGCCATGATGGCTCCTTGGTTGCTATGAGTAGTAGCGCCCCACCACTACTACTCTGCGGCGGGGCTCCTCTTACCGGATTCCGCCTTGCTGCTGCGACGCCCCGATTTTGGCGCTTTAAACTTTTTCTACCTGCCCGAACTCCAGTTCCACCGGAGTTGCACGGCCGAAGATGGTAACCGTTACACGCACCTTCGATTTTTCGTAGTTCACTTCCTCGACGTTGCCGTTGAAGTCGGTGAACGGGCCTTCCTTGATGCGGACCTGCTCGCCCACTTCGTACAGCACTTTCGGCCTTGGCTTCTCGACGCCTTCCTGGACCTGCTGCATGATCTTGTCGATCTCGCGCGCTGGAATCGGGGTCGGCTTGTTCGATTTGCCGCCGATGAAGCCGGTGACCTTGCTGGTGTTCTTCACCAGGTGCCAGGTCTCGTCGGTCATTTCCATCTCGACCAGCACGTAGCCAGGGAAGAAGCGGCGCTCGGTAACCGATTTGCTGCCATTCTTGACTTCCACGACTTCTTCGGTCGGCACCAGGATCTGGCCGAACTGTTCGCTCATGCCGGCGCGCTCGATGCGCTCGGTCAGGGCGCGCATGACGCTCTTTTCCATGCCGGAGTAGACATGAACGACGTACCAGCGCTTGTTGCTGACCGGGACACTCAGCGGAGCCGGTGCACCAGCGTCAGGTGCCGGGACATCGCCCGGCACGTCGTCTTGCACATTTTCGTTCATTATTGTTTCCACCCCAGGATCAGGTCGTACAGCAGGAATTCCAACAGCTTATCCGTGCCCCACAGGAAGATGGCCATGACGACCACGAAGCCGAACACGATCATGGTGATCGTGGTTGCTTCCTTGCGGGTCGGCCAGACGACTTTCTTGGTTTCGCGAACGGACTCTTTGGCGAAGTTCAGGAACTCGCGACCGGAGGTGGAGGTCCACAAAAGCAGGCCGGCAAAAACCAAACCAGCCAAGAGGGCGCCGCCGGCGACCAAGGCTGGTTTATTTTGGCCTTTCAGGTAAAAGAACCCGATTACGCCTGCAATCGCGGCAACCACCGCCAGGATCACCTTAAACTTGTCATTCGAGGTGCTAACGGTTTGCACGGATTGATTAGACATTCTTCTTTACTTTCGGTGCTGCGCACCAGAATTCGGTGGCAGGGGCGGAGGGAATCGAACCCGCGACCTTCGGTTTTGGAGACCGACGCTCTGCCAATTGAGCTACACCCCTACGAAGACTTCAGCTGAATCGCGCATTCTACATCATGTGCGCACATGATGGGAATGTTTTTGAAGAGGTGGTTGGCACCACCTCTTCGGTACAACAGTACTTCTTATTGCTTAGGCAATGATCTTGGCAACCACGCCGGCGCCGACGGTACGGCCGCCTTCGCGGATTGCGAAGCGCAGGCCTTCTTCCATCGCGATCGGGTTGATCAGCTTGACGGTGATCGACACGTTATCGCCTGGCATGACCATTTCCTTGTCCGCTGGCAGCTCGATCGAGCCGGTCACGTCGGTGGTACGGAAGTAGAACTGCGGACGGTAGT
>NZ_PPXQ01000019.1 GCF_004798585.1 Massilia sp. Mn16-1_5
GCCGCGCCGCGCGCCTGGCCCTGGCCACGGCCGCCGCCTGGACGGCCGCCGCGGTTCGCATGACCCGGCGCGCCGCTGCGCAGCTGGATCGGCTGGGCCTTGGCGGTCGGGTCCGGCTCGAAGCCCGGGATCACGTGACGCGGCAGCGTCTGCTTGATCAGCTTCTCGATGTCTTTCAGCATCTGGTGCTCGTCGACGCAGACCAGCGAGACGGCTTCGCCCGTCGCGCCGGCGCGGCCGGTACGGCCGATGCGGTGCACGTAGTCTTCCGGCACGTTGGGCAGGTCGTAGTTGACCACGTGCGGCAGCTGGTCGATGTCGATCCCGCGCGCGGCGATGTCGGTCGCCACCAGCACCTGCAGGCTGCCGTCCTTGAATTCGGCCAGCGCCTTGGTGCGCGCGCTCTGGCTCTTGTTGCCGTGGATCGCCATGGCGCCGATGCCATCCTTGCCCAGCTGTTCGACGAGTTTATTCGCGCCGTGCTTGGTGCGGGTGAACACCAGCACTTGGCTCCAGTCGTTTTCCTTGATCAGGTGCGACAGCATCGGATGCTTCTTGTCGCGGTCGACCGGGTGGATCTTTTGGGCGATCACTTCCACGGTCGAGTTGCGGCGCGCCACTTCGATCGAAGCCGGGTTGTTCAGCAGCTTGTCGGCCAGGGCCTTGATGTCGTCCGAGAAGGTCGCCGAGAACAGCAGGTTCTGACGCTTCGGCGGCAGCAGGGCGAGCACTTTCTTGATGTCGTGGATGAAGCCCATGTCCAGCATGCGGTCGGCTTCGTCCAGCACCAGGATCTCGATCTTCGACAGGTCGACCGTGCCCTGGCCGGCGTGGTCGAGCAGGCGGCCCGGGGTGGCGACCAGGATGTCGACACCGTGTTTCAGCAGCTTGATCTGCGGGTTGATGCCGACGCCGCCGAAGATCACCGCCGAATTCAGGTTGGTGTTCTTGCCGTACAGGCGCACGCTTTCCTCGACCTGGGCCGCCAGTTCGCGGGTCGGGGTCAGGACCAGGGCGCGCACGGCGCGTGGCGAAGTCTTGCTTTTCAGGGCCGCGCCAATGGCGTCGGTCGACAGGCGCTGCAGCAGGGGCAACGTGAAACCGGCGGTCTTGCCGGTGCCGGTCTGGGCGCCGGCCAGCAGGTCGCCGCCGCCGAGCACGGCGGGAATCGCCTGGGCCTGGATCGGCGTCGGCGCGGTGTAGCCTTGTTCGGTCACGGCACGAACGATGGCATCGGACAAGCCGAGGGTAGCAAATGACATTAGTAAATTCTTCTGGTGAGGTTGATTCCGCCGCCAGCGCAAGTGGCGCCAGGATCGGAAAGAATGCGCGGCCAGCGATGCGATGCCGGGCCGGAAGCGATTATAGAGATTTTGTTGCGCAGTGGAAATACTGGTGCGAGGGGGCCGCCGTGTGCACTGCGTCACGGCGGCAAGCAAGTCCGCTATTTTACGCTAGTTACGCGAACGGGACCATCAGCGGGATCATCTGTGCGAAGACCTTCGGGCCGGCGGCGATGATGTCGCCCTTGTTCAGGTAGCTCGATTCGCCATTGAACTCGCCGACGATGCCGCCCGCTTCGGTTACCAGCAGGGAACCCGCGGCGATATCCCAGATCTTGAGGCCCTTTTCGAAGTAGGCGTCGACGCGGCCGGCGGCCACGTTGGCCAGTTCCAGCGCGGCCGAGCCGCTGCTGCGCACGCCGTGGCAGCGCGAGGCAACGACTTCGTACATGCGCAGGTATTCGGCCAGCGCGCGTGGATCCGGACCGTGGCCGGCGGCGATCAGGGCCTTGCCGATGCGGTCATGGTTGCGCACGCGAATACGCTTGTCGTTCAGGTAGGCGCCGGCGCCCTTGGTGGCGGTGAACAGGTCGTTGCGGACCGGGTCATAGATGACGGCCTGGGTGATCACGCCCTTGTGCTGCAGCGCGATCGAGATGCAGTAGTTGGGGTAGCCGTGCAGGAAGTTGGTGGTGCCGTCGATCGGGTCGATAATCCAGACATACTCGCTGTCGTCGTTCAGGTTGCGCGACGGGCCCGATTCTTCGCCCAGGATGGCGTGGTCGGGATAGGCTTTCAGCAGCGTTTCGACGATGGCCTGTTCCGATGCCTGGTCGACGTCGGTGACGAAATCGTTGTGTTGTTTTTCAGAGACCACGATGCGGTCGAGGTCAAACGAGGCGCGGTTGATGACGGTGGCGGCGCGGCGAGCGGCCTTGATCGCCGTGTTGAGCATTGGATGCATTGTGCTTTTTCCCTGAAAAAAACGCTGACGCCCACGGGGCACGTAGCGCCATGGACGGTCGAGTATGAGTTGAATTAAAGAGCAAAGCGGCGAAGAACCCGTTAAAATTCCGGCCCTTGATGCCAGAACTTCAATTGCTCGTCGCCGCGCGATAGCGCTATTTTAAATGAACCTGCCAGAATCCGACACGTCTCTTTTCACCCGTCTTCGTTTCGTGCTCGTCGAAACCAGCCGCGCCGGCAATGTCGGCTCGGTTGCGCGCGCCATGAAGACCATGGGTTTCACGGAACTCGTGCTCGTTTCGCCACGCTGCGCCGACCCCCTGAACGACCCGGAAGCGGTCGCCTTCGCCAGCGGCGCGCTCGATGTCCTGCAGAACGCGCGCATCGTCGGCAGCATGGCCGAAGCTTTAGAGGGCTGCAATTTCGCCGCCGCCGTCTCGGCGCGCCTGCGCGAATTCTCGCCGCCGGTCTGGACGCCACGCGCCTTTGCCGGTCACGCAGCAAGCCAGGGCGAGGTCAAGGCCGCGCTCATCCTCGGCAACGAGCGGGTCGGGCTGCCGAACGAGATCGTCGAGAAGTGCAATGTGCTGATCAACATCCCCGCCAATCCCTCGTATTCGTCGCTCAACTTGTCGCAGGCGGCGCAGGTGCTGGCTTACGAGTGCCGGATGGCCGCGATCGGCGACGAATTGCCTGCCACTCCGGTCGGCTTCCAGGGCGACGCCGCCAGCGTGACCCAGATCGAAGGGATGTATGCGCACCTGGAAGAGGCGCTTGTTTCCATTGGCTTCCTCAATGCGGATAATCCGAAGAAGCTGATGCCGCGATTGAAGCGGCTGTTTTCAAGGACGCAGCTGGAGACGGAAGAGGTGAATATTCTGCGCGGAATTGCAAGGCAGATCCTGAAGCGCTGAAGATCAGGTCCCCAGCGCAATCACTTCATCGCCCGCCATCGCCCGGCACTCCGCCCCCAGCGGTTCCCACCCGCGCCGCACGACGATCCGCTCGCTGTCGTGGCACACCTGCACCCGCTGCGCTCCCGGCGAGCGCCGCTGGATAAAGGCCTCGAGCGAGGCCGGCACGCTGACCTGCAGCGCCAGCGCATAGACATCGTCGATCGGATGGTCGTCCACGTGCACCAGCGGCACGAACTGGCCGGCGAACATCATCGCGTGCGAGGGCACTTTCACCGGGCCGGCGGCATAGCCCTGGTCACGCAGCCAGGCCTGGGCCTGCTCGCGTGGCGCACCCGTCGTGTCGAGATGGCCCCAGGCGCCGGCCAGCAGTTCGGCGATCCACTGGTTGCAGTTCTGGTAGCGCGTGCCGAAGGCGTAGGCATTCGCGCTGTACTGGCCGGCCAGCAGGGACAGGGCGAGAGGCTTGTCGAGCGCCGCGCGTTCCAGCGGCGCCGCGTCCTCGACGGGCAGGAAGACCAGCGACATGTGGCCGTTGGTGGGTGCCTCGGCGCCGAGCGCGAAGCCGGCGATGCCCTGGTCGAACAGGCGCGGGCGCGATTCGTCGCAGGCGTAGTACAGCTGGCGCACGGCCCAGGGACCGGCGGGATTGTCCTTCAGGGCGATGGCGGCGTGCGAGTACAAGAGACCGAAGCGGCTCAGATCCAGTCCGGCGCGCGAGACCAGGGCGACCTTGCCGCCGGAGCGCTCGAGTTCACGCTTGACCACACCGGCGAAGCGCAGCACGCGGTCCTGGTCGGCGGCGCTGATTTCCTTCGTGCGCTCGCAGAACGTGGGGATGCCGGCCCAGGCGCTGCCCCCTAGACAGAAGGCCAGCGCGGCCAGCAGGGGCCGCAGTGGCAAACGACCCATCAGATCGCGACTTTGTGCGAGCCGAGCTCGCGGTACCAGTTGTCTTCGAGCGCCAGGAAGAAGGCACGCTTGTCGTCCGCGTGGGCGAACTCGTAGCCGTATTCGCGTGCGTTCACCTGCACCAGTTCGCCCTTGGCGACGGCGCGCTGCGCCAGGGCGCGGTTCGGCACGTCGAGGGTGAATTCACGCGTTGCGCCGGGCGCTGCCGCGTGCAGGGTCATGCGCGTCGTGTTCGGCTTGCCGGGAGCGGCGGCGACGTCGATCACGCGGTATTCGCCCGCGGCCACGCGGCGGTCGTCGCCCGAGCTGTTACTGGACGAGCCGATCGAATCGGAGACGCTGCCCGAGGAGGCCGAACCCGCGCTGGACGCGGAGGAAGCGGCGGTGCTGGCGGCGTGGACGGGCAGGGCGCAGGCGGTGGCGAACAGGGCCAGGGTCGCGGCGCGAGAGAGGGTGCTGAATTTCATGAAACGCTTTCGTAGTCGAGCTGAATGGCGCTATGGTACAAGGCGAGGAGAGTGCTGAGAAGGCTCGTTACAAGCTGTATCCAGTGTCCGTAGCAGTATGCAAACAAAATTTGCATGGGGAGCCCTGGGTGCAAAGCATATTTGCATACACGCCCGCTGTGCCATATCTCGACGATTCCCTCTAATTCCCAGTGCAGCGCCTGGCGTACACTACGAAAAAAACAACAGGGATGTCAGATGGAGACCAAGCGCAGATCCTTTTTGAAGGCCGGTGCCCTCGGGGCGCTGGTGCTGGCCGCGGGCGGCGGCATCTACCGTGCCGTGCACACGCCGCGTCCCCAGCGCTTCGTGCTCGACGGCGAAGCGCGCGCGGCGCTCGGGGCCATCGTCCCGGCGATGCTGGCTGGCGCCCTGCCCACCGAGGCGGCCGAGCGCAAGGCGGCCATCGACAACACCATCGCCGGCGTGCACACCGCGATTTCGAACCTGCCGCTGCCCGTGCAGAAGGAAGTGCAGGACCTGTTCGGCCTGCTGGCCCTGGCGCCGGCGCGGCGCCTGCTGACAGGCGTCTCTAACGGCTGGGAGCAGGCCGACCCGCGGGAAGTGAGCGCCTTCCTGCAGGACTGGCGCCTGCACCGCTTCTCCCTGCTGCGCACGGCCTACGGCGCGCTGCACGACCTGTCGCTCGGCGCCTGGTATGCGCAACCGGCCAGCTGGGCCGCGATCGGCTATCCCGGCCCGATGAAGGAGCTGTCCTGACATGAGCGAACCAATCATTCCTGATCCGATCCGCGCCGGCCAGGCGCGCGGCTGGAAGATCTTCGATGCGGCTCGCCTCGACTCCGACCGTACGATGAGCGCAGACGTCGTCATCGTCGGCAGCGGCGCCGGCGGTGGCGTGACGGCCGAGATCCTGGCGCTGGCCGGCCTCTCGGTCCTGATCGTGGAAGAGGGCGCGCTGCGCTCTTCCTCCGACTTCAAGATGCGCGAGGCCGACGCCTATCCGGCGCTGTACCAGGAGTCGGCCGCGCGCCAGACCCTCGACAAGGGCATCAAGATCCTGCAGGGCCGCACCGTCGGCGGCTCGACCACCGTGAACTGGACTTCGAGTTTCCGCACGCCGGCGCCCACGCTCGACTACTGGCGCGGCGAATTCGGCCTCATGGACTACGACAGCGAGACGCTGGCGCCCTGGTTCGCGATGATGGAAGCGCGCCTGAACGTGAGCGACTGGCATGCGCCGCCCAACGAGAACAACGACCTGCTGCGGCGCGGCCTGGACAAGCTCGGCATCAAGGCCGGCACCATCCGCCGCAACGTCAACGGCTGCTGGAACCTCGGCTACTGCGGCATGGGCTGCCCGACCAATGCCAAACAGTCGATGCTGGTGACGACGATTCCGTCGGCCCTCGAGCATGGCGCGACCCTGGTCACGCGTGCCCGTGCCGAACGCTTCGTGCTGCGCGGCGAGCAGGTGGACGAGCTGCTGTGCAGCGCACTGGGCGAGGATGGCGTGGCGCCGACCGGGCGCCTGCTGCGCTTGCGCGCGAAGCACTTCGTCGTCGCCGGCGGCGCGATCAATTCGCCGGCGCTGCTGCTGCGCTCGGGCGCGCCCGATCCCGACAAGCTGCTGGGCAAGCGCACCTTCCTGCATCCGACCCTGATCTCGGCCGGCATCTTCCCGCAGCGCGTCGACGCCTGGGCGGGCGCGCCGCAGACCATCTACTCCGACCACTTCCTGCACACGGGCGCGATCGACGGTCCGATCGGCTACAAGCTGGAAGCGCCGCCGCTGCATCCGGTGCTGCTGTCGACGACCCTGAACGGTTTCGGCGCCGGCCATGCCGCCCTGATGCGGCAGTTCCCGCACATGCAGGGCATGCTGGCCCTGCTGCGCGACGGCTTTCATCCCGCCTCGAGCGGCGGCGCCGTGCAGCTGAGGGATGGCGCCGGGGTACTCGACTATCCACTGAACGACTTCCTGTGGGACGGCGCCCGACGTGCCCTCCTGAGCATGGCCGAGATCCAGTTCGCGGCCGGCGCGCGCTCCGTGCAGCCGGCGCACGAGACGGCACGTTCCTACACCAGCTGGGACGAAGCGAAGCGCGAGATCGCGGCCCTGCCGCAGCAGCTGCACATGACCCGCGTCGCCTCGGCGCACGTGATGGGAGGCTGCACCATGGCGGGCGACGCGCGGCGCGGCGTGACGACACCGAGCGGGCGCTATCGGGGCTTGAACAACCTGTCGGTGCACGACGGCTCGCTGTTCCCGACCTCGATCGGGGCCAATCCGCAGCTGTCGATTTACGGCATCACGGCGCGCCTGGCGAGCGGCCTGGCGCAAGACCTGACCGGCAAGCCGGCGCCGCGGGTTTCCGCTCCAGCTACAACTGCGGCCGCGGCATGAGTGCGCGCCGCATGCTGCGCTGGCTGCTGGTGGTGCAGGCCTGCGCCGCCGTCGCCATCGCGCTCGCATGCCGCTACTGGCTCGGGTTTGCTCCCTGGGCGGCGCTCGCTTGCGGCCTGGGCGCCGTGCTGCTGGTGCGCCTGGTAATCAATATGAACAATTTTGTTCTCAGCGCCTGCTATGCCAGCCCGACGCCGCGCGAATACCGCCTCGGCGCGGGCGCGCGCCTGCGCCTGCTGGGCGAGGAATTCGTCTCCAGCATGCTGCACAGCTCCTGGCACATGCCGCGGGCAAGCGGCTGCCGCCGCATCCATCCGGGATCGCGCGCCGTGCCCGTGCTGCTGGTGCACGGCTACGGCTGCAACAGCGGCTACTGGCGTTACCTGATGCCGCGCCTGGACGCGCGGCGCATCAGCCATGCCGGCATCGACCTGGAACCGATGGGCGGCGCGATCGACGACTACGTGCCGCTGCTCGAGCGCGCGGTGAACGAGCTGTGCGCGGCGACGGGCGCGCCGCGCGTCGCGATCGTCGCCCACAGCATGGGCGGCCTGGTGGCGCGCGCCTGGATGCGCGTCCACGGCAGCGCGCGCGTCGCACGCGTCATCACGCTCGGCACGCCGCACCACGGCACCGCGCTTGCCAACTTCGGGCCAGGGGCCAATGCGGCCCAGATGCGGCGTTCGCGCGGAGAGGCCAGCGACTGGCTGCGCGCGCTGGCCGCCAGCGAAGACGCGGCCCGGCGCGCCCTGGTTACCTCGATCTTCAGCCACCACGACAACATCGTCGCGCCGCAGACCTCGAGCGTCCTGGCCGGCGCGCGCAATATCGCGCTGGGCGGCATCGGCCACGTGGCACTGGGCTGCAACGGGCGCGTGCTGGACACCGTGATGGCGGAGCTGGAAGCACTGCCGGCGGCAGAGCCTGCGCTGCTGCTGGTCGACGACGACGCCTTCATGCTGGAGCTGCTGCGCGACAGCGTCGAAGGGCAGGGCTGGCGCGTGCTGACGGCCGCATCGGGCGAAGAAGCGCTCGCGCTACTGGCAAATGAGCCGGTCGCGGCGATCGTCAGCGACCACCTGATGCCCGGCATGAGCGGCGCGCAGCTGCTGGCCGAGGCGCGGCGCCTGGCGCCCGCGAGCTTCCGGATACTGCTGTCCGGTTCGCCGGACGAGGCGGCGATTACGGCGGCGCTGGCCTGCGGCGACGCGGACCGCTTCCTGACCAAGCCCTGGCGCGCCGAAGCCTTGCTGGCGCTGCTGCGGGAAGGATTTGCCACACAGGATGGGCGCGGCGTTTAGAATGCGGTTTCTAGCGTGCGGGCCTGGAACGGCTGCGAGACGAGAGGCAAGCGGAACGAGGAAGCGATGACAAAAAATATCAAGGAACTCGAGCAGGAAGAGGAAGAGCTGTCGCAAGCCGTGCGCAGCTCGGCCCAGCAGATCTGGCAGGCGGGCCTGGGCGCCTTTGCGAAAGCCCAGCAGGAAGGCGGCCGTGAATTCACGCGCCTGGTGCGCGACGGCAGCGAGCTGCAAAAGCGCGCGCGCCAGGTCGAGGACGCGACCGACACCGTGGCGCGCAAGGCCGAGCGTTCCAGCCGCCGCGCATCGGGCACCTGGGGCAAGCTGGAGCAGGTGTTCGAGGAGCGCGTCGCGCGCGCCCTGGCCACCATCGGCGTGCCGGCGCGCAGCGAGATGGAGGCGCTGAACCACCGCATCGACGAACTCGAACGCATGCTGGCCGAACTGGCGGGCGAGCACCGGCGCCAAGCGGCGCAGAAGAAGCCTGCCGCCAAGGCCGCCACGAAGAAGCCCGCCGCGAAGCGAACGGCCGCCAAACGCGGCGCCGCCGAATAAGCGGCCAGTCCGCACTGCCGCCCGCAAGCGGTTCAATGATATGCTTGCGCGTGACACCAAACAGACAAGCACCCATGCTACAGAAAGCTCCACGCCGCACCCGTGAACGCATCCTCGAGCTCTCGCTCAGGCTGTTCAACGAGTTCGGCGAGCCGAACATCACGACGACGGTCATCGCCGAGGAGATGAATATCTCGCCCGGCAACCTGTACTACCACTTCCGCAACAAGGACGACATCGTCAATTCGATCTTCGTGCAGTTCGAGGCCGAGATCGAGCGCATCCTGACGGTGCCGGCCGGCCGCCGTTCGAACATGGAAGACGTCTGGCTCTACCTGCACCTGATGTTCGAACTGATCTGGCGCTACCGCTTCTTCTACCGCGACCTGAACGACCTGCTGTCGCGCAACCGCAAGCTGGAACTGCACTTCAAGGCCATCCTCGCCCACAAGATCAAGGTCGCGCGCCAGCTGTGCGAAGACCTGCGCAGCGAGCAGTCGCTGGAAGCCACCGACCAGCAGATCGGCGCGATGGCGACCAACATGGTGGTCGTGGCGACGTACTGGCTGTCGTACGAGTACGTGCGCAATCCACGCAAGTACAGCGAGCAGCAGGCGATTGCCGACGCCCTCGCGCGCGGCTGCTACCAGGTGCTGTCGATGCTCGGTCCCTACCTGCGCGGCGATACCAGCCTGCTGTTCGAAAAGCTGTCCGAGGAATACCTCAAGAAGCTGCCGGACGAAGGCCGCGATCCAACCTGAGATCCCTATGAAATCCATCGCTGTCTACTGCGGCGCCTCGAATGGCGCCAAGTCCCTGTATGCCGATGCCGCCCGCGACCTGGCGCGCGTGCTGGTCGAACACAACATCTCGCTCGTCTACGGCGGCGGCAAGGTCGGCCTGATGGGCGTGATCGCGGACGAGGTCCTGCGCCTGGGCGGCGAAGCCACCGGCGTCATCCCGCGCGCGCTGGTCGAACGCGAAGTCGGGCACGCCGGCCTCACGCGCCTGTTCGTCGTGAAGGACATGCACGAGCGCAAAGCGATGATGGCCGAGCTGTCGGAAGGTTTCATCGCCATGCCGGGCGGCTTCGGCACGCTGGAAGAACTGTTCGAGATGGTGACCTGGTCGCAGCTGGGCATCCACGCGAAGCCGATCGGTCTCCTGAATGTGGACGGGTTCTACGACGGGCTGGTGAACTTCGCTCGGCACCAGGTGCAGGAGGGGTTCGTGCGCGAAGGGCACGCGGGCTTGATGCGGGTGGATGCGGATCCGGAGGCGCTGGTGCGCCGCCTGCGCGAGGCGGCCGGCGTCCTGTAAGGTGGGCACAGGGCGCCCACCCTACGTTAATACGTGCCGTTGCGTAGGGTGGGCGCCCCGTGCCCACCTTACGCCAAGAGCAAGCGTTTCGGCTGATCGAGCTCCAGCGCATACGCCTCCAGCATATCCACGATCGCATCGGCCGCCACCGGCTTGCTGAACAAATAGCCCTGCATCTCGTCGCACTCGTTCTCGCGCAGGAAAGCGCGCTGCTGCTCGGTCTCGACGCCTTCTGCGATCACGCGCAGGTTCAGCTTGTGGCCGAGCGAGATCACGGCCATCGCGATCGCCTGGTCGTCCGGATTGTCGGCCAGTTCGCTGACGAATGACTTGTCGATTTTCAGGCGGCTGATCGGGAAGGTCTTCAGCGAGGACAGGCTCGAATAACCGGTGCCGAAGTCGTCGATCGACAGCGAGACGCCCATCGCTTCCAGCTCGCGCATCTTGGCGACCGACTTCGACAAGTCGCGCATGATCAGGCTTTCCGTCACTTCCAGTTCCAGCAGCTCCGGCGCCAGGCGGCTGTCGCGCAGGGCGCACGCCACGCGTTCGACCAGGCGCGCTTCCTCGAACTGGCGCGCCGAGACGTTCACCGACATCGTCACCGGCGGCAAGCCGGCATCGACCCAGGCGCGCGCCTGGCGGCAGGCTTCGCGGATCACCCAGTCGCCGATCTCGACGATCAGGCCGCTCTCTTCGGCCAGGCCAATGAAGCGCTGCGGCGGCACCATGCCGTGTTCCGGATGCTGCCAGCGGATCAGCGCCTCCACGCCGAACAGGCGGCCGGTGCGCAGGTCGAGCTTCGGCTGGTACAGCAGGCGAAAGCCATTGTCCGCGGCGCCTTCGAAGGTCGCCTGCACGGCATTGCGCAGGCCGTCCAGCAGCACCAGCTTTTCCTCGACGCTGGCATTCATCTCGCGCGCGTAGAACTGGAAGTTGTTGCTGCCCAGGTCCTTGGCGCGGTACATCGCGGCGTCGGCGTTCATCAGGAGGGCGCTGGCGTCCATGCCGTCGCGCGGGTACATCACCACGCCCATGCTGCAGCTGACCTGCACGGTCTGGCCCGCGACTTCGACCTCCTCGGTGACGGCCAGGCGGATCTTTTCCAGCAGCGGCGCCAGCGCCTGCGGGTCGTGGCCCTGGTCGGGCAGCAGGATCACGAATTCGTCGCCGCCGAATCGGGCCAGCGTGTCGTTGCGGCGCAGGCAGGCGCCCATGCGTTTGCTGACCACGCGCAGCAGCTCGTCGCCGGCCTTGTGGCCCAGGCCGTCGTTGACCAGCTTGAAGCCGTCCAGGTCGACGAAAGCCAGCGCTACCGCGCTGCCCTGGCGCGCGGCGCTATGAATCGCCGCTTCGATCCGGTTGTGCATCAGGTTCCGGTTCGGCAGGCCGGTCAGCTCGTCGTGGTGTGCCATGTGGAAGATGCGTTCCT
Source organism: Massilia sp. Mn16-1_5 (assembly GCF_004798585.1). Taxonomy (GTDB): domain Bacteria; phylum Pseudomonadota; class Gammaproteobacteria; order Burkholderiales; family Burkholderiaceae_D; genus Telluria. The sequence continues at coordinate 11,558 of NZ_PPXQ01000019.1, forward strand.
CGACCTGCTTGCGCTCGGTGATGTCGCGCACGATGACGACCACGCCGTCCTCGACCGCCACCACCTGGCGGTGCAGCCAGCGGCCTTTCGCTTCGCGCGAGGAAGCCTGCCATTCGCCTTCGCGCGGCTGGCCGTCCAGCACCACGCGCGCCAGGTCGTCGAAGATGCCGTTGGCGCGGTAGTGCGGCAGCATGTCGCACAGGAGCATGCCCTGCATCTCGGCGCGCGGCAGGCCGATGATGCCTTCGGCGCGCGAGTTGGTCGCCTCGACCACGAAGTCGGCGACCGTTCCGCCCTGGCCGCGCACGGCGCGCAGCACGAAGAAGGCGTCCAGGCTGCCTTCGGAGGCGGCCGCATAGGTTTCCTGGGCGCGGCGCGCGCGCTGGCGCACGCGCGCCAGCTGCCAGGCCCAGCCCGAGATCACGGCCACCACCAGCAGCAGCAGGGCGGTGGCGCCGCTGGCGGCCGCGAGATAGGTGTGGCGCTTCTCGTTGAAGGGCGCGAACTGCTCTTCTTTCGACAGGCCGACCACGATCGCCAGCGGAAAGCCGTGCAGGCGCTGCACGCTGGTGTAGCGCAGCACGCCGTCCGGGCCCTTGTGCAGGGCGACGGCGCCGCCGGCGGCCGTGCCCAGTTCGATGCGCTGGCCCCAGCTGACGCTGTCGCCGACGCGCAGCGCGCGCATCAGGCCGTCGACGCCGGCCAGTCCCAGCATGCCTTGCTCGCCATCGCGCGAGCGCTCGTAGGCGCTGGTGAAGTAGGAGGGATCGGCTTCGACGATCGCCACGCCCGCGAAGTTACCGGCGCGGTCGTTGATGCGGCGCGTGAAGTGCAGGTGCGGTTCGGCCTTGGCGCTGTCGCTCATGGTCGCGCTGACGAAGGGCAGGCCGAGGTCGTTGTTGCGGTGGTAGAGGTAGAAGGCGGTGCCGGAGACGTCGTGCGTGCCTTCGTCCGGATTGCTGTCGACGATGCGGCCGTCGCGGTCGGCGATCGCCACCACGAACACCAGGCCGGGCGGCAGCAGGCCCTGTTCGCGCAGGGCGGGCAGGGCGCCGTTTGCGCCGTTCAGTTCGACCGCATACTTGAGCACCTTCAGCGTCTGGTCGATGCCGTTCAGGCTGCGCGCCATCTGCGCTTCATAGGTTTCGATGCGCTCGAGCGTGGCCGCCTCGACCGCCGCGGTGGCGGCGGCGCGGTCGGTGTCGATCACGCGCAGGGTCAGGATCCACAGGCCGATGACGAGCAGGCCGGCGAACAGGGGCAAGGAGATGTGGGTGTCGAGGCCGCGTCCGAGCCAGCGCGCCAGGCGCGAGCCGCGCGAGCGCCGCTCGAGGGGAGGAGGGAGGAATTGCATGGCCAGCTCCTCAACGCACCAGCAGCACCGGCCGCACCGTCGGATCGAGCGCCTCGCGCTCGATGTAGCCGATCAGGTTCGGGTCGTCCGCGACCGCCTTGCGCACGGCGGCGCTGCCGGCCAGCTCGCGCGGCGGCTGGCCGCGTCCGGTGAACACCATTTTCGACCAGTGGGCCTTCAGCAGGGCCGGGGTCTTGCCGGCAACGCGCAGGTAGAACTGGTTGCGTTCATCCGATCCGATCGGCTGGTCGAGCGCGGTCGCCACCGCGCCGTTCGGAAAGCGCGGGGCCTGGCCAAGGAAGATGGCCGCCACCTGCTCGGGCCGCAGGGACTCGATCGGGCTGCGCGCCGAGACCACGACCACCAGGTCGTCGGCCTGGGCCAGCCCGGCGGCGCAAGTCATCAATAGGGCTGCCAGCAGCCGTGTGCTTCGAAGTCGCATGCCGTCCTCTCAGAAAACGAAGTCGAGGGCGGCGCTGGTCACGTGCGCCGTGTGCCCCGACTGGTAGTCGGGCACCGAATTGATGAACATGCCGCGCGAGCTGCTGCGCGTGGTGACGCGTTCATGCTGCAGCTTGAGCGCGAGGTTCGACGCGACATCCCAGCGCAGGCCGGCGCTGAGCGTGGACTGCGAAGGCACGGCGCGCATCATGGCCGCCAGGTTGGCGTTCAGCACGCTGCCCGCGGCCGCATACGGCAAGGGCAGGCCGGCCAGCGTGAGCGAGGTCGGACCCGCCGGCAGCCGGCCCCACACCCGCGCGTAGCCGGCATAGGGCGTCAGGTTGGTATGGCGCCAGCCGCTGCTCAGGTAGGCCGAGCGCGTGCTGCCGAGGTAGCCGTCGACCTTGCTGCGTCCCGCTTCGCCCATCACGAACCACTGGCCCGGATCGTAGTTCAGTCCGATGCTCATGGCCGAGGCGCGCTTGTCTCCGACCCGCAGGCGGCGCGCGATGTCGCGGCCCTGGGCGCCGAAGCCGTCGAGCGCCGCGAACAGCTCGGGGAACAGGCTGACCGACAGTCGGGCCGTGATCACCGACGCGCGGATGCTGAAGTCGCCTTGCTCGACCGTCTGCGACAGGCCGGCGATGCCGTGCCCGCGCAGGCGCGCGCAATCGTAGAGCGGCGTGTCGGTGCGGCCGTACAGGACCTGGGTCGTGCTGCGCATCGATTCGCCGTTCCAGCGCCAGCTGATGTCGGCGCCGTCGCTGCTGCCGAGCGGGAGGACGCCGTAGACTTCCATCGGCGTGCGCACCCAGGGGTAGGCATAGCCGACCTTGCGGTAGTCGGCGGCGATGAACATCGGCAGGGCGATGCGGCCGACGCGCAGCGCCAGCTCCGGCGTCACCTGGTATTTGACGTTGGCCCATTCCACGCGCGGCTCGTAGCTGTAGTCGAGGCGCTGTTCGGTCACCACCTGCAGCACCGCCGACCATTTCGCATCGAAGGTGTAGTCGAGCTGGCCGCCCAGCCGGGTGTCGACGTGGCGGCTCCAGTTGTCGGTACGTCCGGCGCCGCCGCCCTTCATGATCGAGGCGACGAAGTCGGCCTGGCGCTCGTCGGAATGGACGGCGCCGACGGTGCCGAAGCCGGAGAATTTCCAGGTCGGGTTGCTCGTGTCGGCGTGGGCAGGTGCGCCGAGCGCGAACAGGACTGCACAGGCGGCAGGCAGGGTTTTGGCAGCAGTGGATGGGGAAAACATGACTCGCTCTCAATCGGGGCTGGCATGCCGGGCGCCGGCAGCGGCGCGCAACAGCCTGGTGCGCCGGTGCGGAAACTGGCTGCGTGCATCGCGCACGCCACGACTGGACTGTAAGCGAGCGGCCTCTTGAAAGTCGATATATTTACGATTGGAAACGAGTTTAAACGGGATGGGCGTTGTGACAGGGCAACGAAAATTGCATTGAAATCAATGCCTCAGATTTTCTGTAACTGCCGGTCGATTGCCTTGCGCGCCCTTTCGTTGCGCTCGCTGTAGCGGTCGGTGAGATAGTCCGTCCGGCCACGGGTGAGCAGGGTGAACTTTACCAATTCCTCCATCACGTCGACCACACGGTCATAATAGGCCGATGGGCGCATGCGTCCGTCCTCGTCGAACTCCTTGTACGCCATCGGCACCGAGGACTGGTTCGGGATCGTGAACATGCGCATCCAGCGCCCGAGCAGGCGCAGGGTGTTGACGACATTGAAGGATTGCGAGCCGCCGCACACCTGCATCACGGCGAGGGTGCGGCCCTGGCTCGGGCGGATCGCGCCCATCTCCAGCGGAATCCAGTCGATCTGGTTCTTCATCACCGCCGTCACCGCGCCATGGCGTTCGGGGCTGCACCAGACCTGGCCCTCGGACCACAGGCACAGTTCGCGCAGCTCGACCACTTTCGGATGCGTTTCCGGGGCGCTGCCGACCATCGGCAATTCCAGCGGATCGAAAATCTTCACCTCGGCGCCGAAGTGCTCGAGGATGCGCGCGGCCTCGTACGTGAGGAAGCGGCTGAAGGAGCGCTCGCGCAGGGAGCCGTAAAGCAGCAGGATGCGCGGCGGGTGATTCATCTCGCCCACGGGTTCGAGCCTGGCGGCGCTCGGAATGTCGACCAGTTCGGGCTGGAGGTTGGGCAGGTCGGGGAGAGTGCTCATGGTGTCGCTTTCAGCTCAGGCGCAGGGCGAGTGCACACAGGGTAAAGAAGAGGATCGGCAGCGTCAGCACGATACCGACGCGGAAATAATAAGCCCACGCGATATGGATATTCTTCGCGTCCAGCACGTGCAGCCACAGCAGGGTTGCCAGGCTGCCGATCGGCGTGATTTTCGGGCCGAGGTCCGCGCCGATGACGTTCGCGTAGACCATCGCCTCGCGCACCACACCCGTCGCGGTCGTGGCGTCGATCGCCAGGGCACCCACCAGCACGGTCGGCATGTTGTTCATGATGGACGAGAGAATCGCCGTGATGAAGCCAGTGCCGAGCGCCGCGCCCCACACACCATGCTGCGCGCACTGATCCAGCAGGGCGGTCAGGTAGTTGGTCAGGCCCGCATTGCGAAGTCCATAGACGACCAGGTACATCCCGAGGGAGAAGACGACAACCTGCCACGGCGCGCCGCGCAGCACCTCGCGCGTCGGGATACGGTGTCCGCGTGCCGCCACCGCCAACAGCAGCGCCGCGCCCACTGCCGCCACGGCGCTGATCGGCACGCCGATGTCGTCGAGCCAGAAGAAGCCGGCCAGCAGCATCGCCAGCACCCACCAGCCGGTGACAAATGTTGCGCGGTCGTGGATGGCCTCTTCCGGACGCTTCAATTGCGCCAGGTCGTAGTTCGCCGGGATGTCCTTGCGGAAGAACCAGGTCAGCGCCGCCAGGGTGGCCGCCACCGAGACCAGGTTGACCGGCACCATCACGGCGGCGTAGCGCGCGAAGCCGATGCCGAAGTAGTCGCTTGATACGATGTTCACCAGGTTCGACACCACCAGCGGCAGGCTGGCCGTGTCGGCGATGAAGCCGGCCGCCATCACGAAGGCGAGGGTGGCCTGCGGCGAAAAACGCAGCGCGGCCAGCATGGCGATCACGATCGGCGTCAGGATCAGCGCCGCGCCGTCGTTGGCGAACAGCGCGGCCACGCTCGCGCCGAGCAGCACCAGCAGCACGAACAGGCGCCGCCCGTTTCCTTTGCCCCAGCGCGCCACGTGCAGTGCCGCCCATTCGAAGAAGCCGGCCTTGTCGAGCAACAGGCTGATGATGATCACGGCGACGAAGGCGCCCGTCGCATTCCAGACGATGTTCCACACGACGGGAATGTCGGCGATGTGGATGACGCCGGCGAGCAGCGCGACGACCGCGCCTGCCGAGGCGCTCCAGCCGATGCCGAGCCCGCGCGGCTGCCAGATGACAAGGACGAGGGTGGCAAGGAAGATCACGGAGGCGCTCAGCACAGGACTGTCACTCCTGGGCGGGCAGCAGCGTGCCGATGCGGTCCAGCTCGGCCTTGAAGCGGGCGCGGTCCTTCTTCAACTCGTCCAGCGGCAGGGCCAGGAAAGCCTGGATGCGCGCCACGATGATGGCGTAGGTGCGCTCGAACGCGGCCTCGATCTCTTCCTCGCTGCCGGCGACATGGCTCGGGTCTTCCAGGCCCCAGTGGGTGCGCAGCACCGGGCCCAGATAGGCCGGGCAGGTTTCGCCGGCGGCGCTGCCGCAGACGGTGACGACGATGTCCGGCGTCACCGGCAGCGCGTCCCAGGACTTGCTGTAATAGCCTTCGGTCGAGATGCCCCTGCGCTGCAGGAGCGCGACGGCGCGTGGGTGCAGCCAGCCGGTCGGCTGGCTGCCGGCGCTGATGGCATGCAGGCCTTGCGGCGCCAGGTGGTTGAAACTGCCCTCGCTGAGGACGGAGCGGCAGGAATTGCCGGTGCAGAGAAACAGGATGTGCATGGGACTGCCGTTCAGTTCGATTGCTTGGCGGGGGTGCAGGCGGCCGGCGCGGCGGCTTCGCAGGGCACGCCGCCGCAGCAGTTTTCGGTAAGGAAGCCGACCAGGCCGTTCATTGCCTCGACATTGGCCGCATAAATGACAAAACGGCCGTCCTGCTTCGAGCTCAGCAGTGACGCGTGCGACAGTTCCTTCAGGTGGAACGAGAGCGAGGAGGGCGCGATGTCGAGGTGCTCGGCGATCCTGCTGGCCGCCATCCCGGCCGGGCCGGCCTGGACCAGCAGGCGAAAGACCGCGAGCCGGCTTTCCTGCGCCAGCGCGGCAAGTGCCGCCAGTGCTGCTTTGGTATCCATCGCGTACTCCATCGGACGATTCGAAAAGGTGGAAGAATTATACGGGTCAAGTTCGACATTTCAAAGGTTATCGAATTATCTTGACAGGCTCGTGACATGCGTTTTATTCTCCGTTCGTAAATTGACGAATGACGAATGCGATCATGAACACCTGCTGTGAACCGAAGCCGGGCGTCGCCGCCCCCGAAATCGATGCCGAGCAATTCGCGCTGATGTGCAAGGCGCTCGGCCACCCGGCGCGCGTCCAGCTGCTGAACTACCTGTCGGCCTACGGCGCCTGCTATTTCGGCAGCCTGGCCGACGTCCTGCCGCTGGCTGCCTCGACGATCTCGCAGCATGTCAGCGTACTGAAGCAGGCGGGCCTGATCATCGGCTCCTCCGACGAGCAGCGCGTCTGCTACTGCGTGAACCCGGAACGCCTGGCCCTGTTCAAGCGGATGGTCGCGAGTCTGTAAAAATTTTTTGCCCTTTTGTTCGTAATTCGACGAATGACTAATTCGAATCCAACCTGACCTGGGAGACACCATGAACGACCGCCTCGCCACCACGCTTCCCGTCGCCGTCCTCGGCGCCGGCCCTGTCGGCCTCGCCGCCGCCGCCCACCTCGCCGCACGCGGCCTGACGCCGCTGATCCTGGAAGCGGGTGCCGACGTCGGCGCCAACCTGGAGACTTACCGCCACGTGCGCCTGTTCTCGCCCTGGCAGTACAACGTCGACCGCGCGGCGCGCGTCCTACTGGAGGAGGCGGGCTGGCGCATGCCGGCGCCCGAGGGTCTGCCGACCGCCGGCGAACTGGTCGACGGCTACCTGCGGCCATTGGCCGCCTTGCCCGCGCTCGCGGCGCACCTGAAGCTGGGCCGGCGCGTGCTCGCCATCACGCGCGCCGGCTTCGACAAGGTCAAGACCCGCGGCCGCGAAGCTGCGCCCTTCGTGATCCGGGTGGCGAGCGCGGAGGGCGAACGCGACTACCTGGCCGGCGCCGTGATCGACGCCACCGGCACCTGGTCGCACCCGAATCCGCTGGGCGCGAACGGCTTGCCGGCACAGGGCGAGAAGTTCCTGGGCGCGCGCATCGCCTACGGCATGCCGGACGTGCTCGGAAAGGACCGGGCGCGCTATGCCGGCAAGCGGGTGCTGGTCGCCGGCGCCGGGCACTCGGCGGCGGGTTCCTTGCTGGCGCTGGCGCAGCTGGCCGAGGAAGCGCCGGGCACCCAGCTGGTCTGGGCCATCCGCGGGCTGCCGGGCGCGAAGCTGTTCGGCGGCGGCGAGGCCGACGGCCTGCCCGCGCGCGGCCTGCTCGGCATGCGCCTGCGCGCGCTGCAGCAGTCCGGGCGGCTGGAACTGCGCTCCTCCTTCCGCATCCGCGCGCTGGCCGCATGCGGCGCTACGCTGACCGTGCACGGCGACGCGGGCGTGGCGCCGATCGAGGGCATCGACGCGGTCATTGCCGCCACCGGCGCACGCCCCGACCTGGCGCTGACGCGCGAACTGCGGGTGCGCCATGATCCCTGGCTCGAGAGCACCGATTTGCTGGCGCCACTCATCGATCCGAACGAACACAGCTGCGGCACGGTGCGCCCGCACGGCCACCGCGAGCTGGCCCATCCGGAGCCCGGCTATTATGCGGTGGGCGCCAAGAGCTACGGCCGCGCGCCGAACTTCCTGATGGCGACCGGCTACGAGCAGGTGCGCTCGGTGGTGGCGGCGCTGGCCGGCGACCTGGCGGCCGCCGACGACGTCCAGCTGGAATTGCCGGAGACGGGCGTCTGCAGCACGCGCCAGGCCTACGACGAGGTGCCGGCGGCGGGCTGCTGCGGCGGACCCGCGCCGCTTGCGGCGGCAGGCTGCTGCGCGGCGGATGCCGAGGCCAAGGCCGAAGGGAAGGGCGGTTGCGGCTGCCCGCCGGCGGCGGCACCAGCGGCAAGCTGCTGCGCATGAAGCGGACGAGGACCGCATGACAGCACAGTGGCGCACCATCGGCATCCTGGCCCCCACCCAGATCATCTCCTGGGGTTCGCTCTACTACGCCTTCAGCATCCTGGGGCCGGGCATCCGCGCGGAGCTGGGCTGGAGCACGGGCCTGGTGTTCGGAGCCTATTCGTGGAGCCTGCTGGTGGCGGGCCTGGTGGCGACCCCGGTCGGCATCCTGCTCGACCGCCACGGCGGCCGGCGCATCATGGGCGCGGGTTCCATCCTGTGCGGCATCGGCCTGGCTGCGCTGGGAGCGAGCCGCTCGCCGCTGGCCTACCTGGGCGCCTGGACCGTGCTCGGCCTGGCCATGGGCATGACGCTGTATGAAGCGGCCTTCGCCACCATCAACCGCCGTTACGGGGGCGAAGGGCGCCACGTGATCTCGACCCTGACGCTGTTCGCCGGCTTTGCCAGCACGATCTTCTGGCCGCTGACCCAGGCGCTCGATGCCGTATGGGGCTGGCGCGCGACCTACTTCTGGTACGCGGCGCTGCAGTTCCTGGTATGCCTGCCGCTGCACCTGCTGCTCGGCGGCGACGCTGTCCGGCCCGCAGCCGTAGCGCGAATGGAGCGTCGCAGCCATACCCTGGCGGAAGCGCTGCGGCACCCGGCGTTCTGGAAACTGACGGCGGCCTTCGCGGCCCACACCCTGGTCTTTTCGGTCCTCTCGGTGCACCTGATTCCGCTATTGCGGGACCTCGGGCACAGCGCCCGGCTTGCCGTGCTGATGGCGATGCTGATCGGTCCGATGCAGGTGGCGGGACGGGTGCTGGAACGCACGGTGGCGCGCGCCGCGGCGCCCGAGCTGGTGGGCAAATACTGTTTTGCCGCGCTGCCGGCGGCGCTGGCGAGCGTGCTCCTGTTCGGGAGCCAGGCCTGGGCGATCGCCTGCTTCTGCATCCTCTACGGCTTGAGCAACGGCGTCCTGACCATCGTGCGCGGGACCCTGCCGCAAGCGCTGTTCGGCAGCGCCAACTACGGCGCCATATCCGGCGCCATGGCCGGTCCCGCGCTGGTCGCCAAGGCCGCCGGCCCTGTCGTCGGCGCCGTGCTGCTGGCCCGGCATGGCGCGCCGGAGCTGGTACTGGGATTGCTGTTCGCGGTGGCGGCGGCTTCGGTCTGCTGTTATTTCGCCGCGGTCCGCGCGCAGCCGGCTAGCGCCGGGCAGTGCACCGCTTCAGGCGCCCTCGACCCATAAGCGCTCGCCCGTCTGCTCCATGTGGGTGAGATAAAGGCGCAGATCCAGCTCGAACTGGTGGTACTGCGGCTCCATCCAGCAGCACAGTTTATAAAAGGCCTTGTCGTGCTGCTTTTCCTTCAGGTGCGCCAGTTCGTGGACGGCGATCATGCGCAGGAATTCAAGCGGGGCGTCGCGGAACACGCTGGCGATGCGGATCTCGTGCTTGGCCTTCAATTTGCCGCCCTGCACGCGCGAGATCGCGGTGTGCAGGCCGAGGGCATGCTGCACGACGTGGATCTTGCTGTCGTAGGCGACCTTCGCCACCGGTTCGGCGTTGCGCAGGTAGTCTCCCTTGAGGTCTTGCACGTAGTTGTACAGGGCGCGGTCGGTGCGCAGGCCGTGCGCGGTCGGGTAGCGCGAGCGCAGCAGGGCGCCCAGGCGTCCCTGTTCGAGCAGGGTGGCGGCCTGCTGGCGCAGCGGCTCGGGATAGGCGGTGAGGTAGCGAAGTGCGGACATGGGGCGCGAATGTACCACAGCGGCGTCGCGGGCGCAGGCGGCAGGCTATCGATAAAAAAACGGGGCGGAAGGTCCGCCCCGTTGGGTATTGCCGGCGTTCGGCCAGGATCTAGCAGGCGTTCGGCGGGCATTTAGCCCGCCTCACTCCTCCTTCCCGCCCTGCCGGTTGCCGCCGCTCTTGGCTGCCGCGGCGCGGCTGGCCGACTGCCGGCTCTCTCCCCCCTTGCGGCCGATATCGGCCATGTGTGCACGGTTGCGGCTTACCGCCTCCCCGCCTTTCTGCCCCGCGCGGCGCGCTTCCTCGGAATCGAATTCGTGCGCCGTGCCTTTCTGGTGGGCCGCCTGGCCGCCCTTGCTGGCGATCTCGCGTTGCTGGTTCTGGTCCATCGCCGCGAAACCGCGCTTGGCCGGACCGCTGCCGCTGCCGCTCCCACTCTTTTGCGCGCTGCCGCCGGAGCTGCTCGCGCTCTTGCCGCTCTCCTTGCTTGTCGCCATGTCGTTCTCCTGGTTGCCCTGCAGTGAAAGGGAAGTGATCGCAGCATTGCCGCGCTCGTGCGGTTAGAGACACCGCTCTTGCGATAGTTCCCCTCGCTTTGGGCTCCGGACTGCTGTGCCGCTCAGTCCGGCGCCCGCGGCGGCGTGCGCCGCCCCTCGTGCGGTTCGACGCCGTCGATGCCGATCGGTGGCGCGGCCAGGTCGTCGTCGAGCTGGGCGCGGCGCAGCGCCAGCCGGTGCCCGAGTTCGACCAGGTCGACGCCGGCGGCGCGCGCCAGCTCGAAGATCTCGGTTTCTTCCAGTGCGATGTGATGCGCGATTTCCTCGGCCAGCACGGCCAGCGTGGCATCGAAGTGCTCGTCGCCCGGATACATGACTTCGAGCTGGCTGATCAGCTCGCGCGCCCCCGCATGCTCGAGCTCGGCGTCGTCGAACAGCTCCTCGTCGCCGCTGGCGGCGCGCAGCGCCGGATAGAACAGCTCTTCCTCGAGCATGGTGTGGGTCACGAGCGCGTCGCACAGTTCGTCGACCAGCTCGGCCATCGTTTCTTCCGCGTCTTCCAGGCCGCGCAGGCCGGCGCAGCGCGCGAACAGCTGCCGCACCTGATCGTGTTCGGCGCGCAGTAGGGCGAGCGCGTCCGTGATCCCTTCCCGGTGATTGCCAGTGGATGCCATGTCTCCTCCTCGGTGTGATTGGATCAGGTGGGGTTGTGCGCGGCGCCGACGTCTTCGCCGGACGTGGCGCCCGTCGTGCGGCGGGCCGCTTGCCAGCCGCCGTCGTTGGCCTCGTGGGCAAGGGTGGCGCCGCTGGAGGCGAGCACGCTCATCAGCGACGATTGCCAGCCGCGCAGATGCTCGGCCGTGGGCTGGGTTTCGCGCAGGGCGACCGAACTCAGTTGCAGCGGATCGTTGCAGGCCAGCAGTGCGCGGCCGAGACGGATGCCGTCGTCGACCATCTGGCGCGTCATTCGGACGTTCAATTCGCTGAGCTGGCGGGCCGTGTCGAACGCATGGTGCGACACCTGGTCCAGGAAATCGACCTGGGCGCCGAACTGGGCGCGCAGAAGGTCGGAACGAAAGTCTGGCAGGGAAGGCGTGAAGGCAGGCATGGGATCCTCGACGAAAGATAAAGTGTCAGTAGACGCCGCAGGACCGCAGGAGTTCAGCCAAGGTGCTTGCGCCACCGATTGGCGCAAGCGGACCAGGCATTTTCAGGCGTCGGCCACCTTCAGCACCAGCTTGCCGAGGTTCTCGCCCTTGAACAACATGTTCAGCGTGGACGGGAAAGTATCGAAGCCCTCGACGATGTGTTCGCGGTTCTTGAAGCTGCCTTCCTTCATCCAGCGCGCCAGCGTCGCCACGCCTTCAGGATAGCGGGCCGCATAGTCCGTTACAAGCATGCCTTCCATGCGCGCGCGGTTCACCAGCAGGGCCAGGTAGTTGGCCGGGCCCTTCACGGCCTCGGTCGCGTTGTACTGCGAGATCGCGCCGCAGATGACGATGCGCGCCTTCATGTTGATGCGGGTGAGCACGGCATCGAGGATGTCCCCGCCGACATTGTCGAAATACACGTCCACGCCTTGCGGGCAGTGTTGTTTCAGGCCCGCATGCACGGATCCTGCCTTGTAGTCGATGCAGGCGTCGAAGCCGAGTTCCTCGACCACGAAGCGGCACTTGTCTTCGCCGCCGGCAATGCCGACCACGCGGCAACCGAGGTGCTTGGCGACCTGGCCCACCGTCATTCCGACTGCGCCGGCCGCGCCCGACACCACGACCGTCTCGCCGGCCTTGGGCTGACCGACTTCCAGCAGGCCGAAATAGGCCGTCATGCCCGGCATGCCGAGGGCGTTCAGCCAGGCCGGCAGCGGGGCGATGCCCGGGTCGACCTGGGCCAGCATGGCGCCTTTGTCGTCAGCCTGGCCTTGCCAGTAGCGCTGCACGCCCATCACGCCCATCACGTGGGCGCCGACGGCGAACTTGGACGATTTCGATTCGACCACCACGCCGACGCCGCCCGCGCGCATGACTTCACCGATCGCCACCGGGCGCACATAGGAGCGGGCATCGTTCATCCAGCCGCGCATGGCCGGGTCGAGCGAGATGTAGAGGATCTTGACGCGCACCTCGCCCTCGGCGAGTCCGGCCAGGGCAGGCGTGGCGCGCTGCCAGTCGCTGTCCTTGGGCATGCCGACCGGACGGGCGGCGAGCAGGAATTGGTCGTTGGTGGCTTGCGTCATGGGTGTCTCCTCATATGATTTGGAGCCGCTTACTCTACCCGAAAAAGGACGGTCGTGCGCTTTTTCTGTGGCGATTTCTGCATGGCTGTTTTGCAACGGAATTCTCAATGCATGCGACAATGCCCCGGACCCCATCACTCATCCCGCCATCACCATGACGCACCCGGAATACATCCTGACCCTGTCCTGCCATGACCAGCGCGGTATCGTGCTGCGCGTGGCCGGGTTCCTGGCCGAGCACGGCTGTAACATCATCGATTCGGCCCAGTTCGGCGATCCGGAATCGCAGCTGTTCTTCATGCGCGTGCACTTCGCGCTGGAAGACGCAGGCGTAGCGGACGCCGACCTGCGCGGGGCCTTCGCCGCCCTGTGCGAGGCGAACGGCATGCGCGGCCAGCTGCACGACGCCCACGCCAAGCCGCGCGTGCTGATCATGGTCTCGAAGATCGGCCATTGCCTGAACGATCTGCTGTTCCGCTACAAGAGCGGCCTGCTGCCGGTCGAGATTCCGGCGATCGTCTCCAACCACATGGACTTCTACCAGCTCGCGGCAAGTTACAATATCCCGTTTCACCACCTGCCGCTGGCAACCGGCGCACCGGAAGAAGCGAAGCTGGCGCAGGAAGCGCGCATCATCGAGCTGCTCGACATGCACAAGATCGACCTGGTGGTGCTGGCGCGCTACATGCAGATCCTGTCGCCAGGTTTGTGTAACGCATTGCAGGGAAGGGCGATCAACATCCACCATTCCTTCCTGCCCAGCTTCAAGGGCGCGCGGCCGTATGCGCAGGCCCACACGCGCGGCGTCAAGCTGATCGGCGCCACGGCGCACTTCGTCACGGGCGAGCTCGACGAAGGTCCGATCATCGAGCAGGACGTCGAGCGGGTCGACCACGCGATGACGATCGAGGAGCTCACCGCGATCGGGCGCGACGTCGAGTGCGTGGTGCTGGCGCGCGCCGTGAAATGGTTCGTGGAACACCGCATTTTGCAAAACGGCCATCGCACGGTGGTCTTTAAATAAAGGTTTAAGAAGTACTCATGGCACTCAAAGCGACCATCTACAAGGCCGACCTCCAGATTGCGGACATGGACCGCAACTATTACGCGGAACACGGGCTGACCATTGCCCGCCATCCCTCCGAAACCGACGAGCGCGTGATGATCCGCGTGCTCGCCTTTGCCCTGCACGCGAACGAGGCGCTGGCCTTCACCAAGGGCCTGTTCGACACCGACGAGCCCGACCTGTGGCAAAAGGACCTGACCGGCGCCATCGACACCTGGATCGAAGTCGGCCAGCCGGACGAGAAGCGTTTATTGAAAGCCTGCGGACGCGCCGAGCACGTCTATGTGTATGCGTACAGCGCGACCAGCCATATCTGGTGGAAGGGCATCGCCAACAAGCTCGAGCGTGCGCGCAACCTCACCGTCATCAACATCCCCGCCGAGACCAGCGCCGCGCTGGAAAAGCTGGTCAAGCGTTCGATGCAGCTGCAGTGCACGATCCAGGACGGCCAGTTGTGGCTGACCGACAGCGTCGACACGGTGCTGGTCGAACGCGAGACCCTCAAGGCAGCGGCCTGAAGTATTATTTATTTTTTTCTGCGAATCCGCCATGAACCGACTTCTTTCCCTGCTGGCCACGGCCCTGTTCTCGACGAGCGCGCTGGCCCAAGTGACCGTCCTCGAACCCTGGGTGCGCGCCACCGTGCCCCAGCAGAAAGCGGCGGGCGCCTTCATGCGCGTGCAGTCAGCTAACGCCGCACGCCTGGTCGGCGTCAGCACCCCGGTGGCCGGCCGCGCCGAGCTGCACGAAATGGCAATGGAAAACAACACGATGCGCATGCGCCAGGTCGACGCCGTCGAGCTGCCGGCCGGCAAGCCGGTGGACCTGGCCTCGGGTGGCTACCACGTGATGTTCTTCGACCTGAAGCGCCAGCTGAAGGAAGGGGAGAGCGTGCCGGTGACCCTGGTGGTGGAAGACGCGGCGAAGAAGAAGAGCAGCGTCACGGTCGAGGCCAAGGTGCAGCCGATGAGCTATGTGGCGCCGAAGGCGGCGGGGCATCACCATTAAGCGCGCCCCGCGCCCCATTCCTTAATTCGGCGACGCACCCACGCGGCGCACGCCGCCCGAGCCGACGGTCGACTTGCTGATCTGCGGGTCGCCGTAATAATTCACGTCGCCCGAGCCGGCGATCGTCGCGCTCAATTCGTTGCGCGGCCAGACTGTCGCTTCGCCCGAGCCGGCAATCGTCACGCTGGCGCTTTTCGCCTGCACCCGTCCCAGGTTGACGTCGCCCGAGCCGCCGATCGAGACCGTCAGCCTGCCGATATTGCCGCCGGCCGCTTCCAGGTCGCCGCTGCCGCCCAGCGACACCGCCAGCGTATCGCTTTCGACGCCTTTCAGCTTGATCGAGCCGGAGCCGCCCAGGTCGACGTCGAGCTTGCGCGCGCGCAGCGCGTCGGCGTCGATGCTGCCCGAGCCGCCCAGGGACAGGCGCTCGATCGAACGGGCCTGGACCACGATGCGGATCGATTTCGACTGCATGTTCAGGTTGCGTTTGGTCGGACGGATCTTGAGGGAGCCGTTCTCGACCACGGTCTCGATCAGCGGCAGCAGATTGTCGTCGGCCTCGATCGTCACGCCCTCGCTGCTGCCGATGCGCAGTTCGAGATGGCCCGGCAGGCCGAGCGACAGGCCATTGAAATTGCCGACCTGGCGCGCCTGCTTGACGATGTGCCCGCTGCCTTGCACCTGCTCGCCGCCCCAGTTCCAGGGCGCGGCGGCCACATGGGCTGTGCCGGCCAGGCTGGCGGCGACGCAGGCGGCGAGGAAGCTGCGGCGGGCGAAGGTGGAGAAGGTCTTGTTCATGGTCTTGTCCTCACGGTTATCGATGATGAGACTGTAGGGCTGTACCGGGCACCGTGCATCGGGAATGCGACAGACTGCGCAGGAACGGGACCAGAATGCACGTAGTAGGGTGAATCCAGGGTGCGCGGCGCGGCCACTTCCACTACAATCTTGCCCTTTTTGATTCCGGCATCACCGGTAGGAAGTCATCATGAATGCGGTCCTGTTTGCCCTGGCCTTTTGCGTCGGCATCTTCATTTCGGTCCAGGCGGCCGTCAACAGCCAGCTGGCGCACGCGCTGCACGCCAACTCGGTGGTGGCAGCCCTGATCTCGTTCAGCGTCGGCACCGTCGTGCTGGGCATCGCCGCCTTCGCCCGTGGCGGGGTGGGCGAGGCGCTCGGCCTGCTGAGCCAGCAGCCGCTGTGGAAGCTCACCGGCGGCATGCTGGGCGCCGCCTTCGTTTTCGGCACCGTCTTCCTGGCGCCGCGCATCGGCCTCCTGAACCTGGTGGTGCTGGTGATCGCCGGCCAGTTGCTGATGTCGATGGCGATCGACAATTTCGGTCTGGTGCAGATGGCGGTGCGCAAAGTCTCGGCGATCCGCATGGCGGGCGCCCTGGTCGTGGTTGCCGGTGTGGCGCTGACCCTGTTCGGCGACCGCATTGTTGCGGCATTGGGACGGTGAAGAATTTCTCGTTAGCAGCTGCAATTTCTGGCTGGCATGGTTTTATAATGATAGACATTGTCTGAACGACACTTCGATTATTAGAAAACCACGCAGATGGAATTCCACCAGTCCTCGCAAATCCCCACGCTGTCGTATGTCGAAAACGAAGACCACCCGGTCTTCGGCACCCTGGTCGAGCAGATCCTGCATCTGCTGAACTCGCGCCTGGTGTTCTCCGACATCATCATCCACCAGAACAGCCCGCTGATGCTGCGCCAGCCGAAAGGCCTGGTGGCGGTCACGGATTCGCCGATCACGCGCGAGGAGCTGGAAGAATTCTTCGAAGTCATCGAGCCGAACTGGGCCGAGCGCATCGCCGACCGCGCTTTTGATCGCTCGATCGACCTGCATACGGCGCGCATCCGCGCCAACTGCTTCACCTTCCAGGGCAAGAAGCGCCTCGGTTGCGTGATCCGCCGCTTCCCGAAGGAGCCGATGCCGCTGTCCGAGCTGGGGCTGGACGCCGACGGCCAGGAATTCGCGCGCCTCACCAGCGGCCTGGTGCTGATCATCGGCGACACCTGCCAGGGCAAGTCGACCACCATCGCATCGATGCTGGACGAGATCAACAAGCGCCGCTCGGGCCACATCATCACCATCGAGGACCCGGTCGAAACCCTGATCCCGCAACGTAAATCGATCATCACCCAGCGCGAGGTCGGCATCGACGGCGACGTCGAGAGCTATTACCTCGGCGCCCTCGACGCCCTGCGCGAGCGTCCGGACGTGATCATGATCGGCGAGATCCGCGACGCCCAGACCGCCCAGGAAGCCCTGGCCCTGGCCGAATCCGGCCCGCTGGTGCTGGCCACCCTGCATGCGCGCTCGACCGAAATGGGCCTGCAGAAGATGCTGCGCCTGCTCGGCAACCTTGATGCGCAAGCCCAGGCCCTGGCCCACGCGCTGCGCGGCGTCCTGTGCCAGGCGCTGCTGCCGTCGAGCGAAGGCAACCGCTACCACCTGGCCACCGAATGCCTGACCCCGAGCCCGACGGTCGCGCGCCTGATCGAGGAGGGCGACCTCGGCGCCCTGCGCGAGCATATGAACGGCGGACGCGATCCCGGCTGCCACACGATGAACGCCTCGCTCGAGAAGCTGCTGGCCGGGCACAAGATCAGCGTCGAGGATGCGCGCGCGGCGACGACGGATCGGGTAGGGTTCGCGGACCTGGTATGACGAAGGCGGAGGCATGCGCCTGATCGCATGCCTTCGCTGTCCGAATTGCGGCAGGACGGGGAAGCCCGCTTCTTGTCGTACGCGCTCCGACATGGTTGTCGATTTCTTTGTGACCACGGCCCCTTTCCTGGCACGATAGAATCGGTGATGCTTCGCTTCTCCAGGCAGCCTCACCCCAACCATTTGTCGGCTGCTGCAATGACCGAACTCACCCTACAGCAACCCTCCATTCTCCTCATCGACGACGAGTCGTTCGCGGAGGACATCATTAACCATAGCCTGCGGTCGTGTGGGCCACACCGGTTTCATTTCACGACCGAGCCGGCGATGGCGGTTCAGCTGGCGAAGGAAGTTGCGGCCACCGTGGTGCTGGTCGATATGCGCATGCCGGGTCCCAATGGCTTCGAGGTCACGCACCGGCTACGCGCGGACAAGTACACCGAACACGTCGCCGTGATCATCCTGTCGGCGGAAGACGATCCCGACATGAAGGCCGCAGCGTTCGACGCCGGCGCCAGCGACTACCTCGTCAAGTGGCCGGCCCCGCGCGAGCTGGTTGCACGGGTACGCTACCACAGCAACTCGTGCCTTGCCCGACGCCAGCTCGATGCTGCGTTTGTGTCGCTCTGCCAAAGTCAGGAGGAGTTGGCGGCAAGCCAATCGGCTTTGTTGCAGTCACAAAAAATGGAAGCCATCGGCCAACTGACAGGCGGCGTGGCGCATGATTTCAACAACGTGCTGCAAATCATCGGCGGCAACCTGCAGTTGCTAAAGCTGAGCGACGGCGTCAAGGAAGCGGGAAAGGCGCGCGTCGATACCGCGTTGACCGGTGTGCGGCGCGGCGCCGAACTGGCGTCGCACTTGCTGGCCTTCGCGCGCCGGCAGCCGCTGCAGGCAAGCGTCATCAATCCCCGGCATCTGCTCCGTGAGATGGACGACATGACGCGCCGGATGTTCGGACCCCATCCCACCGTCGTTACCGACATCGCCCCTGACTTGGGCAACATCCTCGTCGATCCGAACCAGCTCCACAATGTCCTGCTGAATCTGGCCATCAATGCGCGCGATGCGATGGACGGCAGCGGCACATTGCGCATCCGGGCCGCCAACCTGGAGCAGGATCACGCAAGCTTGTCGAGCCTGCCGGCCGGACGCTGGGTGATGATCGAGGTGGCCGACGACGGCAGAGGCATGACGCCGGAGGTCATGGCGCGTGCGTTCGAGCCGTTCTTCACGACCAAGCCGATCGGGCGGGGAACCGGTTTGGGCCTGTCGATGGTGTATGGCTTCGTCAAGCAGTCGGACGGAGAAATTGTCTTGTCCAGCACGCCAGGGGCGGGCACCAGCGTCAAACTCTACCTGCCGCGTAGCGATGCCGAGCCGGTACTGCCGGAAATGCCGCAGGCAACGCGATTCGAGGGCGGCCCCGAAACCATACTGGTGGTCGAAGACGAGGACAACGTACGTCACACCACCTGCGCAAGCCTGTCCGCGCTCGGCTACCGGGTGCACGAGGCGTCCAGCGCCTCGGTCGCCGCCGATATGATCAGGAGCGGCCTGGACGTCGACCTGGTGTTCACCGACGTGGTCATGCCGGGGCCGGTGACGAGCTTGCAGCTGGGCGAGCTGGTGCATGCCAGCCTGCCGCAGGCACAAATCTTGTACACGTCAGGATACGCCGAAGGCGTGCTGACCCATGAGGGCAGGCTGCCGGCGGGCGTCAACCTGCTGCCGAAACCCTATGATTTCGGTACGCTCAGCACGCGCATCCGCCACCTGCTGAAGCGGCGCAAGAACGAAGCGGCGACGGCGTGAGAGTCGGGCGCATGCGCCGTCAGCTCACGAGGCCGTGATGGATGGCGTAGCGTATCAGCTCGGCATTGCTCCTGAGCTGCAGTTTCGTGAAGATCCGGCCGCGGTAGGTATTGACCGAGCTGATGCTGATATCGAGCCTGGCCGCCACCTGCTTGACGGGGTGGCCCAGCGCCAGCAGGCGCATCACCTGCTGTTCGCGGTCGGTCAGTCGCTCGTGGGCGTGACGGGGGTTGGGCGAGGTCACTTCGTCGGCAAGCATCTCCGCCAGGCTGTCGCTCAGGTAGCGGCCGCCCGCATGCACCCTGTGAATCGCTTTCAACACCACATCGACGGTCAGCGACTTGGGGATATAGCCCGCGGCGCCAAGTTTCAGAACGTTTATTCCGAAGCGCTCTTCGCTATGCGAACTCAGCACCAGGACGCGGATGCCGGGGAAGCGGGCAATGACCGTCCGCAGCGCATCCAGTTCGTGGATGGGGCTGAGGGTAAGGTCGAGCAGCAGCAGGTCCGCTTCCACCTTCTCGAGCACGGCAAGCGTCGATCCCAGGTCCGCAGCCTCTCCCACCAGGACGATATCGGGGTCCACGGACAAGACCTTCTTGACGCCTTCACGCACCAACTGGTGGTCGTCGGCGATGACAACGCGGATCATTGAATGGAAACGCCTGTGAAAAGTGCCATGTCGGACAATGTTAGCAAGAATGGGATCGTCATGATGTAAAGCGGAGGTGGATGGCGCGAACGTGCGCGATGATATTGGCTTCCCATTCCCTGTGCGATGGGTAAAGTTGCGACAGCGTGACGCAATCCGTACGACGCCATGTAGGACTTCGCCTCATTCGCGGCCTTGCGCCCGGCGCTGGCGGCGCACGCATTCGGGCGCGCAGGCGACGCCATGTCGCAATCTGTCCGACTTCGCCCGCAGACGCAATCCGGGTAAGCTGCGCGGTCCTGTTTCCCCCAGGCTGCGTTCGAGCGGCACACAACCAAGGATTATATGACCCCGCCTGAGCCGAAGCCGCGTGTACTGGTCGTCGACGACAACGCCGACGCTGCCGATACCCTCGGATCCCTGCTGACGCTCTTCGATTACGAGGTTGCCGTTGCTTACTCGGGCGCGGACGCACTCGCCCTCGGGGACGCGTTCCGTCCGCAGTGCGTGATCCTGGACGTCGCCATGCCGCAGATGGACGGCTGCGCAACGGCGCGGTATATGCGCCAGCGGACATGGGGACGGCAAGCCTGCATTATCGCGCTGACGGCCTGGGGCGACGACGATACCCACGTCTGCACTGTGCAGGCAGGCATGGATGTTCACTTCACGAAACCGGTCAAGGCCGACGCACTGCTTGCCGTCCTGGCGCGCGTGAGCGCGTAAGTGCAGGCAAAACGGCAAGGCGCGTGCTATCTTGGCATTATTGGTTAGCAATTGTGCAAAGCGTCTAGGGAAGACTGGCAAGCATGGCAAATGACGCAGCCGGCTTGGAGAAGGCCGCTCGACTGGCGTTGATGGCGTCCGGGGACGACTGGGCGATGGTCAGCCTTTACCTGCCCGGCACGGCGCCGCAACACGTTTGCACGGCGGCGTCTCCTGCCGTTCGCGCGGCGCTCGAAGGGCTCGAAGCCCAGATGCACAGTGACGAGTACACCATGCCGCAGCCGGACTCCGGCACCTTGCCCGACGCCTGCCGCGACCTGGTGCGGCGCGCCGGGCTGCGCAGCTATCGGGCACTTCGGCGCCGCTTTTCTGACGGCGCCGAACAGGGGCATTGCGTGCTGGCCACTGCCAGCGCCGCGGATCGGCCGGCCGGCCGTGGTCTGGAGCTGCTCGCCGATTTGTTCCTGGCCAGCGCGTCGGAGCGCGTGGCGGGGACGGCCGGCGCCAGGCAGGCGCAGGAACATTTTCGCCTGCTGTTCGAGTCCGCCCCGGGACTCTACCTGGTGCTGGAGCCCGATACCTTCCGGATTGTAGCGGCGAGCAATGCCTATCTCCATGCAACCATGGTCACGCGCGAACAGGTCGTCGGGCGCCCCTTGTTCGAGGTATTCCCCGATGATCCCGCGGAGAGCGGCGGCAGTAGCGTCGCGCCCTTGAGGGCGTCGCTGCAGCGCGTCAGGCAGACCCGGGTCCAGGACGTGATGGCGGTGCAGCGCTATCCGATCCGGCGTCCGGAGGCAGCGGGCGGAGGCTTCGAGGTCCGCTACTGGAGCCCGATCAACTCGCCCGTTCTCGATCCGGATGGACGCGTCATGTTCATCATCCATCGCGTGGAGGACGTGACCGACTACGTGCTGGCGCACAGGCCATCCGACACCGATGCATCCGAGCGCAAGGCATCCAGGTTGGAAGCGGAAATCGTGGTGCGCTCGTACGAGCTCAAGCGAATGGCCGATTCGCTGGCGCAGAGTGAGCAGCGACTGCGTTATGTCACGCGCGCAACCAACGACGTCGTCTGGGACTGGAGCATGGCGGACGACAGCCTGTGGTGCAGCCGCAGCGCGTTCGAGCCGCTCGGCAGTGTGCTTGCGCGCTGGACCCACCTCGCGGACTGGGAAGCCTGTATCCATCCCGACGATCGCGAGCGGGTTGGCGCAAGCCTGCGTATGGGTGTCGCGGCGGGACGCGAAAACTGGGCCGCCGAATACCGGCTGCGCCTGCCCGGGGGCGTGGAGCGTTCCGTGCTGCATCGCTGTTTCATGGTCATCGACGAGCAGGGCGGGCCGCAGCGCATGGTCGGCAGTATCGCCGACCTGACCGAGCAGAAACAGCAGGAAGCACGCCTGCGCATGCAAGCCGAAATGCTCGACTACGCGACCGATGCCATCATCGTACGCGACCTCGACAACCGGGTGCTGTACTGGAACCAGGCGGCCGCCGCGCGCTACGGCTGGAGCAGCGACGAGGTCATCGGCCGTCCGGTCGGCGAGACCCTGTATGCGCAATGCGCTCCCTCCGACTTCCAGCATGCGATGCAGGTGCTGATGCGGCACGGCGACTATTCGGGACGGATGGTGCACTCCGCGGCGGACGGCCGCAAGTTCATCGTCCATGTGCACTGGATCCTGGTACGGCGCGAGGACGGAACGCCGCGCGCCATCCTGTCCGTGGTGACCGACCTGAGCGAGCAGATCGCGCTGGAACAGCGCCTGCTGCAGATCCAGAAGCTCGAATCGCTGGGCCGGCTGACCGGCGGCCTGGCGCACGATTTCAACAACTGGCTGACCGTCATTCTCGGCAATGCCGAAGAGCTGGTCGATGCGCTCGCGGCACAGCCGCAGCTGCGCGACATCGCCCGCCTGATCCAGATGGCCGGCGAGCGTGGGGCGGACCTGACGCGCCGCCTGCTGGCGTTCGGGCGCAGGCAGGCGCTGAAGCCGCAGATACTGGCGGTTGGGGAGGCGATCGAATCGATCCGCCCCCTGATCGCGCGCAGCTTGCCCGAGAATATCGATCTCCAGCTGCTCGAAATGAATCATCGATGGTGCGTCTACGCCGACCGCGCCCAGCTCGAGGCGGCCATCCTGAATCTGTGCCTGAATGCGCGCGATGCCATGCCCAACGGCGGCAAATTGGCCATCGAGCTCTTGCTGGTCGAAATGGAAAGCCCGGCTGCCGAACGCAGCAAGTCATTGCCGCCCGGGGAGTATGTCGTGATCGCGGTCGCGGACAATGGCTCAGGCATTCCACAGGATGTCATGGACCATGTCTTCGAGCCTTTTTTTACGACCAAGGACGAAGCCTCCGGCAGCGGGCTTGGCTTGAGCATGGTGTATGGATTCGTCAAGCAGTCGAGCGGCGACGTGACCATTTATTCGGAGCCGGGCCGGGGTACCCAGGTGAAACTGTACCTGCCGCGTGCGCATACCGAACCGGAACCGCGCCCCGGCCCGGCGGCCAGCAGCGGCGTCCGGTTGCGGGCCGGATGCGCGATCCTGCTGGTCGAGGACGACCCGATCGTCCGCGCGCATCTCTCGACCCAGTTGCGCGAGCTGGGATGCGCCGTCGTCGAAGCGTCCAGGGCCGAGGAAGCGCTTGCGCGGCTGGCCGCTGGCGAATCCTTCGACCTGCTGTTCACCGATGTCGTCATGCCCGGCCTTTCCGGCATCGAGCTGTCGAAGCGCGCACGCGCGCTGCGGCCGGGCATGCGTATCTTGCTGAGCTCCGGCTATACCTTCGAAGCCATGCGGCACCAGGACGACCTGGGGCCGGACGTCCGCTTCCTGAACAAACCGTATGGCAAGAGCGTCCTCGCTCAAGCACTGTCGGATGCGCTCGGTGAGCCCTGGGAGGCGCGATGAATGAGCAGGTGCACGGCCGGAACGATCGTGCTGCCATCTGCCGCAGGATGCTGGCCTATGCCGGCATGGTCGAGCACCTCGCGCTCCCCACCGATTTACCCACGCTGGGAACCCAGATGCTCGCGTCGCTGCGCGACGATGTCGATGCCCTGGCCGTCTATCTGCTCATGGACGACGAAACGCTGGGCCTGTTGCTGCACGCCGGATGCCCGCAGGCGCCGCCCGGGCACGCGCGCGATGCGAAGCAGCTCTGCGGAGAACAAGCCTGCGAGCCTGGGTCCGCCGGCGATGGAAAGGAAAGCTGCATCGTCCCGCTCGGAGCGGCGCGCCCGGCGTGGATCGGCGAGCGAACGGCCGCGCTGGCCCTGATTCCGTTCGGCGGCCGCGGTCCGCAGGAACGACGCGGCCTTGCACTGTTCATGCTGCGCCATGCCGACCATGCCCCGTCGCTGGCAGCGCTCCTCGAACTGTCCGTGCACAAGCTTTCCCAGGCACTGACGCGGGACATGGCGCCGGCTGGGGGCCAGTCCGGCGCAGATGCCGGCAGAACACGGGTCCTGCTCATCGATGACGAGCCGCTGCTGGTCGCCCACGTCGGACGTATCCTGGAACGGGCCGGCTTTGCGTTCAATGCGGCGCAGAGCGCGCGCAGCGGCTTTGATCTGGCCACATCGATCCAGCCCGACGTGATCCTGGTCGACATGGTCATGCCCGACCTGGACGGCATCAAACTGCTGCGCATGATGCGCCGGAACGAGTTGCTCAGTACCGTTCCGGTCATCATGCTGTCTGGCCAGGCCGACGAGACGGCGCAAGTTGCCGCGCTCGAGGAGGGCGCCGACGATTTCGTGATCAAGCCGTTCAGCGCGAAAGACCTGGTGGCGCGAATCGAGGCCAATGTACGCCTGGTCCGGCTGCGTCGCGACGCGGTGTGGCGCCAGGGCGAGTTGCTGCGCCTGCAGCAGTCGCAACAGGAACTACGCAATTTGCTCGACACCGTGCAGCGGGTACGCGACGACGAGCGGCGCATGTTGGCGCGCGAGGTGCACGACCAGCTCGGCCAGATACTGACGGCGGCCAAGATCGACATCCGCTTGCTGCAGGATCGTGTCGCGCAAGCGGACAGGCCGCCTCCTGCGCGCGACATCCTGGCGGAGCTGAGCGCGGCATTGTCGAACATCGACCTGGCGATCGCCGCGGTGCAGGACATCGCCGCGCTGCTGCGGCCGCCGGCACTCGAGGAAGGACTGGTGGCGGCGCTGCGCTGGCAGGCGGCGGATGTGCAGCGCCGCACCGGCATCGTCTGCATCGTACTGCATGACCCGACGGATTATGTCGAGCAACCTCCATTCGTGGCGGGGGAACTGTTGCGCATGTGTCAGGAAGCCCTGACCAACGTGTTGCGCCACGCCGGGGCGACGCAGGTCGTCATCCAGGTGGCGATGCGTCGCGCCTCGCTGCTGGTCAGGGTATGCGATAACGGCGGCGGCATTCCGCGAGGGCGTCTGCACGCAGCGGCGTCCCTGGGCCTGAAGGGCATGCGCGAGCGGGCCGCCAGCATCCGTGCGAACATCCATGTCTATGGGCGGCCTGGCCGGGGAACGATGGTTGCCATTCGACGCAGGCTGGCTTACCGCTGAACGATCGACGGCGGTCAGGCGCGCGCAGCGTCCCTTTCCCTGACGATCCCGCGGTACACGAGGAAGGTCGCGGCCAGGCTGATCGCACCGGCGCCCGCCATCCAGTAGCCGGGCGCCGCCTTGTCGCCGGTGAACTCGATCAGCCAGGTGGACAGCAGCGGCGTGAGGCCGCCGAACAGCGCCGTCGCCAGGCTGTAGGCCAGCGAGAAACCGGTCGTGCGCACCTGGGCCGGGATGATCTCCGTCAGCGCGACGATGGTCGCGCCGTTATAGCTGCCGTACAGGAAGGAGAGCCAGAGCTCGATCATGACCATGTGGCCGAAGCTCGGGTTCGCGATCAGCCAGGACAGCGCCGGATAGGCGGTCACGGCCGTCAGCGCGGCGCATACCGCCATCACGGGCCAGCGGCCGATGCGGTCCGAGAGCGCGCCCATGACCGGCAGCCAGATGAAATTCGACAGCCCGACGCACATCGTCACCAGCAGGCTTTCCTCGGTGGAAAGCTTGAGTACGCTCTTGCCGAAGGTGGGCGTATAAACGGTGATCAGGTAAAACGCGACTGTCGTCAGCACCACCAGCATGGCGCCGGCCGTCACCAGTGGCCAGTTGAGGGCGATCGTGCCCATCATCTGGCGGAAACTCGGGTGGCTCTTGCGCTTCAGGTATTCTTCCGTCTCCTGCAGCGAGCGGCGGATGTAGAACACCACGGGGATGATCGAGCAACCGATGAAGAAGGGAATGCGCCAGCCCCAATCGGCCAGCACGTCCTTCGGGATCGCCTGGTTCAGGCCATAGCCGAGCGCGGCGGAAAAGATCACGGCGAGCTGCTGGCTGGCCGATTGCCAGCTGACGTAGAAGCCCTTGTTGCCGGGCGTTGCCATCTCGGACAGATAGACCGACACGCCGCCCAGTTCCACGCCGGCCGAGAAGCCCTGCAACAGGCGGCCGATCAGCACCAGCAGCGGCGCCAGCAAGCCGATGCTGGCATAGCCCGGGACGAAGGCGATCAGCGCCGTGCCCGAAGCCATGATCCCGAGCGTCAGGACGAGTCCCTTGCGACGTCCGATGCGGTCGATGTAGCTACCCAGGAAGATGGCGCCCAGCGGACGCATGAAAAAGCCCGCACCAAAGGTCGCGAAGGTCATCATCAGGCCGGCGTATTCGCTGGTCGCGGGGAAGAAGGCCTTGGCGATGTAGTTCGCGTAAAAGCCGAACAGGAAGAAATCGTACATCTCGATGAAGTTCCCGCTCGTCACGCGGATGACGGTGGACAGTTTCGAGGTGGCGGGCGCCGGGCTGGCGCCGGCCGCGCGCGCGGCGGCGTTCGCCTTTTCGGTGGAAAAAGTGGACATGATCGTTCTTTCGGGGGACGTCGGTGTGTCGGGCGGTGTGAAGCCCGGCTCAGTGGGCGGACGCGACAGATTCGAGCCCGGTCGCCTCGATCGCGTCCGCATTCGCCGGTGCGGCAAGGAAGCGCAGCAGGGCGCGCGCGGCTTGCGGATGGCGGCTGCCGCGCACCAGCGCGCCGGCATATTCCGTTTTCAGTTGCACTTCCTGCGGGATCAGGCCG
The DNA here is from genome assembly GCF_004798585.1 of Massilia sp. Mn16-1_5. Taxonomy (GTDB): domain Bacteria; phylum Pseudomonadota; class Gammaproteobacteria; order Burkholderiales; family Burkholderiaceae_D; genus Telluria. The sequence goes on from NZ_PPXQ01000019.1 coordinate 38,156, forward strand.
ACGATGTCGATGCCCTTGACCGGTTTGAGCTCGCTGCGCTGCTGGCAGCCGAAATCGGCGTCGCCGTGCGCGATGATCTCGCCAACCGGCGTGGCGGGAATCTGGGCCGCCTTGCCTTCCATCTGTTTGCGGATGCCGAGTTTGTCCAGCAACTGGTGCTTGATGTATTCACCGCTCGCACTGTCGGAATAGGCGACGCGCGGCGCCTGCAGGAGGGCCGCGCGCAGGCCGTCGACGCTGCCGATGTCCGGCTGCGCGGCGCCACGGCGGACTGCGCAGGCAATCGGCGAATTGGCGAGAACGACCTTGCTGCCTGGCTCGAGGCGCCCTTCGGCCATCAGCTTGTCGAGTGCATCGCCAACCATGATGACGACGTCGACCGGCTCGCCGCGCGCGAGCCGCGCCGGGATCGCGTTCTTCGTCGCGCCCATCGACGGTCCCCATTCGGATACGAGGTGGTCCCCGCTGGCGCGTTCGTAAGGACCCGACAGGTCCTTGTAAGCCTGGGCGAAGCCGCCAGAGCTGACGACATGGAGGTCGGTCGCGTGGGCTCGTGCGCCGAGCGTCATGATAAGGATGGCAAACGCCGCGCTGGCAAGGCGATTGAAATGCTGAGGTCGCATGAAGGTCTCCTGAATATTGTGAAATGCCGCCTGCCGACTACATGGCTGGGCGTGAGACCTGCATGATCCGCCAATTTAATTGATTTGATAATTGCAAATTCAAGCGCTATTATTGCGCAATGCGCATCAATTATGATCTTCACGACTTGCAGGCCTTCGTTGCCGTGGCTGACCGCGCCAGCTTCCGCCAGGCCGCCGCCGATCTTTTTCTTTCGCAGTCGGCACTCAGCCGGCGCATCGAAAAGCTGGAGGAGGGCCTCGGCGTCAAGTTGATCGAGCGGACGACCCGGCGCGTGCAGCTGACCAACGTGGGCCAGGTCTTTCTGGTGAACGTACGCACAGCCCTCGCCGGACTCGAAGATGCCGTACTCGGTGTGGCCGATCTCGCGGCCCACCGCACCGGAACGGTCACCCTTGCCTGCGTTCCATCCGCCGTATGGCATTTCCTGCCCGAGGTATTGACGCGGTTCAGCGCGCGATTTCCACGTATCCGGGTTCGCATTCACGACGAGAGCGCCCAGGACGTGCTGAACCTGGTACTGGCGGGAGAGGCGGATTTCGGGATCAATTTCACGGGTGCCGAAAACCCGGAGATCGTGTTCGATCCGATCTACGTGGAAAATTACGTGCTGGCAGTGCGGCCTGACCATCCGCTGGCCAAGCGCAAGGAGTTGAGCTGGAGAGAGACTGCCGATGAACGGTATATTTCGGTTGCCAAGTCGAGCGGCAACCGCAGTCTCATCGACGCTGCCCTGGCCGGTGTCGAAAAGCATCCGCTCATCTTGTGCGAGGCCAACCACGTGTCCGGCGTGCTGGCCCTGGTCGAGGCCGGGATGGGGGTTGCTGCCGTGCCCGGCCTGTCGGTGCTGCCCGGGCGGCAGGACGCAATCATCGGAGTGCCGTTGGTGAATCCGGAGATCAAGCGCACGCTCGGGCTGATCAGCAAGCGCAAGCACATCATGGCGCCTGCCGCGCGCACGCTGTTCGAGATGCTCACTGAAGCACTGCTGAAGCGCTCGCTCGCGACAGGAGACGAGGCCGGCGCGGGCTAGGCATACGCAGGGGCTCCTTGCTCATGCATTTACGTAGCAATTTTTTACTGGGGGCAAGCGTGAAAATCCAAAAGAACAATAAAGTCGCCGGCGCGCTGCTGATCGCATCCGGCTTCGCCTTCTTCATTTCGGCAGGACTGGCGCGCCAGCCGGCGTTCTCGGCCGTGGGCGGGGCGCTGGTCGTGATCGGCATCTCGATTTTGCGCAAGGCAAATCGAGGCTAGCAGGGCGGCGTTCAGCGCCCCCGGCAAGCGAAGCCGTATCTGGTCACGCTGCAGCCCTGCTTGATGCATTGGGTCGCGTGGTAGCCATGCTCCCGGCACGCCCTCAGCAGTGCCGTCATCGCGCCTTCTCCGGCCGATGAGGTTTCTGCCTGCACGACCGGTGCGCGGGCGATCTGGCGCGCGGGCTCGCGTTTGACCCGTGCTGTCGCGGAACCCGTTGCGCTGTCCGGCTGGCGCCGCGTCACCCGCGCTGCCGGCTTGGGTGCTGGGACAGGGCTTGCCTGTTCCGCAGCCGGCTCGGGCTGTGCTGACTCCTGGGGCGCTGCCTGTTCTTGCTGCGCGGCCGCGGCGGGTGGGTCGGGTTCGAGCATCACGAGCGGTGGCGGCGCCGGCGCTGTCGGTGCTGCCGCGGCTGCATCGGCAGCTGCCTGAGCCTGCGCGGCCCGCGGCGTTTCTTTTGCGAGGGTCGCGACGAGCGCCAGCGATCCGTCATCCTTACGCTCGTTATAGAGCCACCAGCCGCCCTGGACGAGCAATGCGCCGGTCAGTGCGCAGGCAGCCCACAGCAGATAGCGCCGCCTTGGCCGCGTGCGCCTGGATGGGGGAGGCGTGAACGGATCGCTTGCCTGTTGCTCCGGCAAGGGCAGGGTGAAGTCGAACAAAGGGTCTTGCCGCGCAGGGGGCGCGGCGGCACCCTGCGCCGGGTGCGGGGCAAGTGTGGGCTCGGCCGGCGGCGGGACAGGCTTGTCCAGCGGCGTGGTCGGCTCGATGGCGGGCTCGTGCTCCTGCGCCGGCGGCTGGTACTGCGCCTCCAGGGCGGCGATTTCCTCGAATACGCTGTCCAGGTCCGGCACTGCTTCTGCCGGTGCAGGCGGGAGGGTTTGCGCCGCTTTGTTTGCAGTTGATTGCCCGGCTTGGCGGGGAGGCGTCAGAGGCAATGTGGCATTTTCGCCAATGTCCTCGAGCAGTTGCGTCTTCATGATGTGCGATTCACTTCCAGATTACGGGTAGAGCTTAACGCTTTTTGAACGTGATGCCGGTTCCGTTTGTAAGGAGATGTGAGCCGGCGGTGAAGGTGTCGCCGGAAAGCTTGTCAAAATAAACATGCAGGCATAGACTGATCGGCGCCCATTACTGAACAGGAGTGTCTGATGCGTCACGCATATCTTCTGCTGTTCCCGCTTTCCCTGATTCTTCCACAGACCGTTCTCGCCCAGCAGGGCACCCTCGTCGGCGAGACGCTGGGCAGGACAATCAAGGCCTCCGCAACCCGCTTCGACGCCAAGGCTGCGCGCGACAACCTCGATCCCGCCTATTGCTACCGTACCGCCATCAAGCTCGAAAATGGCGACGGCGCCGAGCAGGATCTGCCGGGCGCCCTGGCCTGGTACCGGAAAGCGGCCGGGCTCGGGCACGCCGAGGCGATGGCCGCGCTTGGCCAGCTGTACCACAGCGGCCACGGCGTCGAGCGCGACGAGGCACAGGCAGTCCATTGGTACCGCCAGGCGGCAGGGGCCGGCTCCGTCATCGCCGCCTACAACCTGGCCGTCATCCTCGCGACCAGCGAGACGACGCCGCGCGACCCGGAGCAGGCCCGCCGCTTGTACGAACAGGCTGCCGCCGGCGGTTTCGCCAAGGCGCAATTCAACCTGGCGCAGCTGCTGGCCGACCCGGCGTTCGGCCAGCCCGACGTCGAGCAGGCCTACAAATGGATGGTGCTGGCACGCGACGGCGGCATCGGCCGGGCCGACAGCCAGCTCGCGGCGCTTGCCGTGCGCATGACGCCCGACCAGGTCGCGCGCGGCGGCGAGCTTGCCCGGCAATGGCACCCCACAACGGCGCATTAATCCACCAGGCGCATACTCTTCGGGAGATTCACATGCGTAGCATGACGTTTTCGGCCAAGGTGGAAGCACCTGAATCCAATCGCGCCTGGGCCGTCGGGATCACCGCCCTGGTGCATGCGCTCCTGTTGGCCGGCCTGCTGGTTCACACCATGGGCGAGCGCGGGAAACACCATGACACCGACGGCCGGGAAGTCGTGTTCACCCTGACGCCGCAGCTGCCCGCGCGCGGTCCGGCGCCGGCGGCCGCAACCGAGTTCTCGGCCGGAAGCAGCGTGCACGCGCCACGCGCCGATGCGCCGGGAGCCGGGCTGGCCGGCCAGGCACAGATGGCGCCGGCCGCGCCGAAGCCAGTCGAGGTGGCGATCCTTGCGCGTCCCGATCCGGAGGCGGTCCGCGAACCTGCACCGGCGCCCCCGGCACAGAACACGGCTGCGCAGGCCGAGACGGGCGAGCAGGCCGCGAGCCGCGCCGCGTCCGCACCCGCTTCCGCCCCTGTGATGGTGCCTGTCAGCCAGGGTGACGGCGGCGGCAACGAGCGCAAGACCATCGTCGTTCAAAGCATGGGCAGCAGCGTCGGCAGCTACACCTTCCCGGCCCTGGCCGGCATCGACAGCAGGGACATGACCGAGCTGTTCACCGTGGAGACCGGCGATTATCCCGACCTGGAAACGGCGATGGTCAACCATGTCATTCGGCAGATCCGGGCCCGCTATCCGGTCGAGATCAAGTGGGATTCGACCGCGCGCGGCCGCGTCGTGACGCTGTCGATGCGGATCGAGGACCACGAGGCCCTGGTGAAATTCCTGCGCGTCGAACTGTTCGGCAAACGGCGCGCGACGACTTACTAGGGCGGGCGCAGCGTGGCGCTCAGTCGAGCGGCACGCTGCGGTAGCGATTCACCTCCGCGCTCGACACCGGCGCCGCCGCGTTGCCCCAGCTGGCACGCAGGAAGCTCACCAGCGCCGCCACCTCGGTATCGCCCAGCACATGGCCGAAGGGCGGCATGCCGTAGGGCCGCGGATTGCCCTGCGTGCCCGGCGCGAAGCCGCCGTTGAGGACGACGCGGATCGCGTTCACCGGTTCGCTCAGGGCCAGCGCGCGGTTGCGGGCGAGGGTCGGATACGGCCCTTTGCCTTCGCCGCGCTCGCCATGGCAGGTGGCGCAGTGCTGGCCGTAGAGCCGTTCGCCGGCGCGCATCGTCTGTTCGGATGGACGCGGCGCGGCGGGGCGTTCGCCGTTCGATGCGGCCGGCAAGGACTTCAGGTAGGCCGCCATCGCACCCAGGTCGTCCTTCGTCATGTGCTGCAGGCTCTGGACCACGACTTCCGCCATCGGCCCGGTCACGCTGGCGCCGGGCGCCACGCCGGTGCCCAGCAGCTGCACGATGTGGGCCTCGCTCCAGTTGCCGAGACCCGCTTCCGCATCGGAGGTCAGGGAAGGTGCGTACCAGCCGAGCGTCGGAATCAGGCCGCCGCCCAGCGTGCCTTCGGTCGCGCCGAGGCTGTTGCGCGTGCTGTGGCAGGCGGCGCAGTGGCCGAGGCCTTCGACCAGGTAGGCGCCGCGGTTCCAGCGCGCGTCCCTGGATGCATCCGGCTGCTGCACGCCCGGCCTGAAGTAGAGCAGGCGCCAGCCGGCCAGCGTGAGCTGCTGGTTGTAGGGGAAGCGCAGCTCATGCGGCAGGTTCGGCTGGCGTACCGGCGGCAGCGTACGCAGGTAGGCGAACAGGGCGTCGGCATCCCGGCGCGTCACCCTGGTGTAGTTCACGTAGGGGAAGGCGGGGTAGAGCAGGCGGCCGTCCTTCGACTTGCCGTTGTGGAGGGCGCGCCAGAAATCGTCCGGGGTCCAGTTGCCGATGCCAGTCGTGGGCTCCGGCGTGATGTTGGGTGCGACCAGGCGCCCGAAAGGCGTGTCGAGCGCACGGCCGCCGGCATAGGGCACGCCGCCGCGCGCCGTGTGGCAGGCCATGCAGTCGCCGGCGCGCGCGAGGTAGGCGCCGCGCGCGATGTTGGCCTCAACGAGTGCGTGATCGGCAGGCGAGGTGGAGGCGATGAATTCCTCGCGCGGCCAGGCCAGCGCGACCAGCGCCGCCGCGACGACGAGCAGCAGCAGCACCGCATAAGGTATGCGCTTCATGGCACGCTCCCGCAGGCGATCGGCAAGGGCGCGCTCAAGCGCTCGGCCGGCCGCGCGTCAGGCGGCGTCGGCTGGGCCGCCAGCCAGGCCGAGATGGCGGCGACGTCGCCCGGCCCGAGGCGCTCGGCGATGGCCGCCATGCAGTCGGGCGCATGGGCGCGGCGCACCTTGTTGCGCCAGGCGCCGAACTGCGCATTGACATAGTCGCGTGGGAGGTTCAGCAGGCCGGGAATCGCCGGGGCCACGCCGGCCAGCTGCTGGCCATGACAGGCGATGCAGGCCGGGACCTTCAGCGCCGGGTCGCCGCGCTTGACCAGCTGTTCGCCGCGTGCCAGCACGGGGGCGGCCACGTTCGGCGCGGCTGGCGCAGGCACGGGCGGGTGCTGGTTCGAAAAATACCCGGCGATTTCGTGCAGGTAGGGATCGGGAAGATGGGTGACCATCCAGGTCATCAGGGGATACTGGCGCCGCCCGTCGCGGAAGTTCACGAGCTGGTTGTAGAGATAGCCGGCCGGCTTGCCGGCGATGCGCGGGAAATACACGCCGCCGACGCTGGTGCCGGCGCCATCCTTGGGCGCATGGCAGGAGATGCAGGCGGCGACGCGCTGCTCGACGGTGTCGGGGACGGCTTGCCGGGCGCCGGCTGCGAAGGGCAGGGCGCACAGGAGGAGTACTGAAAAACGTCGCAGGGCAAAGTGCGGCATACGGCATCCAGGTCATCAATGACAAGATGATAACCCATCAGGGCCGGACTGCTTCTATTTTGCCCCGTTGGCCCGCCAGTCGCGGTAAATCTTGAGCGCCACGTGGGCATCGTCCGCCGCGTAGCGGATCTGCTGTTCCGACAGGCGCGGCAAGGCCCAGTTGGTGGTCGTGATGCGCTTCGACTTGGCCAGGCGCTGGCCGAAGAAGCGCGCCACCGCGGTCTTCGCGCCGAGCGTATTGCGTTCGCCGCGGCGGCGCAGCGTGGTGGCGAGATCGACCACGTTCTGCGTCTCGATGCCGAGCTTGGCGCGCACGCGGCGCAGGTCGTCGCCCAGGCCGAAGCCCACTTTCAGGATGGCGGGCGATTCGAGCACCGCGCGCAGCAGGTCGACGCTGGCCTGGTCAGGCCTGGCGCCGACCTGGAACAGGTAGGCGGTGCTGTCCGTCGCCAACTGCACCAGGTGCGGGCCGGTCGATTCCTCCCCCTTGGCGAAGGTCGGTTTCGATTCGGTATCGAAGCCGATCACGTCGGCGCTCGACAGGGCGGCGAGGGCCTGCGCCGCCTGGACGTCGGTCTTCACCAGCACGATGTCGGCCAGCCCGATGCCTTCGTAGGGAGGCAGGTCTTCTTCGTCCGGGGCCTCCGGGGCCAAGGGGCCGCGCGGGTCCAGCTGCATCAGCCGCGCGAGAATTTCGAAGCCAGCTGCTGCAGCTTTTCCTGGCGCAGGCGCGCTGCTTCGGCTTCGGCGGCCGCGGCCTTTTCAAGCTTCTTGCGCTCGGCTTCCTTCTTGAAGCGCTGCTGCAGCTGTTCCTTGGCATGCAGGCGGTGCGTGTCGGTCACTTCCGCGCCGGCCACGCCGTCGAGGTCGTAGCGCACGGTGGCCTTTTCCATCGAACGCAGGTAGCGCATGGAGCCGGTGTGGATGCCGAGCGCGGCGCGCATGGTCTTGCGGTCCAGGCCCGGGATGCGCGCCAGCAGCTGCTTGTCGATGCCGATGGCGAGCGGCAGGCAGTCGCGGAAGGCGGGGAATTGCTGCTGCAGCTGTTTCAGCAGGGCGCGGGCCGATGGAGCCGGCGTGCCGCCCTGCGCGCCGCCTTCGACGGCGGTCTGGACGGTCGTTGCCTCCGTGTTCGGGGTCTCGGCTGGGGAAGGGGTGCTTGCGTCGACGGACTCGGCAGCGGAACTAATGGTATTCATTGACTTCATGGTAATAACAGGAAAACGAAGGATAGCATGCTGGCCCGCCCGTGCGCGGACTATCGTATTAGTTTGGCCGAGCACGCAAGGATGGGCCGGACGCCGCCCGCAGGCGCGCGCCTCGATTCGCGAAATCGTGTATGATCCGCCTCTTGCCCTGCGCGCGGCTTGCGTCGGCGCAGACGAATCGAAGAGCCGGTCGTGGACTGAAAAACAACAATATGTGCTTTGCTTATATCGCTTATCCGATATATCAATTATCACCAATTCCGTGCCTTAAGGCATAATGTTGCCTGTCCCGTCTCTGCACTCCGATAGAGCCAGATGCAAGCCCGCCCCAGTCGACGGGCTTTTTTTCGTTTTGACATGCACACCGCAATCCAGATCACCGCTTCCTTCATCCTTGCCAACGTCGCATCCGGCCCGGCCGCGTGCCGCCGCAGGCGAGGATGCTTCGATGGCGCTTGATTTGCGGCTTGTCCGCCCTTAGTTAGGGCCCTTCCCGATCCTTTCCCCCGGCCCGACCAGGCCGTGGTGAATCTTTGACCTCGCAGGCGCGCACCCGCCTCGACAGGAGAGTTTTTTATATGAAGAACACCGCCAAGACACTGACACTGACAGCAAAGAAAGCGCCGGCCAAGAGTGCCGCCGCGCAGCTGGCGGTGCCGAAAACCGCGACCTCCTACTTCCTCGAAACGGAAGCGGCGGCCAAGGTGACGGTGGTCAAGACCCGTTCGCGCCTGGCCTCGCTGAAAGCCCAGGCCGAGGAAGCGCCTGCGCCTGTTGAAGCCGTTGCCGAACTGCCGGTGAGCGAAGCGCCGGCCGCCGAGGCGGTCGACCTTGCTCCCGCTGACGCCGCCGATGCTGCAGCCGCACCTGCGCCGGTTCCTGTTGTCGTTCGCAAGCGCGGCTCGAAGCTGGCGGCCCTGAAGGCCGCCGACAGCGCGCCGGCCGCCGCCGAAGCTGCGCCTGAAGTGGCCGCCGCCGACGAGGCGCCGAAAGCCGCCAAGCCGCGCGTCGCGCGCCGCATCGAGCCTGCCGCCAACACCTCGACCGTGATCCAGACCGCCGGCAGCACCGTCAGCAAGACCACCGACGCCGCCGCGCTGGCCGCGATCGACACCTCGGGCTACCTGCTGCCGCAGGTGAAGGTCCCGGGCCGCCGCGGCCGCAAGCCTAGCGAATTCACGCCGGAGAACGACGAAGTCGCGGCGCTGAACGCGGTCGAACGCGCCGAACTGAAGGCGGTGTCGAAGGCGCGCGAGCGCAAGGCCAAGGGCATGCCCTCGCTCGGCACCGAAGCCGGCTTCTCGGAAGCGGAACTGGAAAAGCGCCGCACCCAGCTGCGCAACCTGATCAACATGGGCAAGGAGCGCGGCTACCTGACCCATGCGGAAATCAACGACCACCTGCCGGAAAACATCATCGATCCGGAAGCGATCGAAGGCATCATCGCGACCTTCAACGACATGGGCATCGCCGTCTACGAGCGCGCCCCGGAAGCGGAAATGATGCTGCTGTCGGATAACGCCGTCACGCCGACCAGCGAAGACGAAGTCGAAGCGGCCGCCGCGACCGCGCTGTCGACCGTCGACTCCGACTTCGGCCGCACGACCGACCCGGTGCGCATGTACATGCGCGAGATGGGCGCGGTGTCGCTGCTGACCCGCGAAGGCGAGATCGAGATCGCCAAGCGCATCGAGGAAGGCCTGAAGGACATGGTCCAGGCGATCTCGGCCTGCCCGACGACGATTTCGGAAATCATCGCGCTGTCGCACAAGATCGCCGCCGACGAGCTGAAGATCGACGAGGTCGTTGACGGCTTCGTCGACCTGAACGACAACGCACCGGCGCCTGTCGCCGCGCCCGCCAAGTCCGCCGCTTCCGATGAAGAAGACGAGGAAGAGGAAGAAGTCGAGGAAGAGGAAGACGGCGACGCCGGCGGCGGCGCGGCCGGCTACTCGACCGAGCAGCTGGCACAGCTGCGCAAGGGTGCGCTGGAAAAATTCGCCCTGATCGAAGAGCAGTTCGACCGCATGGGCCACGCCTTCAAGACCACTGGCTACGGCTCGGCGGCCTACAACAAGGCGCAGGACATCATCTCGACCGAGCTGCTGGGCATCCGCTTCACCGCCAAGATCGTGGAAAAGCTGTGCGACACCCTGCGTCATCAGATGGACGAAGTGCGTGCTATCGAGCGCGCCGTGCTGGACATCTGCGTGAACCGCTGCGGCATGCCGCGCGCCCACTTCATCAAGGTCTTCCCGGGCAACGAGACCGACCTGGAATGGGGTGACCGCGAAGTCGATTGCGCCTACCCGTACAGCGCCGTTCTGGGCCGTAACCTGCCGGCGATCAAGGAACTGCAGCAGCGCATGATCGACCTGCAGGCGCGCGTGGCGCTGCCGCTGGCCGACCTGCGCAAGATTAACAAGCAGATGGCGGCCGGCGAGAAGCGCGCCCGCACCGCGAAGCGCGAGATGACCGTCGCCAACCTGCGCCTGGTGATCTCGATCGCGAAGAAGTACATCAACCGTGGCCTGCAATTCCTCGACCTGATCCAGGAAGGCAATATCGGCCTGCTGAAGGCGGTCGACAAGTTCGAGTACCGTCGCGGTTATAAATTCTCGACCTACGCGACCTGGTGGATCCGCCAGGCGATCACGCGTTCGATCGCGGACATGGCCCGTACCATCCGCGTGCCGGTGCACATGATCGAGACGATCAACAAGATGAACCGCATCTCGCGCCAGATCATGCAGGAAACCGGCAGCGAGCCGGATCTCGCCACCCTGGCCGCCAAGATGGAAATGCCGGAGAACAAGGTTCGCGAGATCATGAAGATCGCGAAAGAGCCGATTTCGATGGAAACCCCGATGGGCGAGGACGGCGATTCGCAGCTGGGCGACTTCATCGAGGACAACACCACCCTGGCCCCGCTGGACGCCGCGCTGCACGCGTCGATGCGCAACGTGATCAAGGAAGTGCTGGACTCGCTGACCCCGCGCGAAGCGAAGGTGCTGCGCATGCGCTACGGCGTCGAGATGTCGAACGACCACACGCTGGAAGAAGTCGGCAAGCAGTTCGACGTCACCCGCGAGCGTATCCGCCAGATCGAAGCCAAGGCCATGAGCAAGCTGCGCCAGCCTTCGCGTTCGGACAAGCTGAAGACGTTCTTGCACGACAAATAAGTCTGTCGTGCTCCGTGAAATGCCGCTCGCTGAGCGGCATTTTTTTTGTCCTCTTGCTTGTTCACTAATGGCCGGGCGGACGATCGGGCGGAATCACAACAGTTTCTTGAAACTGTATAAACGCTTCCGGGTAAACAAGTTGACGCTTGCTTATCCAGGCGGGAAGATGCGGTAAGGCAACATTGTCACCAATTCTCACATCTCACCTCCCATGTCCGCCCACTTCCTGCGTCGCCTGTCGATCAAGGCCAAGCTCATGCTCAGCATGGGCGCCTGCCTGCTGCTCTTTATCCTCATTTCCGCCGCCCTCAGCGTGACCCTCACCGGGCGCAGCCTGAGCGAGCGCGCCGTCGAGCAGGAGCTGCCGGCCGTCGTCGGCGAGATCCGCAACGACATCCTGCGCCAGATCGGCGGCCCGGCCACGGCCTCGCTGGCGATCGCCAACAACACCTTCCTGCAGGCCTGGGAACGCGACAACCTGGCCGATAGCGGCCTCGACGCCTGGCGCGCCTACGCCGCCAGGGTCAAGGACGTCAACCAGGCGGTGACCGTGTTCTGGGCCTCCCCGAGCCAGATGAAGTTCATGGACCAGGGCGGCCTCAGCTACATGATGGAAAAGGGCAATCCGCGCGACAAGTGGATGGACGAATTCCTTGCCACCGGCAAGGCCTATGCGCTGAACCTCGATCCGGATCCGAAGACGGGTGAAATGAAGCTGTTCATCAATGCGCGCGTCGAGGCGGGCGAGGGCAAGCTGGCCGTCGCGGGCCTGGGCTTGTCGGTGAAGGCGATGGCCGACGCCGTGCGCGCACACAAGGTCGGCAAGTCGGGCCACGTGTTCCTGGCGCGCGCGGACGGCACCATCGTCCTGCACCGCGAGGCGACACTTTCCGACGGCGAGCACAACATGAAGGACTTGCCGGGCTTCGGCGCCGACTTGATCCGCACCCTGTTCGACAAGAAGCAATTCACCCACGCGGCCCACGATTCCCCTCGAGGCAAGCTGATCGTCGCGTCCTCCTACGTGCCGGAACTGGGCATGTACGTCGTCGCCGAGGTGCCGGAAAGCGAAGTGCTGGGCGACCTGGCGCGCTCGGCCACGATCGCGGCCCTGGCGGCCGGCGTGGTCGGCGGCGGCATCGGCCTGTTCGTGCTCTTCCTGGTCAGCCGCGCGATCGCCGCGCCGGTGGCGCGTGCCGCCGCCATGCTGGGCGAGATCGCCGAGGGCAAGGGCGACCTGACGCGGCGCATGCCGGTCGAAAGCGGCGACGAGGTCGGTGCGCTGGCCGACGCCTTCAACCGCTTCGTCTCCTCGCTGAACCACACGATGAGCGAAGTGCGCCGCAGCAGCCAGGCGATCGCCGGGGCGTCGAGCGAAATCGCGGCCGGCAACATGAATCTGTCGAGCCGCACCGAAGCCCAGGCCTCGAGCCTGGAAGAGACGGCGGCCGCAATGGAGGAATTGACCTCGACCGTGCGCCAGAACGCCGAGAACGCGCGCCAGGCCAACAGCCTGGTGAGTTCGGCCAGCGAGCAGGCGCACAAGGGCGGGCAGGTGGTGGGCGAAGTCGTCAGCACCATGGGTTCGATCACGGAGAGCTCGCGCAAGATCGCCGACATCATCGGCGTCATCGACGGCATCGCCTTCCAGACCAATATCCTGGCCCTGAATGCGGCGGTGGAAGCGGCGCGCGCGGGCGAGCAGGGCCGCGGTTTCGCGGTCGTCGCCAGCGAAGTGCGCAACCTGGCGCAGCGTTCGGCCGCGGCCGCGAAGGAGATCAAGGCCCTGATCGACGCCTCGGTGCGGGAAGTCGAGACAGGCGCGCGCCTGGTCGACACGGCCGGCGCGACGATGAACGGTATCGTGCAGGCGGTGGGGCGCGTGGCCGGCCTGATGCGCGAGATCGACGCCGCCAGCAGCGAGCAAAGCCAGGGCATCGGCCAGGTCAACCAGTCGATCGCGACCATGGACGACGTCACCCAGCAGAACGCGGCCCTGGTCGAGGAGGCGGCCGCCGCGGCCAGTGCGCTGGAAGAGCAGACCGCGGCGCTGGCGCAGGTGGTCGGCGGCTTCAAGCTCGAGGACGCGCCGGCGCCGCAGCTGCCGGGACGCGCACTGGCCGTCTTGCCGGCCTGAGCCGCAACCAGGCGCGCAATCGGGCGATGCGGCTGAGCCGGCGGCGGTAGAATCGGACATCTTGTCTGCACCGCCTGGAGCCCGCGCATGTCCCGACCGCCCGCCCGCCGCCTGTCCCGTTTGCCCCTCTGCCTGGCGCTGCTCGCCTGGCTGCCGGCGCATGCCCAGGAGCAGTCGTTCGACGACGCGCTCAAGACCGACCGGCCCGATTTCGTCGAATCGAGCGAATCCGTGGGCAAGGGCCGCTTCCATGTCGAGACGAGCTTGCTGGTCGAACGCGAGCGCAGCAGCGAGGAGCGCGCACGCACTTACTCGATGCCGACCATGCTGCGTTATGGCCTGAGCGATGCGCTCGAAGTGCGCATCGAGAGCGAGGGGCGCACCGTCCAGCATGTGCGAGACAGGGAAAGCGGCGAACGCAGCACGACGGCCGGCTATGCCGACTCGTCCATCGGCCTGCTCTGGCACCTCATGGATAACGAAGGCACGCGGCCGTCGCTCGGTGTGCTGGTCGACGCGACCCTGCCGACCGGCTCGAACGCCTTGCGCGGCAAGGGTGTACGACCCTCGCTGCGCGTGGTCGGCGAGTGGGAACTGCCGGGCGACATGGAACTCGGCATGATGCCGGGCATCGCCTACCAGCACGAGGAAGAGAACGACCGCAGTACGCCGCGCCATACCTACGGCCTGTTCGGCATCGTGCTCGACAAGGCCTTCAGCGAGCGCTTCCACGGCCTGGCGGAGATCACGCTGCCGCGCATCGCCCACGCCCGCCACGGCGGCACGCAGGCGACCTTCGATGTGGGCGCCACCTATCTGCTGAGCAGGGACTGCCAGCTCGATACCCTGTTCTCGCGCGGGTTGAACCAGCGCACGCCGTACGCCAGCTGGACGCTAGGACTGTCGATTCGCCTCTAGGCGGCTCATGCTTTCAAGTTATGCGACACGCACCCAATTTCATTGGTTGCTGTGATTTCACGCGCGTAATCTGTTAGGCGGATGGCAACATCGGGCGCGAGGAGAGGCGCCGCGGATCGCCACCGGTGCACCAAAGTGGTGCGCCCACTCAACCTCGCAAAAAACAGAATATGAAAAAACTTTTGCTTGCCGCGGCAGCCAGTGTGCTTGCCGCGTCCCTGGCGCACGCCGATACGACGGGCTTTTCACCGAAACGCGAACTGCGCGGCGTGTGGATCAGTACCCACCTGAGCCTGGACTGGCCGAACCGTACCCAGACCCCGGAGCAGCAGCGCGCCGCGCTGACCGCCATCCTCGACCACAATGTGGCGACCGGCATGAACGCCGCCTTCCTGCAGGTGCGCAGCCAGTCCGACGCCATGTATCCGAGCGAACTGGAACCCTGGTCCTACTATCTGACCAACAACCAGGGCAGCGCCCCGGCGCCGAGCTGGGACCCGCTGCAGTTCGCGATCGATGAATCGCGCAAGCGCGGCCTCGAATTCCACGCCTGGATCAATCCCTACCGCGCGGTGGCGAACACGGCGACCGAGACCAATACCGCCCAGTACGCGGCGAACCATGTCTCGCGCACCCATCCGGAATGGATGCTCCAGGTGGGGACGGTGAAAATCCTGAACCCGGGCCTGGCAGCCGTGCGCGAGCACGTGACGCAGGTGATCATGGACATCGTCGAACGCTACGACGTCGACGGCATCCATTTCGACGATTATTTTTATCCGGCCGGCACCATCAACGACGACGCGGCCTATGCGCTTGACCCGCGCGGCTTCCCGGCCACCACGGCCGGGCGCGCCGACTGGCGCCGCGACAACATCAACCTGCTGATTGCCGGTGTCAACGAGCGTATCCGGGCTGTAAAACCCTGGGTCAAATTCGGGGTCTCGCCCTCGGGCATCTACCGCAGCAGCACCGACCCGGCGATCGGCTCGCCGACGTCCGCCGGCGCTTCCCAGCATTACCTGAGCAATTTCGCCGACACCCGCAGCTGGCTGCGCGAGGGCTGGGTCGATTACCTGGCGCCCCAGGTCTACTGGTACATCGGCCAGGCGGGCTCGGACTACAAGCTGCTCGTGCCGTGGTGGAACGAGAACGCTTTTGGCCGCCACATGTACATCGGCATCGCCGACTACAAGATGGGCACCGCCGGCTGGACGGACCCGAAGCAGGTCGCCAACCAGATCGCCCTGAACCGCGCGCAGACTCACATCGCCGGCCAGATTCACTTCCGCCACGCCTTCCTGCAGGCCAATCCGCTGGGCTACCGCACGGACCTGCAGCAGAACGTGTACAAGCGGCCGGCCCTGATTCCGGCGATGCCGTGGAAGAGCACCGTTGCGCCGCAGGCCCCATCCGGCCTGGCTGCGTCCCAGGGTGAAAACGCCCTCGTGCTGAGCTGGGCACAGCCGGGCGACACGCGCGACGAGCTGGAGAAAGTGCGCCAGTTTGCCGTCTACCGTTCGGCCGACAGCAACATCGACATCGAAGCCCCGCAGAACCTGCTGGGCGTGACGCACGGCACGGCCAACGCCTATGCCGACACCAGGGCCGAAGCCGGGCAGTATTACTACTACACGGTGACGGCCCTGAACCGCCTGAGCAACGAGAGCGCCGCGGCGAACGTCGTCAGCAACGACTTCGAGGCGCCTGTGGTGCGCACGCGCGACGCGTCGCTGACCCTGGCGAACGGCAGCGCCAGCCTGCAGCCGGCCGATATCGACGGCGGCAGCAGCGACAACTGGGGCATCGCCTCGCTCGGCGCCTCGCAGACGCGCTTCAGCTGCGGCGACATCGGGACGCGCAAGGTGGTCCTGAGCGCGGTCGACAAGGCGGGCCTGAGCGCTTCCGCGGAGGCCTCCGTGAGTGTGCTGGGACGCGTGCCGCAACCGGCCATCATGACCAGCACGAATGCGATCACCCTCGGTTACGGCGCGCAGAGCGTGACGCTCAGCGCCAGCGATGCCGGAGCGGGAACGACGCTGGCATGGACGCCGGCCGCGGGCCTGGTGGCGAATGGCGCGACGGCGAGCTTCACGCCGGCGGCAGCCGGCAGCTATACCTTCAGCGTGCAGGCCGTCAGCGAAAGCGGCTGCCCGGCCATGGCGACCGTCACGGTGCCTGTCATCGACGCGCGCTGTGGCGACGACAAGGTGGCCGTGTGCCACAAGCCGGAGCAGGGCGGCGCCGGCACCATCTGCGTGGCGCCGAGTGCCGTGCAGGCCTTCATCCGCAAGGGCGAGACGCTGGGCAGCTGCTCGTAATGTGGTAAACGGTACCGGACCATTCGGCCGGTACCGTTTGTCGATCAACCCGTATTGCGCAACCCCGCTGCGACGCCGTTGATCGACAGGTGGATCCCGCGGTGCACACGCGGGTCCATCTCGCCCGGCTCGCGCGACATCGTGCGGTGGCGGTGGATCAGCTCGACCTGCAGGTGGTTCAGCGGGTCGAGGTAGGCGAAGCGGTTCTGAATCGAGCGCGCCAGCAGCGGATTCGATGCAAGGCGCTCGCTGGCACCGGTGATGGCCTCCAGCTGGCGCAGCGTCTCGCCATGCTCGGCCGCGATGCGCTTGAAGATGCGCTCGCGCAGGGCCGCATCCGGCACCAGGCCGGCATAGCGCGAGGCGATCGCGAGATCGGTCTTGGCCAGCACCATGTCCATGTTCGAGAGCAGGGTGGCGAAGAAGGGCCACTCGGCGAACATGGCCTGCAGGGTCTGCAGGCGCTCGCCCGAGCTATCTTCGTTCAGCCAGCCGCTGACTGCCGAACCGAAACCGTACCAGCCCGGCAGCAGCAGGCGGCACTGCCCCCAGCTGAAGCCCCAGGGAATCGCGCGCAGGTCTTCGATGCGGCGCGTCTTCTTGCGCGAAGCCGGGCGCGACCCCAGGTTCAGTTCCGCGATCTCGGCGATCGGCGTGGCTGCGAAGAAGTAATCCGTAAAGCCCGGGGTCTCGTAGACCAGGTCGCGGTAGGCCGTGTAGGCGCGCTGCGACAGTTCCGCCATCACACTTTCGAACACGGCCAGGCGTTCTGCCTTGCCGCCTTCGCCTTCGTGCGGCATCAGGCTCGCTTCCAGCGTGGCGGCGACCAGCAATTCCAGGTTGCGGCGGCCGATTTCCGGGTTCGAGAATTTGGAAGCGATGATCTCGCCCTGTTCGGTCAGGCGGATCTGGCCGTTCACGGTGCCCGGCGGCTGCGCCAGGATCGCCTGGTAGCTCGGGCCGCCGCCGCGGCCGACGGTGCCGCCACGGCCGTGGAACAGGCGCAGCTTGACGCCGGCCCGTTCGAACACTTCGACCAGCTTCAGCTCGGCCTGGTAGAGCTCCCAGTTCGAGGTGAGGAAGCCGCCGTCCTTGTTCGAATCCGAGTAGCCGAGCATGACTTCCTGCAGGCGGCCCTGGTTGTGGACGATGCGCGTGACCGGCGGCAGTCCCATCCAGGCTTCCATGATGGCGGCGGCGCGCTGCAGGTCGGGGATGGTCTCGAACAGCGGAATCACCATCACATCCGAGACACCGGCGTTCGGACGCACCAGGCCCGCTTCCTTCAGCAGCAGCAGCACTTCCAGCAGGTCGGACACGGCCTCGGTATGCGAGATGATGTAGTTGCGGATCGCACGCGCGCCGTAGCGCTCGCGGATGTCGCGCGCGGCCCGCACGATGGCCAGCTCGGACTGGGTCTCGTCGCTGTAGGTCTCGAAAGGCGAATACAGGAGGCGCGGCTGGGCGATCTCGGCCAGCAGCAGTTTGACTTTGGCGTCCTCGTCCAAGGCAGCATAGTCGGCTTCGACCTGCGCCTTTTCGAACAGCTCGGCCAGCACGCGTTCGTGGATGTCCGAGGTCTGGCGCATGTCGAGCGAGGCCAGATGAAAACCGAAGATGTGGGCGGCGCGCGTCAGGCCCGCGAGGCGCGGCGTCACCAGCATGGCGCCGTGGTTCGCCTTCAGGGACGCGGCGATGGTCTCCAGGTCGACGGCGAATTCGGCCGCGTCCGCATACGGTTCGGCGTGGCCGACTTCCTTGCGCAGGATGTTGGTGGCGCCGAGTTCGCGCGCGCTGGCGGCCAGGCGCGCATACATGCCGATCAGGGCGCGCCGGTAGGGTTCGTCGGCGCGGTGGTCGGACTGGTCGGTCGAGCGCTCGGACAGGGCCTGCATGGCGGGCGTGATGTCGACCATCAGCGTCGAGGTCGAGAGTTCGGCGCCCAGCGTATGCACTTCCTCGAGGTAGTAGTCGAGGATGGTGGTCGCATGGCGCATCGTCGCGTGGCGCATGGTGTCGGCATTCACGTTCGGATTGCCGTCGCGGTCGCCGCCGATCCAGCTGCCCATTTGCAGGTAGGCGGCGTCGCCCAGTTGCGGCGCGCTGCCGTGGTACTGGGCGCCGATCTCGTCCTCGATGTCGTCGTACAGCGATGGCAGCTCGCGCAGGAAAGTGATGCGGTAGTAGGAGAGGGCGTTCTCGATCTCGTCGGCGACCGTCAGCTTGGTGTAGCGCAGCATGCGGGTCTGCCACAGCGTGGCGATGCGGGCCTGCAGCAGCTGCAGGTTGCGCACCTGCTCCTTCGGCGTCAGGGGCTGGTCGCGTTCGGCCAGCAGGCGCGCGATGTCGTGCTCGGCGTCGAGGATGGATTTGCGCTGGACCTCGGTCGGGTGGGCCGTCAGCACCGGGGCGATCAGGGCGTTGCGCAGGAAAGTCTCGACCGTTTTCTGGTCGACGCCGGCGCCGCGCAGCTTGCCCAGTGCATGGCCGACGCTGCCTTCGCGCGGACGGGAGCCGGCAAGCAGGTGCGCGCGGCGGCGCCGGTTGTGGTGCTGGTCCTCGGCGATGTTGGCCAGGTGCGAGAAGTAGGAAAAGGCGCGCACCACCGAGATGGTCTGGTTGCGCGTCAGCTTGTGCAGCAGGGCGTTCAGCTCTTCGCCGGCTTGCGGGTCGGCGTCGCGCCGGAAGCGCACGGCGGTCTGGCGGATGGTTTCGACGACGTCGAAGACGGCATCGCCTTCCTGGTCGCGCAGCACGTCGCCGAGCAGGCGGCCGAGCAGGCGGATGTCTTCTTTCAGCGGGGCGTCCTTGTCGACGCTGTTGTTCGTTTCGGGTGCGACGGGTTTATCCATTTCGAGCACTGTTCTCAAAGTCAGGTACACCAAAAGTGGACATGGCGATCAGCCATGTTTTGCAAGGGGCCGCATGCTAAAATTTGTGATCTTATGCAAGAGGCGTTACTGGGTCGGCCCGGTCGGCGCAACGACAGTGAAACAATCCGTTTTGAAAGCAAAGACATGACGCAGCCAGCAGTACGCTTGCCATCCCAGCTGATCATCGCCTCGCGCGAGAGCCGCCTCGCCATGTGGCAGGCCGAGCACGTGCGCGATCGTCTCGCCGCATTATATCCAGATTGCCAAATCAGCATTCTCGGGATGACGACGCGTGGCGACCAGATCCTCGACCGCACGCTCTCCAAGGTCGGCGGCAAGGGCCTGTTCGTGAAGGAGCTCGAAGTGGCCATGGCCGAAGGCCGCGCCGACCTGGCCGTGCATTCGCTCAAGGACGTGCCGATGGACCTGCCGGATGGCTTCGAGCTGGCAGCCGTGCTCGAGCGCGAAGACCCGCGCGACGCCTTCGTGTCGAACGATTACGCCAGCCTGGACGAACTGCCTCCCGGCGCCGTCGTGGGTACGAGCAGCCTGCGGCGCCAGGCCCTGGTCGCGGCGCGCTATCCGCACCTGGTCATCAAGCCGCTGCGCGGCAACCTCGACACCCGCCTCGGCAAGCTCGATCGCGGCGAGTACGCGGCCATCATCCTGGCGGCCGCGGGCCTGATCCGCCTGGGCCTGCCGCAGCGTATCCGCAGCGTGCTGGCGCCGGAACTGAGCCTGCCGGCCGCCGGCCAGGGCGCGATGGCGATCGAGATCGCAAGCGGCCCGCGCACCGATGGCGTCGACTTGCAGGCCATCCTCGCGCCGCTGAACCACAGCGCCACCCGCCACGCCGTGCTGGCCGAGCGCAAGGTCTCGAAGATTTTTGGCGGCAGCTGCCAGATCCCGCTGGCGGCCCACGCCATCGTCGACGGCGCCAACATGCACCTGCGCGCGATGGTCGCCACGCCCGACGGCAAGCGCAGCGCCTTTGCCGAACTGACGGGACTCGCCGAGCAGCCGGAACTGCTGGGCGAGCAGGTGTCGAAGCTGCTGGAAGAACAGGACGCGCAGGCGATCCTGGCGGTCTGCCGCCAGGAAGCCGCGGCGGACGCCTGAGCGGCCGCTCTTGACCCCGATGTCCGGCGCCGTCGTCATCACCCGCCCGCGTGCCCAGGCCGACGGCCTGGCGCATGCCGTCGCACGCCTCGGGCGCACGCCGGTCCTGCTGCCGCTGCTGGAGATCGCGCCGCTGCCCGACCAGTCGCAGCTCTGCGCGGTGCTGGCCGGTCTCGATCAGTACGCGCTGGTCGCCTTCGTCTCGCCGAACGCCATCGACGCGGCGTTTGCGCACGTCGGACAATGGCCACGCCAGGTGGCGCTGGCCGTATTGGGCGAGGGCAGCCGCATCGCCCTGGCACGCCACGGGCTCGACGCGTCGAACGCCACCGTCCTCGGTCCGCTGGACCCGACGCGCAGCGATTCCGAGAACCTGCTGGCCTCGCTCGACCTGGCCCAGCTGGCCGGCAAGCGCGTCCTGATCGTGCGCGGCGAGTCCGGGCGCGAGCTGATGGCCGACGGTTTCCGCGCCGCCGGCGCCGAGGTGACGATCGTGGCGGCTTACCGCCGTAGCGTGCCGGCGCTCAGTCCGGCTCTGGCGGCCCAGCTGCATGCCTTGCTGGCCGCCCCGAACGACTGGATAATCACGAGCTCGGAAGCGCTGCGGGGGCTGTTCGACCTGCTGCGCCGGCTCGGCGACGCTGAAGTAGAAAAGATGCAACAGCAGCACGTCATCGTGCCGCACGCCCGGATCGCCGCCACCGCGCAGGCACTCGGGCTGGCGCGGGTGACGCTTACCGGCTCGGGCGACGAGCGTTTGCTTGCCGCGTTACAATCTCAAAAATGAACGAACTGCCGAATAATCCAGAGCTGCCACCGACGCAGCCACCCGCTCCCGACACCTACCGCACTCGTGCGCCCGAACGCAGGGCCGGCCCCGGCCTGGCCGAACAGCTGACCCGGCCGCTGTCGCTGGCCGTGATCGCGCTGGGCGTGCTGCTGGCGGTCCAGACCTGGTCGAGCCATAGCCGCATCAACACCCTGCGCCAGGAAATGGCGCGCAGCCTGCAAAAGGGCAACGAGACCAATGCCGAGACCGCCTCGCTGGCGCGCGACATCGCCGAGCAGTCGAAAGCCTTGCAGTTGAAAGTCGGCGTGCTGGAAAGCCGCCAGCTCGAGAACCAGAGCCAGCAGATGGCGCTGGAACAGCTGTATGCCGACCTGTCGAAGAGCCGCGACGAGTGGGCGCTGTCCGAGGTCGAGCAGGTCCTGTCCACCGCCAGCCAGCAGCTGCAGTTGGCGGGCAATGTGCAGGGCGCCCTGATCGCGCTGCAGAATGCCGACCGCTCGCTGGCGCGCTCGGACAAGCCGCAATTCATCGCCGTGCGCCGCGCGATCGCCGCCGACATGGAAAAGCTCAAGGCGACCCCGGCGGTGGACCTGGCCGGCGTGGCCGTGCGCCTCGACAGCGTGATCGCCCAGGTCGACACGCTGCCGCTGCTGTCGGACGAGAAGCCGCTGCTGCCGGCCGCGCCCGTACGCTCCCAGCGTACCCCGCCATCCGGCAAGGAGGCCGCGCCCGCAGTTTCCCTTGGCATCGGCGAGCGCATGCTCGCCACCTGGCGCAACTGGAGCGAAGAGATGTGGGACGACGTGCGCCAGCTGATCCGGGTGCGCAGCGTCAACACGCCGGAAGCGCTGATGCTCTCGCCGGACCAGAATTATTTTGTCCGCGAAAACCTCAAATTGCGTCTCCTGAATGCGCGCCTGGCCCTGCTGTCGCGCGACGAGACCACCTTCGCGGGCGACCTGACGGCGGCCCAGGATACGCTGAACAAGTATTTCGACACGCGCGCCCGCACCACCCAGCAAGCCCAGTCGGCGCTGCGCCAGGTGCAGGCGAACAACCTCGCGATCGAGATGCCGACGCTGGCCGACAGCCTGAACGCCGTGCGCAACTACAAGAAGCCATAACAATATGCGTCTACTTCTCTGGCTAGTCGCCCTGATGGCCGCGGCCATCGGCATCGCCGTGACGGCGCGCTTCAATCCGGGCAACGTGGTGTTCTTCTACCCGCCGCACCGGATCGACATGTCGCTGAACCTGTTCGTGGTGCTGATCGCCTTGCTGTTCCTCGTGCTGTACGGGGTGGCGCGCGCGGTGAATGCCACCCTGCGCATGCCCGAACGTGTGGCCGCCTACCGTCAGCGCAAGCGCGAGCGCGAGGGCAACAAGGGCTTGCGCGACGCCTTGAAAGCCCTGTTCGAAGGCCGCTTCGGCCACGCCGAAAAGGCCGCGATGCGCGCCGCCGAGCTGCCCGAGAACGCGGGTCTGGCCGCCCTGATCGGGGCGCGCGCCGCGCACCGCATGCGCGAACCGGCCCGGCGCGAGGCCTGGCTGGCCGGCGTCGCCCACGACAACACGCTCAAGACGGCGCGCCTGATGACGGTCATCGAGCTGCTGGTCGACGACCACCAGCCGGAAGCGGCGCTGGCGGCCGTGGCCGAACTGAACGCCAGCGGCCAGCGCCACATCCACGCCCTGCAATGGTCGATGAAGGCCAACCAGCAAGCGCGCAACTGGCCCGAAGTGCTGCGCCTGGTGCGCATCCTGGACAAGAGAAAAGCACTGCATCCGGCGCTGGCCGCGCGCCTGCGCGAGCTGGCCTACGAGGCGCTGCTGTCGGAAGAGGGACGCGATCCGGAAGCGATCCGGCGCGTCTGGGCCGGCGTGCCCGCCAGCGACCGTACGCAACCCTACATCGCGGCGCGCGCGGCGATGGCCTTCAATGCCAGCGGCCTGCAGGACGAGGCGCGCGTGATCGCCGAGGAAGCCCTGAAGGCCGGCTGGGACGAGCGCGTGGTGCGCGCCTACCGCGATGCCGCGGGACCTGCCGGTTCGCCCACCTTGCTGGCCCAGATCGAGCACTGCGAAGCCTGGCTGCGCGAGCGCCCGAACGACCCGGAACTGGCGCTCACCCTGGGTTCCCTCTGCCTGCGCCAGAAACTCTGGGGCAAGGCCCAGCGCTATCTCGAGCAGGCGCTGTCGGATGCCACCCAGTCGGAGATGGTGCGCGATATCCACCTGAAGCTGGCGCAGCTGCACGAGGCGCTGGGGCAGGAGGAACCGGCGGCGAGCCATTATCGGCAGAGTGCGCTGGCGACGATGCTTTGAAGGCGGGTGTCGCGGCTAGCGCGATGCGTTCCGCCATGTCCGCCGTGGCACGCGGGCATGCCCGCCCTACGTTACACAACGGTTCCATGAACTCGCAACGGGCGGTGGTGCACCGTAGGGCGGGCATGCCCGCGGGTTCAGACGGTCGAATGGCCAAGGCGCATCGGCCACCGGCCAACTACGCCGCACGTACCCAGTACCTCACCGACCAATTCGCACGGCAAGGTGCTGCGCCGCACAAGCGTATGCCGATTAGATATAATGCCTCCCTTTATTGAATTTTCAGCAACCAAGGACTAAGCCATGAGCCTCAACAACGTCCCAGCCGGCCGCGATGTGCCGAACGACTTCAACGTTATCATCGAAATCCCGATGAACGCCGATCCGATCAAGTACGAAGTGGACAAGGACACCGGCGCGATCTTCGTCGACCGCTTCATGGGCACCGCGATGCACTACCCGTGCAACTACGGCTATGTGCCGCAGACCCTGTCGGACGATGGCGACCCATGCGACGTGCTGGTCATCACCCCGTTCCCGCTGATCCCTGGCGTCGTCGTGCGCTGCCGCGCCATCGGCGTGCTGAAGATGACCGACGAAGCCGGCGCCGATGCCAAGATCCTGGCCGTGCCTGTCGACAAGATCCTGCCGATCTACAGCCACTGGCAAAAGCCGGAAGACCTGCAGGACCTGCGCCTGCAGCAGATCCAGCACTTCTTCGAGCACTACAAGGACCTCGAAAAAGGCAAGTGGGTCAAGGTCGACGGCTGGGCTGGCCCGGACGAAGCGAAGGCCGAGATCGTCAGCGGCGTCGCTGCATACAAGGCAAAAGCGCAGCAGTAATTTATTTGCGTCTCGTAAAGAGGCCCGGCACCGTGAAGGTGGCCGGGCCTTTTTTATTGCTGTGTTACCGGCTTACCAGCCGATATCGCGCAGCAGCGGGTAAGTGAGATCGCGCGGCGGCGTCACCGTGTGCGACAGATCCGAGTTGATCGAGGGCTCCATCAGCTGGTTCGGCTTGGCCTCGGTCGTGTAGTGCGACACCGAGGAGCCGGGCTGATTCGGATTCGGCGTGTACATCAGGATGCGGCGCTGCTCGTCGGCACCTGCCAGCCGGTACTTGTAGACGCCGAGGCTGGCAAGGACGCCGGAGCGGTGGCGCGAGCGCGTCTGCAGGGCCGCGCGCAGCCTCACGCCGTCCGCCTGGCTGATGCGTACGGACGGAATCCTGATGCTCGGGTCGCTGCCGCTCAGGCCGGTCGGCTCGCCCGGCGCATTGTCGGCCACGATCATGGCGATCGCGCCCGCCGCCTGCACGTTGCGGGCCTTGTCGACGAAGGGGCAGGTACCGCGCGAGACGAGCGCGATGTTGCCACGGATGGACCAGGCGTTTTGCTTGGGTAAGGGCGCGCAGGCGAGACCCGTGCCGTCGGGCTGGTCGATCACCGGCATCACCTGCCCCTTGACGGCTTTGCGGCCGAGCGGCGGACCGAAGGAGGCGTCGCCGACCAGGTAGTCGCCGGCCGCCTTCCCGGCCGCCTTGCCGAAGACGGTCAGGCGCGAGCGCGGATCGAGCACCGCCGGTACCGCCGCGGTGACGATCGGGCCGTTCCAGGACAGGCCCCTGCTGCTGATGGCGGAGGCGACCCGCTGTTCCGGCGTCATGTTGACCCAGAGCTGCTCGTTGCGGTTGTCCACCAGGAAGTGGTCCCAGACCGAGGGGATGTCGAGGATTTCGGCGCCGGTCTCGTCGTCGGTGAAGGTCTGGAAACCGAGGCCGTGCGCCATCTCGTGCAGCAGCACCGTGACGAGGTCGGTCGCTTCGCCGGCGTTGTTGTCGAGCCCCAGATAGAAGCCGGGGCCCGGCAGGCAATCGGGAAACAGGCCGAGGCGCGAATTGAAACGCGCGACGATGTGCGGCTCGCCCGGTGTGGCGGTATCGACACCGGCCAGCTTGCTCGCCAGTGCGCTCGGATACCAGGTGTTCGGGCGCGGCGCATTCGTGAAGTCGGCGAAGATCTCATTGGCGCCCGCCGAGCCCAGCACGGCGCTGTTCTCGGTGCAGGACAGCGGCACGAAGGAGGCGCCGATGCGGATCGGGACGGTGCTGCTGAGGGTGGCGCCCCAGATGTCGGCCGCGTGCTGAAAGGCGATCAGGCGCTGCTGGCCGAGCGTGGTGCCGGTGTTGCCGCCCACCGGTGCGACCGGCGTCGGGTCGTTGAAGCCGACACCCGGGGCATTCTGGTTGATGATGGTGACGGTAGCGGCCTGGGCGCTGCACAGCGCGCCCGCCAGGGCGGCACCCGACAGCAGCAAAGACGAGAGGGTCCGGGAGGTTTTAGTCATGGCGATGTTCCTCGTTGTGCGCGGCGGATGCGGGAGCGTGGACGGCTTTCTCGGCGGCCGCCGCGCCCTGCACGCACTGGTCGTGCAGCTTGCCGTCGGCGCCGCGTGTGACGACCGAGTAGACCAGGCCGCGCTCGCCGAGCTTGACCTGCTTGCTGCCGTCCGGACGGGCGACG
This sequence comes from Massilia sp. Mn16-1_5, assembly GCF_004798585.1. Taxonomy (GTDB): domain Bacteria; phylum Pseudomonadota; class Gammaproteobacteria; order Burkholderiales; family Burkholderiaceae_D; genus Telluria. Next base: position 64,134 of record NZ_PPXQ01000019.1, read on the forward strand.
AGTGCCGGCGGCGTGGCGCGCATCGCGGCCGACATTGCCGGGCTTGGCGCCAGCGCGCGGGCTTCGGCCGCCGTCGGCGCGCGCAGCTGCCCGGTCTGGGCGTCGCGCACGACAATCATTCCCTGCTGTGCAGTCCCAAGCGGCTCCACGCCGGATTGCGGGGTCTGGGTTGCTTGCGCTCCGGATGGGGACGTCTGCGCTTGCTCCTGTGCGGCGGCTGCCAGGGGCAGGCCGGCGCAGAATGCGGCGCAGGGCAGGACTGCGAGGTAGTTTTTGTAGGACATGGTGGGTCTCCGCTCAAGCTTCGAATCGACGGCTTGCGGCGCATGAGACTCAAGCGCCCCAGGCCAGGGGCCAGCATCGGTACTGCCGATATGCATCGGACCATGCCGGCCCCGTGTTGGTTCAGGGACCGGCTCGGTCCATCATATGAGCTGAACGGGCACGAACCTTGATCTGGCTTGAATATGCGTAGCGCTGGAGCGGGCAGGAATAGCACGCGCCCGCTGGAGGGATTTGCACCATATTGGTGCAATGGAGGAGGGCGGGCGGCGAATGCCGCCCGCAGGGAGGATCAGCGCTTGGCCAGGAGGCCGCGCAGGCGCAGCTTGCCGACGATCCCGATCGGGAAGAAGTAGATCGACAGGACGAACAGCACGCCCAGCCACAGCATCCAGCGGTCCGGATGCAGGGCGGCGGCCAGCAGGGGCACGCCTTCCATGGCGGTCGAGGCGTGCCCCATGAGTTCCTTCAGGTAGTTCTGGGCCAGGATGAAGAGGGCGGCGCCGACCACCGCGCCGTACATCGTACCCATGCCGCCGATGACGACGATCAGCAGGATGTCGGTCATCACTTCGAAACCGAGCGAGGTCTTCGGGCCGACATAGCGCAGCCACAGGGCCATCAGCGCGCCCGCCAGGGCCGCGACCAGCGCCGCCAGGCAGTTGGCCCAGATGCGGTAGACGACCGTGCGGTAGCCCAGCGCCTCGGCGCGGAACTCGTTCTCGCGGATCGCCTGCAACACCCGGCCGAAAGGCGAATTCACGAGGCGCAGCAGGAACAGGAACAGGGCCAGGCAGCCGAAGAACACCAGGTAATAGGTGAGGAGCTTACCGTCGATGGCACGGCCGAAGACCTCGTTCTCGACCAGCGTGAAGCCGGGCGAGAGCACTTCCGGCACGCTGAAGGTCTTGCCGTCCTCGCCGCCGGTGAAGTCCGACAGCTGGGACGCCAGCACGGCAAAGGACGAGGCCACGGCCAGCGTGATCATCGCGTAGAAGATGGCGCGCACGCGCAGGGCGAACAGGCCGACCAGAAAGGCCAGGCCGAGCGCCAGCAGCAGCGCCAGCCCGAGGCCGGTGAGCGCCGCCGACCAGGTTGGCTCGTCCACCGAGGCGAGCCCCAGGCCGATACCGTAGGCGCCGATCCCGTAGAACATCGTGTGCGCGAAGGAGACGATGCCGGTATAGCCGAGCAGGAGGTCGTAGGACGCCACCAGCACGATGTAGACGCAGATCGTGGCCGCCGTGTTGAGCGGCCGCGCGCCACTCGTGACAAATGGCGCGCAGGCCAGGCCGAGGAAGACCAGCAGCAGGACGGCGGTCAGGATGCGGCTGCGCGGCAGGTCGCCGGATAAGAGTCGAGTCATGTTCAGTTCCGCGATTTCGAATACAGGCCGGCCGGACGCCACATCAGGACCGCGATCATCAGCACGATGTTCGAGACCAGCGCGAATTTCGGCGCGAGAAAACCCGCGTAGTTGGCGACGAGCGCCATCAGCAGGGCGCCGATGAAGCAGCCGCCCACCGAACCCAGGCCGCCGATGATGATGACGATGAAGATCATGACGATGGTCTCGCCGCCCATCGCCGCCGACAGGGTTTCCTTGTACAGGCCCCACATCACGCCGCCCAGGCCGGCCAGCGCCGAACCTGCCGCGAACACGGCCACGAACAGGCGCCGGATGCGGTAGCCCAGGCTCTCGACCATGTCGCGGTTTTCCACGCCGGCGCGGATCAGCAAGCCGATCTTGGTGCGGTTCAGGGTCAGGAACAGCAGCGCGAACACGACCAGGCCGACCACCACCGCCAGCAGGCGGTACTTTTCGATGGCCGCGTCGCCCAGGAAGATCGCGCCGCGCAGGGACGTCGGCAGCGGCAGCGGGATCGTTTCCGCGCCCCAGATCACGTTGATTAGCTGTTCGGCCACGATCATGCCGCCCATCGTGATCAGGATCTGTTTCAGGTGCTGGCCGTACACCGGCATGATGATGACGCGCTCGAAGGCCCAGCCCAGGAGCGCCGTGACCACCATCGCCAGCGTGACGGCCAGGCCCAGCACGGCAAGGTTCATCAGGAGCGAATCGGCTTCCATCCAGCCTTTCATCGGCAGCAGCACCATGGTGGCGGCAAAGGCGCCGACCGACACAAAAGCGCCGTGGCCGAAGTTCAGCACGTCCATCAGGCCGAAGACCAGGGTCAGGCCGCTGGCCATGATGAAGATCATCATGCCCATGGCGAGGCCGGCGACCGTGAGCGTCACCCAGGTCGGGAAACTGCCGACCAGGGGCAGCATGAGCAGGGCCAGCACGGGCACCAGCAGCAGCGGTGCGATGTCGCGCGGCGCGCTGGGCAGCGGCGTGTCCGCTGCTTTGGGAAGGGGCAGGGTAGCACTCATCGTTTGCATCCTATTGGTGGGAGTCGAGCGACAGGCCGAGCAGGCGCTGCTGCAGCTCGTCGTCCTTGGCCAGCGCTGCCATGCCGCCGGCATGGGCCACGCGGCCGTCGTCCATCACGCTCACCGTGTCGCCGAGCGAACGCACGAAATTGAAGTTCTGTTCGACCAGCAGGATGGTGGTGTCGGTTTCCTTGAGTTCGCGGAAGGCCGCGATCAGGCTCTGCACGATGGCGGGCGCCAGGCCCTTGGTCGGCTCGTCCACCAGCAGCAGTTTGCGCGGCTCGACGATCGCCCGCGCGATCGCCACCATCTGCTTCTGGCCGCCCGAGAGGTTCCCGGCCGGGTAGTTCCAGAATTTTTTCAGGGCCGGGAAGAAGCCGAAGATCCAGTCGATACGGGCCGAATCCATTGGCCCGTTTCGTGCCGCTAAGTGCAGGTTTTCGCGCACCGTCAAATCCGAGAACACGGCCATGCTCTCCGGGACGTAGGCGATGCCGGCACGTGCGATGTCGGGCGTAGCAAGTTTGGTGATGTCCTGGCCGTCGAAGACGATGCGGCCGGAACTGGCCTTCCACAAGCCCATGATGGTGCGCAGGGTGGTAGTCTTGCCGGCGCCGTTACGGCCCAACAGCACCGACAGGCCGCCGCGCGGCACGACCAGGTCGACGCCTTGCAGGATGTGGTACTGGCCGATGTGGGTGTGCACGCCGGACAGGGTAAGAAGGGCGTCAGGCATGTTCGGTTTCCGGTGTTCCAAGATAGGCTTCCTGTACGATCTTCGATTGCATGACTTCGCCGGGGATGCCGTCGGCAACGAGCGTGCCGTTGTGCAGCACGATGATGCGGTCGGCCAGCTGGCGCACCACGTCCATCTTGTGCTCGACCAGCAGTACGGTCTTGTTGGCGTCGCGCTTCACGGCATGGATCAGGTCGAGCACGACCGGCACTTCGTCCACGCTCATGCCGGCGGTCGGTTCGTCGAACATCAGGATGTCGGGTTCCAGCGCCAGCAGGATCGCCACTTCCAGCTTGCGCTGGTCGCCGTGCGAGAGGGCGCCGACGCGCATCTCGCGTTTGGCAAGCATCGCCACCCGTTCCAGATAGTGTTCGGCGCGGGCGATCAATTCCTTGTGTCCGAACCAGACCGAGAACATGTTCATCCCGACCCCGGCGCGGCTTTGCACGGCCAGGCGCACGTTTTCCATCACCGTCAGGTTGGGGAACAGATTCGTCAGCTGGAATGCGCGCCCGATGCCCAGGCGCGTGCGGCGCGCCGCGCCGGCCCGGGTGACGTCCACGCCCCTCAAGAGCACGCTGCCCGAGGTGGCCGGCAGCTGGCCCGAGACCAGGTTGAAGTAGGTGGTCTTGCCGGCCCCGTTCGGGCCGACGATCACGGTCAGCGTGCCGGGGTAAAAATCGGCCGTCACCGCGTTCACCGCGACGTGTCCGCCGAAGCGGATCGTCAGCTCGCGCGTGGACAGGGACGGCTGCTGTGCCTGAGCGTTCGCCATCTCAGCGCTTGTTTCGAACCGGCAGCGGCAGCTCCGCGGTCGGGATTTCGCGCACCAGTTCCAGCAGGTCCCATTCGTTCTTCTGGTCCTTCTTGATGCGGAAGTGGTACATCGACTGCAGCGCCTGGTGGTCTTCCTTGCGGAAGCTCATCGCGCCCTTCGGCGTCTCGAAGCTCATGCCTTCCATGGCCGCCACCAGCTGGTCGCCATTCCCGCTTGGGACCTTCGACAGGGCGTTGAAGACGGCGCTGGCCGCCGCGAAGCCGCCGGCGGTGAACATGTCGGGCGGCGCCTTGAAACGCTTGGTATGTTCGGCCACCAGCCAGTCGTTCATCTTGTTCTTCGGGAAGGCGTAGTAGTAATAGATCGTGCCTTCGGTGCCGGCGTAGTTCTTCCAGGTCTTCATCACCGGCAGGATGTTGCCGCCCGGCGCCAGCGAGATGCCGAAGCGCTCCGGCTTCATGTCGGCGATCTTGTTCATCGGGTTCGGGCCGGCCCAGACGATGCCCAGCACGCGCGGCTGCGGTTTGTCCTTCAGCGCGTCGAACAGGCGCTGCGTCGGCGCGGTGAAGTCGGTGGCGGTGGCCGGGGCGTATTCCTCGTGCACGACTTTCGCCTTGCTGCCGGTGGCGGCGAGCGCTTCCTTGCCGGCCTTGACGCCGTCGCGTCCAAAGGCGTAATCCTGGGCCAGGAAGGCGACGCTGCCGCCCTTCAGGGTGCTGGCAGCGGCCAGCGCATCCTGCATCGAGCTGCGCGCGGTGCGGAAGATGTATTTGTTCCACTTGTCGCCGGTGATGGCGTCGGCCACGGCCGGCTCGACGATCAGCACCTTCTTGTATTCCTTCGCCACCGGCAGCATGGCGATCGCCGAGCCGGAGGAGGTGGTGCCCACCGCGATCGCGACCTTGTCGTCGCCATAGGCTTCGGCCAGCAGGGTGCGCCCGAGGTCCGGTTTGCTCTGGTCGTCCTTGACGATGACCTTCAGCTTGCGCCCGCCGATTTCCATCTTGCCGCCGGTGAGGTATTCCAGGCCCATCATGAAGCCGGTCTCCGTTTCCTTGGCATAGGCTTCCAGGGGCCCGGTCTTGCCGGCGATGAGCGCGATCTTGAGGTCGTCGGCCGCCAGCGCGTAGGGCGCGGCCGTGGCGGCGAAGGCGACCAGAATGGCGGCGCTGAGTGGTTTGATCAATTGGTGCATGCTGTCTCCTGTTTCTGTTTTAGGGAAGCCGATCCAGGAACTGGCGGATCGAGGCTAGCGCTTCCGGTTCGGTGAGCATCGGCGCATGGCCGACGTTCGGCACTTCGGTGTAGGCCATCGCGGGAGCGGCGCGCCGCATCCACGCCGCCTGGTCGGGTTCGACCAGGTCCGACAGCGCGCCGCGCACCAGCAGCGTCGGGCGCTTGTGGGCGAGGCGTTTGAAGGCGAGGCGTGCGGCCAGCGAAGTCGGCCTTAGTGTACCCGTTTGCATGGCGACCGCAATATTCGGGTCGTAGCGAAGGGCGAGCTTGCCCGCTTCGTCTTCCTCGAACGCGCGGCGCGCCCACTTGCCCCATTCCTCGTCAGGGGCGTCCGGAAAGGCACAGGCATTGATGTCCTTCAGGTAGGCGGCGGCATCGTCCCAGCTGGCGAGGGTGTTGCAGCGCCCGGCATAGCCGGCGATGCGCCCCAGTCCCTTGAGGGAGAGGACCGGGCCGACGTCGTTGAGTACCGCGCCGGCGATCAGGTCGAGGTTGCGCACGGCCAGGGTCATGGTGATCAGGCCGCCCATCGAGGTGCCGACGAACACGGCGCGCGCGATGCCCAGGTCGTGCAGCAGCTTGACGACGTCGCCGGCATACACGACCGGGTTGTAGTTTGCGGGATGCGGGTCGCGCGCCGAGTGGCCGCGGCCGCGCACGTCGGGCGCGATCACGCGCCGGCCGAGGCGGGCGATTTCCGGCGCCAGCTCGTCGAAGTCCCCGGAATTGCGTGTCAGGCCGTGCAGGCAGACGACCGGCAGGCGCGCCGGCCCGCCCTCGGACGGGTAGTCTCGTGCGTACAGCGCCAATCCGTCGGTGCTCTGGTAACTGATTGCTGTAAAGGTGGACACGCTGGCAGATCCTGTTGTTATTGATGGGCCAAAGAGCCGGGCAACAGCGTCCCGCCCGGCGCCCTGGGGAGGGCGCCGGTGCTGCGGGGACTGCTGCCGCGGGCGGCTTAGAAGCGGTACTCGAGCGTTGCCGAGACCGTGCGCGGGTTGCCGTAGAAGGCCGTCAGCGTGCCTTCGTTGCCCAGGGTCGGGAACAGGTAGCCGGCCGTCTTGTAGCGCTCGTCGCTCAGGTTCTTGCCGTGGATGCCGGCGCGGATCTTGCCGTCGGCGCGGGTCCAGACGATGCTGGCGTCGTACAGCTTGTACGACTCCTGGTCCAGCAGCGACACGGTTTCGAACTGGTTGGTGGCGCCCTTGTAGGAGACGCTGCCGATCAGCGAGACCTTGCCGTTGTAGCCCGCGATCGGCACGGCGATGTCGTAGCTGGCGCGCAGGTTGGCCGAGTTCTTCGGGGTGTTCTGGAACACGCGCTGGTTGGCCACATTGACGCCGGCGACGATGTACTGCTTGTACTCGGCGTCGATGTAGCTGTACATGCCGGCCAGGGTGAAGTCGCGCGTCAGGTTGGCGATGGCTTCCAGCTCGACGCCACGGATCTTGGCCTTGCCGGCATTGGTGGTGACGCCGGCGAAGCTGTCGTCGCGGCCGTCGCCGTTGGTGTCGATCGCCACCGAACCCGGGATCTGCACGTCCTGGTAGTCGCTGTAGAACACGGCGGCATTGGTCGTGATGCGGCCGCCGTTGAAGGCCGACTTCAGGCCCAGTTCAACCGTCTCGATGGTTTCCGGCGCGTAGCCGGCGCGTGCCTGCGACAGCGGAATGCGGGTGCCGACGATGTTCAGGCGCGGGTCGAAGCCGCCGCCCTTGAAGCCTTCCGAATACGAGGCGTAGACGTTGTGGTCGGCGTTGAGCTTGTAGTTGACGGCGACGCGCGGGGTGAACTTCTTGTCTTCGCGTTCCAGGCCCGAGCGCAGGTCGGTGTCGGTGCGGAACAGGACGGCGCCCGGATTGCCCATCTCCGGCGTACCGGCCAGGCCCAGGTAGATCTGGCGGTAGATCGAGGCGGTACGCTTGTCGACCGTGTAGCGGCCGCCGATCGAGAGCGACAGCGCTTCGTTGAAGTTGTAGCTGCCGTCGGCGTAGACGGCCCAGGCCTTGGTGCCGATGTCGCCGCTGGTGAAGGTCGAGGTCGGGACGGCGCCGGCCAGGATCGTGTCGAACTTGTTAAAGGCCTGGGCGTCGATGTAGTACACGCCGGCCACGCCCTGGATCTTGTCGCTCGTGTAGGTCAGGTTGAATTCCTGGCTGAACTGCTCGTTGGTGTACAGCGCCGGCACTTCCATGTCGACCACCGACAGCGAGTCGAAGTCGATCGGCGCCCAGGACTTGTCCTTGCGGCTCGCCGTGATCGATTTCAGGGTGAACTGGTCGTTGAAGCGGTATTCCACCAGCGCCGAGACGCCGTGCGCGGTGACTTCCTGCTCGTGGCCGAGGGCCTTGGTGAGGTTGGCGCGGGTGTCGAACTCGTTCTCGAGGATCGGTGCGCCGCTGGTGCGGCCGACGATCAGGCGGTGGCCGTTCTTCGGATTCGAATCGTCCTGGGTGCCGTCGGCGGCGACGCGGATGAACAGGTCCGGGGTCGGCGTCCATTCGGCCGACAGGCGGACCGCCGTGACGTCCTTGTCGTAGTTGTCGGCGCCGGTGAACAGGTTCTTGCCGAAGCCGTCGCGCTTGAAGCGGGCCACCGTGCCGCCGATGCGGAAGGTATCGCTGACCGGGGTGCTGGCGGTGACGACGGCTTCCTTCTGGCCGTAGTCGCCGACGGTGCCGCGCAGGCGCACGTCGGTCTTGTTGCTGAGCTTGCGCGTCACGTACTTGACGGCGCCGCCGATGGTGTTGCGGCCATACAGCGTGCCTTGCGGGCCACGCAGCACTTCGATGCGCTCGACGTCGTAGATGTCGGCCACGGCCGCCTGCGGACGCGCCAGGTAGATGTCGTCGATGTAGATGCCGACGCCCGACTCGAAGCCGGCCAGCGGATCGGCCTGGCCGACGCCGCGGATGAAGGCGGTCAGGGTGGAGTTGGTGGCGCGCGAGGCCTTCAGGGTGGTGTTCGGGAGCGCGAGGGCGAGGGCCGTCACGTCCGGCACGCCCTGTTTCGAGAGCTGGTCGGCGCTGAAGGCGGTGACCGAGACCGGCACGTCCTGTAGGGTTTCCTCGCGGCGGCGCGCGGTGACGACGACCTTCTGGACGTCGCTGGCGGTGTCGCCGTCGGGTGCGGGCGCGCCGGACGCCTGCTGGGCATGGGCAGCACCCATCAGGCCGCTGGACAAGGCCAGCAGCACGGCGGTCGACATGGCGGAACGCTTAATTACATTCATCTTGTTATCGGTCAGGCGCATTTCTTGTCTCCTAATTATTGGAATTACGTGCAGGACGGCGGCGCGGAATCGCACGCCAAGCAGTGTGCCCCTGTTCGGTCTGGCTGAAAAGATAACAGCGCGCCCACCCCTTGTGCGTGAATGCACAGCCCGCCGCACTGGACTGGTGCGCTATGCATAGAGGGAAAATGCTGCACTTGCACAATTTGCGTGCCGTCAAACGTGCATACGGGAATTGATTGCGGGAAGAATGTGCACTGGTGCACAATAGGGATCTTGATAAAGAATAATGCCGCGATGAATACTCTGCCTGAGTGGACCGACCTGCGCTTCTTCCTCGAACTGGCCCGCGCCGGTACGCTCTCGGGTGCCTCGCGCCGGCTCGACGTCGAGCACACCACGGTGGCGCGCCGCATCGACCGCCTGGAAAAGGAGCTCGGCACGACCCTGTTCGACCGCTCGCGCGAAGGCTACGAGCTGACCGAGATGGGCCTGGCGCTGCTGCCCCATGCCGAGGCGATGGAAGGCGCGGCCCTGGCCGCGGCCGAGCAGCTGGGCGGGGCGGAAGTGGCGGCCCACGGCGTGGTGCGCCTGGGCGTGCCGGAGGTGTTCGGGGTGAAGGTGGTGGCGCCGCTGCTGGTCGGCCTGCTCGATGCCAATCCCGAGCTGACGATCGATTTATTGGCGCTGCCGAGCTTTGCCAACCTGGCGAACCGCGAGGCCGACCTGGGGGTGATGCTCGATCCGCCCACCACCGGGCGCTACATGGTCACGCGCCTGGCATCCTTCCGCTTCTACCTGTACGCTTCACCGGACTACCTGGCCAGGCATCCGCCGATCCGCCACCAGTCCGACCTGTCCCAGCATTACTTCGTCGACTACGTGCAGGACCGCCTCGCCAGCCGCGAGCTGTCCTACCTCGACGAACTCGGCTTCACGCCGCGCCGGCGCCTGTGCTGCTCCGGCATGACGGCGCAGATCGAGGCCGCCGCGCTCGGCATGGGCCTGATGATGGCGCCGCCGTACGCGATCCCGCCGGACGGCAGCCTGGTGCCGGTGCTGCCCGGCTTCTTCGCCGAGCGCTCCTTCTGGCTGGCCGCGCCTACCGACCTGTACCGGCTGCGGCGGGTGAAGGTAGTGTGGAACCTGCTGCGCGACTATGCGGACAGCCAGCCCTCGCTGTTCGTGTAATGTCCACCGTGTGAACCGCCCCACGTATCCACCACATCATGCGCAGCCAGATCAGCGACGAGATCACCTTCCGCAAGCTCGAGATCCTGCTTGCCTACATGGAGGGCGGCAACCTGAACGCCGCCGCGCGCAAGCTCGACATCAGTGCCGTGAGCGTGCACCGCGCCCTCCATTCGCTCGAGGAGAGCACGCGCTGCCAGCTGTTCACGCTGAAGGGGCGCAACCTGATCCCCACGGACGCCGCCCATGTGCTGGCCGAGGCCAGCCGCGAAGTCATCAAGCTGATGGGGGAGGGCATCGCCGCCACCCGCCAGGCCGCCGGCTATTCGGCCGATAGCCTCAAGATCGGCTCCTTGTACTCGCTGACCACCCAGGTGGTGCCCGAGGTGATCATCGGCATCAAACTGCGTAAACCCGAGCTGGAGACCGAGCTCGTGCTCGGCTCGAATGCCGAGCTGCTGTACAAGCTCAAGCAGAACATGGTCGACGCCGCCCTGATGGCGATGCCCGATCCCGACCCGGAGGTCGAATCGATCGCCCTGTTCGAGGACGAGATCTTCTTTGCCGCGCCCGCCGGCTCGCCGTATGCGGGACATGCGGAAATCGACCTGCGCGAGACCGCGGGCGAAAAATTCGTCAGTCTCGGTGACGGCTTCGCGACCCTGCACGGCTTCCAGGGCGCCTTCCGCATCGCCGGCTTCGAGCCGACCGTGGTGATGAAGACGGGCGACATCTTCTCGCTGATGAACCTGGTCAGCGCCGGCATCGGCTACACGCTGCTGCCGGGCCGGGTGCGCGACGTGTTCGGCGACAAGCTGCAGCTGATCCCCTTGAAGAAGGAATTCCTGCTGCGCCAGACCATCGGCCTGTCATTTTTGCGCGTGCGCGAACGCGATCCGAATCTACTGGCGCTGGCGGCCGTCTGCCGCATGCTCCGTCATCGGAATGCTTGAGCTTCGCGGCTGAACTTCCCCAGCCGCCCAACCTCCAACACTTACGCTGAACGTAAACGTCTTCACCCGGCCGTAATTGATCGCCGCGGCATTCGACGTTACCTTAGCGCTTCATAAAGTACTGACAAAAGAGCATGTCCATCACGGACTCCGCCAGCCGGAATCCGTAGCGGGCAATGCAACGGAGACGTTTCACACAAGCGCCGCGAGAGTCGGCGCACTTCATGAAGGAGATGGCAGTGTCTTCTCATATGCTTTCGATCTATGCGCTGGTGCTGATGTTCATCATCGCCACCGTCCTGCCGATCAACATGGGCGTCATCGCCTTTGTCGGCGCCTTCCTGGTCGGCACCGTGGTGGCCGGCATGACGACCAAGGCCATCATGGCCAGCTTCCCGGCCGAACTTTTCCTGACCCTGGTCGGCATCACCTTCCTGTTCGCCCAGGCACAGAACAACGGCACCATCGACTGGCTGGTGCGGCTTGCCTTGCGAGCGGTCGGCGGACGCATCGCCGCCATTCCCTGGGTGATGTTCGCGATCGCGGCCCTGCTCACGGCCGTGGGCGCGGTCAGCCCGGCGGCGGTGGCGATCATCGCCCCGATCGCTCTCGGCTTCGCCGCCAAGTACGGCATCAATCCGCTGATGATGGGCCTGATGGTGATCCACGGCGCCCAGGGCGGCGGCTTCTCGCCGATCAGTATCTACGGCGGCATCACCAACAAGATCGTGCAGAAGGCGGGCTTGCCGCTCTCCGAACTGACCACGGCTTTCGTCAGCCTGGGCGTCAACCTCGGCGTGGCAATCATCCTGTTCTTCCTGTTCGGCGGCATGCGCCTGATGCGCCAGAGCGCACCGGGCAAGGGCGGTGCGGGTATGCCGATGCCGGGCTTTAACACCCAGGTCGCGGTGGCCGCGCAGGGTCCGCAGATCTACGACGAATGCGAAGGCGAGGCCCTGAGCGAGGAACGGCTGACGATGGCGCGCTCGCAGGAGGCGCTGACCGCCACCGGCCCCGGGGCGGGTGCCGCCGCGGCAGCCGCCGCCTCGGCGCCTGCCGTCGATGCGCCCGCCACGCTGCAGCAGCTGGCCACCGTCGTCGGCCTGATCGCGCTGGCGGTGCTGACCCTGGTCTACAAGCTCGATATCGGCTTCGTTGCCGTCACCATCGGCCTGCTGCTGTCGATCATGGCGCCGCAAGTGCAGAAACGCGCCATCGGCCAGGTCTCGTGGCCGGAAATCATGCTCATCGTCGGCGTCAGCACCTATGTCGGCGTGATGGAAAAGATGGGCACCATCTCCTTTGTCGGCACCAGCGTGGCCAGCCTGACCTCGCCGCTGATGGTGGCCCTGTTGCTCTGTTTCGTCGGCGCGGTGGTCTCGGCCTTCGCCTCGAGCACGGCGGTGCTGGGTTCGCTCATTCCGCTGGCCGTGCCCTTCCTGCAGGCGGGTACCGGCGTCGATCCGATCGGCTTCATCGCCGCGATGGCGGTGGCCTCCACCATCGTCGACGTCAGCCCCTTCTCGACCAACGGCGCCCTGGTGCTGGCCAATGCCCAGGGCATCGACCGCGACGTATTCCTGCGCCAGCTGATGATTTATGGCGGTATCGTGACGCTGGTGGCGCCGCCCGTGGTCTGGCTGCTGTTCGTGGTGCTCTAAGCTTTCAAAGGGATTGACATGGCTGAAGCAGAAAACCGCTGGAACCGCCAGCAAAGCAACCGCGAGGCCCGGCTGGCCCGGGCGCGCGCTGCCCTCGGGCCCGCCCTGAACGGCAAGATCGTGGCCGCCGGCCAGATCGTCGAGCTGCTGCACGCGGTGCTCGAATCCGGCGACCGTGTCTGCCTCGAGGGCAACAACCAGAAGCAGGCTGATTTCCTCGGCAAGGCACTCACAAAGCTCGATCCGCAGCGCGTCAACAACCTGCACATGCTGCTGTCGGTCCTGTCGCTGCCCGAGCACCTGGACGTGTTCGAGAAGGGGATCGGCTCGCGCCTGGACTTTTCCTTCTCCGGACCCCAGGCCGGCCGGCTGGCCAAGATGGCGGCGGCGGGCAAGCTGAACATCGGCGCGATCCACACCTACCTCGAACTGTTCGGGCGCTACTTCGTCGACCTGACGCCGCGCGTGGCGCTGGTGGCGGCCGAAATGGCCGACCGCGAGGGCAACCTGTACACCGGGCCGAACACCGAGGACACCCCGGCCATCGTCGAAGCCACGGCCTTCAAGAGCGGCATCGTGATCGCCCAGGTGAACAAGATCGTCGACAAGCTGCCGCGCGTGGACATCCCGTCCGGCTGGGTCGAGTTCGTCGTCGAATCGCCCACGCCTTATTACATCGAGCCGCTGTTCACGCGCGACCCGGCCCAGATCTCCGAGATCCAGGTCTTGATGGCGATGATGGCGATCAAGGGCATCTACGCCGAATACGAGATCGAGCGCCTGAACCACGGCATCGGCTTCGACACCGCCGCCATCGAACTGATCCTGCCGACCTATGCCGCCGAGCTGGGCTTGAAGGGCAAGATCGCGCGCCACTGGGCGCTCAATCCCCATCCGGCCCTGATCCCGGCAATCGAGGCCGGCTTCGTCGAATCGGTGCACTCCTTCGGCTCGGAGCTGGGCATGGAAAACTACATCCGCGCCCGGCCCGACGTTTTCTTTGTCGGCCCCGACGGCTCGATGCGCAGCAACCGCGCCTTTTCCCAGGCCGCCGGCCACTACGCCTGCGACATGTTCATTGGTTCCACGCTGCAGATCGATTTGCAGGGCAATTCGTCGACCGCGACGCTGGGCCGCATTTCCGGCTTCGGCGGCGCGCCCAACATGGGGTCCGACGCGCGCGGCCGCCGCCACACGAGTCCCGGTTGGCTCAAGGCCGGACGCCAGGCGCGCGAAGGGCGCAACGTGATCCCGCGTGGGCAGAAGCTGGTAGTGCAGATGGTCGAGACCTTCCGCGAGCACATGGCGCCGGCTTTCGTCGAGCGCCTCGACGCCTGGCAGCTGGCCGAGCAGGCGAACATGGCGATCCCGCCGGTGATGATCTACGGCGAGGACGTCACGCACATCCTGACGGAAGAGGGCATCGCGAACCTGCTGCTGTGCCGCACCGATGAAGAGCGCGAGCAGGCGATCCGCGGCGTGGCCGGCTACACACCGGTGGGCATGGCACGCGACCGGCGCATGGTCGAGAATTTGCGCGACCGCGGCATCGTCCAGCGTCCCGAAGACCTGGGCATCGACAAACGCCTGGCTACGCGCGACCTGCTGGCCGAGAAGAACATGAAAGGCCTGGTGCGCGCGTCGGGCGGCCTGTACGAGCCGCCGAAGCGCTTCAGGAACTGGTAAGGAGAACGGATGGAAACCCTGCATTTTCGCTATGAAATTAGCTCCCCCTTGGCTGGCGGCAAGCCGCCCGCCGGCACGCCGCAACTGGTCGGCGTGGTCAGTTCGGGTAACCTCGAAGTACTGATCGAGCCGGCCGCGCTGGCCGGCGCCTGCGAGATCGAGGTACGCACCGCCGCCGTCGGCTTCGGCGCCACCTGGGAAGCGGTCATGCGCGACTTCCACGCGCGCTGGCAGCTGGCGGACACCCGCATCTGCATCAACGACATGGGCGCGACGCCGGCGGTGGTCAGCCTGCGCCTGGACCAGGCCGTGGAATCGATGACCGGAGGCCTGCCATGAGCAGCTATCTCGAACTCTCCGCGCGCCAGCGCATCCCCCGTATTTTCGACGCCGGCAGCTTCGCCGAATTCCTGCCGCCCGCCGCGCGTGTGGTCAGCCCGCACCTGGCGCAGCTCGACGCGCCGGTCTCCTTCGACGATGGCGTGATCGTCGGGCGCGGCCTGCTCGATGGGCGCGTCGTGTTCGGCGCGGCCCAGGAAGGCGGTTTCATGGGAGGCGCGGTGGGCGAAGTCCACGGCGCCAAGCTGGTCGGCATGCTGCGCCGCGCGGTGGACGAAGGCGCGCATGCCGTGCTGCTCCTGCTGGAATCGGGCGGGGTGCGCCTGCACGAGGCGAACGCCGGCCTGATCGCGGTATCGGAAGTCATGCGCGCCATCCTCGACGTGAGGGCTAGCGGGATTCCCGTGGTGGCGCTGGTGGGTGGTGCGAACGGCTGCTTCGGCGGCATGGGCATCACGGCGCGCTGCGCGAATAGCGTGGTCATGTCGGAAGAAGGGCGGCTGGCGATGTCGGGGCCGGAAGTCATCGAAACCGCGCACGGCGTCGAGGAATTCGACGCGCGCGACCGGGCCCTGGTCTGGCGCACCACCGGCGGCAAGCACCGTTACCTGCTGGGCGATTGCCAGGCGCTGGTGGCGGACGATACCGATGCCTTCCGCCAGGCGGCCATCGAGGCGATCGCCGCCGCACATCAGGGCGAGGTGGCCTTGACGCTGGCCGAACTGCTGGCCGAGCAGGACATGCTGGCGCGGCGCCTGCGCGACTTTGGCGGGCAAATCGAGCCCATGGAAGTCTGGCGCGCGCTCGGCGTGCCCGATCCGAAAGCGATTCCAATGCTCGAAGCCGATGCCTTCGTCGCGCTGGCCGACAACTATCGTGCCGGTGCCGATGCCGGTGCCAGTACAGGAGGACGATGATGGATTGGCAGACATTGGCGACGCAGCTGTTCCCGGAAGGGCACGACATCGTCGAACGCGAACACTTCCTGTCCGGGACCGGCCAGGCAGCCGGCCGCACGGTGGCCGTCATCGGCACCACCGACCACGCGCCGATCGGCATCGAGATTGCGCTGGCCCAGGCCCAGGCGGTCTTGCGGACGGTGCAGGATCACCCGGGACGGCCGATCGTGATCCTGGTCGATACCCAAGGCCAGCGCCTGCGCCACCGCGACGAAATGCTCGGCATTAACAGCTACATGGCCCACCTCGGCAAGTGCGTCGACTTCGCGCGGCGCCAGGGCCATACGGTGCTCGGTCTCGTCTACGACCAGGCGCTGTCTGGCGGCTTCATCACCAGCGGCCTGATCGCCGACGCCTGCTTCGCGCTGCCGCAAGCGACCATCCGCGTGATGGGCCTGCCGGCGATGGCACGCATCACCAAGGTGCCGGAAGAAAGGCTGACCGAGCTGGCCAAGGACAATCCCGTGTTCGCGCCGGGCGCCGAGAATTACCTGCGCATGGGCGGCGTGCACGCGATCTGGGAAGGCGACCTGGCGCGCCGCCTGGCCGCGGCGCTGGCCGAGTCGGACTCGCTGGACCGCCGCATGGTGCTGGGACAGGAACGCGGCGGACGGCACATGGCGCAGCAGGTGGCGGAGGCGGTCAGGACGGGTGCGGTGAAAGCGACTGATGCTGGCCCGGCATGATCTGCTCTGGCTGAGCGAGCAGGGCTGGCGCGAGGCGGTATGGACGGTGCCCGAGGAGGCGGCGCCCGCACTGCTACGCTGGCGTGCTTGCGGCTGGCCGGCCGTGATGCGCCGTGCGGATGCCGACCTGGCGCCTGGCCAGGTCTCGGTCGGGATTCCCTTGCCGCCGCGCGCGGAAGATGGACGCAAGCTGCGCGTCGCCGGCCGCGTCGCCCTGGATGCCATCGTGCGGCAAGCGCCGCCGCTGCCACTGGCGCAGTTGAGCGGCATGCCGGCACACTGGCACGCGCCGCTCGCCGCCCTGGCGCAACAGGCGCAGACGCATGGGCTGGCGATCGGTGTCTTCGGCTCGGCCGCGCTGCAGGCGATCACCGGACAAGCCTACCTGCGCGCCGGCTCCGACATCGACCTGCTGCTGCAGCCGCGCAGCGTCACCGAACTCGATACCGCGCTGGCGTTGCTGCGCACGCATGCGCGCGGCTTGCCGCTCGACGGCGAGATCGTCTTCCCCGGCGGTCGCGCGGTGGCCTGGAAGGAGTTATCGGCTGCGCGCGAGGGTTCACTCGCGAGCCGCGTGCTGGTCAAGGAATTGCGGCGCGTCGCGCTGGTGCGGATCGACGAACTGCTCGCTTCGCTGGAGGAACAGGCATGCCTGAATTGATGCTCGACGCGCCGCTACGGCGTGCCAAATCGAAGCGGCCCGTGCCGGTCGCGGCCAGGCCGGTGGTCGACAGGGCCTTTTGCGCCGCGATCGCGCGCCAGGCCGTGCGCAGCCTGTACGCGGAGCTGACCCTGTATCCGAAGCCGGGCCTGGTCTCGCTGGTCGACAACGGCAGCCACGAGGACATGACGGCCGAGACTTTTTTGCGCAGCCTGTTCGCGCTGCGCCACTACTTCCGCGACATCACCCGCGCCGGCATGGAGGACGCGCCCTTCACGACGCTCAAGCGGCTCGGCATCGCGGCCGAAGCACGGATGCTGGCCGCGACCGGCGGCATCAACACCCACCGCGGCGCCGTGTTCTGCCTCGGCCTCCTGTGCGCGGCGATCGGCAACTGCCGCGCGCGCGGCACGCCCTTGAGCCCCGCGGGCATCCGCGCCACCTTGCTGCTGCGCTGGGCCGAAGCGCTGGCCGCGCACACGCAGGCGCTCGATGGCGATTCGCACGGCCTGCGCGCCGCGCAGCGCTACGCCGCCAGCGGCGCACGCGAGGAAGCCGCACTCGGCCTGCCCTCGGTGTTCGAAGTCGCGCTGCCGGCACTGCGCCATACTCTTGCCAGTGGACGCGGCACGCGCCGGGCCCGCATCGACGCGCTGTTCGCCCTGATGGGCCACATCAGCGACACCAACCTGTACCACCGCGGCGGCGAGGTGGGCGCGCGCACCGTGCAGCGCCATGCGCGCGCCTTTGTCGACGCCGGCGGCACCGGCGCGGACGGCTGGGAAGCGCGCGCGCTGGCCTGCCACCACGCCTTCGTCGCGGCGCGCCTGTCGCCGGGCGGGGCGGCCGACCTGCTGGCCGCGACCTGCCTGGTGCAGGACGTCTGCCAGGGCGCCTCCCAGGGCAGCTCTCAGGGGACCTGATGCGCAGCCGGCTCGCGCTCCTCTGTCCCGGCCAGGGCGCCCAGGGCCCGGCCATGTTCGACTTCGCACGCCTGGAACCCGCCGTCGGCGCCGAACTGGATGCCTGGCTGGCGGGCGCCGGTCTGGATCAGCCTGTGGGGTCGATCCTGGCCGACGAACAGCTGTTGTTCGCCAATCGCTACGCCCAGCCGCTGATGGTGGCCGCTACCCTGGCCAACTGGCGGGCGCTCGGACCGGAGCTGCCGGAACCGGGCATCGTGGCCGGCTACAGCATCGGCGAACTGTCCGCCTACGGCGTGGCCGGTGCGCTGGCGCCTGGCGACGCGGTGGCGCTGGCGGCGCGCCGGGCGCGCCTGATGGACGCCTGCCTGGACGACACGCCGCGCCAAGCGCTGATTGCCCTCTCCGGCATTCCCGTCAGCGTGGCGGCGGAGATGGCGCGCGCCTTCGGCTACGCCGTCGCGATCGAGACAGGCGAGGACAGCCTGATCGCCGGCGGCGAGCACGACACCCACGGCGCGCTGGCGCAGGCAATCGTGGCGGCCGGGGGCAGGGCAAGCCTGCTGCCGGTCACGGTGGCCTCGCACACGCCCTTCATGGCCAAGGCGGTCGAACCGTTCGCCGCGCTGCTACGCGAGCAGCCCCTGGGCGAGCCCCGGATTCCGGTCGTCTCCGGGATGTCGGCCGAGCCGATTCATGCAGCCGAGCGCGCCGTCGAGCACCTGTCGCGCCAGCTCGCCGAACCGATCCGCTGGAAGGACGGCATGGACGCGCTGGTCGAGGCCGGGGTGACGGTGGCGCTGGAACTGGGGCCGGGCGCGGCGCTCACGCGCATGCTGTCCGCCCGCCACCCGCAGATCGCCTGCCGTTCAATATCCGACTTCCGCTCGCCGGCCGGCGTGCGCGCCTGGTTATCCAGGCATGTCGAATAATCCATTCACATGAGCGATACCTGATATTGCTACTCGGAATTGGAAATTCCGACCGAACGCCCGTATAACGGAAGTATCGTTGAACAGGCGGCTGCGCAGCATGCAGCGCAATACAGGAGTCGAACATGAACAAGTTATTGAATGCCATCGCCGCGACCCTCGTCGCCCGCGCCCGTGCGCGCGCCGAAGCAGTGATGCGCAAGCAGGCCGCCGTGACGGCGCGCCACCAGGAAGTCTATAGCGCGAATGCGGGCGGCTGGAACTGATCGCCGCCTTCATGGTGTTTGAACGCCGGCCTTGAGCCGGCGTTTTGTTTTTTACCGTAGGGCGGGCATGCCCGCGTTTCGTGCACACGCGTACTGCGCCGCGTCTAAAGATCACGATGAGGCGCGTCCCGGGCGGGCGGAGCCGTTATGGTGCACACCGGCACGTAAGCGCGGGCATGCCCGCCCTACGGTGCTCTGCAGCCGCATATCCACGCGACTGCCGCGGAATCATCCCTTGAACGGATTGCGCTCGTTCAGCTCATCCATGTAATCGTCGATCCCGCCCGCTTCCCGCTCCAGGAAGCGTTCGATCGCATCCGCAAACGAGGGATGCGCCAGCCAGTGCGCCGACCAGGTGCGCGTCGGCAGGAAGCCGCGCGCCATCTTGTGTTCGCCCTGGGCGCCGCCCTCGAAAGTCTTGATGCCCTGCTCGATGCAGAATTCGAGCGGCTGGTAATAGGACGCCTCGAAGTGCAGGCAGGGCACGTGCTCGAGTTCGCCCCAATAGCGGCCGTACAGCGTATCCTGCGAATGGATGACCAGCGAGGACGCGATCGGCCGGCCCTCGCGCTCGGCGATCACGAGCAGGATATTCTCCGGCATCGTCTCCCCGATGCGGCGGAAGAAGTCCAGGTTCAGATAGGGCGTCGAATAATGCGCCGCGTAGGTGTGGCGGTAGCAGCGGTTGAACAGCTTCCAGTCGGCGTCCGTGACCTCAAACCCGCGCACCCGGCGCAGCGTCACGCCGGCTTCCCGCACCTTGCGCCGCTCGGCGCGGATGTTCTTGCGCTTCTTTTGTTCCAGCGTGGCGAGGAATTCGTCGAAGCTCGCGTAGCCGGGATTGAGCCAGTGGAACTGCACGCCGCTGCGCAGCAGGAAGCCGGCCTCCTGCAGCTGGCGCGCGTGTTCCTCGGGCGGGAACAGGATGTGGGTCGACGAGACCTCGGTTGCCCGCTGCGTCGCCTTCAATACCTCGATCAGGGCCGCGCGCGCGGCATCATCGACCGCCAGCAGGCGCGGACCGGCCACCGGCGTGAAAGGCACGGCCGCCAGCAGCTTCGGGTAGTACTCGAGGCCGTGGCGCTGGTAGGCGTCGGCCCAGGCCCAGTCGAACACGTACTCCCCATACGAATGGCCTTTCACGTACAGGGGCAGGGCCGCGGCCAGGGTCTCGCCGTCGTAAAGCGCGAGGTATTGCGGCTGCCAGCCGGTCTCGGGCGCGGCGCTGCCGGACGCGTGCAGGGCATGCAGGAAGGCGTAGGACAGGAAGGGGTTGGCATCTTCCTGCTGCGCCAATAAACCATCCCAGGCGGCTTGCCCGATCTCGGACAAGGAAGAAGCGATATGCGTGCGATAATTCAAGTGATCTGATACCTAAGTGAAATGAGTCAGGAAGTGTCGCTGGAGACCGCACTCAATGCATGCGAAAGGGGTTCAATGAACAACCGATTTTTCAATCTCTATTCCCACGGATTCGCGCGCGTGGCCGTGGCGATTCCCCGTTGCCGCATCGCCGATCCGGCCTATAACGTCGAGCAGACCTTGAGCCTGGCGCGCCAGGCGGCGGAGCAGGGCGCGGCCCTGGTAGCCTTCCCGGAACTGGGTCTGTCCGCCTACAGCTGCGACGACCTGTTCCACCAGAAGGCACTGCTCGACGCCTGCCAGGACGGCCTCGCGGCGATTGTCGAGGCATCGAAGGAACTGCCTCTGGCGATGGTAGTGGGCCTGCCCCTGCGGGTCAATCACCAGCTGTTCAATTGTGCGGCCGTGGTGGCAAGCGGGCGCGTGCTCGGCCTGGTGCCGAAGAGCTTCCTGCCGAACTACGGCGAATTCTACGAATCGCGCCAATTCTCGGCCGCCGAGTGCGCCGCGGTGGATTCGGTCGAGCTGTTCGGCGACATCGTGCCCTTCGGTCCGAACCAGGTGTTCGAGGTGGAGAACCTGCCACTGCTGCGCTTCCACGTCGAGATCTGCGAAGATGTCTGGGTGCCGGTGCCGCCGTCCTCGTTCGCGGCCATGGCCGGCGCGACCGTGCTGGTGAACCTGTCGGCCTCGAACGTGCTGGTCGGGAAGAGCACCTACCGCCATCAGCTGGTCAGCCAGCAGTCGGCGCGCTGCATGGCGGCCTATCTGTACACCTCGGCCGGACGCGGCGAATCGACCACCGACATGGCCTGGGATGGCCAGGCCATCATCTACGAAAAGGGCGAGATGCTGGCCGAGTCGGCGCGTTTCCTCGACGAGTCGCACATCATCTTCGCCGACGTGGACCTGGAACGCCTGTCGCAGGAGCGCATGCGCGCTACCACCTTCGCGCAGTCGGCACGCCGGCATGCGCAGGAAGTCGCAGCTTTTCGTGTCCAGCGCGTGAAGCTGGCGCTGCCCCTGGAAGCGACGCTGCCCCTGAACCGCGAGATCGAACGCTTCCCCTACGTGCCGGCCGACCGGCTGCTCCGCGACGAGCGCTGCACCGAGGTCTACAATATCCAGGTGCAGGCCCTGATCCAGCGCCTGTCATCGAGCGGTATCCAGAAGGTCGTGATCGGCGTCTCGGGCGGCCTGGATTCGACGCACGCCCTGCTAGTCTGCGCCGCCGCCATGGACCGTCTCGGCCTGCCGCGCACCAACATCCTGGCCTACACCATGCCCGGCTTCGCCACCAGCGGCCGCACCCTGCAGCAGGCGCACAAGCTGATGGAAGTGGTGGGCTGCACGGCGCGCGAGATCGACATCCGCCCGAGCTGCCTGCAGATGCTGAAGGACCTCGGCCACCCCGCCGCCGAAGGGGTGGAGCAGTACGATGTCACCTTCGAAAACGTGCAGGCGGGCGAGCGCACGAATCACTTGTTCAGGTTGGCGAACCACCTGGGCGCGATCGTGATCGGCACCGGCGATTTGTCCGAGCTGGCGCTGGGCTGGTGCACCTATGGCGTGGGCGACCACATGTCGCACTACAACGTGAACGCCAGCGTGCCCAAGACCCTGATCACCCACCTGGTGCGCTGGGTCGCGGAGACGGAGGCCGTGGTGAAGGGCGGCAGCGAGGTGCTGTTGAATATCCTCGGCACCGAGATCAGCCCGGAACTGGTGCCGGGCAAGGAAGGCGACGACAAGCCGGCGCAAATCACGGAAAGCGTGATCGGCCCCTACGAGCTGCAGGACTTTAATTTGTATTACATCCTGCGCTACGGCTTCACGCCGTCGAAGGTAGCGTTTCTTTCCTACTCGGCCTGGCGCGCGAAGCACGAGGGCCGCTGGCCCGACGAGCATGGCGCGCGCAACGAGTACGACCTCGCCGCCATCAAGCGCAACCTGTCGATCTTCCTGTGGCGCTTCTTCAAGACCAGCCAGTTCAAGCGCAGCTGCGTGCCGAACGGTCCGAAGGTCGGCAACGGCGGCTCGCTCTCGCCGCGCGGCGACTGGCGCGCCCCGAGCGATTCGGAAGCGACCGTGTGGCTGGACGACCTGGCGAATATCCCCGACTAATTAAAATATTTTTCTAAAACTGGAGCAGACATGAAACAGATTACCTGCGTAATCAAACCCTTCAAACTCGACGAAGTGCGCGAAGCCCTGGCCGACGTGAACGTCACCGGCTTGACGGTCACCGAAGTCAAAGGCTTCGGCCGCCAGAAGGGCCATACCGAGCTGTATCGCGGCGCCGAATACGTGGTCGACTTCCTGCCGAAGGTCAAAATCGAGGTGGTAGTCGACGACGCCGTAGTCGAGCAGGTGGTCGACGCCATCATCAAGGCCGCGCGCACCGGCAAGATCGGCGACGGCAAGATCTTCGTGCAGGACGTGCAGCAGGTGATTCGCATCCGGACCGGCGAGACGGGCGCGGACGCGGTGTAAGCGAGGGGTGGGGCCTCAGCGCCCCATCTGCACGTCGAACTTCCACGACACCAATCGCATCACGCTGATCGACAAGGCGCTGGTCCACAGCGCGAAGTCGTGCGACACGTTGGTGTACAGGCCCATCAATAGAAACATCCAGTTGCCGAGGAAGGCGCAGATCGCGTAGGGTTTGCCGTCCCTGAACACCATCGGCACTTCGTTGCAGACGATGTCGCGCAGCACGCCACCGAAGATCCCCGTGATCACGCCCATCATCGAGGCGATGAACAAGGGCATGTTGGCGTCCAGCGCGGCCGACGTGCCGGCGATCGAGAACAGGCCCAGGCCGATCGCGTCGGCGATCACGATCAGGCGTTCGGACACGATGTGGCGCAGGGTGCGGATCAGCGGCGAGGCGATCAGGGCCAGTACGAAAATGGCGATCGCGTATTCCTGGTGCGTGACCCAGAACAGGGGACGGCGGTCGAGCAGGATGTCGCGCAGGGTGCCGCCGCCGAAGGCGGCGATGAAGGCGACGGTGAAGACGCCCACCAGGTCCATGCGCTTGCGGCGCGCCTCGATGAAACCGGAAAAGGCGCCGACCAGGATCGCCATGATTTCGATGAACTTGATGAGGGTCATGCAGCGGGCTATTCTGTTGGCATGTTGCTAGACTAACATGCGGCAGAGCGCTTGCGCGGATACATCGTTGATTCGAACATCTCTACGGACAGATGCGTAACGTAGGGTGGGCATGCCCACGCGTTGCAGCGCTGGATTTGTGGTCGTGCATGAAAACGATCGAGCCGCACGCACTGTGGCTCCCGCTCCGTGGAGCCGTCTATCAACCGGTGAACGCGTGGGCATGCCCACCCTACGTTACACCGCGGCCAACGACATGATTCAGGTCGGGCCGGCGCGCTCGGTTTCGGCCAGCGGCAGTTTGACGCTGAAGATCACCTGGCCGTTCTCGTGACGGTAGCTGATCTCGCCCTCGTGCTCGCGCACGATGGTGGCGACGATGTACAGGCCCAGTCCCATGCCGGTGCGGTTGAGCGGATTGTTCAGCGAGCTGCGCTTGAAGGGATTGAACAGGGTCGACGCCTGTTCCTCGGGGATCGGCGCGCCGTTGTTGGTCACCTCGACGGTGGCCCAGCCGGCGTGCGTGTGCAGGGTGACGCCGATCGGGCCGCCCACCTGGCCGTGGTGGCGCGCGTTGCTCAGCAAATTCGACAGCACCTGGGACATGCGTCCGGCGTCGGCGCGCACCATGGCGGGGCCCGGATTGGTCCAGGTGTAGGTGATCGCCGGGTAGGCCAGGCGCATCTCGTCGACCAGGTCGTCGACCAGCGCCGCCAGGTCGGCCGGCTCGAGCAGAAGTCCCAAGCCCAGGCCGCCGTCGATGCGGCTCATGTCGAGCACTTGCCCGATCAGGCGCTGCATGCGGTTCGAGGACGACTGGATACGCTTGCCCAGCGTCGGCTGGTTGCCGCCGCCGCTGCCGCGCTCGAGCAGGGTGCCGGCCATGTTGATCGAGTTGAGCGGGTCGCGCAGGTCGTGGCCCAGCATGGCCAGCAGTTGGGCGCGCGTGGATTCGGTCTGGGCGCGGCGCGCGTTGGAGGCGCGCAGCAGTTCCGACAGCATCAGCCGGGCATTGCTCTGCACCGGCGCTTCCCATGCGTGGGCGCGTCCGCGGACGGTTTCCTGCCAGGCGTCGAAGGAGCCGCGTGGCGTCAGGCGCGGACCCAGCGGGCCATAGGTGACTGTCTTTTCCGGCCGGCCGGCCCAGGACACGTGCTCGATCTGTTCGGTGCGCAGCAGCAGGCACCAGCCGCCGCCGGGCGGATCGAAGGGCAGGCCGAGCATGCCGACCCACTTGCCGAGCAGGGGCTGCAGCTCGGGCGGCCACTCGTCCAGTGCGTCTCGCAGCACCAGGTCGCTGGCATCCGGCGGCAGGGAGCGCACGATGGCCTCCGCCGTCTCCCGTTCGATCGCGCCGAAGGAAATGATTTTGCCGTTGTGGACGCAGACCATCGCATGCGAGCCGGTCGCCTTCTGCAAGGCCTCGGCGTGGTGTGCCAGGGCGTCGAGCGGCTCCTCGTCGATCAGCAGCGACTCGACCAGGCTGGTGCGGACCTGGGCGGCCTGTTCGACCAGTTCGGCATCCTGGCGCGCCTCGATGCTCTGGATGGTCGAGGCCATCACCTGGGCCAGCACGTCGGCCGCCATGCGGATCGAGTAGGGCACCTGCTTCGGTTCATGGTGGTGGCAGGCCAGCAGGCCCCACAGGCGGCCGTTGATCACGATCGAGACGCTCATCGAGGCGCACACGCCCATGTTCTGCAGGTATTCGACGTGGATCGGCGAAACGCTGCGCAGCACGCTGTAGCTCATGTCCAGCGGCGCGGCGCCCGGCACGCCCAGCATCGGTACCGGCGCATAGCCGACATCGGCAATCATGCGCAGGGTCGTGAGGATGTACATGCGGCGCGCCTGGGCCGGGATGTCGCTGGCCGGGTAGCGCTGGCCGAGATAGGGAACGATGTCCTCGCGGCGGGCCTCGGCCACGACGTCGCCGCTGTCGTCCTCGCGGAAGCGGTAAGCCATGACGCGATCGAAACCGGTGAACTCGCGCACCTGGCGTACGGCCGTCTCGAGCAGCGCTTCGATGCTTTTCTGGCGCCGCACGCGCTCGATCGAGCTGTGCGCCTTGACGGCGAACATGGCGACAGTGTCTGCTGGCACGTTTCGGGTTTCAAATTCGCAGACGATGCGGCCCTGTGTGGCATGTACGATGCAGTCGTAGTCGATCCCACCCAATTCGGCGGCGGCAAAGGCCGGCGCGCATTCCCCGTCGACCTGGCTGGAGATGCATTCTTCGATCAGCTCGAGGGCGACCGGGGGCAGGGCGAAGCCCGTGAAGTAGCCGCCGATTTCGAGGCCGGACAGCTCGGCGGGGACGTTCGCACTCCAGCCCTCGAGCACGCCATTCACGCCGAAAAACAGCAGGAAGCCGTGGGGCTGGATGAATCCGGGGATATGGATCGGTTCGTCTGCGCAGGATAGCAGGTCAACCAGGGGCGCCTCGGACATGGGAACGATCGTACTGGACTTCAATGAATTTCCCTTATGGTTGGCGCCGAAATTGACGAAATTTGACGAAATTTGACGAATTCTACAACAGCCGCAGCTCAGCTGTCGCACTACCGCTGTTGTACTGCAAGGAACATTGTATCTTTTCCGCACTAACGATCAAGTGCCGGTTTTAGCAGCACGATCAGCGCGCCGTTGCCGCCATCGGCCCGGTTCGCCACGCAGAAGGCCACCACCTCGTCGAGCTGCACCAGCCAGCTGTGCACCACCGAACGCAGCACCGGTTCGCCGTTCGGCGAGCCGTAGCCGACCCCGTGGATGATGCGCACACAGCGCACGCCGCGGCGCAGGGCACGGCGCACGAAGTCGCCGACTTGGCCACGGGCGACGTCGCGCGTCATGCCGTGCAGGTCGAGCTCGTCCTGTATCGGCCAATGACGCTTGCGCAGCTTTTTCACGACGTCGGGACCGACGCCATCCTTGGCATACGAGAGGGTAGGATTGTCGTCGAGCAGCCCGTCGACGTCGAACATGTCGGAGAGGGATTGCTGCAGCACCAGGGCGTCGTCTTCTTCCTGC
The DNA here is from genome assembly GCF_004798585.1 of Massilia sp. Mn16-1_5. Taxonomy (GTDB): domain Bacteria; phylum Pseudomonadota; class Gammaproteobacteria; order Burkholderiales; family Burkholderiaceae_D; genus Telluria. The sequence continues at coordinate 90,558 of NZ_PPXQ01000019.1, forward strand.
GTCAGGACGCGCCGGGTGGGCTGCTCGCGCAGCAGCGCTTCCTGCACCGGGCGATAGACGTAGCGGTTCGATTCCGGCATCTTCTTGACGCCTTCCATCGCGCTGCGGAACTCGATGGCGCGTTCGCGTGCGATGCGTTCGCGCTTTTCGCGTTCGGCTTGTTCGATGGCACGCAGGCGTTCTTCTTCCTTGAGCCGGTCGCGCAAGGATTTGAGGTCCGCAAAGTCTTTCATGCCTGCCATCGTTCTCCTGATTTACTTCTGGTCGTCTTCCAGCGCTTCCAGGTAGCGCTGGGCGTCGAGCGCGGCCATGCAGCCGGTGCCCGAGCTGGTGATCGCCTGGCGGTAGATGTGGTCCTGGACGTCGCCGGCCGCGAACACGCCCGGCACGCTGGTGGCGGTCGCCATGCCTTCGGTACCGCTGCGGGTCTTGATGTAGCCGTTGTGCATCTCGAGCTGGCCTTCGAAGATCATCGTGTTCGGCTTGTGGCCGATCGCCACGAACAGGCCGTGCACGGTCAGGTCCTTGGTCGAATTGTCGGCGGTGGAACGGATCTTCAGGCCGGTCACGCCGCTGTTGTCGCCCACGACTTCGTCCAGGGTGTGGTTCAGTTCCAACACAATTTTGCCTTCCTTGACCTTGTGCATCAGGCGGTCGACCAGGATCGGCTCGGCGCGGAACTTGTCGCGGCGGTGGATCAGGGTGACTTTCGAGGCGATGCCGGCCAGGTACAGGGCTTCCTCGACCGCGGTATTGCCGCCGCCGATGACCGCCACTTCCTGGTTACGGTAGAAGAAGCCGTCGCAGGTCGCGCAGGCCGAGACGCCGCGGCCCATGAAGGCCTGTTCCGATTCCAGGCCCAGGTACTGGGCCGAGGCGCCGGTGGCGATGATCAGGGCGTCGCAGGTGAACTCGTGCGAGTCGCCGACCAGGCGGATCGGCTTTTCGTTGAGGTAGGTCGTGTGGATGTGATCAAAGACGATCTCGGTATTGAAGCGTTCGGCGTGCTGCAGCAGGCGCGCCATCAGCTCCGGACCTTGCACGCCCAGCGGGTCGCCCGGCCAGTTCTCGACGTCGGTGGTCGTCATCAGCTGGCCGCCCTGTTCGACGCCGGTCACCAGCATCGGGCTCAGATTGGCGCGCGCGGCGTAGACGGCGGCGCTATAGCCGGCGGGACCGGAACCGAGGATCAGGACTTTGGCGTGTTTCTTAGTGGTCATGGGGAGCAAGGTAGTGAAGGTAAGAAATCGGAAACTGGGGGCGAAAGGGCCACAAATCAAGCGCAGTTTGCCGCCCTGGATGCAGCATGGATTATAGACGATGATGCGCACGAGCATGAATCATGGGCCGTGGACCGCTATATGGCTTAGAATGATCGGATTCCGCAAAGGCGAACCCATCCGCAGCCAGCAGCATGAGCAAGAAGAGTACCGCACAGTCCACGACACCCCCCCGTCATCCGGCCCCCAGGTCGCCGATGCCGCGCCGCCTCGCCCGTCTCCTCCTGGAGGCGCGCTGGATCGCCATGGCCGTCGCCTTCCTGTATTTCGTGATGATATTGCTGAGTTACAACAAGGCGGATCCGGGCTGGTCGCATGCGAACACCGTGTCCACTATCTCGAACCTGGGCGGCAAGGCCGGCGCCTGGCTGGCCGACCTGCTGCTGTTCATTTTCGGCTTCTCCGCATGGTGGTGGGGCGCCCTGTTCCTGCGCGCGGTCTGGCGCGGCTGGCGCAAGCTGACCGACAAGTCGCCGACCCCGGCGGAACCGGAACACCAGGACGAATTCATCGTCCGCTGGATCGGTTTTGGTTTGATGTTCGCCGGCAGCGTCGGCCTCGAATACCTGCGCATGTGGTCCTGGGACGTCGAATTGCCGCGCGCCCCGGGCGGGGTGCTGGGCCAGCTGCTCGGTCACGCCTCCCAGGTCGCCTTTGGCTTCACGGGCGCGACCCTGCTCCTGCTGCTGCTGTTCGGCCTGGGCTTCTCACTGTTCTTCCACGTTTCCTGGCTGGCCGTCGCCGAGCGCATCGGCGAGACGGTCGACACGAGCATCGACTGGTTCCGCATGCGTGTCGAGGACCGCGAAGACCGCCGCCAGGGCGAAGCCGCGGCCGTGCAGCGCGACGAAGCCGTGGTGAGCGAGCGGGCCAGGCAGATCGACAAGCCCGCGCAGGTGTCTACTCCGAAGCGGGCGGAACCGAAACTCGCGCCGGCGGACGAGGACGAAGACTTCGAGATGCCGGCCCCGGCACGGGTTGCACCTACCTTGGCCGCCCCGACGCCGCCGGCGCCGGCTGTTGCCTCCCAGACGATGGCTGCCGAGCCTGCTCCAATCAAGATCGAACCGCAGATGATGTCGGTGCCGAAGGGCGAGCGCGCCGTCAAGGAACAGCAGACCCCGCTGTTCCGCGACCTGCCGGGCGATTCGCCGCTGCCGCCGCTGTCGCTGCTGGACGAACCGCCGCCGGTGCAGGAGACGGTGGCCGTCGATACCCTCGAATTCACGAGCCGCCTGATCGAGAAGAAGCTGTCCGACTTCGGCGTCGAAGCCAAGGTCGTGGCCGCTTTCCCGGGTCCGGTCGTCACCCGCTACGAGATCGAGCCGGCCACCGGCGTGAAAGGCAGCCAGATCGTCAACCTGGCACGCGACCTGGCGCGTTCGCTGTCGCTCACGTCCATTCGCGTGGTCGAAACCATCCCCGGCAAGAACTACATGGCGCTGGAACTGCCGAATCCGAAGCGCCAGATCGTGCGCCTGACGGAAATCGTCGGCTCGAAAGTCTATAACGACAGCGCCTCGAACCTGACCGTGGCCCTGGGCAAGGACATCGCCGGCAAGCCGGTCATCGCCGACCTGGCCAAGATGCCGCACCTGCTGGTGGCCGGTACCACCGGTTCCGGTAAATCGGTGGGCATCAACGCGACCATCCTGTCGCTGCTCTACAAATCGGATCCGGCCGACGTGCGCCTGATCCTGATCGATCCGAAGATGCTGGAAATGTCGGTGTACGAGGGCATTCCGCACCTGCTGGCGCCGGTCGTGACCGACATGCGCCAGGCCGGCCACGCCCTGAACTGGGCCGTGAACGAGATGGAGCGCCGCTACAAGCTGATGTCGAAACTGGGCGTGCGTAACCTGGCCGGCTACAACGCCAAGATCATGGAAGCGGCCAAGCGCGAGGAGCACATCCCGAATCCGTTCTCGATCATGCCGGACAATCCGGAGCCGCTGGAAAAGCTGCCGACCATCGTCATCATCATCGACGAACTGGCCGACCTGATGATGGTCGTGGGTAAGAAGGTGGAAGAGCTGATCGCGCGTATCGCCCAGAAGGCGCGTGCGGCCGGCATTCACCTGATCCTGGCGACCCAGCGTCCGTCGGTCGACGTGATCACCGGCCTGATCAAGGCAAACATCCCGACCCGCATCGCGTTCCAGGTCAGCTCGAAGATCGACTCGCGCACCATTCTCGACCAGATGGGCGCGGAAACCCTGCTCGGCATGGGCGACATGCTCTACATGCCGCCCGGTACCGGCCTGCCGGTGCGCGTGCACGGCGCCTTCGTGTCGGACGACGAAGTGCATCGAGTTGTAAAACATCTTCAATCGCTGGGCGAGCCGAATTACATTGAAGGCATCCTGGAAGGCGGCACGCTGGAAGAGGGCAACGGTGGTGGTGGCGACGCGATGGCCGGCGAAGGCGGCGGCGAGTCCGACGCCATGTACGACCAGGCCGTGGCCGTGGTGCTGAAGAACCGCCGCGCCTCGATCTCGCTGGTCCAGCGCCACCTGCGCATCGGCTACAACCGCGCCGCCCGCCTGCTCGAGCAGATGGAGCAAAGCGGCGTCGTCTCGCCAATGCAAAGCAACGGCAACCGCGACATCCTCGTGCCGGCCACCCAGGCTGAATAAGCGGTTTTTGGTGCGGCTGTTGGCTTCCGCACCGACTAATGACCGTTGCGCACCGTAGGTGGGCATGCCCACGCGTTTTCGTGCTGATGCCCACTGCACACTGAAAAAGGACCCAAATGATCGCTAAAAAGAACATCGCCACCCTGATCGCCACCATCACCCTGGCCCTGTCCGGCGCCGCCCACGCAAGCGCCCTCGACCAGTTCAAATCCTTCGTCGCCACCACCAAATCGGCCAAGGGCGAATTCACCCAGCAACAGCAACGCAAATCCCAGACCGGCAAGATCTCCCCGGTCTCCAGCGGCAACTTCGTCTTCGCCCGTCCCGGCAAGTTTATCTGGAACTATACCAAGCCCTACGACCAGCTGCTGCAGGCCGACGGCGACTCGCTCTACATCTACGACAAGGACCTGAATCAGGTCACGGTCAAAAAACTCGGCAACGCCCTCGGCTCTTCGCCGGCCGCCATCCTGTTCGGCAGCAATGACCTGGAAAAGAACTTCACCCTGTCCGAAGCGGGCACCCGCGATGGCCTGGAATGGCTGAACGCCGTGCCGAAGGCCAAGGACACGACCTTCGAACAGATCAGCATCGGCCTGAAGAACGGCACGCCTGAAGCGATGGAGCTGAAAGACACTTTTGGTCAAACTTCTGTATTAAAATTTACAAGTTTCCAGCGGAATCCTTCGCTTGGCGCCCAGCAGTTCAAATTCGAGATTCCGAAAGGCGCCGAGGTCAACAACCAATAAACAAAGGTTCGGTTCGAGCAAACAATTGTTTGGCGTGGCGGCAGCGTTGCTGCTGGTAATGGCAGGGCCCGACAGTGCGGCCCAGGACAAACCGAACGTCGTGCGCATGCCCAAGGCGCTCTCGTGCGAGCAGCCGGAATGGGAAAAGGAAGCGAGGCGCTACGAACTCGAGGGCAAGTCGATTGTTATGTTCGACCTTGACGATGAAGGCCGGCCGATCAATCCGCGCACCATGCGCAGCAGCGGGTGGAAAATACTCGACGTGATGTCGGAGCGGGCCGTGGCGACATGCCGCTATGCGCCGCCCTCGGAGGCGGAGCCCAAGCGCTCCGGCCTGGTTCTCGCGTTCAACTGGAAGCTGGCGCCACGTCAGGCGGTCACCGTTCCTGCCGCGCTGGTTGCCGGGTCGTGTCCGGTCTCGGAGCGCTACGCCGGATTTCGTCCGTTGCCCGAAGATGTAACAGGCAGCAAAGGCACACTGGTGCGCTTCCTGCTCGATTCTTCCGGCAAGCCCTTCGACCTGCGGGTAGAAGCAGCCGATCCGCCCGAATCCCGGCAGGCGGCCGAGGCATACATCGCCTCTTGCCGCTTCACTCCCGAAACCAGGAACGCGGTCCCGGAGCGCGGCAGCATGCGCGGCCGGCTCATCCCCAGGGACGCGTAAGGGCGGCTGTCGCGGGGCGCATCGGCTACACTATCCGCATGCACAACAACTCACGCACCAACATGTCCGTCGCACGCGCCCGGGAGCCTCGCCGTGGATGACCTCTTCAAGAACGAACCCGCCGCCCCCCTGGCCGAAGCCCTGCGCCCGCGCACCATCGACGAAGTCATCGGCCAGAGCCATCTGCTCGGCCCCGGCAAGCCGCTCAACCTCGTCTTCAAGTCCGGCAAGCCGCACTCGATGATCCTGTGGGGCCCGCCCGGTGTCGGCAAGACCACGCTGGCGCGCCTGACGGCCTACGCCTTCGATTGCGAATTCATCGCGCTTTCCGCCGTGCTGTCGGGCGTGAAGGACATCCGCGCCGCCGTCGAGCAGGCCGAGCAGTACCTGGCACGCGGCAAGCACACGATCCTGTTCATCGACGAGATCCACCGTTTCAATAAATCGCAGCAGGACGCCTTGCTGCCCTTCGTCGAATCCGGGCTGGTGACGCTGATCGGCGCGACCACCGAAAATCCTTCGTTCGAGGTGAACTCGGCGCTGCTGTCGCGCTCCCAGGTCTACGTGCTGAAGGCCTTGAGCGACGACGAGATGCGCCAGCTCTTGAAGCGCGCCCAGGAGCGCGTGCTCGCCCACCTGAAATTCGACGAGATCGCGATCAGCACCCTGATCGGCTACGCCGACGGCGATGCGCGCCGCTTCCTGAACCTGCTCGAGCAGACCAAGACCTCGGCCGAGACGAGCGGCATCACGACGATCACCGGCGAATTCGTCGACAACGCGCTGACCCTGAATTCGCGCCGCTTCGACAAGGGCGGCGACAATTTCTACGACCAGATCTCGGCCCTGCACAAGTCGGTGCGCGGCTCGCATCCGGACGCAGCCCTGTACTGGCTATGCCGCATGCTCGACGGCGGGGCCGATGCGAAGTACCTGTCGCGCCGCATCGTGCGCATGGCCTGGGAAGACATCGGCCTGGCCGACCCGCGCGCCATGCAGATCGCAAACGACGCGGCGACGACCTACGAACGTCTCGGCTCGCCGGAAGGCGAGCTGGCGCTCGGCCAGGCCGTCGTCTACCTCGCGATCGCCGCGAAGAGCAATGCCGGCTACAACGCCTTCAACGCGGCGATGGCTTTCGTTCGCAAGGACAAGTCGCGCGAAGTGCCGGTGCATCTGCGTAACGCCCCGACCAAGCTCATGAAGGAGCTCGGCTACGGCCACGAGTACCGCTACGCCCACGACGAGCCGAACGCCTATGCCGCCGGCGAAACCTATCTGCCCGAAGGTATGCCGGAGCCGCGCTGGTACCAGCCGGTGCCGCGCGGGGTGGAGAGCAAGATTGCGGAAAAGCTGGCCTTCCTGCGCCAGCTGGACGAGGACGCGCAGGGCTGACGCCGGCCGCGGCCAGCGTCATGCGCTTATTGCAGGCTGACCTTGCAGGTCGAGCGCGCCGTGCAGGCCCGCTGGCAGGCATACACGCCGTCCTTCGGTCCCTTCAGGCATTCGCCGAAGCACTGGCGTTCGGTGTTGCAGTTCAGGTCCTTGCCGTTCTGGGTCGGCAGCGGTGGCGCGGCGGAGGCTGTCGTTGCCGGCTTTGACGGGATGGAGCCGACCTGGCTCGCGGTTCTGTCGCCGCCGCCGGTTTGTGCGACCGTCAGCGCGGCCTGCTTGCGTGAGGCTTCCTGGCGCTGCCGGTTCGCCGCGTCCTGCCTCGCCTGCGATTCGGCCTTGCGCTGTGCTTCGGCTTCGGCCTTGCGCTGGGCCTGGGCGGCCTGCTGCTGCTCGTGTTGGCGTGCGATGTCGTACTGCCTTTGCGTCGCCTGGCGCGCGTTCTCCTGCGCCTGCTGGTATTGGCGCGCGGCAGCGTCGCGCTGCGCCTGGGCCTGGCTCTCGCGCCGGACCTCCGCTTGCGCGCGGATCTGGGCGGCCTGGGCGGCCTGCTGCTGGGCCACCTGGTTTGCCGCGCCGCTCAGCGTAGCCATCGCATTGCCGAAGGCGCGGGCAGTCGCCTCACTGGACGCGCGCTCGTCTTCCCGTCGCTGGCGCGCCTCTTCGGCCATCCTTTGATCGTGGAATGCAGCGGCCTGCAGTTCCTGGCGAAGGGCAGCTTCGCTGTATGGCTTCGTTTGCCACTCGTTGATGTACCGGTAGTCTTGCAGGAAATTCAGCCCGGCAGTGCTTTTCGACTCGAAGAGCCTGTCAAAACCACCCGCCGTATTCGGCGTGTAAGTAAGGCGCTGATCGTCGTCCCAGGTCTCGCAATGGATGACCAGTTTGTTCGCTCCCTGCATCACTGCACTAGCTGTGCGGCATCCGGACGGTTGGGCCACCACCTGCAGGACGCCCGGCTGCGCCGTATTGCGCAGCTTGAATCCATCGAACACATAAGTCAGGCCATTGTCTTCGCGCGTCGGTGTCCACGCCATGGCGCGCAGGATGTATTTCTTGTTGACGAGCTTGTTCAGGAATCCGAAGTCGGCGGATCCGGCTTGCCAGTTCGGCGCGGCCGGTGCCGGCGCGGGTTCGATCGCCGCGCAGGCCGACAGGAGACAGGCCATGGCCAAGTACGAGAGTTTTTTCAGCATGATTTCAAGGCGAATAAATAGAATTTCCAGAAGGTAACTATGAAGTATTCATGAGCCTGTATGAGCCGTCAATCGGCGTCGAAAGGCATGCGATGTCCTTACAACAATCGGCCTTGGACGCTGGGGTGCTGCTTTTTCGGAAACGCGCCGATAATCGTGAGCGGCTTGGTACAATTGCGTTTTCGACATACTGCTGGCCTGACCTCCACAAATGATAGACATCCAACTTCTCCGCAAAGACATCGACACCGTCGCCGCCCGCCTGGCCGCGCGCAAGTTCCAGCTCGACGTGGCCGGCTTCAATGCGCTCGAAGCCGAGCGCAAGGCGATCCAGACCCGCACCGAAGAGCTGCAAGGCAAGCGCAATTCGCTGTCGAAGCAGATCGGCATCCTGAAGGGCAAGGGAGAGGACACGGCCGGCGTGATGGCGGAAGTGGCGGGCCTGGGCGATGAGCTCAAGGCCAACGAAGCGAAGCTGGGCGAGGTCCAGGCGAAGATGGCCGACTTCATGGCCTCGATCCCGAACCTGCCGCACGAGTCGGTGCCCGCCGGTACGGACGAAAGCGGCAACGTCGAAGTGCGCAAGATCGGCACCCCGCCGACCTTCGATTTCGAGGTCAAGGACCACGTCGACATCGGCGAAAAGCTGGGCCTCGACTTCGATACCGCGACCAAGCTGACCGGTTCGCGCTTCTCGGTGATGAAGGGCGGCATCGCACGCCTGCACCGCGCGCTGGCCCAGTACATGCTCGACACCCACACCGACAAGCACGGCTACCTCGAGTGCTATACCCCGTACATGGTGAATGCCGACTCGCTGCGCGGCACCGGCCAGCTGCCGAAGTTCGAGGAAGACCTGTTCTCGGTGAAGAAGGGCGGCGCGGAAGGCGAGGGCGAGACCTTCTACCTGATCCCGACTTCGGAAGTGACGCTGACCAACGTGGTGCGTGACGAGATCGTGCCGCTGGACGCGCTGCCTTTGAAGATGACGGCGCACACGCCATGCTTCCGCTCGGAAGCCGGCAGCTACGGCCGCGACACCCGCGGCATGATCCGCCAGCACCAGTTCGACAAGGTCGAGATGGTCCAGATCGCCCATCCGGAAGCTTCGTATACGGCGCTGGACGAGATGGTCGGCCATGCCGAGTTCATCCTGCAGAGCCTGGGCCTGCCGTACCGTGTGATGCTGCTGTGCACCGGCGACATGGGCTTCGGCTCGGCCAAGACCTATGACCTGGAAGTGTGGCTGCCGGCGCAGAACACCTACCGCGAGATTTCCTCGCTGTCGAACATGGAAGCCTTCCAGGCCCGTCGCATGGGCGGCCGTTTCCGCAACGCCCAGAACAAGCCGGAACTGCTGCACACGCTGAACGGCTCGGGCCTGGCGGTGGGCCGCACGCTGGTCGCGGTGCTCGAGAACTACCAGCAGGCCGATGGCGGCGTCGTGATTCCGGAGGTGCTGCGTCCGTACATGGGCGGGCTCGAGCGTCTGTCGCCAGCAGCTTAAGCGCACGGGGTAAATAGCTCTTCCGTTTTCGCGGAGGGCTGCTATAATGTGGCCTCTCGCGACAAGCGACCGGTTACCTGGAGAGGTGGCAGAGTGGTCGAATGTACCTGACTCGAAATCAGGCGTACGTTAAATCGTACCGTGGGTTCGAATCCCACCCTCTCCGCCAATAAATAGAAAAGGACTCCCTCGGGAGTCCTTTTTTATTTGGTGGCGGAGAGGAGCAGGGCCCCTGCGGGCCCTGCGTGTGGGATTCGAAGACCCGCGCATACTTGCGCGGGGGCGGCCCGCGGCACGTGGGCGAATCCCACCCTCTCCGCCAGTAAATGAAAAAAGCTCCCTCTGGGAGCTTTTTCATTTACGGAAGGCTGGGCACTCGTGCCCAGCGGGACGCCGATTATTGTTGTCTCTAGTCTTGTATGCGTCGAACATCATTCCCTTGCACAACGTCAGTCCCGCCGCTATAATGCGAGCCTCTTGCAGCGACCGCAACACCGATTTAGGAGAGGTGGCAGAGTGGTCGAATGTACCTGACTCGAAATCAGGCGTACGCGCGAGCGTACCGTGGGTTCGAATCCCACCCTCTCCGCCAGTAGAAGAAAAAGGCTCCCCATGGGAGCCTTTTTTTTTGCTGTAGTAAAGTTTGAAGCAACGTTAGGTCGAGGTGCCGATAAAACTGTTCAGTGCACCTCTACCAAAACAGACTGAACAGCGTATGGTGTTCGTGCCAAGTCTAACGCATATCGGAGACTACACGAAACTTAGCCCCAACCGCTTGTGCGGCCAATTGTGCGCCGAACAGTAAACTTCGCAGTTGAATTGCTGCCGGACCGGTAGCATGACCAGAAGGAGTTTGATACTTAGATTTCAACACGTGCGGTTGTACCACTATCACTTGGTATTCACAATCTGCGGTTATCGTTCTCAATGCAGCAAGCATGGCAGTGCCTGTTGCTGCTGTCGACACTAGACCGGCGCTCCAAGGCTGATCCCAGACTCGCATGCCACCATGCTTGCCAATGCTAGTAGCGAGATCAGGAATTATGCTAGCTGAGCTCATGCGTCTCAGGTTTTTCATCGCCTGCGCTGTCACAACCTCATAAGCGCCCACGGATATCTTTCGACTTGCCTTATCGCTGTTCGCTCCCTTTACATGGATGAGAGTAATTCTCGGGACAGCAATTCCAGCAGCCGTGGGCAACTCTATGTGGATAAAGTCTGCAATTTCTCCAGAGCCATCGTCACAGTAAAGCCAGCATTGGCCAGTGGCGGGTTGCGCCAGCCCGAGTTGAGCTAGTCCATCTTTAAATACCCATTTGAACAGGCTTAAGTCAGCTACAGAACATATGTTCGCGATGGGTACCGATGCTCCAGGAGGTTTTTCCATGTCGACGCAGTACGCCGTCCCTGGAGCAAAATCACAGAACTCCAAGTTAAAAGGGCGATCTTGGACTATTGCTAGGCTGAGGCTAGCATGTGCTAACGTATGCCAGGTTTCGTAGTAAACCTTGATAAGCTCAGGGTCTGACGTTACTGTAGCAACTAGTTCAGCAAACGCCTTGGGGCATGAGCCAGAAAAGGTTAAAACGAGTCTGCCTGCGACGAAGTCTGGCTGAAGGATGAGGCTACACGTCGCTCCTGAAGTGGTATCCGTAATCAGGATCGGCACGTCCTTATTTGCAACGGAAGCCGTACCTAGTTCGATCTCAAAACGGTCTTTCAGGCCGGCCAATTTTCGTGCGCGGTGCTTTCCTTTAAGGGTATCGGGTTCTTCCCATTCAACGGCATAGGCAGGACCGACGCCGGTGAAGTCGAACACCCGTGTAGCTAGGCCGTGGTGCACGGTTGAGGACAAGGTCGAAAGGCTTGCTTGCGTCGCGACCAACACGTCAAGGACAGCCTTAGCAACGTCGCAACAGTCTCCCCAGTTCTTCGATGGGCGAAACCATAACCCACTTCGCTTCAAACTCACCCCTGCCTTGCTAGAGCGAACTGCTCCCGCAACGAAAGTAGAATCACCAAACGGATCAATAGCGTCTCTAAGGTCAGGCCCACTAATTATCTTGCTGTTCGGGCGAACTGTAACGTTCCGGTGGGTTCCTCCCAACCAAAGCGTCCTCAGGGTGCTTCCAGTTATGTAGGAATTGACGAGGGTTCGCTCGTCTGCGGGTTGCCAATTCTTGATCCTACCGTCATATAGAGCATCGTAAACCTCAGATTTGAGTTCAGCATCACTTACGTAGATGAGAGCGAATCGATCATATGCAAAGTACGCGACCAAATGGTTGAGCTGATCTTCAATCGTATTGCTGCCGCTCCAACTGGCGGGCCTTTTCTCCTTAGCGTGAAATGCATAGATCGATGTTATTCCAGCGTAGGTAGGAGTGGCTAAACTAGAGATCTTAATTTGGCCATTCAGTCCTGATAAAACGGCTTTCAAGTTGCGCTGTAGTAATTTATAGTCAGGAGCGGCTACTGTAGAGTAGGCAACGACAAAGCTAGCGTAAGGAGCAAGTGCGGAGACGGCTATGGACATCAGAAGTTATCGTTAGGGCGGTAACATATTTTGCCATAAACCAACCTATTAATTCTGAATGTTTCTCTTGTATCGAATGATATCCATTCGTGCCGGCTCTCGTAACCGCTGTGTCAACTATTATTTAACGATGCTGCGTTACTCGGCTGTTTTCGCTAGGCCGCGTTCAAATGACGATACAGTGGATTGTTTTATTGCTGAGCGAGTAGGAGGGGCAGTGGGATGTTGACGCATCACCTCACGCTCCTCGGCAGGACTCGGAAGTCCTCGGTCCTCGGCGTCGCCCTGAGCGGCCCCGCCAAGCCCTCCGGCGGCGCCGTCAGCTTCCGGTTCGCCAGGTCGAACCACCCGGCAGTGGATGTCACGCGCGCGCATAGGACGCCATCGCGAAAGAACTCGTTCCTCAGCATCATCCGGCTCGCATCCTCCGACAAGCCCGCAATGCTGAGCGTCACCTGCATCTCGTCGAGCAGCCGCACTTCGCGAAAATACTCGATCTCGTCCTTCATCACCACCGGCCCCAGCTTCAGGCGCACGAATTCCGACATCGGAAACCCGTGCTCGGCGAAATACATCATGCGCACGTCGGCCGACTTGTCCAGGTAAGCCGTGTTGCGCATGTGCGCATTGAAATCCATGTCGCCCCAGCCGGCGACCAGCGTCTTGGTGTACATCTCCATTCCCTCCATGAGTCAGGCGGCGATCGAATCCTGCGATGACGCCACTGTAGCGCGCCGGCGCGGTTTCGCCTTCGGCCGGCGGAACTTGATCCACATGACTAGCCCGGTCACGAAGAACACCAGCGGCATCAGGCCGACCAGGCTGATCAGTACCCGTCCGGCCGTGCCCAGGGCTTCGCCGGTATGCAGCGGGAACATCCACGACAGGAAACGGTCGCCCGGCCGCATCCGCAGCGGATCGACGACGCGCAAGACCGTGGCGTCGCCGGAATCGACCGTGATGCGGGTCGCGCCGTCGCCGTGGCGCCATTCTCCTGGCTGGCGCACGCGCACCTCGTAGGGCTGTCCGGCCTTGGCGGGGTAGTTCAGGCGCGAGACGCGGCCTTCCGGGAACAGGGCCTGGGCTGCCGCCAGCACGGCTTGCGGCGCGGCCGCGCCCGCATCCGGCGCGCTGCGGTTCGCCGGTTTGTCGTTGGGTGTCAAGGGGGACAGCGCGTTGACAGCCGGGGTGACCCAGGCCGGCATGTTGAAGTAAATCCCCGACACCGCCAGCAGCAGGAAGACCGGCGCACACCAGAAGCCTGCCGCACGGTGCAGCTGGAAGCTGAACTTTGGCCAGGAGGCGCCCAGGCGGAAGCTCAGGGCATGCCAGATCGCCGAGCGGGTCAGCTTGGGCCACCAGACGATGAGCCCGGTGATCGACAAGACCAGCAGCGCCACGCCCTCGACCGCCAGCACGACCTTGCCGCCGTCGCCCGCCAGCAGGTAGTGGTGCAGGTGGAACAAAGTCGGCAGCAGCTGCGGTCGGCTCAGGCCCGCTTCGCCCCAGCGCCGCTCGCCGAGGATCGCCAGGGTAGCCGGGTCGACCATCACCTGGCGCGTCACGCCCTGTTGCCAGATCGATGCGGTCTTGCCGGGACGGTACCAGGCAATGAAGACGTCGCCTGCGTGTTCCGGAAGCATCAGCATGTTGGGGCGGCCGTACCCCTCGCGTGCCGCCAGCATATCGCCGACATCGCCCACCAGCGCGGGCGCGACCCGCAGCGTCTCGCCCTGGCGGGTGTGCGGCGGCGGCGCGACCTGCAGCAGGCCGGGGTTGAGCAGGGCATCGAGTTCGTGACGCCAGCTGAGGATACTGCCGGTCAGGCCCTGCAGGACGAGCAGGGTACCGAATACGAGGCCGGCCCAGAGGTGCAGGGTCCGGATCAGGCTTTTGGTGGGTGACATCGGAATCGCTCGGTCAATACAGCTTGCTGTTACAAATAAGAATCGTTATCATTCTCATTTTACATTGCTTAGCAGAAAAGTATCGCGCTTTTTCGCCTCCAGAACAATATGACCACCGTGAAGCCCATCTGTTTCGCCGTCGCCGCCGCTTGCGCCTTCATGGCCGCACCGGCTTTCGCCCAGCAAGACCAGCAAGAGCGCGCGCCGGAAGGCGAGCCCGCCACCGTCGTGGTGACGGCGACACGGGGCGCCAAGGCGGTCGACAAGATCCCGGGCGCCGTGTCCGTCATCGGCCAGCAGGAGCTGGCCGCGCAATACCTGATCGCCGACGATCCGTCGCAGGCGCTGGCGACCTATATTCCCGGCTATGCGCCGAGCCGCCAGAAAATGACCTCGACCGGCGAATCGCTGCGCGGGCGCCAGCCACTGATCCTGCTGGACGGCATCCCGCAGTCGAACCCGCTGCGCGCCGGCATGCGCGAGGGCTATTTTGCCGACAGCGCGATCATCGAGCGCATCGAAGTGATCAACGGCGCATCGGCGGTGCAGGGCCTGGGCGCGACCGGTGGCATCATCAACTACATCACGAAGACGCCGAAGGCAAACGGCACCAGCTTCGGCGTCAACGTGCGCGCCGCCACCCAGTTCCGCTCGGACAACGTCGACTGGAAGACCGGGTACTCGGTGAGCCACAAGTCCGACGCCTTCGACCTGCTGGCCTATGCCAGCGTCCAGCGGCGCGGCATGGGCTACGACGGCAACGGCCGACGCCTGGGCATCGACAGCGTGCAGGGCGACACCCTCGACTCGCATGGTGACGACCTGTTCTTCAAGATCGGCCGCAACTTCGGCGACCAGCGCATCCAGCTCTCGCTGAACCGTTTCAACATGGCGGGCGACGGCGACTACCGCAACGAACCCGGCATCGTCGCGCAGGGCGTCACCACCACGTCAAGCGAGGGCACGCCGCCGGGCGAGCCGGCGCGCAACAAGGTGCGCAGCGCCAGCATCGACTACCGCCACGCGGCGCTGGCCGGCGGCGCGCTGACGGTGCAGCTGTTCAAGCACGACTTCGAGTCGCTGTATGGCGCCACCGCTGTCGCCACCTTCCAGGACATTCGCATCGCGCCCAACGGCACGCTGTGGGACCAGTCGCATATCGTGGCCGACAAGCTCGGTTCGCGTATCACTTATGTGCGTCCCGATACGCTGGTGCAGGGCCTGGAGCTGACCGTCGGTATGGATGCGCTGAAGGACCATACGCTGCAGCGCCTGGCAGCCACGGACCGCACCTGGGTGCCGGAGCTGAAGTTCAGGTCGCTCGCACCGTTCGCCCAGCTCGAATACGAGATCGGCCCGGTGACCCTGCGCGGCGGCCTGCGCCGCGAAAACGCCAAGCTCGAGGTCGACACCTACACCACGCTGGCCGCCTATGGCCGGCGCGAGGTGCAGGGCGGTTCCGCGGAATTCTCGGAGTCGGTGCGCAACGTCGGCGCCGTGTGGCGCCTGGCGCCGGGCTGGTCGGTCTTCGCCGCCAGTTCCGAAGGCTTCGGCCTGCCCGATGCGGGTCTCGTGCTGCGCGGCGTAAACACCCCGGGGCAATCGGTGTCGAACCTGATTTCGCTGCAGCCTATCGTCACCCGCAACAACGAGGTGGGCCTGAACTGGCGCGGTGCTTACGGACACATCGGCTTCTCGCGCTACGATTCGCGCTCGAAACTGGGCAGCGTGATCCGGATCAACTCGGCGGGCGTGGGCCTGGTGGAACGCGTGCCGACCATCGTCAAGGGCTGGGAAGCGAACGGCGAATGGCGTCCTGTGAAGCGGGTGTCGGTCTTCGGCAGCTACGCGGTCACCGACGGCAAGACGGCCGCCGCCCAGGGCGCGCCGCTCGACCTCGACCTCGGCGCACGCTCGCAAGGTCCGGACAAGGCGGTACTTGGCGCCAATTGGGGCTTCCTGCCGAAAGCCCAGCTGCGCCTGCAGGCGACGCACCTGTTCGACCGCGACATCAACATCGGCCGCGTGGTCGGCACCAGCAAGCTGGAAGAACATTTCACCGGCTATACGCTGGCCGACGCCGCCGTGAGCTGGGACACCGCGTATGGCCGCTTCGGCGCGAGCATCGAGAACCTTTTCGACAAGCAGTATGTCGGCTATTACTCGCAGTCGGCGGCGGCGACCGATCCAAGCGGCACCTATGCCGGCCGTGGACGTACGTTCGCGGTGAACTGGAGCCGCACGTTCTGATTCAGGCGAGGCGCTTGCGCGCCTGCAGCCACACGGCCGCGATGCGTTCCACTTCCTCGTAGCCCTCGCAGTCGAGCTGGCCGCCGAAGATGTCCGGGTCGAGTTCCTCATTGGTCCAGTCGCAGGCCTCATCCAGGCGCGGCCGGATCGTCTCCAGGAATTCGTCGCGGCCGTCGACGATGGCGATGCCCGTGTAAAGCAGCAGCGTACCGCCCGGCGCCAGGCGTTCGAGCGCGGCGTCGACGATCTGCAGCGAGAGTCCCGCGCCGCGCATGTCGCCGCCGTGGCGGTAGCGCAGCTTGTCGGGGTCGAGGATGTAGGGCGGGTTCGACAGGACGAGATCGAATTCGCCGTCGAGGTCCCGCAGCAGGTCGCTATAGCGCGCTTCCACTTTCGGCGTGGCGTTCAGGCGCGCGTTGACGGCCGCGAGCGCCAGGGCGCGCTCGTTGATGTCGGCGGCGAACACCTGCGCGTCCGGGAAGCGCGCCGCGACCTCGATCGCGCCGGCGCCGCTGCCGGCACCGATGTCGACCACGCGCCGCGGCGGCGGCGTCAGCCCGTCCATGCTGCGCGTCAGGGCGGCGATGTAGCGGTAGGTATCCGGACCGAAGAAGACGGCGTCCTCGGCATGGGTAGGAAACGCCGAGTGGAAGTAGAGGCGGGAACCGATGCTGGAAGCACGCACCGTCGCGCACAGTGCGCCGTCCTTCTCGGCCACCACGCCGGCGCGGCGCATCAGCGCCAGGACCTCCTTTGGTAAGCTCTCTTCGCGAAACGGCCGGCTCCAGCCGAATACCCCGCGCAGATCCTGCGCCCAGGCGCTGTCAGGCCGGCCGTTGACGCGGCGGTGCGTCGCCGGCGTGACGGTGATGAACTGGTAGCCTGCCTGGCGCAGGGCCTGGCCCAGCGCGAGCAGGGCGTCGGGATCGTAAGCAGTGGAGGTCATGGGGCGAGGATGAACGATGGCGCGCGCGTGCTCTGTTCGCTGGCGTACAGAGTGCCGGACAGCTGCGCGCCGCTTATGTGAATGTCCGAACATACTGGCTCGTGTGTCGCGTCCATACTGGACCTATGTTCAAGTTGGCAACGGTGCCGACGCGATAACACTTATTAGGACAGCCATGAAACCACTTTTACCGGATCAGGAACACGCCCGCGTCGAGCGCGAAATCGAACGCGAGCGGCATGAACGCAGCCTGCACGACGAAGCCCGTGCCGGCCTGGCACTCGACGACGAATTCCGCTTGAAAGATGCGCGCGAGAGCATGAACTCCTCGAACCTGCGGAGGCAGCCATGAAGTGGGAAGGCGACCGCGAAAGCGGTAATGTCGAGGACCGGCGCGGCGGTGGAGGCGGCGGGGGCTTCAACATCGGCGGCCGTGGCGTCGGCCTCGGAACGGTGGCGATTGCGCTCGTCGCTTCGATCTTCTTTGGCGTCGATCCGGGGACGGTGATCGGCATGCTCGGCGGTGGCAGCGCACCTGCGCCGCAGGTCCAGCAGCGCGATCCGAACGCACCCCAGGCCAATGACCGCGAAACCCGCTTCGTGCGCACCGTGCTGGGCTATACGGAAGATGCGTGGACCCCGATCTTTGCCGCGCAAGGCGGCACCTACCAGGCGCCCAAGCTGGTGCTGTTCGAGGGGCGTACGCCGACCGCCTGCGGGACCGGCAATTCGGCTACCGGGCCCTTCTACTGTCCGGGCGACCAGAAGGTGTACATCGACCTCAGCTTCTTCCGCCTGATGCAGGAACGTTTCCACGTCGGCGGCGAATTCGCCCAGGCCTATGTCATCGCGCACGAGGTCGGCCACCACGTGCAGAAGCTGATCGGGGTATCCGACCAGGTGCACAACGCCCAGCAGCGGGCTTCCGAGACCGAAGGCAACGCCTTGTCGGTGCGGCTGGAGCTGCAGGCCGACTGCTTTGCCGGCGTCTGGGCCAACCGCACCCAGCAGAAGGAGGCTTTCCTGGAAGAGGGCGACGTCGAAAGCGCGCTGGCCACCGCCACCGCGATCGGCGATGACGCCCTGCAGCGCCAGTCGCGCGGCACCGTGGTGCCGGATTCGTTTACCCACGGCAGTTCCGAGCAGCGCGTGCGCTGGTTCAAGCGCGGGCTCGAGGCCGGCGACCCGCAGCAGTGCAATACCTTCGAGGCCAAGCGCCTGTAGCGAGAACGTTCCTGCAAGCATGGCTTGCAGGAACTTCGCCTTTCCTGTTGCGAACTACTTGCTAAAGTGCAGCTAAAATTCAATAAAAACCATTAAAAAACATTAATTCATTTCCGTGCGCATATCGCCTTCGATAGCGTTTTGACATAAGTTTATTGTCCACGCACTCATCGTCAACGGTGAGTCTCGCAAACTTTCGAGGAGGAATTTATGCTGGCAATGAATTATCGGGGGCCCTACCGCGTCCGCGCGACACATAAATCGGATCCCGTGATCGAGCATCCGGGCGACGCCATCGTGCGCGTGACGCGCTCCTGCATCTGCGGTTCCGACCTGCACTTGTATCACGGCATGGTGCCGGATACCCGGGTCGGCCATACTTTCGGACACGAGTTCATCGGCATCGTCGAGGAAGTCGGTTCGCAGGTGCAAACGCTGAAGGTGGGCGACCGCGTGCTGGTGCCCTTCAATATCTTCTGCGGCTCCTGCTTCTTCTGCCAGAAAGAACTCTACGGTAACTGCCACAACATGAACCCCCAGTCGACCGCGGTGGGTTCCATCTACGGCTATTCGCACACGGCCGGCGGCTACGACGGCGGCCAGGCCGAATACGTGCGCGTGCCGATGGCCGACGTCGGTCCCATCAAGATCCCCGACGACATCGTCGACGACGACGCCGTGCTGCTCACCGACGCGCTGCCGACCGGCTACCAGGCCGCCGAGATGGGCAGCATCGAGGAAGGCGATACCGTCGTCGTGTTCGGCGCGGGTCCGGTCGGCATCTTTGCCGCCAAATCCGCCTGGCTGTTCGGCGCCGGCCGCGTGATCGTGGTCGACGAACTCGAGTACCGCCTGGAATTCGTGAAGAACTACGCCCAGTGCGAAGTGGTGAACTTCAAGGACGTGGGCGACATGGCGCTGCACATCAAGAAGATGACCGACTGGCTGGGCGCCGACGTCTGCATCGACGCTGTCGGCTGCGACGCCGCCGGCAGCGTGGCGCAAACGGTGACCGGGCGCCTGATGAAGATGCAGGCCGGTGCCGCCACCGTGCTGCACTGGTGCATCAATTCGGTACGCAAGGGCGGCAACGTGTCGATCGTCGGCGTCTACGGTCCGACCTTCAACGCGGTCCCGATCGGCAATGCGCTGAACAAGGGCATCACGATGCGCATGAACCAGGCCAGCGTCAAGCGCCACGTGCCGCGCCTGATCGAGCACATCCGCGCCGGACACATCGATCCGAAGCAGATCATCACCCACCGCATCCCGCTGGAAGAGGTGGCCGACGCTTACCACATCTTCTCGAGCAAGCTCGACAACTGCATCAAGCCGATCCTGATCCCGCCGCGCGCCCACGAAGTGCGCGCCGTGACGGCCAGCGTCGGCAAATAAGGAGGACGGCATGGAAAACGGAACCGCCCTGGTCAAGCACGACAATAATCCCGAGCACGACCACGACTTCGAGAACACGCACGACCATACCCACCACCACCACGTGCAGCCCGAGCTGCGCCAGACCCGCCGCACGCGCGAGCAGCTGACGCACATCAAGGGCTGGGGTGCGGACCTGGATCGCAAGAACCGTCCCGGCGTGCCGATGGAGCGCACGCCGCCGCGCTACACGCCGGCCGACATGCCCACGCCGCCGGCACAGGAGCAGAAGGTCGAGGTGCTGGTGTCGCCCGAGCGTCCCGGCATCACGCAAATCCACGGCTCGGTCCAGCCGCCGTCGGGCCTGTCGGGCCTGCTACGCCGCGCCGCCTTCAAATACACCGAGAACGACCTGCGCCACTGGCTGATCCTGCTGGGCGCCGACCGCATCAACGTGGTCGAGGGCATCGTCGAGGACCTGGCGCACGGCCACGTGCCCAACATCCTCGGCGAAATGGGCCTGAAGTCGGAATGGCAGCACAACAAGAAGGGCCTCGCGACCAAGGTCGCGATTGCCGGCGCCATCGGTGCGGCTGCCTACCTGTTGTTGAAGGATCGCGACGAACGCTATTGACCGTAGGGCGGGCATGCCCGCGCGTGAACGTTGCGCCATGTTGGCTTCGTTCAAGGAACGGCCCCGCCAACACAATGCCGGCGTCACGCGCGGGCATGCCCGCCCTACGCCCCGCCTGTTGCGCACCTGCGCACTTGGCGGGGCTTCTTGCGTTTGAGCAAGTTCCTTTTTTGAGGCTCGTCCACACTCCGTTGATGTCCGGCCCGGTTCCGCGGCCGGGAACTTTCGACTGGAGAGACGATGAAGCTTCGAACCCGCCTGCTGGCCACGCCCCTCGGTGTGCTGATCGCCAGCGCCTGCGCGGCTGCGCAACCGCCTGCCGTGCAGAGCCCCATGATGGGCGCCCCCAAGCTGCAATCCATGGCCGCCAACGCCGCGCTGGTCGCGAAACTGGCGCAGGGCCGCGGGGCGCGCGGCCTCGACAATAATCACGGCTTCATGGTCGCCCAGCAGCATCCGGGTGTGCAGGGCACGCAAGTGGTACGCGCCGCCCATACCTACAAGGGCCTGCGCGTGTTCGGCTCCGAGTCGGTCGTGGTGGTCGATGCGCAAGGCGCCATCCTGTCGGAATCGGCGTCCCCGCGCCGTCTGCATCTGGGGCGCGGCCCCGCCAACCGGCTGGGCGCGGCGACCAGCGACTTCAAGGTCAAGCCTTCGATGCCGCCGAAGGCTGCGATCGACGCCGCCGTCGGCGCGACGCTCTCGGCCACCGGACCGGACGCGACCCACATCACCCCGCCGAGCGCCGAGCTGCTGATCTACCCGGTGATGAAGACCGAGCGCGTGGCCAGCGCTGCCGGCAAGCCCGAAGAAGAGCTGAACGCCCTCGACGTGCAGGAGGCCGTCGACCACTACGAACTGGCCTACCTGGTGCGCACCCGCATGCAGCGCGGCGATCATCCGTATTATCACGACACCGTGGTCAGCGCCAACGACGGCCACATCATCGACCGCTGGAGCGCCCTGCAGACCGTGATCGGCGTGGGCAAGAGCCAGTACAACGGCGAGGTGCCGATCAGCACCACCTTCAGCGAGGGCCTGTACCGCATGCTCGATCCGGAGCGCGGCACCGGCGGCACCTATGGCGCGATGGCGATCACCAAC
The DNA here is from genome assembly GCF_004798585.1 of Massilia sp. Mn16-1_5. GTDB lineage: Bacteria > Pseudomonadota > Gammaproteobacteria > Burkholderiales > Burkholderiaceae_D > Telluria. Next base: position 111,957 of record NZ_PPXQ01000019.1, read on the forward strand.
GCCAACGGCAGCAGCAGCGCCGGCAAGATGTACACGCATACCGAGAACACCTGGGGCGACGGCAAGCAGTACGTGCGCGGCGGCAGCACCACGAATGCCAACGGCCAGACCGCGGCCGTGAACGCGATGTGGGGCCTGATGAATACCTACGACGCCCTCAAGAACGCGCTCGGCTGGCAGTCGCTCGACGGCCAGAACACGGCCACCTACATCGCCGTGCACGTCAACACCGCCTACGACAACGCCTATTACAGCGACACCTGCCGCTGCATGTTCATCGGCGACGGCTCCAGCTTCAACAGCCTGGGTTCGATCGACGTGATCGGCCACGAGATGGGGCACGGCGTCACCGCCGCCACCTCGGACCTCGTGTACTCGGGCGAATCGGGCGGCCTGAACGAATCGAGTTCGGACATCGGCGGCGAAGTGGTGGAAGCCTACGCGCGCGCCGGCGGCAAGGGCGACAGCATTCCCCTGAGCGGCAACGACTGGATGCTTGGCACCGAGATCGCCCGCGACGGCCAGCCGCTGCGCTGGATGTACCGCCCGAGCAAGGACGGCAGCAGCCCGGACGCCTGGAGCACTTCCCTGAAGCGCCTTGACGTCCACTACAGCAGCGGCCCGAACAACCGGATGTTCTACTTCCTGGCGATGGGTTCGAAAGCGGACAAGGCGGGCGACTACTACAGCAAATACCTGGTGAAGTCGCCGGCGGCCATGACGGGCATCGGCACCGATAAAGCCTTCCGCATCTGGTTCAAGGCGAACACGACCAAGTTCACCTCGAGCACCAACTACGCCGACGCGCGCGCCAAGATGATCGAGGCGGCCCAGGAGTTATATGGCGCGGACAGCCGCGAGGCGATCGCCGTGACACGCGCGTACGCCGCCATCAACGTCGGCGCCGATGTCGATGAACCGGCGGCCGAACCTCCGGCCTTGGCCGCCAACTAAACGGTCCGGTCAATCCCCCAACAACGGATACGGATTGACCGGCGTTCCCTTCCACCACTGCTTCTCGGGCGTGAGCGCGACCACCGCGAAATGCAGGTGGGGCGCGCTCGGATCCGCGTTGCCGGTGGCGCCGACATAGCCCAGCAGGTCGCCGCGCTTGACCTGCATGCCTTCCTTGATGCCGTCGGCGTACTTGTCGAGGTGGGCGTAGTAATAGGCGTGCTCTTCCTGCGGATCGAACTGGTACAGCGTGATGCCGCCCGGCTTGCTGTTGAAGAGCTTGACGACCTTGCCGTCGCCGGCCGCACGCACCGGCGTGCCGGTCGGGGCCATGATGTCCAGGGCTTCGTGATGGCGCTCCTGGCCGCGCGGCTGGTCGAAAGTATCGGTCAGCTTGGCGTAGGGCACGCCTTCGACCGGCACCAGCAGCTTGGCCGGCATGCTGCCGCCTGCGGTCAAGGCCGGCGTCCCGGAGCTGGCCGTCGCCGTCGTCGTTTGCGGAGCGGGGCGGATCGGCAGGTCCGCGTCCGAGAGGTCGGTCTGCACCAGGCGGTCGCTGGCCGTGCCCGTGGGTGCGGACGCGGCGGCGGCCGGCGGATTGGCCGATGGCGCCGGCAAGGCCCCGCCATCGGTGATGATCGGATTCGGCGCGTCAGCGAACTGGCGCAAGCCGATGAACAAGCCGCCCGCGCCGACGAGCACGCCGAGCAAAAAAGTGACCAGCCATCTCATGGGTGCAAACCTCCTCTAGGTAATGACTCCTGCGTGATTACTCCTGCAATACGACCTGCGTACCGGCCGCCACGACGGCTGCCACTTCCGCGGCGCTCCAGTTGGTCAGGCGGATACAGCCGTGCGATTCCGTCTTGCCGATGAACTTCGGCACCGGCGTGCCGTGGATACCGTAGTGCGGCTTCGACAAATCGATCCAGACCACGCCGACCGGATTGTTGGGGCCGGGAGCGACTTTGGCCTTCTTGTCGCCCGGCTCGGCATCCCAGAACAGTTTCGGGTTGTAGTGGTAGGTCGGGTTCGGGTGCACGCCTTCGATCTTCCATTCGCCGATCGGCAGCGGATCGTACTGGCTGCCGGTGGAGGCCGGATACTGGGCGATCAGGCGATCGGCGCCGTCGAACAGCATCAGCACCTTGCGGCTGTCGCTGACCACGACTTTCGAGGCGGCCGGCAGGGTCGGGCCGCCGTGCACGCTCGGCACCACGATCTGCTCGCCGGCCTTGGCCAGGTTCTTGCCGGGATTGAGGCGCGTGATCAGCTCGGGGCTGGCGTGGAATTTCTCGCCAAGTCCCTCGGCCGGGTTCGCGTAGCCGAGCTTGGGCAGCTTGGCCTTTTCCATCATGTCCTCGGGAACCGGCTGGAAGGGACCGGCCACGTCTTCGTTGGTGAGCACGTACGCGGTGAGGGTCGGCGTCGTGTCCCCGTTCAGCGCATTCCAGGTGGCCTCGTCGAGCTTGCCGCTCGCTTCGAGATTGCGCGACTTCTGGAAGGAAGACAGGGCCTGGCGCATGTTGGAGCCATAGGCGCCGTCGATCTCGCCCGGCGAGAAGTGCAGGCGGTCGAGCAGGACCTGGGCGCGCAGCAGGCGCTCGAATTCGGCGCGTTCGGCGGAGGCCGCATCTTGGCCCGGCTGCTGGGCGGCTGCGCCTTGTTGTAGGGGCGCTGCTTGTTGTGGCACCTGCGGCGCCTGGCGGGCGGCGGTCGCGGCGAAGGGAAGGGCGCCCGTGAGGACGGCGACCAGGAGGGGGGCAGCGATTTTTTTCATATGGCACCTGCAATACTTACTAAAGGAAACCTCAGCGTAGAGGGGCGCCACTCAGCGGTCTGTGCGCGAACGAACTCAGGCTCGGGCCGCTCCGCGGCGTTACAATCGCGGCCATGAGCACCGACGCCGACACCTTTTCCATCATGCTCCTGCCTCTTGGCGCCACCGTCCCGGCAGGGAAAAACACTGTGCTGCAGGCCTGCGAGGCGGCCGGCATCGATCTCCCGAATTCCTGCCGCAACGGCACCTGCCGCACCTGCCTGTGCCGCCTGGAATCGGGCAGCGTGCGCTACCTCGTCGAATGGCCCGGCCTGTCGATCGAGGAAAAGCGCGAGAACTACCTGCTGCCCTGCGTCGCCGTGCCGACCGGCGACGTCGTGCTCAGCGCGCCGCTGGCGAAGCGGCGGGTTTGACCTCTGGTCCCGTGCGCGCCAGTGCGCGTTCGATGGCGGCGAAGACCAGCGGCCAGGAAGGCGAGCTGGCCGCGACTTCGTCGTAGTGGCTCGCGCCCGGCAGGATCACGACTTCGGCGCTGTCGCCCGCCGCGAGTGCCCGCGCCGCGTAATCCTGGGCCACGCGCGGTGGCGAGATCGTGTCCAGCTCGCCCGTGACGAGGATGGTGTGGCTGCCGTTCGGGATCAGCTCGGCGGCATTCGTGTCGCTGTACACGTCGGGCCGCGTGCTGCTGGGCAGACCCGCCAGCTCGGGCGTGTCGCGCCCGCAGCTCGACTTGATCAACTCGCGCTCGCGGCGCAGGTCGGCCAGGCCGCCCAGGCTGACCACGGCGCGCACCGGCAGCATGGCTTCGCGAAATAGCGGGCTGCCGGCGGGAATGCGCGAGCGTCCGGCGATCCACTGCACCAGCTGGCCGCCGGCCGAGTGGCCGACCGCGACCACCCGCGTCAGGTCGAGGGGCCGGCTGCGGCCCTGGGCGGCCAGGGCGTCGAGTGCGGCGTGCATGTCTTCGTACATGCCGGGGTAGCCGCCGCCGGCCTCGTCCACGCGCCGGTACTCGACGTTCCAGACGGCGATGCCGCGCGCCGTCAGGGCGCCCGCCATGTTGCGCAGCTGGACGATGCCGCCGAATTTCTCGGTCCAGCATCCGCCATGCACCAGCACGGCGACGGGGAAGGGCCCGCTGCCCTTGGGCAGGAACAGCTCGGCATACTGGGACGGCGCGGGGCCGTAGGACAGGCGGGCGGAGGGAGCGGGCCCGGTCAGGGCCATATAGTCGTCGAGTTTCATCGGGGCAGCCGACACGAGGGCCGGGAAGAGGGCGGTGAGGAGGAGGAACCGGATGTTCATAGGACGGTCAATTGGCAAAACATGAACTATACGCATCTTTTGGCGCTGCGCACGATTGAAAACCTCCGCCGTTCTTCCATGCTAGTCTGCGCAAAACGTCAATGTTTTCAACCACCACGGGAGGCATTTCATGAGCAACGAATCGAAAGCAAACGATACCGGCAGCAAGCAATCCGACCGCATGTCGGAAGAAGAGATGGCCAAACAGCGCGCGGGCAAGGCCGACAAGAGCAGCCACGACCACATGTCGCGCGAAAAGGCCGGCCGCGATGAAGGCGCCGGTGGCGGCGCCAAGCAGAAGCAGAACCACTGAGCAGCACGGACGCCAATGGACACCATCGATCCGCAGGACGGCGGCCGCGGCGCGCTGCGGGCGCATTCGACGCCCGATCCGGAACCCGCGCCGACGCCCCCCACGATTCCGGTTCCCGACGACGTGCCCGACCCGGCGCACGCACCTGTCGAGGAACCCGTGATTCCCGAGCCGCCGATCCGCGCCGGCTGATACCGAAGACGGAAACAACAGCGCCACCCGAAGGTGGCGCTTTTTTTTGGGACCGGGTTGTTCAGCCCTGCTGCTGCTGGTCCTTGCTGTCCTTCAGCGGCGGAATTTCCTTGATCATCTCTTCGGTTTCCTTTTCGGCCGGTGTCTTCTCGCCGCTGCCGATGTCGTCTTCGTGCAGGATGGCGCCGCCCTTGGCGGCCGGGTCTTGTGGTGGTCGTGCTTGTGGCATGGTGCGTCCTCCCTGGTTCAATGTTGACCCTATCCTAACAGTCGCAGAATGCAGCCGGCGCGCAGTACGACACTGTGGCGAACTTGCCAAATCACACACAAAGTTACAATTATGTTCGGTGCCGAACGTTCACAAAGTGTGAGTTTTTTTATAATATCGACTCATGAATTTGGATCGTATCGATGGAGACACAGATGGGCAATTCGCTGCATAACAAGATTTACCTGGGCCGGAGCACCGGTTTCGCATCGCGCCGTTTCCAGGGCGTGCTGGCCGTGGGCGCCATCGTCGCCGCAGGCCTGGTGTGGATTGCACTGCGCGCGTCGCACTGAGCGGGTCGCGCCGAGCTTTCCGACGCTGCGCAGCTTCGCTGGTTGCCGCCATGTCGCATGGCGGTTACCATGACGGCCCAATCCACCTTTTGAGCCGTAATGAAGAACGAAAAACTGACGACCGACGAATACAACGCCCTCGGGTTCATCCGCGGCGGAGCGCGTAACGATCGCGTGAATGCCTGCGTCGGCCGCAATGCCAAGCGCCTGGCCGGCCTGAAGATGATCGCCTATACGCGCGACGGCCGGCTCGAGATGACGGAGAAGGGACAGCAGGTGCTGTTCCTGCGCGCCTGCATCGAGGCGCTGACGAGCCTGTCGCAGGATCCGGCGGCGCCGGTGGCGGGTGACGTGGCGCAGTTCCTGATTCGCAAGTCGCACATCGCGCCGCGCGAAGAAGGCGGCTACGAGGTCACGCCGCGTGGCCTGGAGTCGCTGGCCGATATCCAGGCGCAGGAGCCAAAGAAGTAAGGACGTAAACGAACAATCCCCTGCGGGGCAGGGGATTGTCGCCTTGCCCCTGCGGGGCAGGGGATTGTCGTGGCCTCTCAGTAACGGCGGCGGCGGTGCGGATAGACCAGCGTACGTACTGCGATCTCGGCCGGCACATTCATCGCCGCCAGAAACTCGGCTGCGCGCTGCAGCCCAAGCGTCGGAATCGATGCCACTGCCTGGTTTACCAGGTCGCGGGTGCGCAGATCCGTTCTGACCACGCGCGCTTTTGCCGATGGGCGTACCTGCACTTCTTCCATGTTCATCGTATTCCTGCATGTTGCAATAGAGATATTCCTATTGTAGAGCAACGATGTGCAAAATGCTACATCCTTGTAGGAATACTCCTTCAAGCCGCTGAGACGGCTTCTTCCTCGACGACGATTTCCTCGGGCGCCAGGCCGCGGCCCTCGATCAGCAGCTGCTCGAACTCGTGTGCCGGCAGCGGCCGGCTGAAGTAGTATCCCTGCATTTCGTCGCAGCCGTGGCGGCGCAGGTAGTCCAGCTGCTCGCCCGTTTCCACGCCTTCCGCGATCACCGCCAGCTTCAGGTTATGGGCCAGCGCGATGATCGAGGTGACGATCGCCTCGTCGTTGGCGTCGCGCGTGATGTCGGCCACAAAGGAGCGGTCGATCTTCAGCACGTCGATCGGGAAGCGCGACAGGTAAGAAAGGCTCGAATAGCCGGTGCCGAAGTCGTCGATCGACAGGTTCACGCCCAGCGCCTTCATACGGTGCAGCAGGTCGACGGCTGGCGTGATGTCGCTCATGAACAGGCTTTCGGTGAGCTCGATTTCCAGGTATTTCGGTTCCAGCCCCGTGTCCTGCAGCACTGCTGCCAGGTTCTCGATCAGGTCGGCCGCGCCGAACTGGCGCGCCGACAGGTTCACGGCCACGCGCAGCTTGTCGAAACCGGCGTCCTGCCAGGCCTTGTTCTGGGCGCAGGCGGTACGCAGCACCCAGGCGCCGATCGACACGATCATCCCGGTTTCCTCGGCAATGCCGATGAATCGGCTCGGCGGCACCATACCCAGCTCCGGATGCTGCCAGCGGATCAGCGCTTCCATGCCGCAGATTTTGCCGGTCTTCATGTCGAGCTGGGGCTGGTAATACAGCACGAATTCGTTGCGCTCGACGGCATTCCTGAGCGCGCTTTCGATGCGCACCCGTTCCAGCGATTCCTCGTTCATGGCCGGCGTGTAGAACTGGAAGTTGTTGCGGCCCAGCTTCTTGGCGCGGTACATGGCGATGTCGGCATGCTCGATCAGGGTGTCGGCAGCCGTGCTCTCGCTCGGGAAGACCGACACGCCGATGCTGCAGGTGACGAAGAATTCCTTGGTGCCGAGCATGACCGGCTGGGCGACCGCGTTCATCACGCGCTGTACGATGTCGGGCGTCAGCTGCTGCTCGCCGGTTTCCGAGACGATCACGACGAATTCGTCGCCCGACAGGCGCGCCACCGTATCGGCATCGCGCAGCGAGGAACGCAGGCGCGCCGCGACCGTCATCAGGAGCACGTCGCCGGCCTTGTGGCCCATGCTGTCGTTGACGAACTTGAAGCGGTCGAGGTCGATCAGCATGACCCACATCGGGCTGCCGCTGCGGGTGGCATAGGCCACGGCCTGGCCGAGGCGGTCCTGCAGCAGCGAGCGGTTCGGCAGGCCGGTCAGGGCGTCGTGCTGGGCCACATGGTGTACGCGCTCCTCGGTCAGCTTGCGCTCGGTGATGTCGCTGCCGGTGCCGCGGTAGCCGGCGAACTGGCCCTGCTCGTCGAACACGGGCTGGCCGTTGACGAGGAACCAGCGGGTCTGGCCGGTGTCGTCCTGCAGCTGGTATTCGAAGTCGTTGAAGGGCTGGAAGTCGCGCACCTGGGCGATGTGGGTGCGGCCGCGCTCGGTGTCGCCGAGCGAGGGGATGAACTCCCAGCGCGTCTTGCCGAGCAGGGATTCCACCAAAATGCCGGCCTTTTCGCTGAAGCCCCCGGTGACCATCGTGAAGCGGAACTGCTTGTCCTGCTCCCAGTACCAGTCGGACGACATCGACACCAGCTGGCGGAAGCGCTGCTCGCTCTGCTGCAAGGCTTTTTCGGTGCGTTCGCGCGCCACCATGTCGTCGACCAGGCGGCGGTTGGTGCGCTTCAGGTCGGCGGTGCGCTTCCTCACCAGCTGCTGCACGCGGCGCGCCCTGGCGCCGGAGGCCTGGACCCAGGCCGTCGTCATCAGGGTCAGCAGGATGCCGCCGGCCAGCATCGCCAGCGAGGCCAGGTGGTCGGCCACGAACGGACGCGGCTTGGTTGCCACCTCGACCAGCCAGGGGCGGCCGGCCACGTCCAGGGTGCGGGCGGCATAGGCTTCGTGTTCGGGCGCGATCCAGCTGCCCAGCAGTTCGCGCTGGGGGCGGGCGCCGGTGGCGCTGGTGGTGAAGACCAAATCGGCCGGGTCGGGACGGGCGCCGGCGTAGACCGACATCACGATCTGGCCGTCGTCGAGCAGGCCGGCGCCGGCCAGCGCCATGCTCACCAGTTCCTGGGCGCGCACCACGACGGCGGTGTCGCCGATCAGGCGGCCCTTGGCGTCATACACCGGCAGGATGACCTGGAAGCTCGGCTGCGGGCTTGGGTCCTGGACCAGCCGGAACAGCGGCGTGGCTGCGGCACGGCGCTCGGCATGGGCGCGCGCCAGGGCAGCGTTGATCGGTGCCCGGGTGCCGGAGTCGAAGCCGAAGGCGGCTTCGTTGCCGCCCATCGGCACCAGGTAGTCGACGATGCTGTAAGTGGGGCGGCGCGCGGCCGGCACCTGCTTGCCGCCCTGTTCCTCGTGGATGACGGCGCCGGGTACGATCTTCTGCAATTCGGCCTCGACCGCGGCGCGCTCGGCGTCCGGCACGATGCGGTGGTAATTGAAGGCCTTGATGAAGGGATGACGCAGCAGCAGCGGCGCCGTGAAATCCTGGAACTGGGCGCGCGTCACCGGCGCGCCGAGGGCAAACAGCTGGTTGGTGACCGTCACCACCTCGACCGCGTCATGCAGGCCCTGGCGCACCGTCGCCACGCGCTGGTCGGCGCGCTGGCTGAACGACAAGGCGAGGTTGTCGTATTCGAGATGGCTCACGCCCACGAACAGCGCGCTCGAGGCGGCCAGGCCGGCCCCCAGCGTAAGGGCCGCCGCGCGGGTGAGAGAAAACGGCAGGCGACGCAACATGGTTGTTCCCAAAATTTATTTGCCCTAAAGCACCAAAGCAGCCAAGTGTGTCATTTTCGGCCGTTTTCCGCAAATAAATACTGGCGAGGAAGGCCACTAAGACGGCGCTGTCGCCGCGATCAGACAGGGCGCCGTGCCAGCCAGGCAACGAGTGCCCGCGCCAGCAGCCGGTTCAGGAAGGGAAAGCGCAGGCCGCGCCGGCGCGCGAGGTGTTCCTGCAGGCGCGCGCCGCGTCCGCCGCCGGCGCCCGCACGCACGGCAAACAGCAGGTGATTGTTACCGGCGATGCCGTGGAAGTCGCAAACGCGTCCCTGGAAAGCGTTCGTGATGCGTTCGACCATGGCATCGTGAGCGGGATCGTAGCTGAGCAGGTTCGCCGCCAGCACCCCGCCTTCGCGCAGCGCGCGCCGGCAATCGGCATAGAAGGCGGCGCTGCCGAGGACGGGCGGCATGCCGGCGGCATCGAAACCGTCGACCAGGATCACGTCGCAGCTGGCGGGCGCGTCGCGCAGGTAGTCGGCGGCGTCCGTGTGGATGATGCGCAACCTGGTATCGTCGGGCGGTACGCAGAAGGCTTCGCGCAGGGCGATCACCTCGGCGCTGATCTCCAGCACCGTGATCCGGGTGTGCGGAAAATGGCGGTAGCAGAACTTGGCCAGCGAGCCGCCGCCCAGGCCCACCATCACGATGTGGCGCGGATCGGGCACGAACAGGGCGAAGCACATCATGGCGCGGGCGTAGTCGAGCACCAGGGCGTCCGGCTGCGAGAGCAGCATCTCGCTCTGGATGTCGCCCGGCTGGAATTCGAGCGTGCGCCGGTTACCGCGGGTGCGTACGCGGGGCACGGAAGGGGACGCGGAATCGGGCGGCAATTCGCTGGGGTCGGAACGCGGCGGCATGGCGCCAGTATAGAAGAGAATATGGCCCGGTTCGGGCCCGCCTAGCGTCTTGTTCGCAGGCATGAAACTCTGCTAAGCTGGCCGTTGCAGCGTCATGGAGAGTTTGTGAAAAACCTCCAGGGCAAGGCGCATCGTCGAAGACAGTACGCTAGTACGGCGAGACGATGCAACGCAGCCATGGAGTTTTTTCGCAAACTCGGAGTTTTCATGTTTCTCGATCACCCCACCATCACCGCCACCAATGGCGACGTCGAGCCAGACCGCATCGAGCGGCTGGAACGCGTCTACGGCTATGCGATGGCCCTGGCCGACAGTGCCGGCAACGCGCGTTTCGTCGAGAAGCTGACCCAGCTGCACGACCACAAGGGCACGCTGATCGTGTTCTGGAACGAGGTGCCCGACGCGCTCGAGCGCGCCTATTTCGCGCGCGCCTGGGCCAGCAAGGTCGGCGACGGCACCGAGAACGTGGAGCACGAATGCTGAGCGCTGCGATGCTGACCATGGACTCGACCACGATGGTGCTGGTGCTCGCGCTGGGCAACCTGGCCCTGTGCAGCCTGCTGTTCTTCTTCGATTACGGCGCCCAGCGCAGCCCCGGCCTGGCCAGCTGGGGCCTGTCGAAGCAAGTGCAGGCGGCCAGCTGGATCCTGCTGGCGCTGGGTGGCGCGCGCGTCGTGCCCGAACCGCTGGCCCTGCCGGGCGGCTGGGCCCTCCTGATCGGCGGCGTGGCGCTGGAGTCGAGCGCCCTGTGGGAAAGCGCGCACCGGCGCCGCGTGCAGCGCGCCATGGTGCCGCTGGCGCTGGCGGCCGTGTTCATCTTCCTGGTCTCGTACTGGATCGATCCGCTCGGCCTGCGCACCCTGGCCGCGGCCCTGATCCTGGGCGCCTTCTACCTGGTCGGCGCGGCGGCGCTGGCGCGCGGCTGGCGCGAAGCCTCGATGCTGCAGCGCGCGCTGGCCGTCACCACGGCGCTGCTGGCGTTGCTGGTGGCCGCGCGCGGCATCCTGGTGCTGGTCATGCCCGACGGCTGGCGCTGGCTCTCGCACGACCTGCTGCGCCAGCTGTCGACCATCGCTTTCTATCTGCTCATGCTGGTGAACGGCTTCGGCTGCCTGCTGCTGGCGCGCGAACGCCTGCAGGGCGATGTGTCGCGCCTGGAGACGCTCGACCTCGTGACCGAGGCGCCCAACCAGCGCGGCTTCTTCAACGCGCTCGCGCCCTGGATGGCGCTGGCCCGCCGTCCCGGTTCGCCGACCGCGCTGATCGTGCTCGACCTCGACAGCTTCAAGCGCGTCAACGACGGCTACGGCCATCCGGTGGGCGACGTGGTGCTGCGCCACGTGGCCGAGCTGTGCAAGCGCCAGCTGCGCGACAGCGATTTGCTGGGCCGGCTGTCGGGCGGCGAATTCGCGCTGCTGCTGCCGCGCACCGGAGGCGAGGAAGCCATGCTGGTGGCCGAGCGCATGCGCGCGGCGATCGAGACGACGCCGGTCAAGACCGAGCGCGCGATGATCTCGATGACGGCCAGCTTCGGCGTCACCACGATCCGTCCTGACGACAGCAACGTCACCCTGTTCGGCCGCGCCGGCGCCGCCATGCGTGCGGCGAAGGACGCGGGCCGCAACCAGATCCGCCTCGCACCGCGCGAGACCGTGCCCGAGGCCTGATCCGCCGCCCCGTCATCGGGGCGTCACATTGGTTCGCCATACTGGGGCTTCCTCCAGCCAGGGCGAACCATGCCTCCTTCGACCACCTCAGCACCGCTCTACGCCGCCGTCGAACTCGGGTCCGACAGCTTTCGCCTGCACGTGGCGCATTGGGAAGGCGGCGTGCTGGCGGTCGCCGCCACCCTGAGCGAACCGATCCGCCTCGGCGCCGGTATCGGACTCGACGGCAAGCTCGATCCCGGCACCGTGCGCCGCGCCCTCGATTGCCTGCGCCAGTTCCGGCTGGCGCTGGCCATGTGGGAGGTGCGCGCCGTGCGCGTGGTCGCCTCCGCCGCGCTGCGCGTGGCCTGCGACACGCCGGCCTTCCTGCCGGCGGCCGAAGCGGCGATCGGGCATCCGGTCGAGGTGCTCGGCGGCGAGGAGGAAGGGCGCCTGGTTTACCTCGGCGTGGCCGGCACCTTGGGCGGCCAGGATGAACGGCGCCTGGTGCTGGACGTCGGCAGCGGCTCGACCGGGATCGCGGTCGGCTGCGGCGACAAGGTCGAACTGGTGCAATCCTACGGCGTCGGTGCGCTGCGCCAGGGTCTGGCTTTTTTTCGCGACGGGATTTCGCCGGCCGCCTTCGATGCGGCGCTGGCGTCCTCGCGCAGCCGCTTCGCCGATGCCGGCGTGCTGGCGGGCGCGCTCGGATGGCGCCGCGCCTACGGCGCCTCGGGCACGGTGCGCGCGCTGTTCGAGCTGGCCGGGGCCGATGCGGCCG
>NZ_PPXQ01000001.1 GCF_004798585.1 Massilia sp. Mn16-1_5
CGCGCGAATAGCCCATCAGGGTCCAGCACCTGGAGCAGGTGCGGTAGCACGAGACCGGATATACGTGAGCAGTCGTACCTCACGGCCTGAAGACGGATTGTTTGCAAACGAGGAGGAGTCCATATACGGAAGTTAGGCATCAATCCCGTAAAAGTTGTTCATAGCCTTGAGATGGGCCGTTGCCGAGCTTCCTAATAGGGGCTGCCACAGAACCGGGTCAACTTCTTGCTGATGCTGTAGCCCCTCAATGAACCCTGTTGCGATTGCGGCTTTTACCCTGTCGTCACCCTCATCAAGAAGCCGTTCAACAAGATCGAAAAGCGCCGCTGACTGCTCGTAATCACCTTGTAGGAAGCGTTGTTGCACTAGCGTGCACAGCTGAGACAACCACGCCTGTGCGATGAATTCGCCGTCTTCGCCGATCCATTCGTCAGCAGAAGCGACAACGCGATCACGAAGGCCCGGATAAGTGCGACAAAGTAGCTGACGCATTTCTTCCATATGGATCATTCAGGTATTCCAGAACAAGTTTGTGAACGACCGCTGGTGGCCGCTTGCAGACGGTTGAAACAGCTCAGTGTACGCTATCGTTGCTTTGACAACAAGAATGCGTTTTTTGAGCCCGCCGAATTGAAGAACTTGCCAATCCCCCCTTGCAACTCGTCCAGCATTGACTATTGTGTAATAGACGGCAGGCTCGGCACTGGCGTCGAAGGCGGACGACGTGGACATCTTTACGGCAGTGGAGCGCAAGAACCTGCGCGAATTGAAGCGGATACTCAAGCATGATCCGCTGGCGGCGCGCAGGACCGATTGTTGGGGACGCACGGCCTTGATGCTGGCCTGCGTCGAGGGCGAGGAGGCGTTCGTCAGGCTGCTGCTGCCGCTGAGCGACCCGCAGGCCAGCGACCGCGACGGGGAGACGGCCCTGATGCTGGCTTCCTTCGGTCATCCGGCCTGCGTCGAGCTGCTATTGCCGGCCAGCGATCCGCACGCGCAGGACGGGGATGGCTGGACGGCGCTAATGTGGGCCGCGTCCAGCGGCAGCCAGCGCTGCATCGAACTGCTGATGCCCCACAGCGATGCGGGCGCAGCTTTCATGGGACTGGGCAAGGCCTTGAGCGACAAGGCCGCGCCTTCTACCGATTGACCAGGCTGCGCGGCTGCAGCAAGGCGAGCACCGCGCCCAGCAACAAGGCGGCCGATACGACGTACATGCCCGCGTTGGTGCTCTGGGTCACGTCCTTCATCCAGCCGATGATCGAGGGGCTGACGAAGCCGGCCAGGTTGCCGATCGAGTTGATCATGGCGATGCCGGCGGCGGCCGCGGTGCCACCCAGGATGGCGCTCGGATAGGTCCAGAACACCGGCATGGTGGCCAGCAGGCCGGCGGTGCCGAGCGAGAGCGCGGCCATGGCCAGCACGACATTGTCGCCGTAGACGGTGGCAAGGAACAGGCCGATGCCACCAAGCGCGCTGGCGACCGTGAAGTGCCAGCGGCGCTCGCGGGTGCGGTCGGCGCTTTTCGCGATGGCAAGCATGGCGACCACGGCGCAGCCGTACGGGATGGCGGTCAGCAGGCCGACGTCGAGCGCATCCTTGACGCCGGCGGCCTTGATCAGCGTCGGCAGGTAGAAGCCCACGCCATACAGGCCCATCATGCAGCAAAAATAGATCGCCGCCATCAGCCAGACGCGCCCATTGCCGAAGACCCCGGACAGCTTGTGGTCCGCCTTGCCGGTGTTGTCCTTGGCGATATTCTCTTCCAGCAGGCGTTTCTCCTCGGTGCTCAGCCAGGACGCGGCGCGGATGCTGTTCGGCAGGTAGAAGATCGTGACGACACCGAGGATCAGCGAGGGCACGGCTTCGCCCAGGAACAGCCACTTCCAGCCCGCCATCCCGTTCATGCCGTTCATGGCATTCAGGATCCAGCCCGACAGCGGCCCGCCGATCACGCCGGCAATCGGGATGCCGATCATGAACAGGGCGTTCATGCGGCTGCGCCGCGCCGCCGGGAACCAGTAGGTGAGATACAGCACGATGCCCGGGAAGAATCCGGCCTCGGCGACACCGAGGAAGAAGCGCACCACGTAGAACATGGCGGGCGTGGTGACGAAGGCCGTCGCCGCGGACAGGATGGCCCAGCTGATCATGATGCGGCCGATCCAGACCCGCGCGCCGACCTTGTGCAGGATGATGTTGCTCGGGACTTCGAACAGGAAGTAGCCGATGAAGAAAATGCCGGCCCCGAGTCCGTAGACGGTTTCGCTGAACTGCAGGTCGTTCAGCATCTGCAATTTGGCGAAGCCGACGTTGACGCGGTCGAGGTAGGCCGCGACGTAGCAGATGAACAGGAAGGGGAGCAGGCGCGCGGTCACCTTGGCATAGGTACGCGTTTCCATTTGCTCGCGCTGCGCTTGCGCGGCGCCCGTCGAAAGGGTAGGAGAGTCCATGTGTGTGTTGACCTTGCTGGATGAAATGGTGAAAGCGCCGAACGGCTGAATGCACGGCCTTATTATATATATGTTAACTGCGCCTCAGCGCCGGCAAGCGAATCGCGCTGCCTTATTGCAGGCTCGTCGCCCGCACGATGCGCATGATGCTCGCGCGCGACAAATTCGCGGCGCGGGCGAGGGCGCTGATCGATTCGCCGGCCCGGTGCTGCTGGATGATCAGGGCGCGCTGGGCCTGGGTCGTGCAGACCGGACGGCCGCGCGTCCGGGCTTGCGGTGTCGGGGCGATCGGCGCCATGCATGCCGGGTCGGGCAGGGGCGAGCGTTCCATGTCCGCGACGGCCGACAGCGCCGCGAGGACCGCCTGGCCGGCGGCGCCTGCGAGGTCGAACGTGCCGAGCTGGAGCACGACGAGTTCGCTGCGGCACAGGACTAGTGTCCGGATCTGGGAAACGATGTCGCGCGCGTCCTGGCCGAGGCAATCGAGCGTGCACACGACCAGGCGGTCGTGCTTGCCGATGCGTCCGAGCAGGCGCTGGAACTGGAAACGCTGCGAGGCCGGACGCTTCTCGCCGGCGCAGTCGTCGGCAAACCAGTGAGCGAGTTCGTAGCCGGCATGCTCCAGCAAGCGTCGTTGCTGATCGCTGTGCTGCCCGCTATTGTTTGACCATCCGTATCCGAAAACCGCCATTGCATCGCCCCCGATTCCCGTTACGCCGATGTTCAGCGCTTCAGCTGGGACAGGTCGCGTACCGCGCCGCGATCGGCCGAGGTGGTCAGCGCCGCATAGGCTTGCAGCGCCTGCGAGACGAGGCGTTCGCGTCCCACCGGCTGCCAGGCATCGCGCCCGCGCGCTTCCATGGCGGCGCGGCGCTCTGCCAGCGCGCCGTCGGTCACGCGCAGATTGATGGTGCGCGCCGGGATGTCGATGTCGATGGTGTCGCCTTCTTCCACCAGGCCGATCGCGCCGCCTTCGGCCGCTTCCGGCGAGGCGTGGCCGATCACCAGGCCCGAGGAGCCGCCCGAGAAGCGGCCGTCGGTGAACAGGGCGCAGGCCTTGCCGAGTCCCTTCGACTTGATGTACGAGGTCGGGTACAGCATCTCCTGCATGCCGGGGCCGCCCTTCGGGCCTTCGTAGCGGATGATGACGACGTCGCCCGCGTGGACCTGGTCGCCGAGGATGGCGTCGACCGCCGCGTCCTGGCTTTCGAACACGCGCGCCTTGCCGGAAAACTTGAGGATGCTTTCGTCGACGCCGGCCGTCTTGACGATGCAGCCCTTGGCGGCGATGTTCCCGTACAGGACCGCGAGGCCGCCGTCCTGCGAGTAGGCGTGGGCGCGGTCGCGGATGCAGCCCGTGCTGCGGTCGATGTCGTTGGAGGCGAAACGCTCGGCCTGCGAGAAGGCGACCTGGGTCGGCACGCCGCCCGGCGCCGCGCGGAACAATTCATGGACCGCACGGTCGTCGCTGACGCGGATGTCGTACTTGTCGATCGCCGCTTGCAGCGTCGGGCTGTGCACCGTCGGCAGCGAGGTGTCGAGCAGGCCGGCGCGCGCCAGTTCGCCCAGGATGGCGACGATGCCGCCGGCGCGGTGCACGTCCTCGATGTGGTACTTGTCGGTCATCGGCGCGACCTTGCACAGGCAGGGCACCTGGCGCGAGATGCGGTCGATGTCGGCCATCGTGAAATCGACCTGCGCTTCGTGCGCGGCGGCCAGCAGGTGCAGCACGGTGTTGGTCGAGCCGCCCATCGAGACGTCGAGCGCCATCGCGTTTTCGAACGCGGCGCGGGTGGCGATCGAACGCGGCAGGACGGAATAATCGTCGCCTTCGTAGTGGCGCTTGGCCAGGTCGACGATCAGGCGGCCGGCCTTCAGGAACAGCTCCTTGCGGTCGGCGTGGGTGGCGACGATGGTGCCGTTGCCCGGCAGGGACAGGCCCAGCGCCTCGGTCAGGCAGTTCATCGAGTTGGCCGTGAACATGCCGGAGCAGGAGCCGCAGGTCGGGCAGGCCGAGCGCTCGGCTTCCAGCACGTCGGCATCGGACACCTTGTCGTCGCCGGCCTTGATCATGGCGTCGATCAGGTCGAGCTTGATGACCTTGCGCTCGTTGTTCACGACCTTGACGACCTTGCCGGCTTCCATCGGGCCGCCCGAGACGAACACGGTCGGAATGTTCAGGCGCATCGCGGCCATCAGCATGCCGGGCGTGATCTTGTCGCAGTTCGAGATGCAGACCATGGCGTCGGCGCAGTGGGCGTTGACCATGTACTCGACCGAGTCGGCGATCAGGTCGCGCGAAGGCAGCGAGTACAGCATGCCGCCGTGGCCCATGGCGATGCCGTCGTCGACCGCGATGGTATTGAATTCCTTGGCGACGCCGCCGGCCGCCTCGATCTCGCGCGCCACCAGCTGGCCCAGGTCCTTCAGGTGCACGTGGCCGGGCACGAACTGGGTGAAGGAGTTCACCACGGCGATGATCGGCTTGTCGAAATCGCCGTCCTTCATCCCGGTGGCGCGCCACAGGGCGCGGGCGCCGGCCATGTTGCGGCCCTGGGTGGTGGTGTGGGAACGGTAGGTCGGCATGCTGGACTCCTGTAACGGCGGCGGATGAGAACCTCAGGATGCCGGATGGACAATGATATGTCCAATACATGATTTCAAGCGCTGTGATTCTTTTTAGATATCACAGAGTGCAGAGGGCTGGGGCGAATGCCCTGATGCCAGGGACCTAGCCTGACTTGCCGTAGGGTGGGCACTCCGTGCCCACGCGGTCGTACAGTCGCACACCGCAACGCCTGCAAGCGATGCGCCATGTGTCGACCTGCATGCTTCCAACCGCGTGGGCACAGAGTACCCACCCTACAAAAGCTTGACGCTCAAGTGACTGGCATGGCCGTACGACCCGCTTTCACTTGCAGTTGCACGGCTCGTTCGCCGGCCTGATCTCGGTACCCTGGTGAAAAGTGTTCTTCCAGCCGTCCGCCTCGCGCACCCAGACGCGCACGTAGCGGCCGCGGAAGGGCTTGCCGCCTTCCTGGCGGCTGCGGAACACGCCCGCGATGACGGCGACCTTGCCGCCGTCGAGCAACTGGATCTCGGTCGACTCGTTTTCGTAGCTGACGAAACGGACGTCCTGGCGCTCGAGCGCCGTGAGCAGCTCGGTCTTGCTGCGCACGCGGCCGCGGCTTTCGACATGCCGGTAATAGCGGTCCATCAGATTGCGCAAGGTGGGAATGTCGGCGCGCAGGATGGCTTCGGAGCGCTGCTTTTCGAGGGCCAGCAGGGTGGGTTCGATCGCGCCGGAAGCGGCGGCGCCGGGCGCGAGGCCGGCCAGCTGCAGGGCCAGGAGGACGCAGGCGAGCGTCTTCATGCTGGTCCCGCTCCCGGAGGCGCGATGCAGTAGCGGTTGCGCCCATCCGCCTTGGCCTGGTACAGCAGCGCATCGGCCGCGCGGATCAGCGAGGCGCTGGTCTGGGCCCGGTGGTCCGGCACCAGCGCGGCGATGCCCATGCTCGAAGTGAGGAGCGGACTGGTGGGCGAGACCGCATGTGCGATCGCCAGCGCCGCCAGTTCGTCCAGCACCCGCTGGGCCACGGCGCGGGCCCCGTCGGCGTCGGTCTCGGGCAGCAGGATGGCGAATTCCTCGCCGCCGTAGCGCGCCACCAGGTCCTGGGCGCGGTTGGCGGCGCGGCAGAAGGCGCGCGCGACCTGTTCCAGGCAGGCGTCGCCGGCCTGGTGGCCGTAGTGGTCGTTGAAAAGCTTGAAGTGGTCGATGTCGGCCAGGATCAGCGCCATCGGCAGCCCGGCGCGGCCGCAGCGGCGCCATTCGTTGTCGATCCGTTCGCTGAAGGCGCGCCGGTTGGCCACGCCGGTCAGGCTGTCGGTCAGGGTCATGGCGCGCAGGGCGTCGGCCTGGCGTTTGACCGTCAACTGGGTCCGCACGCGGGCGCGCACCACGGCAGCGTTTACCGGTTTGCTGATGAAGTCGGCCGCGCCGGCGTCGAGCGCGCGGGTTTCGTCTTCGGGCGAGGTGAGGGCGGTGACGAAGATGACCGGGGTGCCGCTCGTCTCGGGCGCAGCGCGCAGCGCCTGCAGCACCGCATAGCCGTCCATGCCGGGCATGACGGCGTCGAGCAAGATCAGGTCGGGGCGCTGGGCCTGGGCCAGGGCGAGCGCACGGCTGCCGTCGAGCGCGAACAGCACCTCATGCTCGTCCTGCAATGCCGCATGCAGGATCTGGATGTTTTCCATGGCGTCGTCGACGACCAGGATGCGCCCGTTCAGGGCCAGCTCGCTCCAGCTCATGCGTCTCCTCTTTGCTCCAGTATAGCCCCGAGCAGCTGCGCCGCGCGGTCGAAACGCAGGGTGCCGACCGCTTCGGCAAGTTCAAGCGCCTCGCCAGCGCCGAGCAGCGCGTCGAGACCGGGCGCGAGCGCCGCGTGCATCGCCAATGCCTTCATATTGTTATTCCTGAGCAATTCTAGCAGCTGCGCCAGGGAAGGCCTGTCCACCTGGGGGATGGCGGGCGCCGGCACGGACGGCGCCAGTTCGCGCGCTGCCGCCTGCAGCGGCGCCAGCGCCGGCTCCAGCAGTGCCAGGTGGCGCGCCGCGGCCTTGTCGTCGCCGCCGCGCAGCGCGCTTTCCAGCGCCTGGGCCTGGGCCGCCAGGTCGACCGCGCCGAGGTTGGCGGCCACCCCGCGCAGGCGGTGGGCCACCACCAGCGCGCCTTCACGGTCGCCCCTTGCCGTCAGCGCGTGCAGCTCGTCGAAGCTGGCGCCTGCGCCGGCGACGAAGCGGGCGAAGACGGCGGCAAAGGCGTCCAGGCTGCCGCCGAAGCGCGGCAGGGCCGCCTGCAGGTCGAGGCCCGGCAGGTGCGGAACCGCCGTGGCCGGCGCCGGCTGCGCGGCGGCGGCGGCGGCGCGTCCGGTCACGCGCGCCAGCGTCGCCACCAGTTCGTCGACGTCGATCGGCTTGGCCAGGTGCTCGTCCATGCCGGCGTCGAATGCGCGCCGGCGGTCTTCATCGCTGCTGTTGGCGCTGATCGCGATCACCGGCAGCGCGTGCAGGCCCATGGCCCGGATCGACGCGCAGGCCTCGTAGCCGTTCATCACCGGCATCTGCAAATCCATCAGGACCGCATCGAATCCGGCGTCCGCACTACCCAGCAGGGACAGGGCCTCGGCGCCGTCATCGGCCACCGTCACCAGGGCGCCGGCGTGGGTCAGCACATAGGTCGCCACTTCCTGGTTGATGGCGTTGTCCTCGACCACCAGCACGCGCAGGCCCGCCAGGCAGGCTTCCAGCGGCGCCGGCTGCGGCGCTTCCGGCGGCGCGGCGCCTTGCGCTTCGCGGATCGCCGTCACCAAAGCCGTGCGCGTAAAGGGCTTGCCGAGCAGGGCCAGGCGCGGGGCGGCGGGCAGGGCGGGCGCATCCACCGTCGCGTCGGGCACCAGCAGCACGGTTGTGGGCAGGGCCGGCAGCGCGGCCAGCCCGGCGGCGCCGGCGTCCGCGCACAGGAGGGCATACTCCCCGCGTTCGAGCGCGGCGCGGGCCGCGGCGGCGTCGCTGACGCAGTCGGGTTCCCAGCCGGCGCTGCGCAGGGCGTCGGCCAGCGCCGCCGCGCCGCGCGCCGAGGGCACGAGCACCAGCGCGCGCTGCGGCGCGGCGGAATCCGGCTGCGCCGGCGGGTCCATGTCGCCGAAGTCGGCTTCGAAATGGAAGGTCGAGCCGAGGCCGGGACTGCTGTCCACGGCCAGGCTGCCGCCCATCAGGGCTACCAGACGACGTGCGATCGACAGGCCAAGGCCGACGCCGCCGTGGGTGCGGCCGGTCGAACTGTCGCCCTGCGAGAAGGGTTCGAACAGGCGCGCCTGGTCGGCAGAGGCGATGCCGATCCCGGTGTCGCGCACGGCAAAGCGCAGGCGCACCCGGCCCAGGCTGCGCGCCGCGACCGCCACCGACAGCACGATCTCGCCGCTGTCCGTGAACTTGACGGCATTCCCGACCAGATTCAACAGCACCTGTTCGAGGCGGGTCGGGTCGCCGCGCAGCAGGCGCGGCACGTCGGGCGCCAGCGCGAAGACGGTCTCGATGCCCTTGGCACGCGCATCGGGCCCGGTCAGGACGGCGATGCCCTGCAGGGTGGCGTCGAGTTCCAGGGGGCGCTGTTCCAGCACCAGCTGGCCGGCGTCGGTCTGGGCGTAGTCGAGCAGGTCGTTCAGGATGCCGAGCAGCGAGCTCGATGCGCGCTTGATGTGGGCCAGGTGGGCGCGCTCGCGCCGCCCCAGCGGGGCTTCTTCCAGCAGGCGCGCCAGGCCCATGATGGCGTTCATCGGGGTGCGGATCTCGTGGCTCATGTTGCCGAGGAATTCGCTCTTCGCGCGGCTGGCCTGCTCGGCTTCGCGCAGCGCTTCCACCAGGCGCCCTTCGGTCAGCTTGAGTGCGGAGATGTTCACGTGCAGCGCGTAGAAGCCGCGCACCCGGCCGTCCTTGCCGATGTCGGGCAGGTAGCTGCCCCAGACGTGCACCGGCTCGTCCTGCTTGTTGCGCAGCGCTTCCTCGAAGTTCTGCGGCCGGCCCGCCAGCACGCCCGCCACATAGGGCTGCAACTGGGCCAGGATGTCGGGCCGGACCAGGTCGCGGGTGGACTGCCCGATGACCGCCGCCTCGTCGTCGGTGCCGAGCCAGGCCAGGGCCGGCCGGTTGGCGAAGCGCAGCCGCTCGTCGGCATCCCAATAGCTGACCAGGGCCGGCAGGTTGTCGGTGACGGTGCGGATGAAGCGCTCGCGCTGGCGCAGCTGGGCACCGCTGGCGCGCAGCGCGGCGTCGGCCGCCACGCGTTCGCTGATGTCGCGGATCGTCACCTGCATCATGCCGCGCCCGCCGATGTCGATGCTGGTCAGGCGGATATCGGCGTGGAAGTTGCTGCCGTTGCGGCGCTGGTGCACCCATTCGAACTGGACGCCGCCTTCATCCAGCGCGCGGCGCATCAGTTCGGGCGCGTACTCGTCCGAGCGGCGTCCGTTGGGCTGGAATTCGGGCGAGAGGCTGGCGGGCGAATGCATGGTCAGCTCGTCGACGCTGTAGCCGAACATGCGCGCCGCCGCCTGGTTGGCGCTGACGAAATGGGCGTTATAGGCAAGCAGGGCCTGGGCATCGCCCGAGCCTTCGAACAGGACCCGGAACATCTCTTCGTTGTCGCGGTTGCGCTGTTCCAGCTGCTTGCGTTCGGTGATGTCGATCACGACCGCGTTGATGCCGACCAGCTCGCGCTGCGGCCCGAACACCGGGTAGTAGCTCGACAGCCAGTGGCGGATCACGCCCGGCTCGGCCGGTACTTCGCCCGCGACTTCGACGTCGCGCAGCGCGCGCCTGGTTTCCAGCACGCGGCGGTAGGGCGCCTCGAAGGCGACGCCGACCTCGCCCAGCAGTTCGGGCAGGGTGCGGCCGAGGTGGGCCAGGGCCGGCACGGCATTGATCGCAGCCAGGCACTCGTTGATCATCACGAAGCGCAGGTTGGCGTCGACGAAGCACAGGCCGACCGGCGCCGTGGCATACACGGTTTCCAGGCGCACGTTCAGGCGCGCCAGTTCGGCGGTGCGGTCGGCCACCCGCGCTTCGAGCTGGCAGCGGTAGCGCAGCAGTTCGCCCTCGACTTCCTGCAGCGCCGCGGACACCTCCGCCGTTTCGCCGATCGCCGGCGGCGGCAGCCGCAGCGGCTCGCCGCGTCCGAGCGCGGCGGCCGGCTCGACCAGGCCCTGCACCGAGCGCGCGATGCCGCCGCCGATGGTCCAGGCCAGCAGCAGGCCCAGGCCCAGCAGGGCGCTCGACACGGCGACGGTGAGCGGCAGGCTCTTGCCGAGCAGCTCGCGCGCGGCATTGTCCGGATAGGTGACGGCGACCAGCCAGTCGTGCTTGGTCGAGCGGATCCAGGCGGCGTGCCGCGCCACGCCGTCGCCCTCGTCCGGCAGGTGCACCAGGCCCTCGGGGCTGGCGGCCGCGTTCGAGGCGAGCACGCCGTTCATGGGGGTGCCGACGCGGATGCCGCCTTCGATATTGCGCGCCACCACCAGGCCGCGGGCGTCGACCACTTCGGCCACCCAGCCGGGCGGCAGCTGCTGGGCGCCCAGCAGGTCGGCGATCCGTTTCGGGCGCACCTGGCTCGACAGCACATAGGCCACCTTGCCCGCGCGCCAGACCGGCACGTCGGCCGAGAACACGAAGGCCTGACCGGGTCCGGGCCGGTACAGGCTGGAGATACGGGCGTCGCCGCGCAGCAGGACGGCCTCGACCGAGTCGCGGTTCGGCATCTCGGGGAGCGGACTGCCGTAGGCGTGGCGGGTGTCGAGCAGGGGCTGGGCGCCGGGGCCGCTCAGGGCGAAATTCGAGACGGCAAATTCGGGGCGCAGCAGGCGGCGCGCCTCGGCGTGGAATTGCGCGAGATCCTCGCTTCCCAGCGCGGGCCAGGCGGCAGCCACGCGCGCGGCCGTCTCTGCGCTTTCCAGGTCGCGTTCGAGCGCCGCCGCCAGCGCGCGGGTGACGGTCGCGGCGTCGCGCGCCACGTGCTGCTCCTCGCGCCGGCCCGCGTCATGGACGAAGGCGATGTAGGCGAACAGGATCGGCAGGACGCTGGCGAGGACGAGGGTGAACAGCTTCGAACGGATCGAAGGCAGGCTGGTGCGGCGAAACAATGGCAAAACGGATCCAGGTCGAGTGCGGCGCGGGGCGCGCCGCCAGCGAGCATGGTAGCCAAGAGAGAAGGAGGGCGGTAGCGCGATGCGCCGCCGCCCTCCTTAATTGTAGACCATCAGCAACAAATCATGCCGGCTTGGCAAGGTATTTCGCCAGTTCGACCTTGGCGATGGCGTTGCGGTGCACTTCGTCCGGGCCGTCGGCCAGGCGCAGGGTGCGGTTGCCGGCCCACTGCGAGGCGAGCGGGAAGTCGTCCGAGACGCCGCCGGCGCCGTGGGCCTGGATCGCCCAGTCGAGCACCTGCTGGGCCACGTTCGGCGCCAGCACCTTGATCATCGCGATCTCGGCGGCCGCCACCTTGTTGCCGACCGTGTCCATCATCCACGCGGCTTTCAAGGTGAGCAGGCGCGCGGTGTCGATGCGGATGCGGGCTTCGGCGATGCGCTCGCGCCACACGCCCTGTTCGGATATCTTCCTGCCGAAGGCGACGCGCGAATCGAGACGCTTGCACATCAGTTCCAGCGCGCGCTCGGCCACGCCGATGGCGCGCATGCAGTGATGGATTCGGCCCGGTCCCAGGCGGCCCTGGGCGATCTCGAAGCCGCGGCCTTCGCCGAGCAGCATGTTGGCGGCAGGGACGCGCACGTTCTCGAACAGGATCTCGCAGTGGCCATGCGGCGCGTCGTCGTAGCCGAACACGGGCAGCGGGCGCTTGATCGTGATGCCCGGGGTATCGGCCGGCACCAGGATCATCGACTGCTGTTGGTGGCGCGCCGCGTTCGGATCGTTCTTGCCCATGACGATGAAGATCTGGCAGCGCGGATCGCCGGCGCCCGAGATCCACCATTTGTGGCCGTTGATGACGTACTCGTCGCCGTCGCGTTCGATCCGGGTCGCGATGTTGGTCGCATCCGAGGAGGCGACATCGGGTTCGGTCATGGCGAAGGCCGAGCGGATCTCGCCACGCAGCAGCGGTTCCAGCCAGCGCGTCTTGTGTTCTTCGCTGGCATAGCGCTCCAGAGTTTCCATGTTGCCGGTGTCCGGCGCCGAGCAGTTGAACACTTCCGGCGCCCAGCCGACGCGGCCCATGATTTCGCACAGTGGGGCGTAGTCCAGGTTCGACAGGCCCTCGGGAGCGCGCTTCGATTTCGGCAGGAACAGGTTCCACAGGCCCTGTTCGCGGGCGAGGGGTTTGAGGCGCTCGATGATTTCGGTCGGCACCCAGCGGTTGCCCTTGGCGCCGTTGGCGTCGACTTCCTGTTTATAGGCTTTTTCGTTCGGATAGATGTGCTCGTCCATGAAGGCGAGCAGGCGGGTACGCAGTTCCTTGCAGCGGTCGGAATAGTCGAAGTCCATGGTCTCTCTCTTTATTCTCAGCGGTTTGCGAATTGCCAGGCCATCTCGGCCATCGGGCGGGCGGCCTTGCCGTTTTCCAGCGCCTGCGCGCTCGAGGCGGTGCCGTCGACATAGCGTTTCATGATGCCCTGCATGATGCCGGCCAGGCGGAACATGTTATAGGCAAGATAAAAGTTGAAATCTTCCATGCGCACCGTCTTGCCGGTGCGCTCGCAATAGCGGGCGACATAGCTTTCCAGGTCCGGGATGCCGAGGCTGGCGAGATCCAGGCCGCCGATGCCGCGGAACTTGCCGGGCGGGATGTACCAGCTCATGCAGTGGTAACTGAAGTCGGCGAGCGGGTGGCCCAGGGTCGACAGTTCCCAGTCGAGCACGGCGAGGATGCGCGGCTCGGTCGGGTGGAAGATGATGTTGTCTAACCGGAAGTCGCCGTGGACGATGGAAGTGTCTTCGCCCGGCGGGATGTTCTTTGGCAGCCACTCGATCAGGCGGTCCATCGCCTCGATCGGTTCCGTCACGGAGGCCTGGTACTGCTTGGTCCAGCGCTCGATCTGGCGCGCAAAATAATTGCCGGGCTTGCCGTAGTCGGCCAGGCCGATGGCGGCGTAGTCCACCGTGTGCAATTGCGAGATAACGCGGTTCAGCTCGTCGTAGATGGCGCCGCGTTCCTCCTTGCTCATACCAGGGAGCGACTGCTCCCACAGCACGCGGCCTTCGACGAAGTCCATCAGGAAGAAGGCGCGGCCCATGACGGATTCGTCGGTGCAGAGGGCGATCTGGCGCGGCACCGGGAAGCCGGCGCCGTGCAGGGCGTTCATGACCCGGAATTCGCGGTCGATGGCGTGGGCCGACGGCAGCAGCTTGGCAGCCGGGCCGGGCTTGGTGCGCAGGACATATTGTCTGTCCCCCGCACGGAGTTTAAAAGTCGGGTTCGATTGGCCGCCCTTGAACTGCTCGACTTCCACCGAGCCGGCCGGGAAGTCCGGCACGTTGGCCCGCAGCCACCCGGCCAGCGCCTCGACATCGAACTTCTGGCGCTCGGAGACCGGCTTGGTCCCCATCATTTCTTCATACACTGGCGTCTCCTCCTGTGTTGGTTTGGAACCTCATTTCCAATCGATTGTAGCCGATGAAGTGAACGATCGTACTATTTATTTTGCTAACTTTTTTCGGCCGTTCGGCGGTACTGCGCAAACAGTTGTTCCATGGTGGTCGTGCGCGAATCCGGTTGCAGGGGCGCGGGCGGCACGTGGTTCACGAAGCGCACTACCCAGTCGCGCTCATGGGCGCCGACGTCGAGCGCATTGATGCAGCCGGCTTCCTGGGCCAGGCCGCCGAGGAACAATCGCTGGCCGGTCAGCGCCAGCGACAGGATGGCGCAGTTGACGCCGCCGTGCAGGACCAGCAGGACCGTGTCCCAGCTCTCGTCGGCGCGCAGGCGCTCGAGGGCGGGATGGACGCGGTCCATCATCTCGCCGACCGATTCGCCGCCGAGGAAGCGCTGTTCGGGATCGACCAGGCCTTCGAAGGCGCCGGTGAAGGCGCGTTTCAGTTCCTCCTTCGGGATCGTGGACAGGCGGCCGCCGCGGATTTCGTGGAGTTCGGGCCAGACTTCGGGCTCGATCTGCTGTCCGGTGACGGCCAACACCCGCGCTGCGGTCTCGACGGTGCGCGGCAGACCGGAAACGATCACGCGGTCGAAGCGGACGCCGGCGGCGGCAAAGGCGCTGCCGGCGGCATCGGCCTGGGAGCGGCCCAGTTCGTTGAGGGGGACTTCTTCCGGTAGGACGGGGCGGCCGGCGGCGTCGAAGTAGGTGACACTGCCATGGCGCATCAGATAAACGCGCCGGCGTGTTGAGGCTTGTTCTTGCATAGTGCTCCTCTAACGTTGATCCGAGGGACGTAAGGTGGGCGGCTCTGCCGCCCACGCGGTGAGAGTTGTCGGCAAGATCATCCGGCGCGATATCGGAGCCGATAACAATCACTGCGTGGGCGGGGAACCCGCCCACCTTACGGGTGCAAAGCTTATTTATCTTACAGCCCATTACCGCCGAGCGCTGCCTTTCCACCACAAAACAAATTCCAACGGTAAATATTGCCCCGTTCTGCCTTAAAATGATTCCCCATTTTGCAGGCAATCGAAGGGGTGGTATGGCAAGGCCAGAAAAAGTCAGGCTCGGTGAAATCCTGGTGCAGCAAAAGCTGCTGTCCGAGGAACAGCTGAACCAGGCGCTCGCAGACCAGAAACGCACCGGGCGCAAGCTCGGGCGCGTGTTCGTCGAGAATGGATTCGTCACCGAAGAGCAGATCTCCGGTGCCCTCGCGCGCCAGCTGAACATCCCCTACATCAACCTCAAGTTCTACAACATCAGCGACGCCCTGGTGCGCCTGCTGCCGGAAACGGCCGCGCGCCGCTTCCGCGCGCTGGTGCTGGAAGAGAGGCAAGGCGGCCTGCTGGTCGGCGTCTCCGATCCGACCGACCTGTTCGCCTACGACGAGATCGCGCGCCTGCTGCGCAAGAACGTCGAGCTGGCCGTGGTCAACGAGACCGAGGTCCTGCACACGATCGACCGCATCTACCGCCGCACCGGCGAGATCACCGATTTTGCGAAAGAGGTGGAAGCGGACGTCGGCGACGCCTTTGTCGACTTCGGCGCCATGACCGCCAACCCGGGCCTGGAAGAGGCGCCGGTGGTGAAACTGCTGCAGTCGGTGTTCGACGACGCGGCCCAGGTGCGGGCGTCGGACATCCACATCGAGCCGCAGGAAGGCAGATTGCAGATCCGCTTCCGCATCGACGGCGTGCTGCACCTGCAGACCGAGGCCGACATCAAGATCGCCACGCCGCTGGCCCTGCGCCTGAAACTGATGGCCGACCTCGACATCTCGGAGAAGCGCCTGCCGCAGGACGGCCGCTTCGCCATGAAGGTCAAGAACCAGCGCATCGACGTGCGTATCTCGACCATGCCGACCCAGTACGGCGAATCGGTCGTGATGCGACTCCTGAACCAGGCCGGCAACACGCTGCGCCTGGAATCGATCGGCATGCCCCGCAAGATGCTGGAGCGCTTCCGCGCCATCGTCCAGCGCCCCAACGGCCTGGTGCTGGTGACCGGCCCCACCGGCAGCGGCAAGACCACGACGCTGTACAGCGCGCTGGCCGAACTGAACTCGGTCGAGAAGAAGCTGATCACCGTCGAGGACCCGGTCGAATACCGGCTGCAGGGCATCAACCAGGTGCAGGTCAACGACAAGATCGAGCTGTCCTTTGCCCGCGTGCTGCGTTCGGCCCTGCGCCAGGACCCGGACATCGTGCTGGTGGGCGAGATGCGCGACCAGGAAACGGCGCAGATCGGCCTGCGCGCCGCGATGACCGGCCACCTGGTGCTCTCGACCCTGCACACCAACGATGCCGCCAGTACGCCGCTGCGCCTGATGGACATGGGCGTGCCGCGCTACATGGTGGGCGGTTCGCTGCAGGCCGTGCTGGCCCAGCGCCTGGTGCGCGTGATCTGCGAAAGCTGCTCGACGCCGTATGCGCCGACCCCGCCGGAAGTCACCTGGCTGCGCGCGGAACTCGGCAGCTTCGTCGAACAGGGGAAGTTCTTCCACGGGAAAGGCTGCTCGCATTGCAATGGCACCGGTTATCGCGGACGCACGGGCGTCTACGAACTGCTCGAAATGACGCGCGAGGTGACCGACGCCGCCAATCACCCCGACCCGAGCCACTTTCTGAAGGTCGCGCACGAGCAGATGGGCGGCCACACGCTGCGCCGTCATGGCGTGGCGCTGGCCGTGCAAGGCCGTACGACGATCGGCGAAGCCATGCGTATCAGTAATCAGACTGAAGACTGAGCAGACGGAAGACTAAACGATGCCATTCTTCGCCTATAAAGGCCGCAATGCGCGCGGCGAACTGATGCAGGGCGTGCTGGAAGCGGCGGACAGCGGGGCGGTCGCCGACCAGCTGTTCGGCACCGGCGTGACGCCGGTCGAGATACTGCCGACCCGCCGTACCGCCGGCAGCAGCGGCGGTCTCGGCGAGACCTGGCGCCGCCTGAGAGAGAAAAAGGTCACGTCGATGGACGTGCAGCTGTTCTCGCGCCAGATGCACACGCTGCTCAAATCCGGCGTGCCGATCATGCGCGGCCTGGGCGGCCTGCAGGACTCGAGCACCAGTCCGGCCTTTGCGCGCGTGATCAAGGACTTGCGCGAGTCGCTCGACTCCGGCCGCGAACTGTCCGCCGCCATGCGCCGCCACCCGGAGTGCTTCAGCAGCTTCTACCTGTCGATGGTGCGCGTGGGCGAGATGACGGGCCGCCTCGAAGAAGTCTTCCTGCGCCTGTTCGACCATCTCGAATTCGACCGCGACATGCGCGAGCGCGTGAAGACGGCGCTGCGCTATCCGAGCTTCGTGATGATCGCGATGGTGATCGCCATGGTGATCGTGAACATGTTCGTGATCCCGCAGTTCGCGAAGGTGTTCGAGAGCTTCCATGCGACCCTGCCGCTGATGACGCGCATCCTGATGGCGACCTCGCGCTTCACGCTCGACTACTGGCCGCTGCTGGCGGGCGTCACGGTGGGCGCCTTTGTCGCCTTCCGCTCCTGGGTCGGCTCGCCCGGCGGGCGCTACACCTGGGACCGGCGCAAGCTGCGCTTCCCGATCGCCGGCAAGATCATCCACAAGGCGACCATGGCCCGCTTCGCGCGCAGCTTCGCGCTGTCGATCAGGAGCGGGGTGCCGGTGGTGCAGGCGCTGACCGTGGTGGCGCAGACGGCGGATAACGCCTACCTGGCGGCGCGCATCGAGCAGATGCGCGACGGCGTCGAGCGCGGCGAGAGCATCCTGCGCACCTCGACCGCGGCCAACGTCTTCACTCCGATCGTGCTGCAGATGATCGCCGTGGGCGAGGAGACCGGCTCGCTCGACGACCTGATGGACGAGATCGCGCTGATGTACGAGCGCGAAGTCGACTACGAACTGAAAACCCTGTCGAGCCAAATCGAGCCGATCCTGATCACCTTCCTCGGCGTGATGGTGCTGGTGATGGCCCTCGGTATCTTCCTGCCGATCTGGGACCTGGGCAAGGCCGCCCTGCATCGCTGATGAAGACGAGACGCAGGCAGGGTGGGGCGACGCGGCTGGAGCTGGCCGTGAGCACCACCCTGGCTGTCTTGCTGGCTGGAGTGTTGCTTAAATGCATCATCAGCTATCAGGGCGAAACCGAGCACGTCGCGGCAAAACAACTCATCGGTTCGCTGCGTACGGCCTTGGCCGTGCAGTCGGCCAGGATCATTTCGACAACAGGCGAAGCGGGTTTGTTGGCACTTGCTCAACAGAATCCAATGACATGGTTGCAAGAACGGCCGAAAAACTACCTCGGCGAGTACTATTCGCCGAAAAATGAGGCACTCCCGAAGGGTCATTGGTATTTCGACCGCAGTGCACGCACGCTGGTTTACCTCCCATCTTCGGAGAAATCTTTTTCTTCTGGGATACAAAAAATTCTGGTCTTCAAGGTAGAATTCATTCGTGTGTCCGCTCCGGTTCATGCAGGAAAGGGCATCGCAGGCCTGGTGCTCGAAGAACGTGACGAGCAGGCCATCGCTTACAACACCAATGCGGGGTCCCTTCCGCGCGTACATTTCTCGGAGAAAAAGTAATGAACAAGAGCATCAAAGCAGCGCAAGGCGGTTTTACCCTGATCGAACTGATCGTCGTGATCGTCATCCTCGGCATCCTGGCCGCGACCGCGCTGCCGAAGTTCGCCAGCCTGAGCGGTGAAGCGCGCCTGGCCAGCCTGAACGCCGCCAAGGGCTCGCTGAGCGCGACCTCGGCCATGACCCACGGTAAGTACCTGGTCGCGCCGAGCGCCACCATCGCCGTCGAAGGCACAAACGTCACCATGAACACCACCTCGGGCTACCCATCGACCGCGAGCGCTGCCCAGGCAAACGCGCTGGCCGCCGCCGCCGGCCTGTCGACCGCCGACTACACCGTGTACACCACCGGCGGCAGCGGCACCCGCCCGACCGTCGTTGCCGGCCAGTTCGCCGTCGTCCCGAACAGCATCATCAACACCGCAACCGCGGCCAAGTGCTTCGTGCTGTACACCTCGTCGACCGCCGCCAACACTCCGCCGACCATCACCGTCGGCAGCCCGACCAACCCGACCGCCGTCAAAGACTGCGAGTAAGCTCCCGTCGCCCGTGGCTGGCCTGCATCCTCGACTCTTGCGTTCTGCACCCAGCCGCGGCAAGCGCTTCCACCATGGCTTCACCATGGTGGAGCTGGTCGTTGTCATCATCCTCATCGGTATCATCGGCGGCATTGCCGCCGATCGTTTCTTCGAACGCTCCACCTTCGATACCGTCGCCTGGACCGAACGCGTCAGGGCGACGCTGCGCTACGCGCAAAAACGGGCGATCGCCCAGAATTCCTCCGTGTACGTTCATCTGACGCAGGAGCGCGTCTCCGTCTGCCTCGACGAAAATCCCGCCTGCGAGGGCGAGGGCATGCGCGTCCCGGCGCCGGGCGGCAGCAACAGCGGTTCCGGTCCCACGCGCGCCGCCTGCGGTTCGGACAGCTGGCTGTGCGAGGCCGCGCCGAGCGGCGTGAGCATGCGGCTCCCCGATGTGCCGGCGCCGCCCGCCGGCGGCGTTCGATTCGACGGCCTCGGCCGCGCCACGATGCTCGGCAACTTCAGCGGCCGGCTGCAGGTCAGCGGCGACGGCATCACCCAGTCCGTCGGCGTCGACGCGGAGAGCGGCTATGTCGATTGAGCGCGAGCGCGGTACCACCCTCGTGCGCCAGCGCGGCGTCACCCTCGTCGAACTCATCATGTTCATCGTGATCGTCTCGATCGCGCTGGCCGGCATCCTGCAGGTGATGCGCATGACCACCGCCAACAGCGCCGATCCGCTACGCCGCAAGCAGGCGCTCCTGATCGCCGAAGCCCTGCTGGAAGAAGTGCGCCAGGCCGGCTTCACCTACTGCGACCCGCGCTCGGGGAATGCCGCCGAAGCGCAGAAGAGCGCCGACTGCGAACTCGCGGAGGGCTGGGGCAACGAGGGCGGCAAACCCTACCTGCGCCCCTACGACAACGTCAACGATTACGCAGGCGCCGCCGCGACCGCCACCGCGGCCTTCGACAACGATAGCGGTGCGCTGACCGATGCCCTCGGGCGCCCCCTGAACCTGGCCGGCTACAGCGCCAGCGTCAGCATCGTGCCCGACGCCCTGGGCGACATCGCGGCCAGCGGCACGGACGCCGACAGCGAAGCCCTGCGCATCCGCATCGTGGTCAAGTACGACAGCACCGAATCCGTGGTCCTGGACGGCTACCGCGCGCGCTATGCGCCGCAGGCGGGCGTCCAATGAATCGGCGCATGAATCTGCGAGCGGTGCGCGGCTTCACCCTGGTCGAGGCGATCGTCGTGATCGTTATCATCGGCATCATCGGCGCCATCGTCGCCGTCTTCATCAAGGCCCCGATCCAGGGTTATGGCGACACCGTGGCCCGCGCCGAAGCGGGCGAGGAAGCCGATCTGGCGCTGCGCCGCATGGCGCGCGAGATCCGCCTCGCGCTGCCCAACAGCGTGCGCGTCAACGATGACGGCAGCGCGATCGAATTCCTGCTCACCCGGACCGGCGGGCGTTATCTCGCCGTGGAAGACGGCGCCACCGGCGGCAAGCCGCTCGACTTCGTCGATGCCGCCAACAAGGAATTCGATGTGGTCGGCGGCCTGCGCAGCGCCGTCGCGAAAGGCGACTACGTCGTCGTCTACAACCTCGGGGCCAGTGCCGACATGGCGCCGGCCAACGCCTACGGCCTCGCCGCCGCCGACCGCAACATTGCCCGCGTCAGCGAGGACGTCGGCGAAAACGGGACGACGATCAAGCTCGACGACAACCCGTTCGCGCGCGACGATCCGATGCCGTCGCCGGGGCGCCGTTTCCAGGTGGTGAGCACGCCCGTCACCTTCCGCTGCGAATCGAAGGACGGCGCGCTGGTGCTGACGCGCTACGCCGGCTACCCGATCCGCGCCACCATGGCCGTGGAGATGGACAAGCCCTCCGCCGCGCTGCTGGCGCGCCGGGTCGCCGCCTGCGAAGGCATTTTCAGTTACGCACAGTCGGACGTCGAACTGCGCCGCAGCGCGCTGGTGCTGCTGTCGCTCAGCCTGCACACCCGCAGCGCCGGCGACGCTAGCTTCGGCCCGGTGCGCCTGCTGCACCAGGTCCACGTGGACAACACGCCATGAACCGGTTTTCACATATCCCCGGCCGGCGCCGCCGCACGCGCGGCGTCGGCATCGTCACCGCGATCTTCCTGCTGGTCGTGCTGGCCGGCCTCGGCGTCGCGCTGATCTCCGTCTTCAACAGCCAGCAGCAAGGCATCGCACTGGACGAGCAGGGCGTACGCGCCCAGCAGGCCGCGCGCGCCGGGATCGAATGGGGCCTCTATCATCGCCTGAAGGGGGATGAGGCCTGCAAGGACAAGGAGACGTATACCGTCGCGCTCGGCGGCGACGTGCTCGACAAGTTCACCGTCAGGGTCCGCTGCGAGAAGCGCGACGGTCCGGCCGTGGCAGCGGGGGAGGCCGGCCTCGAGCGCTGGATCATCCATGCCACCGCCTGCACGCCGGCCAAGGACGGCGCCTGTCCCGACAGCTGGAACAATCCCGACTACGTGCGGCGGGTGATCGAGGTGCAGATATGAGGCGCCCGGTCGCGCTCGTCGCGCACGTGCTGGCGCTGCTGGTCCTGCTGTTCGGGACGGCGGCGCGCGCCGATACGCCGATCGCCCTGTGGAAGGCCTTCGATGGCCGCGTCAATTTCACCGGCACCCAGGTCACGCTGCGCACCAAGGCCAACAGCACCAACAACGGCAACAACAATACGGCCGCCTGCACCGTCACGCTGCCCAGCACCAACCGCACCGCCTACCTCGGCATTCCGCTGGGAGCGACCGTGCTGTCGGCCCAGCTGTACTGGGCCGGCTCGGGCACGATGGACAGCACGGTCAGGTTCGAGAACCAGGACGTCAGCGCCGGCCGCAAGTACAGCTCGAGCACGGTGGGCGGCGGCTTCAATTACTTCGGCGGCGCGGCCGACGTCACCGCCATCGTCAAGGCCAAGGGCAGCGGCACCTATAACTTCTCGGGACTGACCGTCTCCAACGGCAGCCCCTGGTGCGCATCGCAGGGCGTGCTGGGCGGCTTCTCGCTGCTGGTCGTGTACTCGCATCCGACCCAGCCCGAGCGCGTGCTGAACCTGTACGAAGGCTTCCGCTACGTGCAGAACGCCGAAGTCATCGTCAACGCCAGCAACTTCCGCTGGAACCGCACCTCCTATCCGGTCAAGGAGAAAGCGCGCATCGGCCACATCACCTGGGAAGGCGACTCGACGCTCGCGCAGGACGGCGAGCGCCTGTTGTTCGAGGGCACGGAAATGACCGACTCCCTCAACCCCGAGGGCAACCAGTTCAACTCGCGCAGCAACATCAACAACGACAGCGCCTCCTACGGCATCGACTTCGACGCCTACGACACCTCGGTCACCGTCTGGGCCGGCTACGATGCAACCGTCACGACACGCTACCGCACCGGCCAGGACATGGTGATCCTGAACGCCGAGGTGCTGGTGGTGCCGACCATGCCGGTATCGGACCTGTCGATCGCGCTGGTGCGCAATACCGTTTTGAAAGTCGGCAGCGACGCCCAGTACACGGTGACCGTCACCAATAACGGGCCCTATACCGAGGCCGGCCCGATCACGGTCAGCAACACGCTGCCCGACGGGATGAGCTATGTGTCCGGCGGCGGCACCGGCTGGACCTGCGGCGGCACCACCACCGCCGGCAGCTGCGTCTACCGCGGCGCGCTGGCGCCGGGCAGCAGCGCGCCGGCCCTGGTGGTGAAGGCCGCCGTCACGAGCGGCGGCGACAAGACCAATACCGTGACGGTCAAGGGCACGGACGACGACAACCTCGCCAACAACAGCGCGAGCGACACCGCCACCGCCGTGGCGGCGCCGCCACCGCCGCCACCGCCTCCGCCCACCACGGGTCCAAAGATCACGTATGAATTCACGAACCAGGCATGCGCGGCCGGGCTCGTCATCGGCGCCACCACGGGGTGTACCCAGTACGACGCCAACATCCTGGGCGGGAGCGACAAGAACCCGAAGATCTACCTGACCGCCGTCATCGACGGCAAGACCGGCACGCCGAATGCGAAGGAAAGCACGACGGTTGCGATGACCTTCATGCTGAAGTGCCGCAATCCGACGGCCGGCAAGGTCGGCGCCACCCTGGAGGGCAAGGCGATACCGGTGTGTTCCGCCGACGACCCGTGGTCGAAAGCGGTCGATATCGTGTTCCCGCAGAACGCCGTCTCGGTCCCGCAGACCTTTGTTTATGGCGATATTGGCCAGGTCGAGCTGCACCTGAAGGCCAACGATGAAGAACGCGCCACCGCGGCCTTTATTAGCGCACCCACGCAGATCGCCTTCAGGAACATCGTCTACCCCAGGGACGAGACGCACAAGGATCCGAATCAGGGCACGATCAAGGTCAGCGACCAGGCCTTTGCGCCCGCCGGCTCGACCCTGACGCTGGAAGTGGGCGCACTGCTGGCCGACGGCGGCTGGGCGCCGAACTTCGGCAACGAAACCCCGGCGCCGCTGCTGGTGCTGGGCAAGTCGGCCATCACCGACGTCCAGTACGAAGACGAGGGCAAGCTGATCGAGAGCGGCACCCCGAGCTGGGCCGGCGGCATCCGCACCAGCTACGCGGCCTGGAGCGAAGTCGGGGCCATCAACTTCAGCATCGGGCTGGGCGATCCGACGCCGGATGGATCGGGTAAGGCCAACAACTATCTGGGCGTGAACGTCCCCGGCAGCACGGTCGTTGTTGGCCGTTTCTATCCCGCTTACTTCAGGACCGAGGCGGTCGGCCGCTTCAATTGCCCGGCCAACCTGGATGCGGGCGTCTTCCCATGCCCGCGCGCGACCGAGAAGGGCGTGAACAACGGCGCCGTGTATTCGGGCCAGCCCTTCGACGTCACGGTGCAAGCCTACAATGCCATGAACCAGCCGGTGAAGAACTTCACCACCGTCAAGCAGACGGCGAAGAACTACCCCGGCTGGTTCCGCCCGATCACGCTGCGTGCCGTGGGCAGCGCGGGCGGGGGCCTGCTGGCGCCCGACTTCACGCCGACGGCTCCCGCCACCAGCACGACGATCGACGCCTCGACCAGCATTCCGGCCGAAAAAGAAGGCGATCCGCCCACGATCCGGATCATGGGCAGCGCCACCTACACCCTGCCTGCCGCCTACAGCAACACGAGTCATCGCTCGACCGCGATCAGCGAACCGACCGGGGTGTTCGTGCGCGCGCTGGCGTCCGACAACGCGGCGGCCGGCAAGGTCGCCATCACGTCCGACCGCGGCAAAGGGGAGAACTCGGACGAGAACGGACTGCTGGTCCTCAGCGGCCGCCTGGCGGTGCCGAACGTGCTCGGTACCGACATCCTGCCGACGGCCCTCGGCCTGCGCGCCGAGTTCTGGGCCGGCAGCAAGTACGGCGGCTGGCTGTTCAACCGCGGCTACACGGAAGCACTGGCGGCCAGTGGCGACAAGGTGAAGTTCCTCGTCTGTTCGGCCAACTTCGCCAAGGACGGTAAGTGCGATACGAACATCGTCGCCGCCATGGCCGTGAAGGGTGAGACGCGCAAAGTGAACCTGGTAAACGGCGCCGGCACCCTCTGGCTGCGCGCCCCCGGCAAGCTCGCCGGGGGCGTGGCGCGCACCGGATCCTTCACCCTGCAATTCGACGGCTGGACCTGGCTGCCGAGCACGATCGGCCGGGTCAGTTTCGGCAGCTACCGCAGCCCCGTGATCTACGTGCGCGAGATGTATTTCTAGTCTGCGTCCAGCCGTTGTCGCAGGCACGCCCCTCCCATGTTGCCGTCGAGCGATTTTATTCGGTAAAACCGGCGAACTTGAATATAATCAAGTCTCTACGGTCATGACATAGAGACCGCTCCACATCGCCAACGGTCCGCATGCGTTTTTTTAGAAAAGCAAAGAAAAGAGAAGGATGGCTCGCCATTGCGCTGCAGCGCGATGGGCTGGCCGCCGTCAGCATGCAGACCGCGCCCGATATCAAGCCGCAGGTGCGCCAGGCGGTCTTCTATCCGGGCAAGAACCACGCCGAGCTGCTGGAAAAGGCCGGCCGCGAACTGCATGCCCATGCCTATCGCTCGATCACCGTCCTGGGCGGCGGCGAATACCAGATCCTCTCGGTCGACGCGCCCAACGTCGCGCCGGACGAATTGAAAACCGCGGTGCGCTGGCGCCTGAAGGACCTCCTCGACTTCCATATCGACGACGCCACGATCGACGTGCTCGACCTGCCGGTCGACCCGAATGCCGCCGTGCGCGCCCAGCATTCGATGTTCGCGATCGCCGCGCGCAACAGCGTGATCGAGGCGCGGCAAAAGCTGTTCACGGCGGCGAAGGTCGACCTGGCCGTGATCGACATCCCCGAGATGGCACAGCGGAACATCTCGGCCCTGGTCGAGCCGCCGGGCCGCGGCGTGGCGATGCTCTCCTTCGGCGAAGAGGGCGGCCTGCTGACCGTCTCCTACCGCGCCGAACTGTACCTGACGCGCCGCATCGACATCCATCTCGAGCAGCTGCTCGACGAGGACATCGATCGCCGCAACGCGGCATTCGATCGCGTCACCCTCGAACTCCAGCGCTCGCTCGACAATTTCGAGCGCCAGTATTCCTTCATCAGCGTGGCCAAGCTGGTGCTGGCGCCGTCGCCCGTGAAGGGCCTCGACGAATACCTGTCGAGCAACCTCTACACGCCGGTCGATACGCTCGACCTGGCGAGCGTGTTCGACTTCGAACGCGCGCCCGAACTGCTCGATGCGCTCCAGCAGCAGCGTTTCCTGGTGCCGCTCGGCGCCGCCCTGCGCCACGAGGAGACGGTGCTGTGAGCCAGCAGATCAACCTGTTCAATCCGGTCTTCCTGCAGCAAAAGAAGATCTTCTCCGCGCGCACGATGGGCGCGGCGCTGCTGGTGCTGTTCGCCGGCGTGGCCGCGCTCGGCGCCTACGGCAACATGCGCGTGCGGGACCTGCAAAGGCAAGCCGATGCCGGCGCCGCGCAGCTGACCCAGAAGCAGGCGCGCCTGGACAGCGTCGCCAAGGAATTCGCGCCGCGCCAGAAGAACCCCGCGGTGGAGGCCGAACTGGCCGAGGCCGAAGGCCAGCTGGCCGCGCTGCGCGAAGTCTCCGGCGTGCTCGCACGCGGGGAACTCGGCAACACCCAGGGCTATGCCGAATACTTCCGCGCGCTGGCGCGCCAGCACGTCGACGGCCTGTGGCTGACGGGCGTGAGCATTAGCGGCGCCGGCGTCGACATCGGCGTGCGCGGCCGCGCCCTCGATCCGCAGCGCGTGCCCGGCTACCTGAACCGCCTGACGAGCGAACCTGTCATGCGCGGCAAGGCCTTCGGCAGCCTGTCGATCAACCAGGGCGGTGGCGCGGCCCGCGTCGACGAGAACGGCAAGACGGTCGCGCAGGCGGCGCCCTATGTCGAATTCAGCCTGCTGTCCGCGCCGGAAGGAGTCAAGCCGTGAAGGAAAGCCTCCTGCGCCTGGCCGCCCGCATCGACGCCCTGACCCTGCGCGAGCGGGTACTGCTGTTCGCGGCGGTGGCCGCGGCTTTCCTGTTCCTCACGCATTTCATGAGCCTGGGGCCGATGTATGCGAAGCAGGACCTGCTGCGCACCCAGATCGTCCAGCAGCAGAACAACCTGGAGGGCATCGACAACGAGATCCGCGACAAGGTGCAGGCATTCCAGGCCGACCCGGACGCGCCGACGCGCGAGAAGATCGCCGCGGTGCGCGCCCAGACCGATTCGCTGGCCCTCAGCCTGCGCGCGATGCAGAACGGCCTGGTTGCGCCCGAGCGCATGGCGCCGCTGGTGGAAAACATCCTGCGCGCGAATGGACGCCTGCAGCTGGTGTCGCTGCGCACGCTGCCGGTGGAGCCGGTGACGGGTAAGGCCAAGCCGGTGGCCGCGCCAGCCGCGACGGATGCGGCGAAGCCGGCCGCGCTGCTGTACCGGCATGGCGTGGAAGTGACGGTGCGCGGCAACTACCTCGACATGATCGGCTACATGGCCGCGCTCGAATCGATGCCGACCCAGCTGTTCTGGGGCGGCGCCCGCCTCGAAGCGGAGACCTGGCCGGCCTCGCGCCTGACGCTGACCCTGTACACCCTGAGCCTGGACGCGAAATGGATGAAGCTGTGAAGCGCATTGTTCTCTGCCTGCTGCTGGCAAGCGCGAACCTGGCCTCGGCCCAGGCCCTGCAGGACCCGACCCGTCCGCCGGCCGCCCTGGTGGCGGCGCAGGGCGGGGCGGCGCAGGCGGCTGCCGCGCCGGCGAACCGTGCACCGCAGCTGCAGTCGGTGCTGATTTCGCGCCAGCCCGGCGGGCGCCACGTCGCGGTGATCGACGGCGAGACCCTGCGCCTGGGCGACACCTACAAGGGCGCGCGCGTGGCGCGCATCGAACAGAACGAGGTGGAACTGGTACGCGGACGCACGCGCCAGGTCCTGACACTGAACGCGGCTCCGGCCTCCCATGGCGGCGCCATCGAGCGGGTACGAGACAACATGAAGGACCGGGAATGACCGACAGGACATCCATGCCACACGCTTTTACCCTCACGGCGCTGGCCGCGTTGGCCTTCCTGGCCGGCTGCCAGAGCACGCCGCCGCACCAGACCTACGACACCATCAAGCGCGAAGTGGCCAGCGCCAGCGCCGCCAACCGCGGTCCCGCGCCGACCGACGACGCCGTCGCCAACGCCTTGCTGCCGCCGGCCGCCGCGCTGGCCAAGGAATTGCCGAAGGCGCGTCCGGCGCTGGAAGAGCGCTTCAACGTCGCCTTCAACAATGTCCCGGCGCAGCAGTTCTTCCGCTCGATCGTGGCCGGCACCCGTTACAACATGCTGGTGCATCCCGAGGTGAGCGGCAACATCAGCGCCAACCTGAAGGACGTGACCCTGCAGGAGACCCTGGAAGCCGTGCGCGAGATGTACGGCTACGATTACAAGATCGACGGCACCCGCATCACGATCCGTCCGCTGACCATGCAGACCCGCATGTTCCACGTGAACTACCTGGTCGGCAACCGGCGCGGCTCCTCGAACCTGCGCGTGACCTCGACCTCGGTCTCGAACGTCGCCAACAATAACAACGGCACCGGCAACCAGGGCCTGCCGGGCAACCAGCCGAACGTCCCGAACCAGCCGAATAACGGCAGCCAGAACGGCCAGAATGGCAGCCAGGTCGCCAGCACCGACGTCAACATGCTGTCCGAGAGCGACTTCTGGGGCGACTTGAAGGCGGCGATCGAAGCCATCGTGGGGTCGAAAGAGGGCGGGCGCAGCGTCGTCGTCAGCCCGCAGTCGGGCGTGCTGGTGATCCGCGCCATGCCGGACGAACTGCGCAGCGTCGACATGTACCTGAAGGCGACCCAGCTGTCGGTGGATCGCCAGGTGATCCTGGAAGCGAAGATCCTGGAAGTGGAGCTGAACGAACAGTTCCAGAGCGGGATCAACTGGGCCAGCTTCTCGTCGATCGGCAGCTCGCGCAACAACCGCGTCGCCACCGGCATGATCGCACCGGGCGCATCGCTGCAGCCGCTGCCTTTCAACGGCGGCCAGCCGCCCGCGATCAGCAACGGCAGCGGCCTCTCGGCCAGCACCGGCTTCTCGCTCTCGAACGCGGCGAATGCGGCCGGCTCCCTGTTCGGCTTCGCCTTCCAGACGAATAACTTCGCGGCCCTGATTTCGCTGCTCGAGCAGCAGGGGACGGTGCACGTGCTGTCCAGCCCGCGCGTGGCCGCCGTCAACAACCAGAAGGCGGTGCTCAAGATCGGCACCGACGAATTCTTCGTCACCGGCGTGACCACCACCACCAACACCACCGCGGCCGGCAACACCACCACGCCGAGCGTGACCCTGCAGCCCTTCTTCTCGGGCGTGGTGCTGGACGTGACGCCGCAGATCGACGAGAAGGGCAACATCCTGCTGCACGTGCACCCTTCGGTGAGCCAGGTGACGACCATCACCAAGGGCATCGATCTCGGTTCGGCCGGTTCGCTGACGCTGCCGCTGGCCGCGTCCTCGACCTCGGAACTGGACAGTATTGTCCGCGGCCAGGACGGCCAGGTGGTCGCCGTGGGCGGCCTGATGCGCCAGGCCGCGACCGACGACACCAGCCAGCTGCCGGGCGCCGGCAAGGTGCCGGTGCTGGGCGCGCTGTTCCGCAACAAGAACCGGGTGGCGCAGAAGCGCGAGCTGGTGGTGCTGATCAAGCCGACCATCGTCGACAGCGCCAGCAACTGGAGCCAGGACCTGCTCGACACCTCGCGCCGCATCGACAGCCTGGACCCACGCTCGCTGGAGCGCAAGTAATGTACGCGGCGCATTTCGGCTTGCGCGAACTGCCGTTCGGGATCACCCCGGACACGAGCTTCTTTTTCGGCAGTCCGCGTTCGCAGGAAGCGTTGAACACCTTGCTGATCGCCGCGCGCAGCGGCGAAGGCTTCATCAAGATCACGGGCGAAGTCGGCACCGGCAAGACCCTCCTGTGCCGCAAGTTCATGGCGACCCTGGGCGAGGATTTCGTCACGGCCTACATCCCAAATCCCTTCCTGGAAGCGCGCACCCTGATGCTGGCGCTGGCCGACGAACTCGAAGTGCCGCTCGAGCGCAACGTCGACCAGCATCGTCTGCTGAAATCGATCATGCAGCGCCTGCTGGACCTGGCGCGCCAGGGCAAGCGGGTCGTGCTGTGCATCGACGAGGCGCAGGCGATGCCGGTCGAGAGCCTGGAAGCGCTGCGTTTGCTGACCAATCTCGAGACGGAAAAGCGCAAGCTGCTGCAGATCGTCCTGTTCGGGCAGCCGGAACTGAACCGCAAGCTGGAGCTCGACGCGATCCGCCAGCTGGCACAGCGCATCACCTTTCACTATCATCTCGGGCCGCTGTCGCCGGACGACCTGGATTTCTATCTTGCGCATCGCCTGCGCGTGGCCGGCTACACGGGTTCGCGCCTGTTTACGCCGGCCGCCGTGAAAGGCCTGTACCGCGCCAGCGGCGGCATCCCGCGCCTGGTGAACATCCTGGCGCACAAGGCCCTGATGCTATGCTATGGCGAAGGCAAGCAGCAGGTGGGCGCCGCCCACGTGAAGGGCGCGGCGCTCGACACGGTCGGGCGCAAGCGCCGGCTATGGCCATGGCTGGCGGGCGCGGGCGCCCTGGCCGGCATGGCGGCCTCCCTGGCATGGACCCTCACACGATGAGATCGCGATGAGTTTGATTAACAAGATGCTGCAGGACCTCGATGCGCGCGGCACCACGCGCGCCGAAGGCGTGCCGCCTGAGATCAAGACGGTCGGCGGCGACGAGCGCCGCGTGCCGGTCGGCCGCGTCGCGGCCATCGCGGGCGGCACGGTGCTCGCGCTCGGCGCTGCGGCCTGGATCATTTTTCCGCTGAAGGGCAAGAGCTACGACGAGCAGCCCGCGGTGCCCGTGGTGGCGGCCGTTCCTGCTGCGCCGGTAACGGTGGCCGAGGTGGCGCCGCCGCCTGCGCCTGCACAGAAGCCGGCCACGCCTCCTGAACCCGAGAAGCTCCCCGCCGAGCCGCGCAAGCCTGCGGCCGCAGTCAGGGAGCCGCTCGCGCCGCCGGCACCCAAGCAGGCCGCATCTGACAAACAAAGCACGCCCTCGACCACCTCGTATGCCGTTGCCAGCGCACGCGCGCGCGCCGAACAGGAGCGGCTCGAGAAGCGCTGGGCGGCCGAGGAAGTTCGTATGGCCAAGCTGCCGCCGGCCCAGCGCGCAGAAGCCGAGCGCAGGCTGCGCGACGAGCAGGCGCGGGCGGCGGAAAAGACCCGGCAGGAGACGCGCTGGCTGGCCGCACTGCAGCGCAAGGAAATGGAGGCAGGGGGCTTGCCCGTCCCGGCGGCACCGGCATCGCCGGCCAGCGCCGGCCAGGGCCGCATCGAGACCGACACGCAAGGAGCGGAGAACGCCTACCGGCGCGCCCTGGCGGCGCTGCAGGACGGCCGCGTCAGCGAGGCGATGGCCGGGTTGCAGACGGCGCTGCGCATCAGCCCACGCCACGAGGCGGCGCGCCAGACCCTGGTCAGCCTGCTGATCGAGAACAACCGCGGCGACGAGGCCATGACCCAGCTCCAGCAAGCCCTGAGCCTGGACCCGCGCCAGCCGGCGCTGGCCATGCTGCTGGCGCGCCTGCAGATCGAGCGCGGCAAGTCCGGCATCGAAGCGCTGCTGCGCACCCTGCCTTACGCCGGCGGCAACGGCGAATACCACGCCTTCCTGGCCGGCGCGCTACAGCGCCAGAACCGTTTTCGCGAAGCGGCCGACCAGTACCAGACGGCGCTGCGCGCGGCGCCGAACAATGCGGTGTGGTGGATGGGGCTCGGGATGGCCCTGCAGGGCGACAAGCGCAATCCGGAAGCACTCGATGCCTTCCGCCAGG
Organism: Massilia sp. Mn16-1_5; assembly: GCF_004798585.1. Taxonomy (GTDB): domain Bacteria; phylum Pseudomonadota; class Gammaproteobacteria; order Burkholderiales; family Burkholderiaceae_D; genus Telluria. The sequence goes on from NZ_PPXQ01000001.1 coordinate 31,104, forward strand.
CCAGGGCGCTGGGCACGCTGTCGCCTGAACTACAGGCATTCGTCGAGCGCCGCCTCGCGCAGGTGGCGCGATAACGGTAAGCCTTGACGGCTAGCTTACATCGCGGCCAACCGGTCTAGCGCGAGGCGCAGCGTCGCATCCTCTTTCGCAAAGCAGAAGCGCACGATCCCCGATTCCCGTCCGCTACTGTAAAAGGCCGACACCGGAATCGCCGCCACTTTCAATTCCGTCGTCAGCCATTGCGCGAACTGCGCCTCCGGCAGGCTGGAGACGGCCCGGTAGTCCACGCACTGAAAGTAAGTCCCGTCCGCCGGCAGCAGCCGCAGGCGCGTGCCCGCCAGCCCCGCGCGGAACAGGTCGCGCTTGTGCTGGTAGAAGTCCGACAGCCCGAGATAGGGCGCCGGATCCGCCATGTAGCGCGCCAGGCCGTGCTGCATCGGCGTATTCACCGTGAACACGTTGTACTGGTGGACCTTGCGGAACTCGTTTGACAAGGCGGCGGGCGCGGCGACGTAGCCGACCTTCCAGCCGGTGACGTGATAGGTCTTGCCGAAGCTCGAAACGACGAAGGAGCGCTCGGCCAGCACCGGGTGGCTCGCCACCGACTGGTGCCGCTCGCCGTCGTAGACCATGTGTTCGTAGACCTCGTCCGACAGCACCAGGATGTCCGCGCCGTCGACGATGGCGGCCAGCGCATCGAGGTCGGCGCGGCGCAGGATGGAGCCGGTCGGGTTGTGCGGCGAGTTGATGACGATCAGGCGCGTGCGTGGGGTGACGGCAGCCGCCACCTTCTGCCAGGGCACGCTGTAGCCGTTCGCGCCCACTTCCATTTCCAGCGGCACCACCACGCCGCCGGCCAGCGTGATCGCCGGCGCGTAGCTGTCGTAGGCCGGTTCGATGACGATGGCTTCGTCACCCGGATGCACGCAGCACAGGATGGCGGTGGTCAGGGCCTGGGTGGCGCCGGCGGTGACGGTGATCTCGGTGGCCGCATCGTAGCGCCGCCCGTAGAGCGCCCCGATCTTGGCCGCGATCGCCTCGCGCAATGCCGGCACGCCGGTCATTGGCGGGTACTGGTTGTGGCCGGCGCGCATGGCGTCGCTGACGGCGTCGAGCAGACGCGGGTCGCAGCCGAAGTCGGGGAAGCCCTGGCCGAGGTTGACCGCGCCGTGCTGGGCGGCCAGTGCCGACATGGTGGAGAAGATGGTAGTGCCGACTTGCGGCAGGCGCGATTGCAGGGCAGGGGTGCTCATGGGTGTCGGTCGAGTTTGGATGGCTTTATTCTAGCGCGGGCGCGGCTTGCTGCTTGACCCAGGCCTCGGGCAGCATGATCCGGAACAGGCCGCCCTGCAGGGTCTTGCGGCCCAGCTTCAGCAAGGCCTTGTCCTTGGTGATGAGGATGGCGGCATTCGCGTCGCGCGCGATCTCGAGGAACTTCTGGTCGTCGCGGTCGGTGCAGACCGGCAGGCGGATCGGTTTGCTGTCGGGCGCGACGACCGTGATCAACTCGTCGAAGCGCGCCGCGGCCTGCAGGCGGCTGTCGTCGTCGAGCGGCAGGTGCGGGTAGTGCAGCACGATCCGGTATTCGTCGCGGCAATCGGCGCGCGTGACGGCGCGTAGGGCGCCGCTCTCGAGTGCCGCCAGCAGCGGCGCCCAGCGCGGGTCGCGAAACACGAACAGGTCGAGGCAGACATTGGTGTCGATAACGATGGCTTGGGCTGGAGCGAGTATCATGTCGGAAATCTTAATTGCTTTCGTGTTTGTATGCTGATTGTCTTATCGCCCGCCAAATCCCTCGACCTCGATACCCCGTCCCCGACCACCCATCACACGCTGCCCGATTTCACGGAGCGCGCCGCGCAGCTGATCGGCGTGCTGCGCGACCTCTCGCCCGGCCAGGTCGGCGACCTGATGCACATTTCCGACCAGTTATCCAACCTGAACGTGGCGCGCTACGCCAGCTGGATCCCGGACCACGCCGACGGCTACCAGGCGATGATGGCCTTCAATGGCGACGTCTACGCCGGGCTGGACGCGCGCAGCCTGGCGCCGCGCGCGATCGATTTCGCCCAGCGCCACCTGCGCATCCTGTCGGGTCTGTACGGCCTGCTGCGCCCGCTCGACCTGATCCATCCTTACCGGCTGGAGATGGGTACCAAGCTGGCCACGCCTGGCGGCAAGGATCTGTATGCTTTCTGGGGCGAGCGCATCACGCATGCGCTCAACGCCGAGCTGGCGGCGACGAAGTCGACCGCGCTGGTGAACCTGGCCTCGGAAGAGTACTTCAAGTCGGTCAAGCCGAAGCTGCTGAATGTGCCGGTGATCACGCCTGTGTTCGAGGACTTCAAGAACGGCAAGTACAAGATCATCTCGTTCTATGCCAAGCGCGCCCGCGGGATGATGGCGCGCTATGCGATCGAGAAGGGGATTACGGATCCGGAGGCGCTGAAGGACTTCGATGTCGATGGCTATGGCTACGTGGCCGAAGGATCGACCGGGACGAGCTGGCTGTTCCGCCGAAAAGTCGCCGAATGAAATAGCGGTAGGGTGGGCGCCCCGTGCCCACGCTGATGCTTGAACATTGTTGGCCGAACCGACGAGCCGTGGGCACGGGGCGCCCACCCTACATCCGGCATCAACGATCCGCCGGACCAGCGCCTTACTTCAGCGCATCCTTCGGCGCCGGGCGCGGACCCGACTTCGCCCAGAACTTCCACCATGGCGCGTCGCCGCTGGCGTTCGGGTTCAGGAAACGGCTGTTCGGATAGTTCAGCGTGAACACGCGCTGGACGTCGTCGCGCAGCGGCAGCATGCCGAGCTTGTCGTAGCTGCGCATCATGATGAATAGCGCTTCCTCGCGCGCCGGCGCATCGGCGTAGTCGGTGACGGCGCCCTGCGCACGGTTGACGGCGGCCAGGTAGGCGCCGCGGCGATAGTAGTAGTTGGCCACGTGTACTTCGTAGGCCGCCATCGCGTTGATCAGGTAGTTCAGGCGGGCGATCGCGTCCGGCGTATATTTACTGTTCGGGAACTTGTCGACCAGGGCCTTGAAGGCGGCGAAGGCTTCGCGCGTCGCTTTCGGATCGCGCTCGGTCGGATCCTGCGAATAGATCGTGCTCAGGAAGCCGATCTGGTCGTTGAAATTGACCAGGCCGCGCAGGTAGTACATGTAGTCGACCTGCGGATGGTTCGGGTGCAGCTTGATGAAGCGCTCGACCGATGCCAGGGCTTCGGCCTGGTCCTGGGCCTTGTATTGCGCATAGGCGATTTCCATCTGCGCCTGGGTGGCGTAGGTGCCGAACGGATAGTTTGCTTCGAGGCGCTGGAACAACTTGATCGCGGCCTCGTAGTGGGCGCCTGCCATCTCTTCGCGTGCCTCAGCGTATAATTTCTCCGCTGACCATTTTGCGGTCTCATCGGTCTTATCGGGCAAGAGCCCACAGCCCGACAGGCCCAACAAGGCACTCATTGCAGCAACCACCAACAGTTTTTTTTGCATAGCTTTTTGCAGAAAAGTTTTACCGAGATTCAACGAACGGCTGATTATAGCCGATGGGACTGACGTGATATTAACTCCTGCGCCGAATTCGGCGGATTTGCCCCTGGACCCCGATTTCGACGATGAAATCGATGCCGATTTCTCTGCCACTACCGGCATCGACCTCTCTCCGATCACCCTGCATCTGGACGAGTCCGCGTGCGGCCAGCGCCTCGACAAAGTCGTGGCCGGCCTGGTCCCACAGTTCTCGCGCAGCCGCCTGCAGCTGTGGTTCGAGGGCGGCCACATCCTCGTCGACGGCAAGAGCGCGCGCGGCAAGGACACGGCCTATGGCGACGAAACCATCGTCGTGCAGCCGCAGCCGGCGCCGGAAGACACCGCCTTCGCTCCCGAACAGATCGAACTGAACATCGTCTACGAGGACGAGCACATCCTCGTCATCAACAAGCCGGCCGGCCTGGTCGTGCATCCGGGCGCCGGCAACTGGTCGGGCACGCTGCTCAACGGCCTGCTGCACCATGCGCCGCAGCTGGGCTCGGTGCCGCGCGCCGGCATCGTGCACCGCCTCGACAAGGATACGAGCGGCCTGATGGTGGTCGGCAAGACCCTGGCCGCGCAGACCGACCTGGTGCGCCAGCTGCAGGCGCGCACCGTGAAGCGCGAATATTTTGCCCTGGTCTGGGGCACGCCACAGCTGTCGGGCACGATCGACGCGTCGATGGGTCGCCACCCGAAGGAGCGCACCAAGATGGCGGTCTCGACCAGCATGGGCGCGAAGCCCGCGATTACCCATTACACCCGCGTCGCCGAAGGCATGCTCGACCGCCGTCCGGTCAGCCTGGTGCAGTGCCGCCTGGAGACCGGGCGCACCCACCAGATCCGCGTCCACATGTTGTCGATCGGCTTCGGCCTGGTCGGCGACTCGGTCTACGGCAAGACCCACCTGAGCCCGGTCTTCCATCGCCAGGCCCTGCAGGCGCGCCGCTTGGGCCTGGTGCACCCGGCTACCGGCGAGCAGTGCGAATGGGTCGTGCCGCTGGCCGCCGACTTTGCCGAGCTGATCGCCAAAGCCGGCATCCCCGAGCCGGAAGCCGTCTGATGGACTGCGCCCAGCTCGTGATCCCGGAGTGGCCCGACGCGCCGGCCAGCATCGGCGCGCTCGCCACCACCCGCGTCGGCGGTGTCTCGCAGGGGCCCTATGACGACGGGCGCGGCGGTGGCGGCTTCAACCTCGGTCTGCACTGCGGCGACGATCCTGCCGCCGTCATGGAGAATCGCGCGCGTTTGCAGACCCTGCTGCCGGGCCGGCCGGCCTGGATCGCGCAGGTGCACGGCGCCGCCGTGATCGATGCCGCCACGGTCGGGCCGGACCAGCCGACCCGCACGGGCGACGCCAGTGTCGCCGCCGCTCCCGGCCTGGTGTGCGCCATCCTCACCGCCGACTGCCTGCCGGTGCTGTTCGCCGATCGCGCGGGCAGGGTGGTGGGCGCCGCGCATGCGGGCTGGCGCGGATTGGCCGGCGGCGTGCTGGGGCAAACCGTGGCCGCGATGCGGGCCAAGGGTGCGGACGAGATCACGGCCTGGATGGGCCCGGCCATCGGGCCGCTTGCCTTCGAGGTAGGGCAGGACGTATTTGATGCCTTCGCCGCGGCGCTGCCGGGCATCGACGTCGGCTTCGCCTTCCAGCGCCGTCCCGAACGGGGCGGCAAATATCTGGCGGACATGTTCGCGCTGGCGCGCCGCATGCTGGCGCGTGACGGCGTCAGCAGCGTGGCCGGCGGCATGCATTGCACCGCAACGGAAATCGAGCGTTTTTATTCCTACCGCCGCGATGGCGTGACGGGACGGCAGGCGAGTTTGATCTGGATCAAGTGACGCTTTCCGGCGTCATCAATACTACTGCCCGCAGCCACCGTCGCCGCCGTCGCACATGCTTGCGGCCGCGCCGCTTGCGCCGATGATGCCGTTCACTTGTGTGTTTTTTGCAACAGCCAACGGCGGTGGCGGCAGGTTTGCAATCACCTCGGCTGCGCTCGGGGCCACCTTGGCGGCCTCGGCGGCCCTGCGTGCCCGCCGCCGCTTCGCGCCGGTGAGGTAAAAAAGTATAGACAGGGGTATCATGCAGTACACGAGAAAAGTCATCACACCCGCGACGAAGGAGGTCTCCGTCGCCGCCATCAGGATGACGACATAGCTCCAGCCGATTGCAACGATCCACATGCTGTTCTCCCATTAATTTGTACCAGTCACTCATTCGATTCTAACGGACGCCGACATGAACATGCCCGACCCCCAAGCTTTCGCCACCACCTGGATGAACCAGTTCACCGATCCCTCGGTCTGGCAGGGGTGGATGAAGATGCCTGCGGCAGGTGGCGGTACAGGGGCTGCGGCGGCCAATCCGCTGGCCGGCGTGTTCAAGGACTTCGGTGTGAGTATCGCTCCGGCAAAACTCGAGGCCTTGCGCCAGGACTACCTGCAGAAGGCGGGGGCGCTCTGGCAGGAATTCATGTCGGGTAAAACCCCACAACTGCACGACAAGCGCTTCTCCGGCTCCGAGTGGACGGCGACGCCCTTTGCCGCCATCACCGCCGCCTCCTACCTGCTGAACAGCGAATTCATGCTCGCGCTCAGCGATGCCGTCGAGGCCGGTCCGCGCGAGCGCCAGAAGATCCGCTTCACGGTGCAGCAGATGGTCGACGCGATGTCGCCCGCCAACTTCCTGGCGACGAATCCGGAAGCCCAGGCCAAGCTCATCGAGAGCAAGGGCGAAAGTCTCACCAGGGGCCTGCAGCACATGCTGGAAGACCTGCGCAAGGGCCGCATCTCCCAGTCCGACGAGTCGGCCTTCGAAGTCGGCAACAATGTCGGCACCGCGGCCGGCGAGGTGGTCTATGAAAACGAGCTGTTCCAGCTGATCCAGTACACCCCGACGACGCCGACCGTGCGCGCCCGGCCGCTGCTGATGATCCCGCCCTGCATCAACAAGTTCTACATCCTCGACCTGCAGCCGGAAAATTCGCTGGTGCGCTACGTCGTCGAGCAGGGCAATACCGTCTTCATGGTCTCGTGGCGCAATCCCGACAAATCGATGTCGAATCTCGGCTGGGACGATTACGTCGAGCGCGGCGCCATCGAGGCGATCAAACTGGCGCAGGACATCAGCGGCCAGGACAAGGTGCACGTGTTCGGCTTCTGCGTCGGCGGCACGATTGCCGCCAGCGCCCTGGCCGTGCTGGCCGCGCGCGGGCAGCAGCCGGCCGCCAGCCTCTCGCTGCTGACCACGCTGCTCGACTTCACCGACACCGGCGTGCTGGAAGTCTTCATCGACGAGACCCAGGTGGCGCTGCGCGAGGCCTCCCTCGCCAAGGGCGGCATCATGCCGGGCCGCGACCTGGCGACGACCTTCTCGGCCCTGCGTCCAAACGACCTGGTGTGGAACTACGTCCAGCAGAACTACCTGAAGGGTAAGGTGCCGCCGGCCTTCGACTTGCTGTACTGGAATGCGGACAGCACCAACCTGCCGGGTCCGATGTTCTGCTGGTACCTGCGCAACACCTATCTCGAGAACAAGCTGAAGGTGCCGGGCCAGTTGACCGTCTGCGGCGTGCAGGTCGACCTGGGTGCCATCGATGCGCCGGTCTTCGTCTACGGCTCGAAGGAAGACCACATCGTGCCCTGGCCGGCCGCGTTCGCCTCGATGAACCTGGTGAACCCGAAGAAGCCGAAGGCGAACCGCTTCGTGCTGGGCGCCTCGGGCCACATCGCCGGCGTGATCAACCCGGCCTCGAAGGGCAAGCGCAGCTACTGGGTCAACGACAAGGCGCCGAAGAAAGGACCGCGCGCCCCGGACGAGTGGTTCGCCGGCGCCACGGAAAACAAGGGCAGCTGGTGGCCGGAATGGGCCAGGTTCCTGCAAGAGAACGGCGGCGAGGAAGTGCCGGCGCCGACCGCATTCGGCAACGAGCGCTACCAGCCGATCGAACCGGCACCGGGCCGCTACGTGAAGGCAAGAGCGGATTGAGGACCCGATGTTGTACTTGCCATGAAATAAATTCAGTGGCAAAAGCGATAATTGCTGCACCTGCGCATCGAACGTGGTATTTTTAGCCGGTTCGTCCTGTCCGGCAACTTTTGGACGAACCAGCGGCCAGCCGATGCGGCAATTTGAACAATCTTCGCAGCGCCGCCCACAAGGCGGGCGCAACATTGGAACTTGAGATGAGTAGTGCAAAAAACAGTACTGAACGCCTGATCAAGAAATACCCGAACCGTCGCCTGTACGACACCCAGACCAGCTCCTACATCACCCTGACGGACGTAAAACAGCTGGTTCTCGATGCCGACGAGTTCACGGTGGTCGACGCCAAGACCAGTGAGGACCTGACCCGCAGCATCCTGCTGCAGATCATCCTGGAAGAGGAAGCGAACGGTGCGCCGATGTTCTCGAGCGCCGTGCTGGCCCAGATCATCCGCTACTACGGCCACGCGATGCAGGGCATGATGGGTTCCTACCTGGAAAAGAACGTCCAGGCCTTCACCGACATCCAGAACAAGTTCACCAGCAGCGCCGCCGGCGCCCTGGAAGGCAAGCCTTTCAGCCCGGAGATGTGGACCCAGTTCATGAACGTCCAGGGCCCGATGATGCAGGGCATGATGAACAACTACATCGACCAGAGCAAGAACCTGTTCATGCAGATGCAGGAGCAGATGCAGAACCAGAGCAAGGTGCTGTTCAGTGCCTTCCCGTTCCCGCCGACGACGCCGACGGACAAGAAGTAAGCGTTCATCCCGGCGTCTATACGTCGGTTGACCGCGTGGGCGGGGGACCCGCCCACCTTACGATTTGCCGCCGTAAGTCGTAGGGTGGGCGCCCCGTGCCCACCTTGACGCACGCAAATGGTGGGCTCGGGGCGCCCACCCTACAACTGCATCAGAACTCTTCCCAGCTAGCCACCGGCGCCTTGGCCGCCGCCAGCTGCCGCTGCGGCGACACCGCATACCCCAGCTTCTGCTGCTCGTTCCCCAGCTGGAACACACTGACCAGGCGCGCCAGTTGTGCCGCCTGCTGCTGCATCGCCTGCGCCGCGGCGGCCGCTTCCTCGACCAGGGCCGCGTTCTGCTGGGTCACGCCGTCCATCTCGATCAGGGCCACGTTCACCTGCTCGATGCCGCGCGTCTGTTCCTGGCTCGCCACCGTGATCCCGCCCATCAGCTCCGCAACCTGGCGGATGCTGCCGACGATCTCGTGCATGGTGCTGCCGGCCTGGTCGACCAGCTTGCTGCCGGTCTCGACCTTGTCGACCGAATCGGCGATCAGGGCCTTGATTTCCTTGGCGGCCGCCGCCGAGCGCTGCGCCAGGTTGCGCACTTCCGAAGCGACGACGGCGAAGCCGCGGCCCTGTTCGCCGGCGCGGGCCGCTTCCACCGCCGCGTTCAGCGCGAGGATATTGGTCTGGAAAGCGATGCCGTCGATGACGCCGATGATGTCCACGATCTTCTTCGAGGAATCGTTGATCGCGCCCATGGTGCCGACCACCTCGGCGACGACGCTGCCGCCGCGCTCCGCCACGGTCGATGCCGCGCGTGCCAGGCTGTTGGCCTGGGCCGCGTTGTCGGCATTGTGCTTCACGGTCGAAGTCAGTTCTTCCATCGAGGAGGCGGTTTCTTCCAGCGTGCCGGCCTGGGCTTCGGTACGGCTCGAAAGATCGGCGCTGCCGCCGGCCACTTCGCTCGAGGCCTGGGCGATGCTGTCGGTGGCGACGCGCACCTGGCCGACCAGGTCGGCCAGCTTGTCGCGCATGGTGCGCAGTGCGAACAGCAGGCTGGCGCTGTCGCCCGCGCGCAGCTCGATCGGTACGCCCAGGTCACCCTGTGCGATGCGGTCGGCGATGGTGGTCGCGTACAGCGGCTCGCCGCCCAGCTGGCGCAGCAGGCGGCGGGTGATGGTCCAGGCGAGCAGGGCGCCGATGGCCAGCGCCGCCAGGGTCAGGAGCGTGGTCTGCAGGCGCGCGGCCGCGTGGGCGGCGCGCGCTTCCTCGGCCGCTTCGGCCACCAGGCCTTCCTCATGCGCCACCATGGCATCCATCGCCTCGATGGTCTTGGTCTGCAGCGGCTGCAGTTCCTGCAGCAGCACCCGGTTCGAGCCTTCGCGGTCGCCGGCCTTGACCAGGTTCGTCATCTTGGTGACGACGTCCACGGCGGCGGCGCGGCTTGCCGTGATCTTGTCGAGCGCCGCTTTCTCGGCCGGCGTATTGGCCAGCGCTTCCAGGCGCTTGAAGGTGTCGGCGTAGACCGCGCGGTTCGCGGCCAGGCGCTTGTTCTCGGCGTCGATCTCGGCCGCGTCGCTCATCAGGGCGATATTGCGGCCGTTCAGGATGGCATTCATGACCGACTGGCGGATGTCCATGATGAGGCCGAGCTTGACGTTGTCGTGGCTGACGATGCGGTCGAGCTTGTCCTGGATGGTGGCCATTTTTGCCAGGCTGAGCACCGCCAGCACGACCATGATCGCGAGAATGACGGAAAAGGCGAGGGCGAGGCGCCGTCCGACGCCGAGTTTGTTGAGGTACATGATGGGAAAGGAGAACGGCTGAAGGAAAACGAGGAAACCGGTAATTTCGAAAGTATATCCATGTGGAAAGTATTGGTGGTTTCCAGAAAACGACAATCTCACTAAAACTCACGCCGGTCCGAAGGGCGGAAAAGGGTCCCGGTTTTCCCGATGCGCGCGTTCAGGTACAATCGCGGATTGCCCAGCTTCTTTGCCGCCCTCTCCATGCTCGAACTCCGCCGCAATCCCGTCCCCGCCGCCAATCCTGATGCCGCCGCCGCTCCTGGCGCCGCCGCCCCGAAGGTCGGCTTCGTCTCGCTCGGCTGCCCGAAGGCGCTGGTCGACTCGGAGCAGATCCTGACCCAGCTGCGCGCCGAGGGCTACCAGACCGCCAAGTCGTATGCAGGCGCCGACCTCGTGATCGTCAACACCTGCGGCTTCATCGACGCCGCGGTGCAGGAGTCGCTCGACGCGATCGGCGAAGCCCTGGCCGAAAACGGCAAGGTCATCGTCACCGGCTGCCTGGGCGCGAAGAAGGATGCCTCGGGCGAGGACATCATCACCAAGGTGCACCCGAAGGTGCTGGCCGTGACCGGTCCGCACGCGATGACCGAAGTGATGGAGTCGGTGCACCTGCACCTGCCGAAGCCGCACGATCCCTTTGTCGACCTGGTCCCGAATCACGGCGTGAAGCTGACGCCCAAGCACTACGCCTACCTGAAGATTTCCGAAGGCTGCAACCACCGCTGCAGCTTCTGCATCATCCCGTCGATGCGCGGCGACCTGGTCTCGCGCCCGATCCACGAAGTGCTGGTCGAAGCGGAGAACCTGTTCAAGGCCGGCGTGAAGGAACTGCTCGTCATCTCGCAGGACACCAGCGCCTATGGCGTGGACGTGAAATTCCGCACCGGCTTCTGGAACGGCCGCCCGATCAAGACCCACATGACCCAGCTCACCGAAGCCCTGGGCCAGCTGGCACGCCAGTACGACGCCTGGGTGCGCATGCATTACGTCTATCCGTATCCGCACGTCGACCAGGTCATCCCGCTGATGGGCGACGGCCACGTGCTGCCTTACCTCGACATCCCGATGCAGCACGCGCATCCGGACGTCCTCAAGCGCATGAAGCGTCCGGCCAGCGGCGAGAAGAACCTGGACCGCATCCTGGCCTGGCGCAAGATGAACCCGGACCTGACGATCCGTTCGACCTTTATCGCCGGCTTCCCGGGCGAGACCGAAGCCGAGTTCGAGTACCTGCTGGACTTCCTGCGTGAAGCGCAGATCGACCGCCTGGGCTGCTTCGCCTATTCGCCGGTCGAAGGCGCGAGCGCCAATCAGCTCGATAATCCGGTGCCGGAAGAAGTGCGCGAGGAACGCCGCGCGCGCGTCATGCTGCTGCAGGAAGAGATCTCGGCCAAGCGCCTGCAGGCCAAGGTCGGCAAGACCCTGCGCGTGCTGGTGGACGAAGTCGGTCCGCGCGAAGCCATCGGCCGCTCGGCCGCGGATGCGCCGGAAATCGACGGCGTGGTCCACATCAAGCGTCCGCTTGGCCAGGGCAAGGGCAAGCTCGTCGTCGGCCAGTTCGCCGACGTCGTCATCACCAAGGCCGACGCCCACGACCTCTGGGCCACTCCGGTCTAAGCCGTTGTAGGGTGGGCACTCTGTGCCCACGCGGTTTCCGGCCTCCGAACTCTCGCGCAGTATTTTTAATCCGAAAGGGCGCCATGACGAAAAAGTCCCTCCAGACCACGCTGATTCACACGAATTACACGGCGCCTGGCGGCTTCGACGCCTTCCCGCCGGCCATCCACCACGCCTCGACGGTCCTGTTCGAGAACGTCGCCGCGATGCGCTCGGGCGAGTGGAAGGAGAAGAACGCCTATACCTACGGCCTGCACGGCACGCCGACCACGTTTACGCTGGAAGCGCGCCTGGCCGAAATCGAAGGCGCCGCGCACTGCCTGCTGGCGCCTTCGGGCCTGGCGGCGATCGCGATGGTCGACTTCGCGCTGTTAAAAAGCGGCGACGACGTCCTGCTGCCCGATAACGTCTACAACCCGAATCGCGAGCTGGGACGCTGGCTCTCCGCCGACTTCGGCGTGACCGCGCGCTACTACGATCCTTTGATCGGCGCCGGCATCGCGGACCTGATCCAGCCGAACACGAAACTGATCTGGACCGAGGCGCCGGGTTCGGTGTCGATGGAAGTGCCGGATCTGCCGGCGATCTGCGCGGCCGCCAAGGCGCGTGGCGTACTGGTTGCGCTGGACAACACCTGGTCCGCCGGCCTGGCCCTGCGCGGTTTCGACCTCGGCGTCGACATCATCATGCAGGCGCTCACCAAGTACCAGTCGGGCGGCTCGGACGTGCTGATGGGCGCCGTCATGACACGTGACCGCGCCGTGCACGACAAGCTGGCCATGGCCCACATGCGCCTGGGCCTGGGCGTGAGCGCGGACGACGCCTACCTCGTGATGCGCGGCCTGCCGACCATGAAGCTGCGCTTCGAGGCGCATGACGCGGGCGCGCGTCGCGTCGCAGCCTGGCTGAAGGCGCGTCCGGAAATCACGCGCGTGCTGCATCCGGCCTTTACCGATTGCCCGGGCCACGACACCTGGAAGCGCGACTTCTCCGGCGCCGGCGGCCTGTTCTCGGTGATCTTCGACGAGCGCTACACGGAAGAGCAGACCGACCGCTTCGTCGATTCTTTGGCCCTGTTCGGCCTCGGCTACAGCTGGGGCGGTGCGAACAGCCTGGTGATGCCGTACCGGATGGCGGCGATCCGGCGCAACTGGGAAGGCAAGGGAACGCTGGTGCGTTTCAATATCGGACTGGAAGATACGGACGACCTGATTGCCGATATCGAACAGGCGTTGGGCAAACTCTAAGCCGGCGCCGTACCGCGTGGGCATGCCCACCCTACGTTACGCTGCGGTTGTAGGGTGGGCATGCCCACGCGTTACGCACGTATCCGAATTTGCCAACGCAAACCGGCTGCACAAACAAGAACGCCGCGAATTATCGCGGCGTTTTTGCTTGCAAATCCAATTACTGCTTCAACACGCGGCGCAGCGTCGTCGACAGGTCTTCCGCCGAGAACTTCGCCACATACGCATCCGCACCGACGTTCTTGACGTGTTCCTCGTTGGTCGTGCCCGACAGCGAGGAGTGGATCACCACCGGCAGGTTGGCCAGGCGGGCGCTCTTCTTGATGTTGCGGGTGAGCGTAAAACCGTCCATCTCCGGCATCTCGAGGTCGGTCAGCACCAGGGCGACGCGGTCGTAGACGCTCTTGCCTTCGGTTTCGGCCGCGCTGGCGATCGTGTTCAGCTGGTCCCAGCATTCCTTGCCGCTCTTGGTCATGATGAAGGGCAGGCCCATCGCGTCCAGGCCCTGTTCGATCAGGGCGCGCGCGACGACCGAATCGTCGGCCGCCAGGATCACCGAGCCCGGCTTGATCTGGATCTTCGCGCCGACGGTCTGCGCGCTGATGTCCGGGGCGGATTCCGGATTCATGTTGCGCAGGATGGTCTCGACGTCGAGCACCTGGGCCAGGCGGCCCGGTTCGCCGTTCTCACCTTCCAGGCGGGCGATGCTGGTGACCATGCCGCTGCCGGCGCTCTTTTCGGCCGACATCACCTGGCTCCAGTCCAGGCGCACGATCTCTTCCACGCTCTCGACCGCGAAGGCCTGGGTGGTGCGCGCGAATTCGGTGACCAGCATGATGTTCAGGCCGGTCTTCGGCTTGACGCCGGCAATCGCCGGCAGGTCGAGCACCTGGATGATCTGGCCGCGCAGGTTGACCACGCCCAGCACGTGCGGCGGCGAGCCGGCCACGGCCGTGATCTGCGGCATCGCGACGATCTCGCGGATCTTGAATACGTTGATGCCGAAGAGCTCGCTGCGCTCGCCGTTTTCATCGCCGCCGAGGCGGAACAGCAGCAACTCGAATTTGTTGGTGCCCGTCAGATTGCTGCGCTCGTCGACTTCCTGCTGAACCGATTTCATATTTCATCCCGAATAGTGGTGGTGCCATCAGGAAAGTATTCTAGCTGCGAAATTGTCGAAATGCGCAAAACCGGCATCAAACTGGCATAGGTTTGTTGCTGTTCAGATCCAAAAAACCACGAATTAGACGATAAGCCTTCCACAACCACGCAACGCACCAGATCAGCCAGGCTACCGGGATGCCGATCAGGGTGGCGAACAGGATGCCGCCGACCACCATCCACAGCACGTAGAACCAGAACGAGCGGATCATCCAGGTATGGTGGCTGTGGACGATCGTGCCGTTGGTTTCGGGGCGCTTCAGGTAGTTGACGATCAGCGGCAGGAAGGACAGCATCCCGAGCGAGAAGAAGAAGGTGCAGGCATGGACGAGATACAGGATGCGTGCCATCTGCTTGGCGTCTTCGGTTCCGCTGTCGAGTACGAGTTGTTGCGACATGAGTTGGCTCCTTAGGGGATGACCCCGCTTGCATGCATTGTAGCAGCGGTCTGTGGTATTTTCGCTAAGCTTATAATTTCGACTGCACCCAGGCGACGATGTTGCCGGCATCCATGGCGCCGGCCTGGCGTGCGACTTCGCGGCCGCCGCGCAGCAGCATCAGGGTCGGGATGCTGCGGATGCCGAACTGGCTCGAGAGATCCTGAGCGCGTTCGGTGTCGACTTTCAGCAGGCGCACGCGCGGCTCCAGCCGGCTTGCCGCCTGGGCATAGGCGGGCGCCATCATCTTGCAGGGTCCGCACCACTCGGCCCAGAAGTCGACCAGCACCGGGATGTCGTTGCGCGCCACGTGCTTGTTGAACTGGCTCGATGTGACGTCGAGCGGGCGGCCGGCGAACAGGGGCGCGGCGCACTTGCCGCAGACGGGATTGTCGGCCAGGCGGGCAGGGGCCAGGCGGTTCACGGCCTCGCAGGCCGGGCAGACGATGTGGATGGAATCGGTCACGAAGCACTCCTTCAAGTATGCGTTGGCATCATTGTAAGTCGGCTGCGTGGCGGCCGTCGTCCTGTGTCCGCTTTCGGGCCGGCTCAAGCATGCGACCTGGCAATCCGGGGCGGCGTAGAATCGCCGTAACATAATTGCAAGATACGCGATGAGCAATCAAATCAATCCTGCGCCCCTGATCGGCTGCGCCGGCTGGAACATCCCGAAGGAAGCCGCCGCCGCCTTCCCGCCGAGCGGCAGCCACCTCGAACGCTACGCCGCCGTCTTCCGGGTAGTGGAAATCAACTCGTCCTTCTACAAGCCGCACCAGCCCAAGACCTATGCGCGCTGGGCCGAGAGCGTCCCAAGCGACTTCCGCTTCGCGGTCAAGGTGCCGCGCGCGATCACCCACGATGCGCAGATGCGCGATATCGACGCGCTGCTGGCGCGCTTTGCCGGCGAAGTGAAGGAATTGAAGCACAAGCTGGGCTGCCTGCTGGTGCAGACGCCGCCCAAGCTGGGCTTCCACGACGAGACCGTGCGCGACTTCTTTCTGAAACTGCAGGACAGCTTCGGCGGCTGCATGATCGCCTGCGAAGGGCGCCATCCGAGCTGGTTCAGCGAGCTCGCCACCGAGGTGCTGCGCGAACGCAAGGTCACGCGCGTGATCGCCGATCCGGCCGCCGGCCAGCCGGGGCCGCACGTGCCGACCACCGAGGACATCTACGTGCGCCTTCACGGCACCCCGCGCATCTATTATTCGGCCTACTCGCAGGAGTACCTGGACGCCCTGGTGCGCGACCTCGCGCTGCACCGCGCCGCGGGCCGCCGGGTCTGGTGCATCTTCGACAATACGGCGGCCGGCGAGGCGGTGCCGAACGCCCTCGACGTGCTGCGCGCGACCGGCGGTGGTCTGGAGCGGTGATCCGATCATGGTCCAGGCGACGTTCCGGTTTTTCGGCGAGCTGAACGACTTCCTGCCGCGCGAACGGCGCGAACGGACGTTCGCCACGTCTTGCGCGCGCGCCGCCACGGCCAAGCACATGGTCGAGGCGCTCGGCGTGCCGCATACCGAGGTCGGCGCCATTCTCCTGAACGACGCCGCGGCCGGCCTCGAGCGCCTGCTGGAAGAGGGCGACGCGCTGGAGGTGCATCCGCAGCGCGCGCACGCCGCGGCCGGGAGCCGTTTCATCGCCGACGCCCACCTTGGCGGCCTGGCGCGCCTGCTGCGCATGGCCGGCTTCGACACCCTCTACGAGAACGACTACCGCGACGAGGAGATCGTCGCCATCGCCGCGCGCGACGGCCGCACGGTGCTGACACGCGACCGCGAACTGTTGAAGCGGCGCGAGGTCGAACAGGGCTGTTACCTGCACACGATCCGGCCGGAGGCGCAATTGCGCGAACTCTTCGACCGGCTCGGGCTGGCCGCGCTAACCAGGCCTTTTACCCTCTGCCTGCACTGCAACCTGCCGCTGCGCACCGTGCCCAAGGCCGAGGTGTTCGATCGCCTGCCGGAATCGGTGCGCCTGACGCACGAGGAATTCACCGCCTGCGACCGCTGCGGCGGCGTATTCTGGAAAGGCTCGCACCACAAGCGCATGCAGGCCATGCTGGCCGGCGCGTTTCCGCTAGAATCTTCAGCTCCATCTCAGCCACCTCAGCCACCTGAGCACCCGTGACCGCCGCCTTGCCACCGCTGCCGTTTCCGATTCGCACCGAGTGCCCGCCCGGCGCCTGCGTCTGCGAGCGCGAGCGCCTGCTGGCCGAACCGGGCGCCGACATCCGCCCGCTGGCGATCGACCGCCGCCAGGAGCAGAAGCTGATCGAACGCATCGAGCGAATCGACAGCTATGCCGACCTGAAGCACGTGCAGGAAGTGATCCGCAGGAATATCGGTGCCGAACTGCGCATCGAAGCAGGGCCGAACGAGGTGCGCACGGTGCGCGGCATCATCATCGTGCTCGAGGAAAAACCCGGACTGTGCAAGAAAGTGCGCCAGTCGGTGCCGGCCGCGATCCGCAAGCGCCTGCAGGAAAAACCCGAGATCGCCTGGGCGATCCTGGATGCGGGAGACCTCTTCGGGGCGGGCTAGAAACCCTCAGTCGTTGCGGCGCAGCGCCAGCAGCGCCGTCAGCGCGGCAGCGAGCAGCCAGCGGGTGCCGGGTTCGGGCACGTCGGCCGGTTTGGACGCGTCGACCAGGGTGCTGTCCGGCTGCGGCGGCCTGGACGGATCCGTCTTTGGAACGAACGGGGCCGGATCGGAAGCGGGCCTATCCTCCGGCTGCGCCGGCGTGTCGACCGCCACCAGCATCGGCGGCGCCGATCCGTTTGCCGGAATGCTCGCGCCTTCGTCGCTCGTAGCCGTGTCGAGCCGGTCGGCCCGTTCGGCGGAGAGATAGCCCATATTGCGCAGCCTGCTCATCTGGGGCGACAGGGCGAGACCGCCGGCGTCGATGGGTGCGTGCCCGGACGTGGCCTGGCCCAGGCCGGCCGTGGAGACCGAGGGGAAGGAAGGGCTGGCGTTGGCCGCGTTCGTTTCGCCGGCGGCCAGGTCGGGGCCGGCCACGCTCACCAGGGCGCCGGCCTCTTCCTCCAGGCCTTCCTCGAAGGATGCCTCGAGCAGCTCCAGGTCGGGCTCATGCGCCTCGACCGGGAAGCGGGCGACCTCGGAGATGCGGTTCGCGCAGCGTGCGCGCATCTCGTTGCTGCCGTCGGTGAACAGGGTTTCGCCCGGCTTCAGCATCACTTTTTTCGCCGTCCAGTAGACCTGGTCGCCCTTGCGGTACGAAACATGCACGGCGCGCGGCGCGGCGACTGTCACCGGGCGCGCCTTGGCCACGTCGAAGCTGGCGTAGTGCGCGGCGACGACCTTGTCGGTGCGGACGATCCGCACCAGTTCGGCCTGGCTCGCGACCCCGCCCGGCACCACCGAAAACGGGTAGACCAGGCGCGCGGGGCGCTGCTTGCCGGACTGGGCGGGCGCAGCGCCAGCCGGCACCGAAACGGGCCCGCCTGCCGACGCCATCCGGACCTGCTCGGGCGCCGGCGGCCAGAGCGCTGCCAGCGCGCACACGGCAAACGCCGCCAGCACGCCCACGGCCAGGCGGCGACGGAGGCGGGCACGTTGCCCGAGGCGCAAGGTGTAGCGGTAGCCGCGATTCATGGATGGTGGTCAGTAGGAATTGTCCTACAGCATAAATCCTTACCGCTAGTAAATCCAGTGCCGAACCCGAAAAGCCTGTTTTTTTGTTGTTAATCGGTCAATCGTCGAGCTGCCGGCGCTTCCTGCGCTGCGCCAGCAGCATCAGGAAAGCTCCGGCGACCAGCCACGCGCTGGACGGTTCGGGAACATCGGAGGGCGGCGGATCCAGCGCCGGGTTGGGCGGCGGCGTCGGCTGGCCCGGGTCCGGCTGTGGAACAAAGGGCGTGGGATCGACGAGCGGCGGCGGCAGCGGATCGCCGGGGCCGGCGTCGAGCAGTGGATCGGGATCGACGCGCGTCCAGTGCGACAGGGGCGGCGGCGTGACCGAGGCCAGCAACTGGGTGTCCGGGATATGGACGGCCAGCGGCGGTACGCCCGGACTGCTGAACCAGCCCAGCGGCGGCCATGCGATGCCAGGCGCGGGCGGACCACCCAGCGGCGGACGGCTTGGCTGTGGAGTGGCGGTTGGGCGTGGCGGCGCGTTGCCGGGACTATTCGGCAGGCGGGGCTGGTCGCCGAGTCCCGGCACCTCGTCGTCGAACTCGGGCATGCCGACAAAGGCGATGCTGCTGCCTTCGCCTTCCGCTTCCTCGTTCACCAGGCGATCGATGATCTCGGGGTTCGGCGCGTTCTCTTCGACCGGGAAGCGGGGCAGGTCGGAGATGCGGTTGGCGCAGCGCGCGCGCATCTCGTTGAGGCCGTCGGTGAGCAGGGTCTCGCCTGCCTGCAGCATGACCTTCTTCCTGGTCCAGTAAATCCTGCCGTCCTTGCGGTAGGAGACGTAGACCGCACGCGGCGCCGACACCGTCACGGGATGGGCACGCGCCACGTCGAAGTCCGCGTAGTGCGCAGCGACGAGCCTGTCGCTGCGGATGACCTGTGCCAGCTCGGCACGATCGAGCGCGCCGCCAGGCACGACCGAGTAACGGTATACACGGCGCGGTGCCGGCGCCGTCCCGTCCTCCGGCGCCGGGGCCGCGGCGACAATCGGAGCCACGGCCAATGCCGCCGGGGGCGCGTAGGGCGCCGGGGCAGGCAGCATCGCATACGTGAACGCACAGGCGGCGATGGCTGCCGACATGGTCGCCAAAGCGCGGCGCTGGAAACGAAGTCGCTGCTCGAGACGGCGGGTATAAGGGTACGAACGCGGATACAGGCGGTCCATCGACAAGTCCAGGTAGGATCGGTCCTACAAGGGTATGTCAGAAGGAAATTTTCTTCGATCTCAAAACGGCAATATCGATATTAAATTATGCCTAAAAGATAGTAACGTTGGGCAAACGCGACGTTATCTGCGCTTAAAATGACGTAAGGAAATAGTGGTTGAAATACGGAAAAGAGCATTCCGTCTTACATCTTCACCAGATATTTCAGCACGAAGCCGGCAATCAGCAAGCCCGCCATCGCCAGCGACAGGGCGCCGTGCAGCACTTCGGAGCCGACCGATACCTCGCGCATCATTTCTTCCTTGCTGATCTTGCCGGCGCGGGTCAGCACGACCGGGCGCAGCAGGCCCTGGACGCCGACCAGGACGAGTCCCAGGCCGATCAGCGTTTCGCCGACCAGGCCCTGGCGCAGGCCGCTCCACAGGCCCAGGCCGCCGAGCCCGACGCCGAACAGGAACCAGAACAGGCGCGAGCCGGTGTAACGCGAGAATTTGGAAGTGGTCATGGTAAGAGCCGTGCTGTCAAAACCGCAATTATACGGGTGCTGTCGCCCGTACCCGCGGCCTCAGCATCACCAGCGCCAGCGAGGCCACGACCAGCACGATGCCGGCCCACTGCCAGGGCGTCACGATCTCGTCCAGGAACAGCATGCCGGCCGCGATGCCGACCGGCGGCACGGCCAGCGAGAAGGGTGCGACGCGGTTGGCCGGGTGGCGCTTCAGGAGGCCGGTCCACATCGCATAGCCGAGGATGGTGGCGAACCAGCCGAGGTAGGCCATGGACGACCAGGCGGTGAGCGAGACCGCCTGCGGATTCCAGTTGGTCGAAGGGGGATCGAAGGCGAGCGAGAGCGCGGCAAAAGGCAGGATCGGCACCATCGAGCTCCACACCATGAAAGGCAGGACCTCGAAGCGCGGCGTGCTGCGCTGGGCGACGCGCACGACGATGTTCGAGGCCGCCCACATCGCCGCCGAGGCGACGCTCAGCACGAAGCCCATCAGCGTGACTGTGGAATTGCGGCCGAGCGCATCGACGCACAGGCAGGCCAGGCCGAGGGCGGCGATGCCCATGGCGGCCTGCAGGCGGCGCTCGATGTGTTCCTTCAGGATCGCCGCGGCGAACAGGGCCGTGAAGAAGACCTGCATCTGCAGCATCACCGGCGCCAGCGAAGCCGACATGCCGGCGCGCAGGGCCAGGAACAGCAGGCCGAACTGGCCGACGCCCTGGAACAGGCCGTACAGCACCACCCAGCGCGCGGCCAGTTTCGGCGGACGCACGAAGAGCAGCAGCGGCAGCAGGGCGAACAGGTAGCGCCCGGCGCCGAGCTGGAAGGGCGTGACTTCGCGCAGGCCGAGTTTCATGGCCACGAAGTTGGTGCCCCAGACCAGCACGACGCACAGGGCGGCGGCGTAATCCCGCCCTTCGAGCGCCCCCGAGTCACTCATTAATGAGCATGCCCGCCGCCGAGATAGGCGGCCACCACCTTCGGATCGTTCTTCAGGCTCTCCGCCGGGCCGTGCACCGAGATGCGTCCATTCTCCAGCACATAGCCGTAGTCGGCCACGTTCAGCGCGGCGGCGGCAAACTGCTCGACCAGCAGCATGGTCACGCCCTCGCTTTTCAAGCGCGTGATGATGCGGAAGACTTCCTCGACCAGGATCGGCGCCAGGCCCATCGAGGGTTCGTCGAGCAGCACCACGTCCGGGTTGAGCATCACGGCGCGCGCCATGGCCAGCATCTGCTGCTCGCCGCCGGACAAGGTTCCCGCCAGCTGGTTGCGGCGCTCCTTCAGGCGCGGGAACAAGTCCATCGCCTTGTCCAGGTCGCGCTGGACGTCGCCCTTCGGACGCGCCCGCGTAAAGCGCGGGAAGGCCCCGAGCAGCAGGTTGTCGGTGACGCTCATGGTGGCGAACACGCGCCGCCCTTCCGGCGAGTGGGCCAGGCCCGCGCGTGCGATGCGGTGCGAATCCAGGCCCGTGATGTCCTTGCCACCCAGGGTGATGCTGCCGGCCTTCGGCTTGATCATGCCCGAGATGGCGCGCATGGTCGTCGTCTTGCCGGCGCCGTTCGAGCCGATCAGGGTCACCAGTTTGCCTTGCGGGACATCGAGCGAAATACCGTGCAGGACCTGCACCTTGCCGTAGGCCGCTTCCAGGTTTTGAATCTTCAGCATGGTCTCTCCTCAGACGGTGGCCGCGGCCGGTGGGGTGGCGTCGGCGGTGCCGCCGAGATAGGCCTCGATGACCTTCGGATCGGCCTGCACGCTGGCGGGCAAGCCTTCGGCGATCTTCTGGCCGAAGTCGAGCACGGTGACCGTGTCCGAGATCGACATCACGACGTCCATGTGGTGCTCGATCAGGATGATGGTGATGCCGTGGTCGCGGATCTTGCGGATGATCGCCATCAGCTCGCGGATGTCGGGCGCGGTAAGACCCGCCGCCGGTTCGTCGAGCAGCAGCAGTTGCGGGTTGAGGCCCAGGGCGCGGCCGATCTCCAGCAGGCGCTGCTTGCCGTAGGGGAGATTCCGTGCCTCCTCGTCCGCGAGATCCGACAGGCCGACGAATTCGAGGATCGCCGCTGCGCGCTTCCTTGCCGCCGCTTCCTCGCGGCGCTGGCGCGGCGTCGCCACCATGGCGTCGAACACGGTCGAGCGGAAGGTGTGGTGCAGGCCGACCAGCACGTTTTCGGTCGCCGTCATCTCGCCGAACAGCTGCACGTTCTGGAAGGTGCGCGCCACGCCGCCCAGCGCGATCTGCGATGGCGTGCGTCCCGTGATCGGCTGGCCGGCGAACACGACGCCGCCCGCGGTCGGCTTGTAGATGCCGGTCAGGACGTTCATCATCGTGCTCTTGCCCGAGCCGTTCGGGCCGATCAGACCGTGCACCGAGCCGCGTTTCACGTGCAGGTCGACCTGGTTCAGCGCCTTCAGGCCGCCGAACTGCATCAGGATCTGCTCGGCGCGCAGCAGGTCGCCGCCGGTGTCGTGCTTGGCCACGCCCTCGAAGGCGTCGGCGCTCGCGTCCGCGTTCACCGACCTGGTGTGCGCCACGCGCCGGCCGAACAGCTGGCGGAAGAAGCCGACGATACCGTCCTGCAGGTAGTAGACGACGAACAGAGTCATCAGGCCGAAGATGGTCAGGCGCCAGTCGACCATGTTCTCGATCCGGTAGGACCAGACGGCCAGGCCGATGGTGGCCACCAGCGGCACCAGCACCTTGCGTGGCGACGACTTGCCGCGGGTGAGCGCCAATCCCGCGCCGATCACGCCCAGCACGGCCGCGGCCACCGCGATCTTGCGGAACAGGGCGATGTCGGACAGGAGGCTGGGCAGCATCACGACGATGATCGCGCCGAGGATGGCGCCGACCCGGGTCTTGCGGCCGCCCATGATCACGGCCAGCAGGAACAGGATGGTCAGCTCGAAGTTATAGGTGTTCGGCGAGATGTACTGTTCCGAGTAGGCGTACAGGCTGCCGGCCAGGCCTGCGAAACCGGCGCTGATCACGAAAGCGTAGACCTTGTAGCGGTACACCGAAACGCCCATGCAGTCGGACGCGATCGGGCTGTCGCGCAGTGCTTCGAAGGCGCGGCCGATGTTCGATTTCAGCAGGCGGTGCACCAGCACCAGGGACAGCACCATGAACGCGGCGCACATGTAGAAGTACTCGACCTCGCTCAGTTCCTTGCCCAGCACGTGCGGCTTCGGGACCATGATGCCGAGCGGGCCTTCGGTGAGGAAGGTCATCTCGTTGATCATGATCTGCACGATGGTGCCGAAGGCCAGCGTCACCATGGCCAGGTAGGGACCGGTGACGCGCAGCGCCGGCAGCGCCAGGATGGCGCCGAAGACGGCGGAGATGGCGATGCTGGCGGGGACGGCGAGGAACCAGGGCGCGCCCAGCTTCATCACCAGGATGCCGGTGACGTAGGAGCCGACGCCGAACAGGCCGGCGTGGCCGAGCGAGACCTGGCCGGTGTAGCCGACCACGATGTCCAGGCCGAACAGCAGGATCGCGTAGATCAGGATGGTTTCGGCCAGGTGGATGTAGTAGGGGTTGGTGAAGACGTGCGGATACACGGCCAGTACGACCAGGCCCAGCACGCTGGCAATCAGGAGCGGTTTCGATTTCGTCATGATATGGCTTACCTCACACTTTCTTGATCGCGGCCTTGCCGAACAGGCCCGACGGTTTCACCGCCAGCACCAGCAGCAGCAGGATCAGGCCCGGCACTTCCTTGTAGCCGGTCGAAATGTAGTAGCCGGTCGCGGTTTCCGCGATGCCGAGGATCAGGCCGCCGACAATGGCGCCCATGCCGGAGGTCAGGCCGCCGATGATCGCCACCGCGAAGGCCTTCAGGCCGAGCGAGGCGCCCATGGTGGCGCTGGTCAGCGTCAGCGGCGCGATCAGGGCGCCGGCGAAGGCGGCAGTCGCCGAGGACAGCGCGTACGAGAAGGTGATCACGCGGCCCGTGTTAATGCCCATCAGGCCGGCGGCGTCGCGGTCGTTCGAGGTGGCGACGACGGCCTTGCCGTAGATCGACTTGCGGTTGAACAGTTCGACCGCCAGCATGATGGCCAGCGCGCCGATGATCACGGCCACCTGCATCGGCTGCACGTTAGCGCCCATGAACTGGAAGGGCGTCGACGACAGCGGCGAAGGGAAGGGCAGCACGTCCTTGCCCCAAATGTTCTCGGCCACGTTCTTGAAAATGATGGCCAGTGCGATGGTCGACATGATCCAGCCGAATTCGGACTTGATCTTGATCGCCGGACGCACGCCGATCCATTCGACGAACATGCCCTGCAGTGCGCCGAACAGGATCACCAGCGGGATCATCAGCACGTAGCTCATGTAGGGGCCGCCGTGGATGCCGCCGACCAGGGACAGGCCGACCAGGGCGCCCAGCATGAGGGCTTCGCCCTGGCCGAAATTGAGGGTGCCGGAAGTGGCGAAGGTAAGTTGATAGCCGAAGGCGACAACGGCATAGATCATGCCGAGCGCGATTCCGCTGAAGACGAGCTGCAGAAGAATATCCATTTTTTCCACCCGAAGAAGGCGCGCAAGGCTTGCGCCCGGCGCCCCCGGTCAACAAGAAAATGGCCAGTCAGGACGATCCCGGCTGGCCACGATCAGCAAATACCGCTGCCTTACTTGGCGTGGATCACGCGGCCGCCGCGCACTTCGCCGAACACGGTGTTGTTGAAGTTGATGGCTTCGTGGTCGGTCTTGCTGTATGGCTTGTCGTAGGTGGTGACGACGCCTTCGACCTTGGTGTTCAGGTTTTCGAGGGCGGCGACGATCTTCGGACCTTCGGTCGAGTTGGCCTGCTTCATGGCCGCGGCCAGCAGGTAGATCGAATCGTAGCCCTGGGCTGCCGACACGGCCGACGGCATGCGGCCGCCCGGCGGGTTGTAGGCTTTCACGTAGGCGTCGATGAAGGCCTTGCGCTTGGGCGTGTTGGCATCCTGGATGAAGGTTTGCGGCATGCGCGTGCCTTCGCCGTTCTTGCCGGCGTTGTCGACGAAGTTCGCCATCGAGAGCGTCCAGCTGCCGATCATCGGCACTTTCCAGCCCAGCTTTTCCATGCCGTTGGCGATCTGCGCGAGTTCGGGGCCGATGCCGTAGGTCAGCACGGCTTCGGCGCCGGCCTGCTTGGCCTTCAGCAGCTGCGAGGTCATGTCGACGTCCTGCAGGTTGTATTTTTCGACGGCGACCGGCTTGATGCCCTTCTTCTCGAGCGCCTTTTCCAGGTCGGCGCGGCCCAGCTGGCCGTAGTTGGTCGAGTCAGCCAGGATGGCGACCTTCTTGAAGCCGCGGCGGCCGATCGCCTCGTCGACGATCATCTGCGACTGGATGGCGTCGCTGGCCGAGTTACGGAAGACGAAGTTGGTCGGCTGGGTAGCGAACTGCTGGGTGATCACGGAGCCGGTGGCGACATTGTTCATCACCGGGATCTGCGCCTGCTGGTAGAAACGCTGCGAGGCCAGGGCGACGCCGGTGTTGATGTAGCCGACGGTGGCGACGACGCGTTCCTTGTTGATCAGCTCCTGGGCGATCTGCACGCCGCGCTCGTTCTTCGCTTCGTCGTCGCGTTCGACCAGCTGGATCTGGCGGCCGAGGACGCCGCCGGCGGCGTTGATCTCGTTGACGGCCAGCTTGACGCCGTCACGCATCGAGACGCCCATCGGCGCCGAACCACCCGTGAATGGGCCGGACACCCCGATCTTGATCGGCTCCGCAGCCATGCCCGACATCGAAAAACCCAGTGCTACCCCTGCAACCAATGCTTTCAACTTGAAATTCATTGCCGTCTCCGTAGTGTGTTTTTAGTGGTGCGTGACGTTGAACCCGCCGCGGAACCTGCCGCTGTCGGGCCATCGACCGACCCATTGTAGGATAGCAATTGGCCAACGGCAAACGATTGCTATGACGCATTGCACAATGCAACCTAGATAACACGTTGTAAGAAATTGGTAAGAAATAGCGCGTATAAAGCCGCAAAATAAAAGAGGCCGCACATTTCGTGCGGCCTCCCTGTTTTGGTGCATTGTTGCGCCAGCGTGCGCGCCGGCGCGGCCTGTTCAACGCCGGCGATAGCCGTGGTGGCGGTGTCCGCCCCAGCTGCGGCCGAAGCTGAAGCCCAGGCCGATCGAGACCGGCGGATACCAGTACGGGTCCTGCACATAGACCGGCGGAGCCGCATAGACGGGTGGCGCGTACACCGGCGGTGCGCTGTACAGCGGCTGGCCGCCATATGTTGGCGCCGGGTTGACGACGACGTTCGAGCTGGTGACGACACCGGCGTCGCCGGCACGGGCACCGGTCCCCAGCGGCACCGGCGTCACGGACACGGTCTGCCAGCCGTTCGGATCAGGCTGGGCATAGGCGCGGGTGCCGTAGTTGGCCGGGCCCGGACCCGGCGCGGCGCAGCCGGCAAGCGCAGCCAGCGAGGCAAATACGAGAATGAGTTTTTTCATGGCGGTCCTCCTGATGTCGCCATGATAGTTTTTTCGTGTCCATTTTGGCGAGGAATTACAGAGTGTTACACGTAAGGCCGCATCGACACATGAGCGGCCCGCCCGGCGTCAGGCGCTCTGCTCGATCGGCGCGCTCGCCCCTGCCAGGAAAGGCGCGAGCGGGACCGCATTCGCGACCGCCTGGTAGCCCGCATCGTTCAGATGCAGGTGGTCGCCGCTGTCGTAGGCCGGCAGGATGCGCGTCGGTTGCGCCGGGTCGCGCACGGCCGCGTCGGTATCGAGCAGGGCGTCGAATTCGCCGCTCGCGCGCATCCAGTCGTTCACCGCGCGACGCACGCCTTCCTGCACCGGCCCGTAGGACGAGAAGCCTTCGAAGGGCGGCAAGGTGGCGCCGATGATCGTGATATCGCGCGCCTGCGCCCGCATGATCAGCTGGCGATAACCGGCGATGAGATCGCTTGCAGGGACCGGGTTCGTGCTCGACATGGCGCGCACGTCGTTGGTGCCGATGAGCGTGATCAGGTAGCGCACGCCGCTGGTGGCCAGCACGTCGCGGTCGAAGCGCTCGGGCGCGGCGTAGCCCGCGAGCAGGCCGTTCGGGGTGTCATAGAGGAGGAAATTACCGCTGATGCCACGGTTCACGACGCCGATACGCCCCGCCGACCCCAGGGAGGCCTGCAGGCGCCGCGCCAGGAAATCGGGCCAGCGCCGGTTCGTGTTGATGGTGCTGCCCTGGCCATCGGTGATCGAGTCGCCCAGGACCACCAGGCTGGGGACGGCGGCGTTGACGTCGACCGCCGTCAGGAAGGGCCAGGAGGTGAGCGTGCGCGTCACCGGCATCGAGACGGTGGAAGTATAGTCGCCGCCCGGCGATACGTAACTGTGCTGGAGCGCGGTGTTGTGCAGGGTGGTGCCCGGCGTACTGCCGTACAGGTAGAGGCTGACGGCGAGGTCGGCCTGCGCCGGCACCACGAAGTCGAGCGCATCGGAGACGGCCGGCGCCCGCGCGCGAATCGTGACCGAGGGCGCGCCGCCGAAGCGCAGCTCGCGCAGGCTGGACTGGTTGATCGACGCGCCGCTGGAACGCAGGGCGATGGTGGCGCGGCCGATGCGCAGGGGCGTGGAGCCCATTTCGTTGGAGATCCGGATCCGCACCCGGCTGCCGCCGATGCTGGTATGGACGATCAGGCGGATGGTCTGGCTGGAATAGGTCTGGATGCTGGCCTCGGGCGGCGGCCCGGCCGGCGCCGCGCCCCAGGTCGTGCACCAGCGCACGCCGCTGCCGGTCTGCGCGCGCGCCGGCAGCGTCGGCAGGGCGAGCGTGGCCGCCAGGGAGCCGGCCAGGGCCGGGCCGGCTTTCAGGAATGCGCGCCGGTTCGAGCCGGCTTCGGGTGCGGGCGAATCGTCAGTCATGGTCATGCTCCGTCGGACAGGTTGGGAACTGGTGCCGCCATGCGGGGAAAATGCAGGGCGGGTGCAATGACCAATCTAAAGCGCGGGACGTGGATGGCTCAAGAGACGCACGACAGGGGATTTGCGCTAACGCAGATATTGATGAGATAGCGCTTGGGGCCGAGCAATTTTTGGCTAACTCGGCCCACGGCTACGCGCCCAGCACCGCCAGCACCCCATCCAGCCCGCTGAAATTCAGCGCCACGTCCGCCTGGGCGCGCACCACCGGCTTGGCGCGGAAGGCCACCGACAGGCCGCTGATCCCCATCATCTTGAGGTCGTTGGCGCCGTCGCCCATGACGATCGCGCGCGAGGTGGGCACGTTCAATTCGGCGCACACGCGCTGCACGGTGCGCATCTTTTCCTCGGCGTCGACGATGCCGCCGAGCACGCGGCCGGTCAGCCGCCCGTTCTCGGTCTCGAGCACGTTGGCATGGGTGTAGTCCAGCTTCAAACGCGGTTTGAGGCGGTCGGTGAAGAAGGTGAAGCCGCCCGACACCAGCAGGGTTTTCAGGCCGGCGGCCTGCACCGCGGCCAGCATGGTTTCCGCACCTGGCGACAGGCGCAGGCGCTGCGCATATACGCGCTCGAGCGCGGAGGCTTCCAATCCTTCGAGCAGGGCGACGCGGCGCGTCAGGCTGGCGGCGAAATCGAGTTCGCCGCGCATCGCCGCTTCGGTGATCTCCGAGACCTGGGCTTTCAGGCCCTGCATGTCGGCGATCTCGTCGATGCACTCGATGGTGATCAGGGTCGAGTCCATGTCCATCGCCACCAGGGAAAAGTCGGACAGGCTGCGGCCCGCTGCGATGAAGGTGGCGTCGACCTGCGCTGCCAGAGCTGCGGCCTGCACGGCCTCGGCGACGTCAGGCGTGTGGTCGACGTCTTCGGCGCGCAGTGCGCCGGAAGACAGGAAAACCGTGCGTGCCGGCCGTGCCAGCGCCGTGATCGATTGCAATACGTCCTGCGAGGCCTGCGGCCCCTGTAATACCAGGTTCATCATCGTTAAGCCAGTAGTTGTTTGATCGTTTGCTTCACCTGCAGCACGCGCGCCGCCAGGTCGGGCATGGCGGCCGTGATGCGCAGCTTGTCCTGGCCCGCGAGCTTGATGTGGCGGTTCTTCTGGATCAGGGTGATGATCTTGATCGGATCGATCGGCGGCTGTTCCATGAACTGGAGATTTGCCGCTTCGCTGTGGGCGTCGATCTTGACGATGCCGACGGTTTTGGCCGCGATGCGCAGGCGGTGCGTCTCGATCAGGGCTTTCACCTGTTCCGGCAATTTGCCGAAACGGTCGATCAGTTCTTCCTGCATGTCGTCGATCTTGCCCTGGCTTTCGCAGTTGGCCAGGCGTTTATAAATCGAGAGACGCTCGTGGACGTCGCCGCAGAAGTCGGCCGGGAGCAGGGCCGGCACGTGCAGGTTGATCTCGGTGGTGGTCGACAGCGGCGCGGCCAGGTCGGGCTCCTTGCCGGCCTTCAGGGCGCGCACGGCCTCGTTGAGCATGTCCGAATACAGCTGGAACCCGATCTCCAGCATCTCGCCCGACTGGTTCTCGCCCAGCACTTCGCCGGCGCCGCGGATCTCGAGGTCGTGCATGGCGAGATAGAAGCCGCTGCCCAGTTCCTCCATTGCCTGGATCGCATCCAGGCGGCGCTGCGCCTGTTTGGTCAGGTTTGCCACGTCGTTCACCAGCAAATACGCATAGGCCTGGTGGTGCGAGCGGCCGACGCGTCCGCGCAGCTGGTGCAGCTGGGCCA
This sequence comes from Massilia sp. Mn16-1_5, assembly GCF_004798585.1. Lineage (GTDB taxonomy): Bacteria > Pseudomonadota > Gammaproteobacteria > Burkholderiales > Burkholderiaceae_D > Telluria. Next base: position 60,646 of record NZ_PPXQ01000001.1, read on the forward strand.
GGCCGAACTTGTCGGCGCGGTGCATGATGATGGTGTTCGCGGTCGGCACGTCGATACCGGTCTCGATGATGGTCGTGCACAGCAGGATGTTGAAGCGCTGGGCCACGAAGTCGCGCATCACTTTTTCCAGGTCGCGCTCGTGCATCTGGCCGTGGGCGACGCCGATGCGCACCTCCGGCAGCAGTTCGCGCAGCATGGCCAGGCGGTTCTCGATGGTCTCGACTTCGTTGTGCAGGAAGTAGATCTGGCCGCCGCGCTTCAGTTCGCGCAGGCAGGCCTCCCTGATCACCGAGCCGTCCTCGCTGCGGACAAAAGTTTTGATCGCCAGGCGCTTCTGCGGCGCGGTGGCGATGATGGAGAAGTCACGCAAGCCCTCCAAGGCCATGCCGAGGGTGCGCGGGATCGGCGTCGCCGTCAGGGTCAGCACGTCGACTTCCGCGCGCAAGGCTTTCAGCGCCTCCTTCTGGCGCACGCCGAAGCGGTGTTCCTCGTCGATGATGACCAGGCCCAGGCGCGTGAACTTCACGTCTGTAGAGAGCAGTTTATGGGTGCCGATCACGATGTCGAGCGTGCCGTCGGCCATGCCCTTGATCGCGTTGTTGATTTCCTTGCCGGTGCGGAAGCGCGAGAGCTCGGCGATCTTGACCGGCCAGTCGGCGAAGCGGTCGGCGAAGGTCTGGGCGTGCTGTTCGGCCAGCAGCGTGGTGGGCGCCAGGATCGCCACCTGCTTGCCGCCCATGACGGCGATGAAGGCGGCGCGCAGGGCCACTTCGGTCTTGCCGAAGCCGACGTCGCCGCAGACCAGGCGGTCCATCGGGCGGCCCGAGGTCATGTCCTTGATGACGTTGGCAATCGCCTCGGCCTGGTCCGGGGTCTCGTCGAAGCCGAAGCTCTGGGCAAAGTTCTCGTAGTCGGTCGCGGAATATTCGAAGGAGTGGCCGGTGCGGGCCGCGCGCCGGGCGTACAAATTCAGCAGCTCGGCCGCCGTATCGCGCACCTGTTCGGCCGCCTTTCTCTTGGCCTTGTCCCACTGGCCGGAGCCGAGCGAGTGCAGCGGCGCGTCTTCGGGCGAGGTGCCGGAGTAGCGCGAGATCACGTGCAGCTGCGACACCGGCACGTACAGCTTGGTGTCTTTTGCGTACTCGAGGTGCAGGAACTCGGTCTCGCCTTCGCCCAGGTCCATCGAGATCAGGCCCATGTAGCGGCCGATGCCGTGGTTGATGTGCACCACCGGGTCGCCGATTTTCAGCTCCGAGAGGTCGCGCACCATCGACTCGACCTGGCTCGAGGCTTCCTGCTTCTTCTTGCCGGCGCGCCGTCCCGAGCCGGCATACAGCTCGGTCTCGGTGATGAAGGCGATGCAGCCGCTCGACTCCTCCAATAATTCGAACCCGGCCTGCAGCGGCGCCACGCCCAGCGCGAGTTTCGCATCGCTGGCACGCATGCCTTCGAAGCCTTCGACCGGCGTGACGTCGAAGTGGTATTCGTTGAAGTACTGCTGCAGGGTTTCGCGACGGCCGTTCGACTCGGCGCAGATCATGACGCGGCAGGGGGTCCTGGCGATGAAGGCGCGCAGCGGCGCCAGCGGGTCTTCGAGGCGGCGGTTCACCGCGATGTCGGGAATCGGCGCCGACAGTTCCGATGCGGGTGCGTTTGGATCGCGCCCGATGTTCCAGCGTCCGTGCGGCTTGGCGCAGGTGAAGAACTGCTCGCTCGACAGGAACAGTTCGCGCGGCTCGAGGATCGGGCGTTCGCGGTCGCTTTTCAGGAAGCGGTAGCGCGATTCGGTATCCGTCCAGAAGCGCGCAATCGCCGCTTCGATGTCGCCCACGAGGGCCAGCGGTCCGTCTTCGGGCAGGTAATCGAAGAGCGTGGACGTCTCTTCGAAGAACAGCGGCAGGTAGTATTCGATGCCGGCCGAGGCGATGCCGCTGCCGATGTCCTTGTACACTGGCGCCCTCGACGGGTCGCCTTCGAATCGTTCGCGCCAGCGGCTGCGAAAGGCCGTGCGTGAAGCTTCGTCCATCGGGAATTCGCGGCCCGGCAGCAGGCGCACTTCCTTCACCGGATACAGCGAGCGCTGGGTGTCGGCGTCGAAGGTGCGGATGGTCTCGATCTCGTCGCCGAACAGGTCGAGGCGGTAAGGCAGTGCGGAGCCCATCGGGAACAGGTCGATCAGGCCGCCGCGCACCGAGTATTCGCCGGGCGACATCACCTGCGAGACGTGGCTGTAGCCGGCCAAGGTCAGCTGGGCTTTCAGCTTCGCTTCGTCTAGGTTCTCGCCCTGGCGGAAGAAGAAGGTGTAGGCGGCCAGGAACGAAGGCGGCGCCAGGCGCACCAGCGCCGTGGTGGCCGGGACCACCAGCACGTCGCACTGGCCGTTGCGGATCTCGTGCAGCGTCGCCAGGCGCTCGGACACCAGGTCCTGGTGCGGCGAGAAGGCGTCGTAGGGCAGGGTTTCCCAGTCCGGCAGCAGGTGGCAGGACAGTTTGCCGTCGGCGAACCAGGCGATTTCGTCGAGCAGGCGCTGGCCGTCGCTGGCGTTCGCCACGACCACCGTGAGCATGCGCTTCTCGCGTTTGAACTCGAGGCCGGCGACGGCCAGCGCATAGGCGTCGGACGAACCCGCGAGGGCGGGCAGGACGAAACGGTTACCGGGTTTCGGGAGGTGCTTTTTGAGATCGAAAGGCATGCAGGCGTGCGGGTTCAGGTCTGGCCGTTGGGTCGTTCATTATAGACGAACCGACCATCCGACGCCCTGCACGCGAGGCTTGCTCAGCGGCGCCGTGCCGCCGCCAGCGCGACCCCGCCGAGGATGATGCCGAAGCCCACGGCGTGGTACAGGTGTGGCGCTTCGCCCAGCAGCGGCCAGGCGGCCAGCGTGGCGAACAGCGGGATCAGGTAGACCGACAGGCTGGCGCGTGCCGGACCGGCGAGCATGACCAGGCGGTCGAAGCAGAAGTAGGCGCCCAGGCTCGGCACCACGGCCAGGAAAGCCAGTGCGATGTAGAGGCGCGGATCGCTGAAGTTCGCCACATTGCCGAGCGAGGCTTCGAGCACGGCGAAGGGCGCCAGCACCAGCGCACCGCCGCCGATGAGAAAGGCCAGCTTGACGATGCTCGGTAGGGCGGGGAGCGGCATGCGCTTGCCCAGCACCGTGTACAGCACCCAGCCGCTCGCGGCCAGCACCACCCAGAGGTCACCGGTACCGAAGGCCATGCCGCCCAGCGCGGAGACGTCTCCTTTCGACAGCACGACCAGCACGCCGAGGATGGCCAGCAGCATGCCGCCGGCCTGCTTGCGGCTCAATGGCACCTTCCACACCAGGGTCTCCAACAGCATGACCAGGGCCGGGCAGGCAGCGAAGATGATGGCGATATTGGCCGCGCTGGTATGGCGCGCGCCGATGTATTGGGGACCGACGGCCAGGCCCATGCCGAGCGCGGCCAGCAGCATCAGGCGCGGGAAGTGGGCCATCAGGACGTGGCGGTGCGCCCACAGGCGCGGGCCGACGCTTGGGAGCAGCAGGGCAAAGGCCAGCGCCCAGCGTCCGAAGGCCAGGAACAGCGGCGGCAGCGCCGCGCTCTCGGCCCAGCGGGCGACGACGAGGTTGGCGGCGAAGAGGGCGGGGGTGACCAACATGAGCGGCAGCTCGGTGTTGCGGGCATCGACCCGAAGTCCAAGTCCTGCGCGAGATACTGCTTCCGACACGAATACTCCAGAATCCTGCTGCTGCATTGCGGACAAAAGCTGCGCTCGGGCGAGGGCATGTAGCGCTTTGTCCTATGTAAAAGGCGAACAAGGATTTTACTGCAGCGCACAAAAAATATTCTTTCGTTCAGCCCGGCGATATGCGGCAGTTCTGGATAGTCCTGCTATGGTTGCGCTAAAATGGAGAAGGAATATCTATTTATGCTCGTATAGACAGGAGGGGCTGTACATGAAGGAAGGCGTGCTGGACGAGATCGACCGGAAGATCCTGCGCACCCTGAGCCGCGACGGCCGGATCAGCAACCAGAAACTGGCCGAGACCGTGAACCTCTCGCCGACGCCCTGCTGGCACCGGGTGCGCGCGCTCGAGGAGGCCGGCCATATCAGCGGCTATGTCGCCGTGCTCGACCAGCGTACGCTGGGCCTGCCGGACACGGTGATCATCGAGGTGACGGTGGACCGCCACGACGACGAGATCTTCCAGGCCTTCTCCGACGCCCTGGCCGAGCTGCCGGAAGTGATGGAAGCCTACCTGCTCTCAGGGGAATACGATTACCTGATCAAGGTGGCGGTGTCGGGCACGGAAGGCTACGAGCGCTTCCTGCGCCAGAAACTGTACAAGCTGCCGGGCGTGCGCCATACGCGCTCGACGTTTACCTTGCGCTGCCTGAAGCGGACCGTGTCGGTCACGCCTTGAACTGCGGACACGCACGTATTCAATCACGTAGCCTGGGCTGGCCGCAGGCCAGCCCAGGATGCAACGCCGGCACCATTGCTGGCGCTGTTATTTCGCCTTCTTGCGCAGCGCGTCCAGCTCCATGCGCAGCGCGCCGCGGTCGCTCTTGGCCTGCGCCAGTTGCGCCTGCACGTCCTTGAGCTCGGCGGCCAGGCTGTCGCGCGCGGTGGTGGCGCCGACCAGTTCCATCTCGGCCGCAAGGCGCGCATCCGATTGCGCCGCCTGGGCGGCCACGCTGCGCTCGAGCTGGGTGCGCAGGTCGGCCAGCTGGGCATCCTTGCCGTCGATCGCCAGCTGGTCCTTGGCCTTGTTGACCAGGGCGTCCATCGCGACCTGGCGGGCGTTGCGCAGTTCGGCGTTCAGGCGTTCGATTTCCTCGGAGCGTTCGTCGGCGGCGGCCTGGGCCGCGTAGCGCGCGCTGTTGGCGCTGTCGAGATCGGCTTCCAGGCGGCTGCCGGCCTCGATCAGCTCGTCCATGTCGCGCTCGAGGCGTGCCATCGCTTCGCGCGGACCGGCGCCGGCTTCCTCGGCATGCTGGCGCGCCCATTTGGCCAGCTCGGCGGCCAGCGCGGCCGGCAGTTCGACCGGCGGCGGTTCCGCCGGCTGCTCGTGTTCGGCGCGCCAGGCGCGCAGGTGGCGGCCGATGGCGCTGGGCGAGGCGCCGTCGAGTTCCTCGACCAGCGCGTCGAGGGTCACGGGCGTGCCCGCCTTGTGCAGATTGGCGGCCGCGTTGGCGACCTCGTCATAGGTAATGTCCTGGCTGCTTGAATCCGTGCTCATTGAATGAAAAGAGGAGGGGTAATGGTCGGCTATGATACGCGAGCCCCTGCCAAGACCGGGAGCCGATACCGGTTGGAAGAGCGTATTCGAGCGCTTGGCGCCCCTGCAGTGTGGCGTGATTGCCTCAGTGTAATATTCTTGGCAAGCTCAAATCCCTGTCGAAAAACTTTACAAATACACGTGTCCGTCTTCCCGCTAAACCCGTAGCTTATTGATTGTCATAAAATATTTCCCAATGGCACGACAATTGCTTATTCTCCAGTGAAATATCTTATGCACAATAATTCTAAAGGGATCAGCATGAAACAGACGATCATCAGCCTGGCCATCGCGGGGGCGGCGTTCTTTACTTCCGGCGCCCAGGCAGGCGTGAGCTTCACCATCGAAAATGGAAAACTGCTCAGCGCAAAAGGCGTCGAGATCGAAGGCCAGAAATACAAAGTCAGCTTTGGCGATTCGTGCGCATCGATGTTTGATGGCTGCAAGAGCGCGCTCTTCGATTTCACGACCCAGCATGGAGCCCTGAGTGCGCTGGACGCGGTATATGCCCAGGTCCTGGTCGATGATGTCCTGATCAATGGCACCCGCTACAACTTCGACAGCAAACCCGAGCTGGTCAACAGCTGCGACAGGCCCGGCTTTTGCGAAATGTGGATACCGTATGCAATCTCGAACGGCAATGTGACCTCGGCATGGTATGTCAATGGAAGCGGTCCCGATTATGTGGGCAGCTTTGCCTGGACTGGCGGTTTCGACTACGGTAATAACCAGAGTTACATGGCATTCATGAATTTCGAGAAGATGGCCGAGGTGCCCGAGCCTGCTTCGCTGGCGCTGCTGGGTCTTGGCTTCGCCGGCCTGGCTTTCTCGAGAAAAAAGAAGCCAGCCTGACATGAAGACGCCAGCGGCAGGCGCTGGCGTGGAAATGCGCGGAACGGCACCTCGAGAGGCCCATTCCGCAGACACGCGCCGTCGCGTGCCGTGTCGCTCGATCAGCGGCCGGTGCCGGTCGTGGTCGAGGTACCGGAGGAGGTGCCGGTGGTGCCCGTGGTGCCGGTCGACCCCGAGGTGCCGGTGGTGCCGGTCGTACCCGTGCCCGTGCCGCTGCTGGAGCCGGTGCCCCACGAACCCGAGGTGCCCGAAGGCTGGCCGGTAGTGGTGGTGCTCGGGGTGCTGCCGGTGACGCCCGTGGTCGGGTTGCCGCGCTCGGTCATGGCGCCGCTGCCGGTGGTGCCCGAGGAGCTTGCGCCCGAGGTGCTGTCCATCGAGTTGGTCGATTTGCAGGCGGCCAGGCCCAGGCCCAGCGAAGCGGCGACGATGACGGTGGTGATGGTGCGTTTCATATTCTTTTCCCTCCATATTGGTTTGAGGCTTTCATCATGCGAGCGCACGTTTGCCGCCACCATAGGAAGGGAGCGACAATATGTGTAGGAGTTACCGGACAGTCAATGTCCGGTGTAACCACAGGTCAGCGCCGTTCGCCGCCGCTGGTGCTATCGGAGGTGTTGGCCGGGGTTGCTCCAGTTGCGCTGGTGGAACCTTTGACGTCGGCATTCGCCGCCTCGGCGCCGCCGCTGGTGCGCGCAGTCCCGCCCGCGCCGCTGCCGGTCATGGCGCCCGCGCCCTCGGTCGATCCGCTGCTGTTCATGCCGCTGTTCATGTTGCTGCAGCCCGCCAAGCCAAGCCCGGCAACGAACAGCATGCAGGTGGTCAGGTGCTTCATGGTCGCTCTCCCGTTGTGAATACGGGTTCATCATGCGACCGGGCGCGCAAGGGCGCCATAGGCCATCAACTGACGGCCTTGTAGGACGGGCCGGACAGCGTCAGCGCTGCGCGCCGATCCACTCGACCAGGGCGTTCGATACCAGCGGGCGGCTGTAGAAGTAGCCTTGCCCCTTGGCACACGCCTGGGCGCGCACGGCGTCGGCCTGGGCTTGGGTCTCGATGCCTTCGGCCACCGTGTTCATGCCCAGGCTCTGCGCCACCTTCACGGTCGCTTCGATCAGCACCCGGTGGTGGTGGCTGGTGTCGGCCTTGCACACGAAGGAGCGGTCGATCTTGACGGTGTCGACCGGCAGCAGGTGCAGGCTCGACAGCGAGGAATAGCCGGTGCCGAAGTCGTCCAGCGCCAGTTTGATGCCCAGGCCCTTCAGCTCGTGCAGGCGCACCTGGATGTGTTCGTCCTGGGCCGCCAGGCTTTCGGTGACTTCGAGCTGCAGGCTGGCGGCGGGCATGCCGGTGCGCGCCAGGATGGCGGCCACCTTGGCCGTCCAGGCGGGCTGGGCCAGCTGGGCGCGCGACAGGTTGACGGCCATCAGGCGCGGCGCGGCGTCTCCCAGCTGTTCGCGCCAGCGCATGAAGTCGCGGCAGGAGCGTTCCAGCACGAAGTCGCCGATCGCGTCGATCAGCCCGCATTCCTCGGCCACGCCGATGAAGTCGAAGGGCGGCACCAGGCCGCGCACGGGATGCTGCCAGCGCACCAGTGCTTCCACGCCGGCCGAATGGTCGGTCGAGCCGTCCGGATTCAGGCCGACCACCGGCTGGTACATCACGAACAGCTGTTCCTCGGCCAGCGCCGTGCGCAGCTGGGCCTCGATGTCGGCGCGGCGCGCGGCGCGTTCGCGCATCGCCGCTTCGAACAGTACGTGACGGGCGCCGCCGGCGCGCTTGGCCTCGACCATCGCGATGCTGGCGTCGCCGATCACGGCGTCGGCGTCGCGGCCGTCGGCGCCGCCGTCCCAGAACACACCGATGCTGGCGCGGCACGCGACTTCGTGCCCGTCGACCTGGTGCGGGCGCGCCAGCGCGTCGAGCAGGCGCAGGGCCAGGCGCTCGGCTTCGTCGGGATGGCGCAGGCCGTCGAGCAGCACGACGAATTCGTCGCCGCCCAGGCGCGCAACCAGGCCGGCGCCGCCGGCCGCCGGGTCGATGCGGCCATTGGCCGGCAGGCCGCCGGCGCGCATGCGGTCGGCCAGCGCCGCCAGCAGGCGGTCGCCGACCCCGGTCAACAGGCGGTCGCCCGCGCTCTGGCCCAGGGTGTCGTTAATCTGGCGGAAGCGGTCGCAATTGATGAACAGCAGGGCAAAACGATCTTCGCTGCCGGTGCGCCCGAGCAGGGTCTGCAATTGCTCGACCGCGGCGGAGCGGTTCGGCAGCCGGGTCAGCGCGTCGGTGCGCGCGGCGCTGCGCAGGCGCCGGCGCAGGTTTTCCTGTTCGCGCTGGATCTCCAGGGTGGCATCGGTGATGGCCGCCATCAGGCGTTCCGGATCGAGCTTCAGGAGGCTGATCGACAGCACCTGGGGCGCGCCCGGCGCGCTGTATTCGGAGCCAAGGGGCACGCGCAGCGCCTCGCAGACCACGCCCGAGGGCTGGTCGAAGCCGTCCGCCATCTGCTTGAGCTGGGGCGCAACGTCCTCCAGTGTGGCGAACAGGTTGTCCAGCCCACCGTCGCGCGCGAGCGGCATCAAGAGGCTCGAGGCCATCGGGTTGAGCATCTCGACCGCGCCGTCGAGGTTTGTTTGAACGAGGCCAATCGGGGCGCGGTACAGGAACTGCACCAGGGCCTCGTAGGCGTCGATCTGTTCAACCTGCATGGCGGCTTCGCTGTGGAGTGTCTGCATGGTGGGTCAGTTCGGGAGTCCAGGAAGCGACGCGGTTGCGGCCCTGCGCCTTGGCGATGTACAGCGCCTCGTCGGCGCGCTTGATCAAAAGGTCGATGTTGCCTTCGGCGGTGGCGTCGAGCACGGCGACCCCGGCGCTGACAGTGTACGCAATCTCCGCGCCGTCGGCCGCCACCAGCCGCGTCGAGACGGCCAGGCGCAGGCGTTCCGCGCTGGCGAGCGCCTGGTCGATGCCGGTCGAGGGCAGCAGCACGGCGAATTCCTCGCCCCCCAGGCGCGCCACCGTGTCGACGGCGCGGAAGGTATCGCGCAGGACGTTGGCCAGGTCGCACAGAACGCGGTCGCCGGCCGGGTGGCCGTAGCGGTCGTTGACCTGCTTGAAATGGTCGGCGTCGAACACGATCAGTGCCAGCGAGCGCGGAGTATGGGCGGCGCGCTCGAGTTCCAGCTCGGCTGCCTCGAAGAAGGCGCGGCGGTTGGCCAGCGAGGTCAGGTGGTCGCAGAAGGCCGCTTGGCGCCGCTTCTCGGTGGCGGCGCGCTTGTCGCTGATGTCGCGCAGGATCAGGCAGTAGGCCGGGGCGCTCGGATCGTCGCCGAAGGCTTCGCGATCCGGCAGCGGCGCGATCAGCGCGCTGCACCAGAACTGGCTGCCGTCGGCGCGCAGGCGCAGGCCTTCGTCCATGCTCCAGCCGTTGGCGTCGGCCTCGCGCAGTCGGTCGAGCAGGTGCTCGCCCGTCATCGCGTCGGGTGGATAGAAGATGGAATAGGGCGAGCCGACGATGTGCTCGCCGAAGCCGGTCACGCGCGCGATGCTGTCGTTCCAGTCGCACAGGCGGCCCTCGCGGTCGATCGCGGCCAGCGCGTAGTCGCTGATGCGGGTCAGGATCGCGTTCAGCCAGGCGTCGCTCTGGCGCAGCTGGCGTTCGCGCCGCACCTCGGCCGTCACGTCCTGGATCACGGCCATGATGCGCGCTTCATCGAGCTTGAGCAGGGTGAAGGAGAGGATCTGCGGCACCCCGCGCCGCTCCTCGGCGCGCAGGTGGATATGCAGGCCTTCGAACACCATGCCGTTCGGCTGCGGATACTGGGCGCACTGCAGGCGCAGGCCGGGCGCCACGCCTTCCAGCGCGGTGAACAGGTTGGTAAGGCAGCCGTCGGGCGACAGCGGCATCAGGAGCTGGGCCGAAATCGGGTTGATCATCACGATCTCGCCGTCGATGCCCGCCTGCACCAGCCCGACGGGGGCCAGGTACAGGAACTGCATCAGGGCTTCGTGCTCGGCGCGTAAACTTTCCACGCTATCGTCGAAAGGCATCACCGGCGCTGCACGAGGACGTAGCGGGTGGTGCTGTCGGCGCTGGCCAGCAGGCGCAGCTTGACCTTGATCGGGCGCATGCGCAGGGTCAGCACGTAGTCGATGGTGTCGTCGAGTTCGGACGCGTCGAAGGCGGCGTCCTCGAAGCGCTGGGCCACCATGAAGTTGTTCAGGCAGGGGGCGACGTTGGTGAACAGCGGCTCGCCGATGACGCGCTGCGGCGACAGGCCGGCGGCCTGCGACTCGAAGGCGTTGTAGCGCTGCACCTTGGCGTCGGCATCGAAGCCGATCACGCCGAAGTCGAGCGCGTCGAGCTGTTCGGGGCTGCTGGCGTCGAGGATGTCGGCCAGGCCGCGCGCGTCGAAAGTAGGGGTAGCACTCGTCATGGTTTCTCCGCCTTATGAATTGATTGATTTGAGGAAACAAATGTTGGCACGTGAACGTCCGAGTGTCAATCGAACGCGCCACTTTGTGTCACAAATTGGCTGCGGTTGACAGAATAGCCCGGCCGCTGCACCATCGCCAGCCCTGATTCGTGCGAAAGTGACAATGGCAGAGCTGTGGCATCCCGCCTGGTGGCGTATTGACGAAATCCTGGCGCGCCTGGTGCGCGACCTCGTCGCAGCCGAGCTTGCGGCCGCGCGGCCCGGGCGCAGCCTGCCCGCCGCCGCGTCCTGGGCGCGGGACATCGACCTCGCCGCCGACCTCGGCGCCGATTCGCTCGACCTGATGGGCGCAGCCACCAGCCTGGCCGACCTGCTCGGTTTTGCCCGCGCCGGGATGGAGGATGCCCTGCTGGCGCAAACGCGGCTCACTGACTGGGTCGCCACGGCCCGCGCCAGCCTCGCGCGCGACGACACGCTGCTGACCTTCCGCACATCGGGGAGCGCCGGCAGCCCCAAGCGTTGCGCGCATTCGCTGGCGCACCTCTGGCGCGAGGTCGACGAACTGGCGCGCCTGCTCCCAGGCCGGCGCCGCGTCCTCACGGGCGTGCCGGCCCACCATATCTACGGCTTCCTGTTCACGGTGCTGCTGCCGCAGGCAGGGCAGTGTGCGCTGCCGGTGCTCGACCTGCGCGGCGCCTCGCCGGCAACGCTGGCGGCGCAGCTGGCGCCGGGCGACCTGGTGGTGGCCCATCCGGATTTCTGGAACGCGGTAGCCGCACTGTCCCCGCGCTTGCCCGCAGACGTGGCCGGCGTCAGCTCGGGCGCGCCTTGTCCCGACGCCACGGCCGATGCCCTGGCGGGCGCCGGACTGCGCCTGCTGCAGGTCTACGGCAGCTCCGAGACGGCCGGCGTCGGCACGCGCGAGGCGGCCGGGGCGCCGTATCGCCTGCTGCCGTACTGGCGGCGCGGGGCAGCCGAGAACACGATCGAACGTGGGGACGAACGCTTTAGCCTGCAGGACCGGCTCGAGTGGCTCGATGCGCAGCACTTCCTGCCGCGCGGCCGTATCGACCAGGCGGTGCAGGTGGGCGGCACGAACGTGTATCCGGCTTACGTGGCCGAGGTGCTGGCGCTGCATCCGGCAGTGCGCGAATGCGTGGTGCGCGCGATGCGGCCCGACGAAGGCGCGCGCCTGAAAGCCTTCGTGGTAGCGGCAGACGGCCATGCCGCGGCGGATTTGCGCGCAGAACTGGATGCCTGGATCGCCGAGCGCCTGACGCCGCCCGAACGGCCCGCCGCGTACTCCTTCGGTCCCGCGCTGCCGCGCCAGCCGGGCGGCAAGCCGGCCGACTGGGTCATCGACGCCTGGGCCTAGGGGGCTTCCGGACACGGCGGCCGCGCTATGTCTGTTTCCGCACTGAACGAAGTTGTACGCGGCCGTATTCTGGTGCTGCGGCTCGGGTAAAGACGCCTGGCCGCTTTCCGGAATGTACGATATGAAGACCACGCCCAGCCCCGCCGATACCGAAACCGCAATGCAAGGGGAGCCGGCGCGCTCCCGCGAACGACGCCGCAGGCCGCCCCTCTCGCTGGCCGCCTGGAAACAATTTGTCCATGTAGCCAAACCCTACTGGCTGGAAGAAGAAAGGACCCGCGCCTGGTGCCTGCTGCTGGTCCTGATCGTGCTGATGCTGGTCGAGACCAAGGCGGCCGTCATGCTCAACGACCAGGCCGGCGAGATGACGTCGGCACTGGCCGCAAAGGACGGCGGACGCTTCTGGGCCTCGGTACGGGCCTGCCTGCTCGTGCTGGCCTTCGCCGTTCCGGCCTACGCCTTCTATTACTACATGCGCGACGTGTTCGCGAACCAGTGGCGGCGCTGGCTGACCGGCCGCTTCCTCGACGGCTACCTGAAAGGCCGCAAGTACTACGCGCTCGGCGGCGACAGCGAGATCGACAACCCCGACCAGCGCATCAGCGAGGATGTGAATACCTTCACCGGGCGCTCGATCCACTTCCTGCTGATTTTCCTCGGATCGATCATGCAGCTGGTCGCCTTCAGCGCCGTGCTGTGGTCGATCTCGCACATCCTGGTTGCCGTTCTCGCGGTGTATGCGCTGGCCGGCACCGTGATCGCGCTCTGGGTCTTCGGCAATCCGCTGATCCGGATGAACTTCTGGCAGCTGCGCTGCGAGGCCGATTTCCGTTTCAGCCTGATGCGGGTCCGCGAAAACGCCGAATCGATCGCCTTCTACCGCGGCGAGGGGCAGGAGCGCGCCCACATCAACAGCAAGTTCGAGAAGGTGATCCAGAACTACGCGCGCCTGATCAGGAAGCAGCGCTCGCTGAACCTGTTCCAGCGCACCTTCAGCCAGCTGACCCTGGTGCTGCCCGCCGTGATCCTGGCCGACGCCGTACTGACGGGCGAGCTCGAAGTGGGGCGCGCCATCCAGGCGGCCGGCGCCTTCACGGCGGTGCTCGGTGCGGTGGGCGTCATCGTCGACAACTTCGAGAGCCTGAGCCGCTTCGTGGCCGGCATCGACCGCCTGCAGGCCTTGTCGCGCCTGTTGCTGCCGGAGGCAACGCATGCCGGCGCGGGCGCACAGGAGCCGCGCATCGCACGCCGTCCGGGCGCACACCTGGCACTCGAAGCGCTGACCCTGCATCCGCCGCAATCCGAGCGGGTGCTGATCAGGGAGCTGGACCTGGTCCTGAAGCCAGGCGACGCGCTCTTCATCACCGGCGACAGCGGCTGCGGCAAGAGCTCTCTGCTGCGCGCGATTGCCGGCCTGTGGAGCCGCGGCAGCGGCACCATCCAGCATCCGCCGGCCGAGGATTTCTTCTTCCTGCCGCAGCAGCCCTACCTGCAAACCGGCACGCTGCGCAGCCAGCTGATTTACCCGAGCGCGGACTCGGATCTGGACGATACGCGCTTGCTCGAGATACTCGACGAGGTGCATTTGCCGCACCTGGTCGAGCGCGTCGGCGGGCTGGACGCGATGCAGGACTGGGAAAAGCTGCTGTCGGTGGGCGAGCAGCAGCGCCTGGCCTTTGCCCGGGTGCTGGTGCACGAGCCGCGCATCGTGATCCTGGACGAAGCGACCAGCGCCCTCGACGCCGGCAACGAAGCCTCGCTGTATGCGCGCCTGCGCGCCAGCGGCGCGACGCTGATCAGCATCGCGCACCGCGCCGCTGTGCTGCGGCACCACACGCACGTGCTGCACCTGAAGGGCGAGGGGGAGTGGGAGGTGCTGGAGGCGAAGGATTACCGCTTCGACGTGGCGGCGGCGGATGCGACGGCGCCAGCACGTGCTCCTGTTGCGGCGATGGTGTCGTGAAAACACATGCGCCGCGTAGTGCTCGCCGTTGACGCGGGCATGCCCGCCCTACGGTACGCACCGGTCGACAACGTGAACAATGTTGGCGGTCGTGTAACGTAGGGCGGGCATGCCCGCGCGGGAACGGGTGAATTGACGCGGCGTTGAAACAAGCCTATTGCGCCGGCACGAACACGGGTGCCGGCGGGGGCTGCGTGGCGGTCGGTGCGCCATCCGCACGCGGGTGTTCCTCGCCTTCCACGTCGTCGGTGAGATAAGGCTGCTCCGGCGCCGCCGGCGGCGCCAGCTCGACATCGATCCCCCGGTACTGCGGCGACTCGGCAAACTCGGTGTAGACCCAGTCGTCGTTCTCGCGCACCACGCCTTCCGGCTGTTCGCGCTCGACCTGCGGCTTCTTCGCCAGCGCCACCTGCATGTAGTCCATCCAGATCGGCAGCGCCAGGGTGGCGCCGAACTCGCGCCCGCCCAGCGAACGCGGCTCGTCGTAGCCCATCCAGGCCACCGCCACCACGTTGGCGCCGTAGCCGGCGAACCAGCCGTCGATGGCGTCGCTGGTGGTGCCGGTCTTGCCGGCGATGTCGGTTCGGCCCAGGCGCTTGGTAGCGGCCGCGCCGGTGCCGTAGCGGGTCACGTCGCGCAGCATCGAGTCGGTGACGAAGGCGTTGCGGGCGTCCAGTACGCGCGCGCTGTCCTGGCGCGCCTGCGGCGGCTTGTTCTCGACCAGCACGGTGCCGTCGCCGTCCTCGATGCGCGCGATCAGGTAGGGCTTGACGCTGTAGCCGCCGTTGGCGAAGACGGCATACGCGCCCGCCATCTGCAGCGGCGTCACGGCGCCGGTGCCGAGGGCCAGGGTCAGGTTCTTCGGATGGCGCGCCAGATCGAAGCCGAACTTGCCGAGGAAGTCGTGGGTGTAGGGCACCTCGAGCGCGCGCAGCAGGCGCACGGTCGGCACGTTCTTCGAATGCGCCAGCGAATAGCGCATCGTGATTGGGCCGTCGAAGACGCCGTCGTCGTTCTGCGGCGACCAGTCGGCGCCCGCGTTCTCGCCCGGCATGACGAGTTCCTGGTCGAGGATCAGGGTGCCGGGGTTATAGCCTTTTTCCACCGCCGCGGAATACACGAAGGGCTTGATCGCGGAACCCGGCTGGCGCCAGGCTTGCGTCACGTGGTTGAACTTCTGCAGGTTGTAGTCGAAGCCACCGACCAGGGCCTGGTAGGCACCGGTATCGGCGTCCAGCGCTACAAAAGCGGCTGCCACCAGCGGCACCTGGGTGATGCCCCAGCTATCCTTGATCTTACTGATGCGGACCACGGCGCCAGGCGCGATGCGCTGGGCTTCCTTTGCCTTCTCCGACAGGCCGGCGGCCGCGAACTTCAGGCCGGCGCCCGTGATCGTGATCACGTCGCCGTCGATGTTCTCGACCTTGACCAACTTCGGCGAGGCCGCGACCACCACCGCCGGCTCGAGGCCGTCGCTCGACGGACGCTTCTGCAGCGCTTCGACGATGGCTTCCTCGCGCTCTTCCTTGTCCTCGGGGAGCTCGATGCGTGCTTCCGGGCCGCGGTAGCCGTGGCGGCTGTCATACGCCAATACATTGCGCCGCACCGAATCGTAGGCCGCTTCCTGGGCCTTGGAGTCGATGGTGGTGATCACCTTGATGCCGCGCGTGTAGCTCTCTTCGGCGTACTGGGCGAACACGGCCTGGCGCGCCAGCTCGGCCACGTACTGGGCGTGGGTGCCGAATTCCTGCGGCTTGGAGTGCACGCGCAGCGGTTCGGCCACGGCCTGCGCATACTGCGCCTCGTCGATGTCGCCCAGGTCGCGCAGGCGCCGCAGCACCTGCTCCTGGCGCACCTTGGCGCGCTTCGGATTCACGGCCGGGTTGTGGCGCGAGGGGTTCTGCGGCAGGCCGGCCAGCATCGCCACCTCGGCGACCGTCAGCTGGTCGAGCCGCTTGCCGAAGTAGCTGCGCGCGGCGCTGGCAAAGCCGTAGGAACGCTGGCCCAGGTAGATCTGGTTCATGTACAGCTCGAGGATCTGGTCCTTGGTCAGGGCGTCCTCGATCTTGTAAGCCAGCACGATCTCGTTCAGTTTCCTCGACAGGACCTTTTCCTTGGACAGGAAGAAGTTGCGGGCCACCTGCATCGTGATGGTCGAGGCGCCGCCCGAGCCGAAGCCGCCCATGACGTTGCTCTTGACGGCGCGCGCCGCGCCCATCCAGTCGATGCCCTTGTGTTCGTAGAAGCGCGCGTCCTCGATGGCGAGGACGGCTTTCTTCATCATCGGCGGAATCTGGGCGATCGGCACGAAGTCGCGGTGCTCCTCGCCGAACTCGCCGATCAGCTGATTGTCGGCCGTGTAGATGCGCAGCGGGATCTTGGGCTTGTAGTCGGTGACGGCGTCGATCGAGGGGACGTTCGGCACGATCGACATCAGGAACCACACGGCGACGCCGGCGATGGCGAGGACGATGCCGGCGAGGATGAAGAAAATGAAACCGCGTTGCCTGTTCGGCACGCTGCGAAGGGACTTGGTCAAGACGGTGTTCTCCTGCTATGGACCGCGCAAAAGGCAGGCCCGGCGGCGCATTATAATCCGCTTTCTTTCGCTCTCCGCATATGCCATAGTCACGCCTTCAGGCCGGCTTAAGACTGGCCAAGAATTCAGCCACTAGGAATACGATGCCCTACGATCCTGCTCCCGCGCCCGTCAAGCCCTACATACCGGCGACGGCCAACCTCCCCGAATTCACCATCCGCGCCCTGGTCATGGGCGTCGTGCTGGGCATGGTGTTCGGCGCTTCCTCGCTCTACCTGGTGCTGAAAGTCGGCCTGACGGTCAGCGCCTCGATCCCGGTGGCGGTCATTGCCATCACCCTGTTCGGCATGTTCAAGAAGATGGGCGGGCGCGAATCGACCATCCTGGAAAACAGCATCACGCAGACGGCCGGTTCGGCCGGCGAATCGCTCGCCTTCGGCCTGGGCGTGACCATGCCGGCGATTATGATCCTCGGCTTCGACCTCGAGATCTCGCGCGTCATGCTGGTCGGCGTGCTGGGCGGCCTGCTCGGCATCCTGATGATGATCCCGATGCGCCGCACCATGATCGTCGACGCCCACCGCGAACTGAAGTACCCCGAAGGCACGGCCTGCGCCGAGGTGCTCAAGGCCGCCGCCACCGACACCTCGCGCGCAGCCGCCGGCGAAGTGCGCGAAGCCGGTTCCGACGCTGCGCGCGACGCCAAGCGCCGCGCCGCCGTCATCTTCGGCGGCTTCGGTCTCGGGCTGCTGTATAAAGTCGCGAACGTCTCGTTCAAGGGCTGGAAGGACGTCGCCAACTTCGAATTCGGCGCACCATTGAAAGCGGGTTCCGCCGGCGCCGAGATTTCGCCGGAGCTGGTCGGCGTCGGCTACATCATCGGCCCGCGCATCGCCTTCACGATGGCGGCCGGCGGCGTGCTGTCCTATCTGATGCTGATCCCGATGATCAAGTTCTTCGGCGAGCTGCTCACCGTGCCGCTCTCGCCCGGGACCATGCTCATCAAGGACATGTCGCCCGACGACATCCGCGACGCCTATGTGCTGTACATCGGCGCCGGCGCCGTCGCCGCGGGCGGCCTGATTTCGCTGGTGCGCTCGCTGCCCTCGATCTGGAAGGGTCTGAAGGGCGGCCTGGCCGGCATGGGTGGCGCCAAGACCGCGGCGCGGGCAACGCAGCGCACCGACCAGGACATCCCCTTCAAATGGGTCGCGATCGGCTGCCTGGCCATCATCGCCATCATCACCGTCGCCACGCCGCTGCACATGAACCTGCTCGGCGCGCTCTTGATCCTGGTGTTCGGCTTCCTGTTCGCGACCGTGTCCTCGCGCCTGACCGGCGAAGTCGGCTCCTCCTCGAACCCGATCTCCGGCATGGCCGTGGCCACGCTGCTGTTCACCTGTCTGATCTTCCTGCTGATGGGCTGGACCGGCGGGCGTTACTACGTGACCGCCTTGTCGGTGGGCGCCATCGTCTGCATCGCCGCGAGTAACGCCGGCACCACGTCGCAGGATTTGAAGACAGGTTTCCTGGTCGGCTCGACGCCCAAGCTGCAGCAGTACGCGATCCTGTGCGGCGCCTTCGCGTCGGCGCTGATCCTCGGGCCGATCCTGCTGAAGCTGAACGACGCCGGCACCGTGTATGTGCCGGCGGCCCAGGTCGCGCCCGGGATTACCGTGGATGCGTCGAAGCTGACCGAGACGGCGCAGCTGCAGGGCCCGCAGGCGGCGAGCGACAGCAAGACCTATAAGGTCTGGCGCAAGACGGATACGGTCGGCGGACCGGAAGGCAAGTACCTGGTGGGCGAGGACGGCAAGCTGGCCTACCTGGTCGACCCGGGCATCAACGGCCACCACCACACCCGTCCGGACGGCACCGAAGTCAAGAAGTACGACGCGCCCAAGGCCGTGCTGATCTCCTACATCATCAAGGGCATCCTCGACCAGCAGCTGCCGTGGACGCTGGTGCTGTTCGGCGTGATGATTTCGGTGGTGCTGGAAATGGCCGGCATCCAGGCGCTGGCCTTCTCGGTCGGCGTGTACCTGCCGCTGGTGTCGACGCTGCCGATCGCGGTGGGCGGCGCCGTGCGCTGGGCGGCCGACCGCCGCAACAACAAGCTGCCGCAGTACGCCAAGCTGAACGAGGAAGAGCGCGTCGCCGCGGGCGACCGCAGCTGGGGCACGCTGCTGGCCTCGGGCTACATCGCCGGCGGCGCGCTGGCGGGCATCATCATCGCGATCACGGCGGGTGTCATGACCAACTTCGACAGCATGATGGCGAAGTGGGCGGAGGCCTCGAATCCGTTCTTTGCGGGGCCGAATGCGGACGCGCTGTCCTTGATCCCGTATGCGGCGATCGTGCTGCTCTTGTATTGGGTGGCGCGGGAGAAGCCGCAGCGGTAAGTGAAACGGGCGCTTTTATAGCGCCCGTTTTTGTTTGGATGCGCGTGGTTCGAGACAGTGATCCCGCGTGCGCACGAGTGCGCACCCTACGCGGCGGTACTTTTCGGTAGGGTGCGCACTTGTGCGCACGCGGACTCACCGATTGAACAGAGGCGCTTAAACAAACGCCAGATCGTGCTGCCGAATCACGTTATCGAGCCACTCGTCCGTGTGGCTGAACCTGAACCCCAGCTGCGCGGCGCGGCTTGTGTCGAGCACCAGGGCCTCCGGCGAATCGAAGGGCGACAGGACACCCGGCGCCATGCCCGCGACTTGCTGCGTCCGCGCCGGCGCATCCAGCACGTCCGCCACGCGTTCGTACAATGCATGCGCCGACAGCGCGCCGTGCGAAGCCGCGTTCACCGGCCCGGTAAAGTCCTGCGCACCCGCCCAATCGAGAAATGCCGCCGCCTCCTGTGTGCCAAGGAAGGACAGCTGCGCCCGCGCATCCGTATAGCGCAACGCCATGCCGGAGCGCAGCGCGTCCACATACCAGGACAGGCGTCCCGTGAATTCCTCCGGCCCGCCCAGCACGTGCGCCAAGCGCGCGGTGACCAGGGGCAGGGAGCCGTCGCGGTACAGATAGGCCTCGGCCTGCACCTTGCCGGCGACGTAGCTTTCGACGGCGCGCTTCGGGTCGTGCCAGGAGTACCCTGTATCGATGCGCTGGGCCAGCACCGCCAGGTCTGATTCGCGCAGTGCACTCGAAGAGGGCTGAACGCCGCGGTAGACGTCGATCGTGGAAGTCATCACATAGCGTCCGACCTTGCCGGCGAAGGTGCGCACGGCGATGGCCGCGTCCAGTGGGCTGTAGCACATCTGGTCGAACACGAGGTCGTAGCGTTTGCCGGCGAAGGCGGCGCGCATCGCGGTCTCGTTGCGGCGGTCGACGCGGATGCGGTCGATGCGGCTGCCGAACGGGTCGGGGGCGTAGCCGCGCGTGGCGATCGTCACCCGGTGGCCGGCGCGCACCAGGCGCTGCACCAGCAGCTTGCCGAAATAGCGTGTTCCGCCGATCACCAATATATCCTTGTGCATGGCTTCTCCTTGACGAATCGGATATATTTTGTGCTCAGCAACAAATTCGCACAACCGAGAAAAAGTGAGCGCTATGAATAAGAATAATTTATGCATGGAGGCGCGATGAAGCCGCTGCGCAGCCTGTCCGGGCTCATCGATTTCGAGTGTGCGGCGCGCTGGGGCAGCTTCAAGCTGGCCGCGCGCGAGCTGCACAAGACGCCGGCGGCGGTCAGCCTGCAGGTGAAACAGCTGGAGGAGGCGGTCGGCTTTCCGCTGTTTGTGCGTCACCCGCGCCACATCGCCCTGACCGCCAAGGGGGAAGAGCTGTCGATCGCCGTGGGCCGCATGCTGGCCGACCTGCGCGCGAAAGTCGCGGCCCTGCAGCGCGGCGACGAGGAATCGGTGCTGCGCATTTCGACTACCCACTCGTTCGCGATCAAGTGGCTGGTGCCGCGCATGCACCGCTTCACCAAGCTGTATCCGGAGCTCGACATCCGCATCGATTCGAACGACGCCCCGGTCGACCTGGAAGCCGACACCACCGACGTCGCCGTGCGCTATGGCCCGGTGCGCGACGGCGATCCGTCGACCCTGTTCCGCGAGCGCCTGGTGCCGGTCTACAGCCCCGAGCTGCTGGCGCCTGGCCAGGCCGAGCTGACCCTGGCCGACCTCGGCAAATGGCCGCTGCTGTGCGAGAAGTCGCCCGAGCGCTGGCTGCAGCTGCTCAACGAGAACCGCGCCCTGAAGGGCGATTACGACTTTTCGCGCGCCTACAGCCACTGGGGCGTGCTGGTGCAGGCGGCCGTGGCCGGGCAGGGCGTGGCCCTGGTGCCCTACGGGATCGCCTGCCAGGACATCGCCTCCGGCGCGCTGCGCCAGATCGCCTGCAAGAGCGCGCGCTTCGAGCAGGGCTACCGCTTCCTCGCCAATCCGCACAAGGAAAACATGGGCAAGGTGCAGCGCTTCCGGGCCTGGATCGAGGAAGAGATGGCGCAGATGGAGCTGGCGCTGGACAGGAAACCGAAGAAGGCATAAAAAAACGGCAGCCGCGGCTGCCGTTTTTTATGGTGCGTAGAAGATTACTTCACGCCGTGCATCAGCTTCTGGATCAGCGGTGCGATCAGGAACAGCAGGATGCCGCCGCCCACCAGCGACCAGAAGCCGAAGGTGTAGCCGTCCAGTGCCGAAGCGATCGACATGCCCGATTCGCCCGAGACGTGCGACGCGAAGATGCCCGACAGGTTGTTGCCGATACCGGTCGACAGGAACCAGCCGCCCATGCCCAGGCCGACCAAGCGCACCGGCGCCAGCTTGGTGACCATCGACAGGCCGATCGGCGACAGGCACAGCTCGCCCACGGACTGGATGAAGTAGACGGTGAACAGGGTCCAGAACGGGATCTTGTTGTCCATGTCGACCAGGCTGCCCAGCGCGAACATCAGCAGGCCGAAGGCCAGGCCGTTGAAGATCAGGCCGAGGCCGAACTTGCGCGGGATCGACGGGTTGGCATTGCGCTTGCCCAGCATCACCCAGATCGCGGCGATGATCGGTGCGAAGATGATGATGGCGATCGAGTTCACGCTCTGGAACCAGGCGACCGGGAAGATGAAGCCGTTCAGGTCGCGGTCGACGATCTGGTCGGCCAGGAAGGTGAAGGAGGAACCGGCCTGTTCGAAGAACATCCAGAACAGGATGTTGAAGGCGAAGATGATCATCATGGCGATGGTCTTGTCGCGCGCGACCTTGCCGTTGCGGATACCTTCGACCATCAGCATCAGCGCCAGGGCGATGAACAGCACGGTCAGGATCACCTGCAGGGTGTTGGCGCCGAGTTTCAGCAGGAAGTACACGCCCGGGATCACGATCACGCTGCCGATGATGACGGCCAGCGGACGGCCCATGCCTTCGGCCTGCGGCTCCGGACGGCCGATGCCGGCCAGGCTGCGGCGGCCGATGTAGAACCACACGAGGCTGATCAGCATGCCGACGCCGGAGGCGAAGAACACGACCTTGTAGGCCGGGGTGCTGCCGTCGCCCAGCTTCTGCGCCAGGATCTGGGTCAGGATCGGGGCGATGAAGGCGCCCGCGTTGATGCCCATGTAGAAGATGGTGAAGCCCGAATCGCGGCGGGTATCGTTCATGGCGTACAGCTTGCCGACCATGGTCGAGATGTTCGGCTTGAACATGCCGTTACCGACGATGATGGTGGCCAGGCCCAGCTTGAACAGGTCCTGGTTCGGGATCGTGATCATGAACAGGCCTGCCGCCATGAAGACTGCGCCGATCAGGATCGAGCGCTGGTAGCCGATCACGCGGTCGGCGATCAGGCCGCCGAAGACGGCGCCGGCGTAGACCAGCGCGAGGTAGGAACCATAGGTCAGGTTGGCGTCGGCCTGGCCGACGGCCGCGCCGCCGTAGAACTGGGCGACGATGTAGAGCACGAGGGCCCAACGGATGCCGTAGAAAGCGAAGCGTTCCCAGAATTCGGTCATGAACAGCATCCACAGCGGTGCTGGGTGCCCCATGATCTGTTTGAACTCTGGAATGACGGCTTCTTTGCCGGGTGTAACTGCTGCACCGCTCATGCGGGTCCCTCCGAAAATAGAGTTTTGAGAACGACTGTTTTATGGAAATGGCGGATATACAGACATTTCCAGCTGGGACGCATTTTAGAGGAATTTGCTTACCTCAAGAAAAATTTTTGTCATTGTGGTAAACACGCGCGCGGATGGTGCGCCAAAGCACCGTGGCGTTGCCTGATTGCACAATTGACGCGCAGCGCAGGCGTCTCACGCGCCTTTGTCGTATATTGGTGAAACCGCCAGCACTATTTCCGGAAGCCTTTATTCCATGTGCATGTGCGTATCTAGAATAAGGAAGACCTGCATGAACTACGAAGTCATCGATACCCTGATTTCCCCTGAAGGCCGGCTCGAAGTGCTGTCGAAGGCCGAGGTGGCCAAGCTGCTCGATACCAGCCAGGGCGGTCTCTACAATATTTTCCGCAAGTGCGCGCTCGCGGTCCTCAACTGCGGCAGTTCGATCGACGACGGCAAGGAACTCCTCGAGCGTTACAGCAGCTTCGACATCAGCATCATCCAGCGCGAGCGCGGCATCAAGCTCGACATCCGCGGCGCCCCGGCCATCGCTTTCGTCGACGGCAAGATGATCAAGGGCATCCACGAGCACCTGTTCGCCGTCCTGCGCGACATCGTCTACGTCCACTTCGAAGTCACCGACAACCCGAAATTTAACCTCGCCAAGCCGGAAGGCATCACCGACGCGGTGTTCCACATCCTGCGCAACGCGAACATCCTGCAGCCGCAGCGCAATCCGAACCTGGTGGTGTGCTGGGGCGGCCACTCGATCAACCGCATCGAGTACAACTACTCGAAAGAGGTCGGCTATGCCCTCGGCCTGCGCGAACTCGACATCTGCACCGGCTGCGGCCCGGGCGCGATGAAGGGCCCGATGAAGGGCGCCGCCATCGGCCACTCCAAGCAGCGCCTGCACGGCGGGCGCTACCTCGGCATCTCGGAACCGGGCATCATCGCCGCCGAGTCGCCGAACCCGATCGTCAACGACCTGGTCATCATGCCGGACATCGAGAAGCGCCTGGAAGCCTTTGTCCGCACCGGCCACGGCATCGTCGTGTTCCCGGGCGGCGCCGGCACCGCCGAGGAGATCCTGTACATCCTCGGCATCCTGCTCCATCCGGACAATGCCGAGATGCCGTTCCCGCTGGTGTTTACGGGGCCGGCCACCGCACGCGAATATTTTGAACAGATCGACGGCTTCATCGGCCACACGCTGGGCCCGCGCGCCCAGGCGCGCTACAAGATCATCATCGACGACCCGGACGCGGTCGCGCGCGAAATGCATGCGGGGATCAAGCTAGTGCGCGAGTACCGCAAGGAGAAGAGCGACGCCTATTACTTCAACTGGCGCCTGAAGATCGATCAGGAATTCCAGAAGCCCTTCAAGCCGACCCACGAAAACATGCGCAACCTGTCGCTGCACAAGAACCAGGAAACGCACCTCCTGGCGGCGAACCTGCGCCGCGCCTTCTCGGGCGTCGTGGCGGGGAACGTGAAGGAAGAGGGCATCCGCGAGATCGAGAAACACGGCAAGTACGAGATCCACGGCGACCCCGACATCATGGGGCCGATGGATGCGCTGCTGGCGTCGTTCGTCGAGCAGAGCCGGATGAAGTTGCCGGGCAAGGCTTACGTCCCTTGCTACACGATCGTCCAGTGAGGTAGGGTGGGCGCCCCGTGCCCACCAAAACGATGCGGCAACGCGGCGCATGCTTTCGGTGGGCACGGGGCGCCCACCCTACAAAAACGGGACGCCTTGGCGTCCCGTTTTTTCATCCGATCAAGCGATCAGTCTTCTTTCCGCAGGTGCGGGAACAGCAGCACGTCGCGAATGTTCGGCGAATCCGTCAGGATCATGATCAGGCGGTCGATGCCGATACCGCAGCCACCGGCCGGCGGCATGCCGTATTCCAGCGCGCGGATGTAGTCGGCGTCGTAGTACATCGCCTCCTCGTCACCGGCATCCTTGGCTTCGACCTGCGACAGGAAACGCGCGGCCTGGTCTTCCGGGTCGTTCAGCTCGGAGAAGCCGTTGGCGATCTCGCGGCCCACCATGAAGAGCTCGAAACGCTCGGTGATGCCGGCGCGGGTGTCGGAGGCGCGTGCCAGCGGCGAGACTTCGACCGGGTAGTCGATGATGTAGGTCGGTTCCCAGAGCTGCGCTTCGGCCGTCTCTTCGAACAGGGCCAGCTGCAGCGCGCCCAGGCCGGCGGTGGCGAAAGGCTTGACGCCGAATTTCTTCAGCTCGGCCTTGATGAACTCCGCGTCGTCCAGCTGCGCGGCCGTGTAGTGCGGCGCGTACTTGTTGATCGCCTGGACGATGGTAAGGCGGTGGAAGGGCTTCGACAGGTCCAGCTCGCGGCCGCCGTAGCTCAGCACGGCCGTGCCCTGGGCGTCGATCGCGGCCTGGCGGATCACGGCTTCGGTGAAGTCCATCAGCCAGGTGTAGTCGGTATAGGCCGCGTAGAACTCCATCATCGTGAACTCGGGGTTGTGACGGATCGACACGCCCTCGTTACGGAAGTTGCGGTTCACTTCGAAGACGCGGTCGAAGCCGCCGACCACCAGGCGCTTCAGGTACAGCTCGGGCGCGATACGCAGGAACATTTGCATGTCGAGCGCATTGTGGTGGGTGATGAAAGGCTTGGCCGCGGCACCGCCCGGGATCGGGTGCAGCATCGGGGTCTCGACTTCCATGAAGCCGTTCTTTTCCATGAAGCGGCGCATCGACGACAGCGCGGCGGTACGCGCTTTAAACGTGCGGCGCGTCTCTTCGTTCATGATCAGGTCGACGTAGCGCTGGCGGTACTTGGTCTCCTGGTCCGCCAGGCCGTGGAACTTGTCCGGCAGCGGGCGCAGCGACTTGGTCACCAGGCGCAGGGTCGTCACCTTGATGGTCAGCTCGTCGACCTTGGTCTTGAACAGCGTGCCTTCCACGCCCAGGATGTCGCCCAGATCGTAGTGGCGGAAGGCTTCCATCGCCGCTTCGCCGGTCGCGTCCAGGGTCACGTAGATCTGGATACGGCCGTCGGCCCGCACGCCCGACGAATCCTGCAGCGTGGCGAACGCGGCCTTCTTGCCGGCTTCGCGTTTCAGCATCATACGGCCGGCCAGCACCACGGGAATAGCTTTCTCTTCCAGCTCTTCACGGGTCAGGCCGCCATACTGCTCGACCAGGTCCGCCGCCTTGTGCTGGGGCTTGAAGTCGTTCGGGAAGGCGACGCCTTTTTCACGGATGGCCGCCAGCTTGGCGCGGCGCTCGGTCATGATCTTGTTCTCGTCGGTCGCAGCAATTACCGGCGACGTGTTCTCTTGGTTTTCCGTAGTCATGGTGGATTCAACTCTTGTTGGTGTAATTCAGGCGAACAGCGCGTCCAGCGACAGCGACGAGAAATCGTCGACGATGGCGATCACGTTGTCGAATTCGGCAAAGGCCTCGCGCGGCAGCGTGGTCGTGATCACGACCACGCGCATGCCGGCGCGGCGCGCGGCTTCCACGCCGAGGGGTGCGTCTTCGAAGACGATGCAATCGGCCGGCGCGGCGCCGCAGCGCTTTGCCGCTTCCAGGAACACGTCCGGATGCGGCTTGCCGCGCGGGACATCAAGCGCACCGACGACCGTCTCGAAATGGCGGCGCAGGTCCAGGCCGTCGAGCGTGAACTCGACGTTGGCCGGCGGCGCGGCGGTGCCGACCGCAAGCAGGATGCCTTGCGAGCGCGCGTCGGCGATCAGGTCCTCGAAGCCGTCGACGCTTTTGAGGTGCGGCGCATACAGCTCGCGGTACACGGCTTCCTTCTCGTGGTTGAGGGTGGCGACTTCATCGTCGTCCAGGTCCTCGCCCATGTGGGAGCGGATGATCTCCTTGCCCTGGCGGCCGGCCGTGGTGCGGAAGAATTCGTCCGCATCGATGGCGCGTCCGCGGCGCTCGAAGAAGGTGATCCACGATTGCGTATGGAAGGCCATGTTGTCGACGATGGTGCCGTCCATGTCGAAGATCAGTGCGCGCCGGGTTGGGCTCGTCGACGTCATCATGCGCTTGCGCCTGCGCCCACGCCTTGCTTCAGCGAGGCCGAAATGAAGTCGTCCAGGTCGCCGTCGAGCACGTTCTTGGTGTTGCCGGTCTCGAAGCCGGTACGCAGGTCCTTGATGCGCGACTGGTCGAGCACATAGGAGCGGATCTGGTGGCCCCAGCCGACGTCGGTCTTCGAGTCTTCCAGCTTCTGCTGCTCGGCCATGCGCTTGCGCAGCTCGAGTTCGAAAAGCTTGGCGCGCAGCATGTCCCAGGCTTCGGCCTTGTTGCGGTGCTGCGAGCGGTCGTTCTGGCACTGCACGACGATGCCCGACGGCGCGTGCGTCAAGCGCACCGCGGAGTCGGTCTTGTTGATGTGCTGGCCGCCGGCGCCGGATGCGCGGTAGGTATCGATACGCACGTCGGCCGGGTTGATCTCGATCTCGAAGGACTCGTCGACTTCCGGATACACGAACAGCGAGGTAAACGAGGTGTGGCGGCCGTTGGCCGAGTCGAACGGCGATTTACGGACCAGGCGGTGCACGCCGGTCTCGGTGCGCAGGTGGCCGTAGGCGTACTCGCCCTCGACCTTGATGGTCGCGGTCTTGATGCCGGCAACCTCGCCCTCGGACATTTCCATCACCTCGGCCTTGAAGCCCTTGCGCTCGCAGTAGCGCAGGTACTGGCGCAGCAGCATCGAGGCCCAGTCCTGGGCTTCGGTGCCGCCGGCGCCGGCCTGGATGTCGATGAAGCAGTTCGCATGGTCCATCGGGTTGCTGAACATGCGGCGGAATTCCATCTGCTCGATGACGGTCTTGATGCCTTCGAGGTCGGCTTCGACGGCTTCGATGGTGTCGTCGTCGCCTTCTTCGCGGCCCATCTCGAACAGGTCGGCACTGTCCGCGAGATCGGCTTTCGCCTTCTCGAGCGTGAGCACGACGCCTTCCAGCGCTTTCTTTTCCTTACCCAGATCCAGGGCCCGTTTCTGGTCGTTCCAGACGGTCGGATCTTCGAGTTCTTCGTTGACCTGCTCTAGTTTCTCTGCCTTCCGATCGAAGTCAAAGATACCTCCGAAGTTCGGCCTCGCGACCGGTCAGGTCGTTCAGCAGGGCGGCGATGGCGTTGATGCGTTCAGCTTCCATGATCTTGGCGTTTTGAATGAGTTGAATCGAACCTTCGATTATACCCCAGCGCCCAAGCAGCCGGTGCGCCTTGCTGCGCCAGGGGCGCCTGCCGTATCATCGGCCGAATTTCACTTGCCTTCCATCAGAAGATTCTCCATGCGCCACCTGAAACCTTGTCAGATCGTCATTGCCGTCCTCGCCACCCTGCCGGCCTTCGCCCATTCGGCGCCCGCCGCCCCGAAGGGCGCCAGCGCCACGCTCGCCGTCCTGGAAACCACCGACCTGCATTCGAACGTGGTCGGCTACGACTACTTCAAGCTGGCCGCCGAACCATCGATCGGCCTGGACCGCACGGCGCGCCTGATCGCGCAGGCGCGCGCCGAGTTCCCGAATACCGTCCTGTTCGACAATGGCGACACCATCCAGGGCAATGCGCTGGCCGACTGGCAGGCGCTCGTCAAACCGCTGCGCTGCGACCAGACGCTCGGCATCTACAAGGTCATGAACGCGCTCGAGTACGACGGCGCCTCGATCGGCAACCACGAATTCAACTACGGCCTGGCCTATCTCAGCCAGGTGACGGGCAGCCGCTTCAAGGTGGCGGGCGTGGATCAGCCGAAGCGCTGCGCCGGTCCCGTCTTCCCGCAGGTGCTGGCCAACGTCTACAGCGCGCGGACGAAGCAGCCGCTGTTCAGCCCTTATCGCATCGTCGAGAAGAAGCTCAGCGCGCACGACGCGCATGGCAAGCCGATCACCGCGACCGTCAAGGTCGGCATTATCGGCTTCACGCCGCCGACCATCATGTCCTGGGACAAGCGCTGGCTGGAAGGGAAGGTCTACACCACGGGCGTGCGCGAAGCGGCGCTGAAGTACATCCCGGAGATGCGCAAGAAGGGCGCGGACATCGTGGTGGCGATCGCCCACGGCGGCCTGGATGCCAATCCCTACACGCCGCAGATGGAAAACGCCGGCTGGTACCTGGCCCAGGTGCCGGGCGTGGACGCCATGCTGCTCGGCCATTCGCACCAGTTGTTCCCGAACGCGGCCAGCACTGCGCCGCAGTTCAACCTGCCGGGCGTCGACAAGGCGAAAGGCCTGGTGCACGGCGTGCCGACCGTGATGGCGAACCTGTGGGGCAAGCATCTGGGCGTGATCGCGTTGCAGTTGAAGGCCGACGGCAAGCGCTGGACGATCGAGAAGGACAAGACCGTCGTCGAAGCGCGCGCAGCCCAGAACGCGGACAAGCGTTTCGTGGCTGCCGACCCGGCCGTGATGGAACTGATTCGCGCCGAGCACGAGGCGACCATCGACTACGTGAAGACGCCGGTCGGCACTACCGACTTCCGCATGACGACCTATTTTGCGGACGTCGGCGATCCGTCGGCGCTGCAGGTCGTGAACGCAGCCCAGACGCAGTACGTGCAGAACTACATCGCCGCCAACCTGCCGCAGTACGCCAAGCTGCCGGTGTTGTCGATGTCGGCGCCGTTCAAGAGCGGCCTGGCCGGCGCCTTCGACTTCACCGACGTCCCGGCCGGGAACCTGGCGCTGAACAATGCGGCCGACCTCTACCTCTACCCGAACGCGCTGTACGCGGTGAAGATCGACGGCGCCGGCCTGAAAGCCTGGCTCGAGACCTCGGCGCGCCGCTTCAACACGATCGACCCGAGCAAGAGCACGACGCAGGAACTGGTCAACGCCACGGTGCCGAGCTATAACTTCGACACCCCGACCTCGCAGGAGATCAGCTACGAGATCGACGTGACGCAGCCACCCGGCGCGCGCATCCGCAAGCTGGCGCTGCGCGGCGTGCCGGTCGCACCTGGCCAGGAATTCATCGTCGCCACCAACAACTACCGCGCCAGCGGCGGCGGCAACTTCCCGGGCCTGGACGGCAGCAAGACCATTCTTGCCTCGCCCGACACCAGCCGCGACGTGCTGATCGCGTATGTCCGCGACGTCAAAAAGCTGAGCCGCGCCACGCACGGCAGCACGCGCAGCTGGCGCTTCACGCAGGTGAGGACGGCCGGTCCCGTGGTCTTCCATTCCGCGCCCGGCATGCTCGAGCTGGCACGCGAAGCGGGACTGGACAACGTGCGCGAGGCGCAAGCCGACGACGGCCTGGGCAAGGGCTTCGCGCTGTACGAACTGGATCTGTCGAAGTGAAGGCGCTGCTGCTGGCGCTGACGCTGGCCGGCGCCGTGCAGGCTGCGGAGCCTGTGCCGGATGCGCAGGCGGCCTACGGCCAGGCCCTGGCCTACCGCAACGGGACGGGCGTCGCGCCGGATGCGGCCCTGGCCGCGCGGTGGATGGAAACGGCGGCGCGCGCCGGACTGCCGCAGGCGATGTTCACGCTGGCGAACATGCTGGCGGCGGGGGAGGGCGTCGCACGCGACGAGGCGGCGGCGCGGCGCTGGCTGGAGCAGGCCGCCGATCTCGGCCATCCGGCCGCGCTGCAGGAACTGGCCTTGCGCGAACCGGACCCGCGCAAGGCGGAGCTGCTGATGCGCCAGGCGGCGCATGCGCTACAGCACGTATCGAATTAACCGGTGGGCACGGGGCGCCCACCCGACGTTCAATGCTCGTTCGAGGCTTCGATCTCGCTGGCCGCGATCGCGGCCAGGTCCATCAGGGCTTCCAGCTCCGCGGCGCGCAGCTTGCGCGGCTCGCGGTCGATCACGCACAGCGTTCCCATCGCCATGCCCGCGCTGTCGCGCAGCGGCACACCGGCGTAGAAGCGCATGTGCGGCGCGGCCAGCACCAGCGGGTTGCCCGAGAAACGGGCGTCGCTGATCGCGTCTTCGACCACGAAGGGGCCGTCCTGCAGGATCGCATGGGTGCAGAAGGCCCATTCGCGCGGCGTCTGCTGGGCCGGCAGGCCGACGCGCGCCTTGAACCACTGGCGGCGCGCGGTAAGCAGGGAGATCAGGGCGATCGGCGACTCGGTGACTTTCGATGCCAGGCGCACGATGCGGTCGAAACGGTCTTCCGGCGGGCTGTCCACCAGACCCGTCGCGGCCAGCGCGGCGAGGCGCTGCGCTTCTTCTTCGGGCACCGGGAAGCCAGGCTCCGGGTTGGGCAGGAATTCGGGGTCGGTCGGCGTCGGCGGCTGGCGTCGTTCCGGCGCGCCCGGCTGGCCCGCGACCCTGGTCATCAGCGCACGGATGTGGCTCTCGCGGGTGCGGCGGTGTCCGCCCGGCGTTTTCCATGACTCGATCGCACCGCTTTCCATCCAGAGCTGGACGGTGCTGGTCGCCACGCCAAGCAATCGCGCGGCGGCGCTGGTGGTCAGGATTGGATCCTCTTCCATTAAATTGCTGTTCATCAATATTCCTAAGTTTATTGAAGTATAGCCGATTTGATGAATCTATTCGATGTCTGCTTGCATTCGACGAAAAGTGATGATTCGGGCAACAAAGTCGTGACTTTTGGTTGCAAATTGGAAATTGATCATTCAGAATCCGAGCGATTTCATCAATATTCGGCCCTGTATTGCAGGGCTCGCATTCCAGAAGGAGACGATGTGAAGCTTTCCCAATACAGCCTGGCGGCGCGCCTGTTCGGCGCCTTTGCCCTGGTCCTGCTGGTCACCGTCACGCTGGCCGTGTTCGCGATCGTGCGTGTGAACAGCATCGAGGCCAGCCTGAACGATGCCGAGACCTTCCGCGCCACCCGCCTCGAGCCGCTCTACGAAGCGCGCGAAGCGCTGGACCAGACGGGTATCGCCGCGCGCAATGCCTTCATCTTCCAGGACCCCGCCGCGGCCGCGCGCGAACTCGACCTCGTCGACGCGCGCAAGGCCGAATACCTGGCCGCGCTGGCCAGGCTCGATCCGCTCCTGAAGGACGACGCCGCCTACCGCAAGGTGCGCGCCGGGATGACGGCGATGGCGGGCGAACTGGAACGTCCGCGGCGCTTCCGCACGGCGGGCCAGATGGAAGCCTTCGGTACCTTCCTGGTGCAGGAATGCAGCCCGCTGCGGCGCCAGATCGTGGCCGATATCGACGCCTTGCTGAAGGACCTGCAGGCCCAGACCACCGCCGGCGGCGCCGCGGCCGCCGCCGAGGCCTCGGGCGCGCGCTACTGGATCACGGGCCTGTCGGTGCTGTGCGCGCTGCTGTGCGCCGTCATCGGCGCCGCCGTCGCGCGCAGCCTGATCGGCCAGCTCGGCGGCGAACCGGCCTACGCCACCGGCGTCGCCAGCGCCATCGCCCAGGGCCAGCTGCAGCACCAGGTCGACACCAGGCGCGCCCGTCCGGCCAGTCTGTTGTACGCGATGAGCACGATGCGCGACAGCCTGTCCGGCATCGTGACCCGGGTGCGCGGCGGTACCGACGCCATTGCCTCGGCCTCGGCCCAGATCGCCAGCGGCAACCTCGATCTCTCCAGCCGCACCGAGACCCAGGCCGCCGCGCTGGCGCAGATCGCGGGCTCGATGAAGCAGCTGATCGAATCGGTCCAGCTGAACGCGGACTACGCGGCCCAGGCCAGCAGGCTTGCCGGCGAGGCGTCGAAGGTCTCGCAGGAAGGCGGCGCCGCGGTCGACGGCGTGGTCGCGACCATGAACCTGATCCACGAATCCTCGCGCCGCATCGAGGACATCATCTCGGTCATCGACGGCATCGCCTTCCAGACCAATATCCTGGCCCTGAATGCGGCGGTGGAAGCGGCGCGTGCGGGCGAGCAGGGGCGCGGCTTCGCGGTGGTGGCCAGCGAAGTGCGCAACCTGGCGCAGCGCTCGGCGGCGGCGGCGCGCGAGATCAAGGGGCTGATCGAGGATTCGGTAAGCAAGGTCGGCGCCGGCACGGTGCTGGTCGGGCAGGCCGGCGACACGATGCGCAAGGTGGTGACGGGTGTGCAGCGCGTGACCGACATCATGGGCCAGATCTCGGATGCCACGCGCACGCAGAGTGCGGGCATCGAGCAGGTGGACCAGGCCATCGTGCGCCTGGACGAGATGACGCTGCAAAATGCGGCGCTGGTGGAGGAAGCCTCGGCCGCGGCGCAGTCGCTGCGCCAGCAGGCCGACCAGCTGGCGAGCGTCGTGAATACCTTCCAGCTGGAAGACGGCGGACGGCACCCGCGTTCGCGCGATCTGGTGCCGGTCGCCTGAGGCCCGGCGTTTAGGCGGACGCCAGCGCCAGCTGCTGCGCTGCCGCGCGCGGGCGTGCCGCGCCGGCGCTTGGGGCGGCAGCTTCGTCCAGCTTGAAGGTGCTGACCACCTGGGCCAGGCGCGCGGCCTGGTCCTGCATCGATTCCGCCGCGGCGGCGGCCTCTTCGACCAGGGCCGCGTTCTGCTGGGTGACGCTGTCCATGTCGACGATCGCGCTGTTGACCTGCTCGATGCCGGCGCTTTGCTCTTCGCTGGCATTGGCGATGTCGGCCATGATGCCGGTCACGTGCTCGATGCTGCGCACGATCTCGTTCATGGTGGCGCCGGCGCGGTCGACCTGCTTCGCGCCCGCTTCGACATTCCCGACCGAGTCGTCGATCAGGGCCTTGATTTCCTTGGCGGCGCTGGCCGAGCGCTGGGCCAGGTTGCGCACTTCGCCGGCGACGACCGCGAAGCCGCGGCCCTGTTCGCCGGCGCGCGCCGCTTCCACGGCGGCATTCAGCGCCAGGATGTTGGTCTGGAAGGCGATGCCGTCGATGACGCTGATGATGTCGACGATCTTGCGCGAGGACTCGTTGATCGAGCCCATGGTCGCCACGACTTCGGCCACCACGGCGCCGCCTTCGCCGGCGATCGCCGCCGCGTTGCGGGCCAGCTTGTTGGCTTCGCGGGCGTTGTCCGCGTTCTGGCGCACGGTCGAGGTCAATTCTTCCATCGAAGAGGCGGTTTCCTCGAGCGAGCTGGCCTGCTGTTCGGTGCGTGCCGAGAGGTCGGCGTTGCCGTTGGCGATTTCGTTCGAGGCGGTGGCAATCGCCCCGGTACCGCTGCGCACGTGGCCGACGATGCCGGCCAGCGCGGTCGACATGCTGGCGAGCGCGCGCAGCAGGTCGCCGGTTTCGTCGCGCTCGGTGGCGGCGGCGCGGCTGGTCAGGTCGCCGCGCGCGACGCGCTGGGCGAAGCCGACCGCATGGCGCAGCGGCACGGTGATCGAACGGGTGATGAAGTAGGCGCAGCCGATGCCCAGCAGCAGGGCGGCCAGGCCGAGGGCGATCAGGATGACGCGGGTGTGCGAGTAGGAGTCGAGGATAGCGGCCGCGACGCCGTCGGCGGCTTCGATCTGCATCTTGGCCAGCTTGTTCATCTCGGCAAGGAAGGTAGCGCTCAGCGGGGTCAGTTGTTCAGCATAGATCTTGCCGGCGCCTTCGACGTCACCGCTGCGCTTGGCTTCAAACAGGGCGTTGCGCGCCTTCAGGTAGGGCTCGCGCGCGGCCTTGACCACGGCGAACTGGGCGCGCACGGCTTCGTTGCGCAGCGAGGCTTCCACCTCGTCCTGCAGGACAGTAGAGCGCGCCGAGACTTCCTTCATGCGCGCGGAGACTGTTTCGATCACGGCGGTATCGGTGCTGACGTAGGCAGTTTGCAGCATTGCGCTGTTCAGCTCGATCAACTTGCCCCATTCGGCCACGTTGCGCTGGTTCTTGATGCTGGTATGCACGAGGCGATTGGTCATGTCGCCGGCTTCCTGCATGCGCAGCAGGGCGGTGACTGTCACCGCCAGCAGCAAGGCCAGGACGAGGGCGAATCCGGCGCCCAGGCGGACACCGATCTTGAGGTTCTTCACGTTGGATTCCTGATGAATGGCGGCGCGCGGGCCGCGGTTGAACTCGGGAGTATCAGGAGCTGGCCGGCGTGGCGACGCCCGCAGCTCCTGTAACCGCGAGTATATCAGTCAAGGGGGAATAAATGATGCCGTGCAGCAAAATTGCAACATCGATTGATGATGCCGATGTTGCAATTGAGTTGATATCAATGCAATTGCTTCTTATCGGGCTGGACGAGGATGAAAGGGTGGACAACCGAGGCCCACAGGGCGGCGCCGCAGGCGCTCCAGGTCTGGGCCTGCAGGTCGGATACCTTGGCGACCTTGCCCTCAGCCATCCAGTGGCTGATCTTGTCCTTGTCGTCGTGCGAGATGCGGACGGCGACGTCGATCAGGTCGAGTTCTTCGCTGACGTAGATCACGTTGCCCTGGGCGAAGTGGCGCTCCAGCTCGCTCCAGGCGATGCGGCCGGTTTCGCGGTTGATCTTGTCGTGCAGTTCGGTGTCGTTCTCGGGTTTCGTTTTCATGCTTTTCAATTTGGAGTCACATCGGTTCGACCGTCGGAACCGGCGAACCCGCCCATGTTAACCGATAGGCCGCTCCTCTGCGCACATTGCCCACCAGGGCGGGGCGGAAGCAGGCAAGGTTGGTGCCTTGCGGCGCACGCACGCTTGGGTAGATCACACCCATGGAGCCGAGCTCGAGCAGGGTGTTCGCCAGCTCCTGCGAGGCGACGTAGCTGCTCGGGTCGAGGCAGCCGGCGAAACCGCGCATGCCGCGGATGTCGTGGAAGCCGGCATTGAAGTCGGCCAGCATGGCCTGGTAGGTGACGCTGTCGTCGAAGCGATTGATTTCCTGGTATTCGACGGCTTTGTGAAAACTGACTTCGGCCAGCGCCGTGTCGGCGTCGAAAGCGCAATACCAGGCGCCGCGCCTGCCGTCGTTGAAGCGGCTTCCCTCGGGCCGGGCATAGGTATAGGCCGCGTTGATGATGCGGAAGTTCGGCAGGCCGAACACGAGTTCGTCCACGCCGATCCCGGGCAGCAGGCCGGCCTCGCCGCGCAGGCGTTCGTTGGTGGCGTTGTCGAGCTCGAACAGGTCGCGCAGGGTGGCGTCGCTGTCGGCCAGCGGCGCCAGCACCGAGTCCTCGAGATCGGCAAAGCGCGAGGGCAGCAGGCGGCAGGTGTCGAACTGGCGCAGCGCGGTCAGTTTGGGAAGATGGGGCAAGATCAGAGGCCTCCGCGGCGCGCGTCGAGCAGCTGGCGCACCGTCTGCATGGCCAGCAGGCCGCCACCGAGCATCACGGCCAGCGGCGTGCGGCCGCCGAATATAATGTTCGTATTCGGCAGGTGCACCCATTCGTCGGCCAGCTTGTCGCCGTACAGGATGTGCAGGGCTTTATAGATGCCGAGCAGGTAGGAGATGCGGGTGATGCGGTCGACTTCGAGTACCC
This sequence comes from Massilia sp. Mn16-1_5, assembly GCF_004798585.1. Taxonomy (GTDB): domain Bacteria; phylum Pseudomonadota; class Gammaproteobacteria; order Burkholderiales; family Burkholderiaceae_D; genus Telluria. The sequence continues at coordinate 96,428 of NZ_PPXQ01000001.1, forward strand.
GGTCCGGATTCTTCTTCCAGTCGTAGAAGGAGGACGCGCCCAGGCCGCCGAGCAGTTCGCGCGCATCTTCGTCGCGCAGCTGCCAGGCGGCGGCCAGCTTGAAGAAGCCGGTCAGGGCCGACTTCGACAGGCGCTCGCGCTCGGCGCGCGAGTTCAGGTCCACCAGCACGGCCGGCTCGAAGCGGCTTTTCGGATAGGAATAGGCCAGGTTCATTATTTCCTCCAGTTCTGGAGTATTTATACTCCGTTTCCGGAGTGGGTGCAACTGGCGGTTGTCAAGCCGTGTACACCGTGACAGAATTGGCGCCGAGTTGTCGAAAGGAAAATGTTCGAAAGGAAAGGTACTCCTATGCGCTGGCGTTCCGCGGGACTCTTCTTACTGGTGCTGGCCTGCGTTGCGGCGGCGGCGCTTGCCGTCGCGCGCGGCTCGCGGGTCGCACCCGGCGACCTGCGCCAGCAGGTGATCGCGGCCGAGCGCGCGTTTGCCGCCAGCATGGCCAGGCGCGATTTCGATGCCTTCACCGACCATCTGTCGCGTGAAGCGGTGTTCATGCGGCCGGGCGGGGCATTGCGCGGCAAGGAAGACGTGGCCCAGGGCTGGCGGCCGTATTTCGACAAGCCGGACGCGCCGTTTTCCTGGTCGCCGGAGGAGGTCGAGGTGCTGGCCTCGGGGACGCTGGCCTTTAGCAGCGGGCCGGTGCGCGATGCGGCGGGCAAGCAGGTCGGGCGTTTCAATTCGGTGTGGCGGCTGGAAGGGCCGGGGACCTGGCGGGTGGTGTTCGATCGGGGGTGTGATTGCGGGAGGTAGCGGTGCGCTAAGGATGTACCGCGTGCGCATGAATGCGCACCCTACGTGGCCGTTGTAGGGTGCGCATTCATGCGCACGCGGTATCACCGTTGGATCATCGGCGAAATATCAATCCGCCGTCGCGCCCGACACCTTCACCGTCTGCCCCCACTTCGCCGTCTCGCTGCGAATGAACTCCGCGAACTGCTCCGGCTTCTCGCCATGCGGCTCGGCGCCTTGCTCGGCCAGCTTCTTCTTGACTTCCGGATCGGCCAGCGCTTTCAGGATCGAGGCGTTCAGCTTCGCGATCACCGGCGCCGGCGTCGCGGCCGGGGCCAGGATGCCGAACCAGGAGGTGGCGCTGTAGCCCGGCACGCCGGATTCGGCGATGGTCGGCACGTCCGGCAGGGCCGGCGAGCGGGTCGGCGTGGTCACCGCGATCGGGCGCAGCTTGCCGGCGCGGACGTGGCCGATCACCGAGGGCATGTTGTCGAACATGATGGCGGTCTGGCCGCCCAGCAGGTCGGTCAGCGCCGGCGCGCTGCCTTTATACGGGATGTGTTGCATCTCGACGCCGGCCATCTGCTGGAACATCTCGCCCGACAGGTGGATCGAGGTGCCGCTGCCGGACGAGGCGAAGGTGACCTTGCCCGGATTGCCCTTCGCATACGCGATCAGCTCCTTCACCGTCTTGAATGGCTGCGACGGGTTCGCCACCAGCAGGTTCGGCACCAGCGCCACGCGCGTGACCGGCGCGAAGTCCTTGATCGGATCGAAGGGCATCTTCTTGTACAGGCTCTGGTTGATGGCGTGGGTGCCGACGGTGCCCATCAGGATCGTGTAGCCGTCCGGCGCCGCACGCGCCACCATCTGGGCGCCGATGTTGCCGCCGGCGCCGGGACGGTTGTCGATGACGACCGGCTGGCCCAGGTCCTTGGCCATGAACGCACCGACCACGCGCGCCAGGATGTCCGTGGTACCGCCGGGCGAGAAGGGCACGATCATGGTCAGGCCTTTCGACGGGAAGGCCTGGGCCTGGGCGGCGAGCGGCGCCAGCGCGATAGCGCCGGTGGCCAGCATGGCCAGGGCAAGGGTGCGGCGCTTGGGTTGAGAAGTCTTCATGGTGGTCTCCAGGATGTTGTTGTGGTTGGAAGGCAGTGCTAATCAGATTGGCGCGACGCCCAGCGTGGTGCCGCCGCAGACGTAGAGCACCTGGCCGGTGACGAAGCCATTTTCCGGCGCCAGGAAGAACAGCGCCGCGCGGGCCACGTCCTCGGGCGTGCCGATGCGCTTGACGACGATGCTGTCGAGGATGCGCCGGGTTTGCGGCGCGCCTTCGGGATTACTGTTCTTGAAGAGTTCGGTGGCGATCGGCCCCGGTGCGACCGCGTTGACGGTGATGCCGTCGGCGCCCAGTTCCTGGGCCAGGGTGCGCGTCAGGCCGATCAGGCCGGCCTTGGTGGCGGAATACACGATGCGTTCGGGCTTGCCGAGCGCGGCGCGCGAGGAAACGTTGACGATGCGGCCCTGCTTGCTGGCACGTAGCGTCGGCAGGCAGGCCTGGGTCAGCAGGATCGGCGCGCGCAGGTGCAGGCCGACGACGTCGTCGAGGTCGGCCATGCTCGCGCTCCCGATGCTGCCCGGACGGGTCGCGCCGGCGTTGTTGACGAGCGCGGTGACGTTGTACTGTGCCGCAATCTGGCGCGCGGCGGCCTCGATCTCGTCCTGCCTGCTCAGGTTGGCCTGCAGCGAGACTAGCTGGTCATGGTGCCAGGCGGGCGCCTGGACATCGAGATTCAGGACGCTGCGGCCCTGCGCCAGCAGCGCCTCGCAGATGGCGCGGCCGATGCCGGAACTGCCGCCGGTGACCAGGGTGAACTGCCGTGCTTCGATCATGCATTGCGCTCCTCGAAACGGCCGGGCGACGATACCCGGCGCGGGTCGATATTAGCATGTCGATAGCAGTTGATGAGCGCCGGGACATGCGTGCCAGGTGGATGCAAATTACGGTGCGGATGTAGAACCGCACGAAAACGCGTGGGCATGCCCACCCTACGATATGCACCAGCCACGGATGGTGGCGCACCGTACGGGGTCATTGTGGCCAATGGCCGCAATGACGGGTTCACCGGGCATGCCCACGCGGTAGGACGTGAACGTTTAGACCGGCTCGGCGTGCTCCACCAGCAACTGCACCTTGGTCACCCCGTTGTACTCGTTCGCATCGAGCCGGAAGGCCACGCGCGCGCGCTCGCCCAGGCCTTCGGTATGCCCGAACCAGATCGCGTCGTAGCGCCTTCCGTTCCGCTCCAGCAGCAATTTGAGATGCTTTTCCTTCAGGATGCGCTGGCTCAGCACGCGGAATTCGTCGCAGAACACGGGCGGCGCGAAACCCTGGCCCCAGACCTGGCCGTCGCACAGTTCGATGAAGGAAGTCGAATAAAACTCGTCTTCGAGCGGACCGTCGGTCTCGATCACGCGCTCGAGCTGGGCCTGGGTCAGCCAGGCACGCCCGACGGCTTCGAAGGCCTGCTGGAAGGCGTCGAAGGACTCGAGCTTGATGGTGAGGCCGGCCGCCATCGCGTGGCCGCCGAACTTCTCGATCAGGCCGGGCACGCGCTTGGACACCAGGTCGAGCGCGTCGCGCATGTGAAAGCCGGGGATCGAGCGTCCCGAACCCTTGATCAGGCCGGGGCCGCCCGGTGCAAAGGTGATCGTCGGCCGGAAGAACTTCTCCTTCAGGCGCGAGGCGACGATGCCGATCACGCCCTGGTGCCAGCCTTCGTCGAACACGGCGATGGTGCTGGCGTCCGCCGGCTCGAAAGCGTCCAGGTGCAGCAGGGCCGTGTCCTGCATCTCGGCCTCGATCTCGCGGCGCTTGAGGTTGATTTCGTTGAGCTGCTGGGCGATGGCCCAGGCGCGGCCTTCGTCGTCGGTGGTGAGGCACTCGATCCCGAGCGCCATGTCTTCCAGGCGCCCGGCCGCGTTCAGGCGCGGGCCGACCGCAAACCCCAGGTCGAAGGGCGAGGCATTGCGCGCCTCGCGACCGGCCACGCGGAACAGGGCCGCCACGCCGGCGTGCATGCGGCCGGCGCGCATGCGCTTGATCCCCTGGGCGACCAGTATGCGGTTGTTGGTGTCGAGTTTCACGACGTCGGCCACGGTGCCGAGGGCCACCAGGTCGAGCAGATTGTCCAACTTGGGCTGGCTTTGCGCATCGAACACGCCACGCCGGCGCAGCTCGGCGCGCAGGGCCAGCAGCACATAGAAGACCACGCCGACGCCGGCCAGGTTCTTGCTCGGGAAGCCGCATTCCGGCTGGTTCGGATTGACGATCACGCGCGCCGGCGGCAGCGTGTCGCCCGGCAGGTGGTGGTCGGTGACGACGACTTCGATGCCGCGTTGGTTCGCCGCCAAGACGCCGTCAACGCTGGCGATGCCGTTGTCGACGGTGACGATGATGTCGGGCGATTTCTCGCGCACGGTCAATTCGACGATGTCGGGCGTCAGGCCGTAGCCGTGCACCACGCGGTCGGGCACGATGTAGTCGACCTCGGCGCCCATCGCGCGCAGGCCGCGCAGGGCCGTGGCGCAGGCGGTGGCGCCGTCGCAGTCGTAGTCGGCGACGATGGTCATCTTCTTGCGCGCGGCAATCGCATCGGCCAGGAAGACGGCCGCGGCGTCGATGTGTTTCAGGCCGCTCGGCGGCACCAGGGCCGTCAGTTCGCAGGACAGTTCACGCACGTCGACCAGGCCGCGCGCGGCGTAGATGCGGGCCAGGACAGGGTGCACCCCGCCCTGGCGCAGCAGTTCGGACTGGCGGAAGGGGCAGGGACGAGTGGAAATACGGGTTTTCAAAGCAGGCTATCCAGGCTGATACGGCGCCAGAAGGCGCGTTGCGCCAGGGCGGTGGTGGTGAATTCGGCAAGCGCGTCGCGGTGGCTCAGCAACAGGCGCACCTGGCCGATGCCGCTGCGGCGCGTCTTCAAGGCATCCAAGATGGGTGCGAACAGCGCGGCTTCAAGTTGCTGCAGCTGCGCGACCCAGCCGCCCCAGTCGGCGCCGACCGCGTAGGGAGCGGCGCTGGCGCAGTACAGGATGGTTTCGCCGCCGGCACTGGCGGCAAACTGCGCGAGGTCCGCCGGGCGCTCGGCTGCAATCGCGTTCATCACGCCACCCGCGTCAAAGGCGGCCAGCTTGGGGCTGTTTGGTGCCGGCAGGCGGCTCGCTTCGGCCGCGCCCCAGGCCCAGAAGGCGTTCACCGGCGGCAGCCGGCGCGCCTCGCGTGCCGCGTTGACCGGGTGGGTGTGCCACAGGATCTGGACTTCGTTCTGCAGGCGCCGGAAGGCCGCCGCGCGCTCGCCGCTCGGCATCCAGTCGGTCAGGTCCATGCCCAGCGCCGCCTCGGGGGTAGCGGTATCGAGTCCCGCCCAGTCGTCGGCGCGCATGAACCAGGTCTTGGGGTCGCCGTAGACCAGCGCGTGGCCGGCTTCCTCGAAATAGGGCAGGGCAGTCTCGAACAGTGCACGGCTTTCGGCATCCGAAAGCCCGAGATAGCGCGGGTCGCCCATCATCAGGTGGGTGCGCGCGATCTCGATATGGATCGGATTGACGATGAACCAGGTACCCACCTCGGGCTGGATGCCGAAAGCGCGCATCGCGGCCGCCGCCCAGGCCGGCCGGCCGCTGTCGGTCAGCCCGAGCGCCTGCGCCAGCCATTGCTCGTGCGGCAAGGCGCGCACCGCATCGTTCAGCGCTACGCGCTGGCGGCTGCTGGTACGGCTCAACAGGGCGCTCAATGCAGGCGCTTGCAGGGAGCGCACCAGGTCGGGAGCGAACTCGGGAATCGGAAGGGCGAAGGGAAGGACGACGGTAAGCTGGGACATACCCGACATTGTAGGCCAAATGAGGCCGGCAAGCGACGCCGCGGGCCGTCCTCAAGGCGGCCCGAGCGGGGTTTCAGGTGCGAAATCGATTCCTCGCGTGCTGTCACGGATGAGCTTCTTGTGGCAAACTGCGGGGTCGGTTGTCAAACACTTAAATTCATGAGCATCATCTACAAGCTGCCGTATGAAGCCCTGGTCGGCCTGCGCTACACGCGCGCCGGCAAGCGCAGCGGCCGCAACCGCTTCATTTCCTTCATTTCGATGATCTCGGTGGCCGGCATCGCCCTCGGCGTGGCGGCCCTGATCGTCGTGCTGTCGGTGATGAACGGCTTCCAGAAAGAGGTCACCGACCGCATGCTGTCGGTGTTGGCCCATGTCGAGGTCTACGACGTGCGCGGCGCCATGCCGGACTGGCGCGCGGTCGGGCGCGAAGCCGCAAAGAATCCGCAGGTCGTGGCCGCCGCGCCCTTCGCCGACGTGCAGGGCATGCTGCTGCGCGACGGCGTGATGAAGCCGGCCCTGCTGCGCGGGATCATCCCGGGGGAGGAAACCAGGGTGTCGGAAGTAGGGCGCCAGATGCGCCAGGGCAGCCTGGACAAGCTGACGCCGGGCTCGATGAACATCGTGCTGGGCAGCGCGCTGGCCAAGTCGCTCGAGGTCACGGTCGGCGAGCGCGTCACCATGTTGCTGGGCACCGTGGGCAATGCCGGCGGGGCACCAAGCGCGCCGCGCACCCAGGCCTTCACGGTGGTCGGCATCTTCGAGGCCGGCCACTACGAATTCGATTCCACGCTCGCTTTCGCCTACCTGGACGACGCCGTGGCGGCCGCGCGCATCCAGGGCCCGGCCGGCGTGCGCCTGCACCTGCGCGACATGCACGCGGCGCCGCGCGTGGCGGCCGAGCTGCGCCGCAGCCTGGGCAGCGAGGTGGTGCTGCGCGACTGGTCGCAGGTGAACCCGGTCTGGTTCGCCGCCGTCGAATCGCAAAAGCGCATGATGTTCATCATCCTGGCGATGATCATCGCGGTGGCTGCCTTCAACCTGGTCTCGACCCTGGTGATGACGGTGAAGGACAAGCAGTCCGACATCGCGATCCTGCGCACGCTGGGCGCCTCGCCGCGCTCGATCATGAAGATCTTCATCGTGCAGGGCACGCTGGTCGGCCTGCTCGGCAGCGCGCTGGGTGTGCTGCTGGGCGTGACGGTGGCGCTCAATGTCGACGTGATCGTGCCCTTCATCGAGCGCCTGTTCGGGATCCAGTTCCTTTCGAAGGAGATCTACCTGATCAGCGAGATCCCGTCCGAACTGCGCTGGCCGGACGTGGCCAGTATCGGCGGCCTGGCCGTGCTGCTGGCCTTCCTGGCGACCATCTACCCGAGCTGGGCGGGCGCGCGCGTGAAACCGGCGCAGGCGCTACGCTACGAATGAGAACAACAGTATGAGCATCATCCACAAACTGCCCTTCGAGTGGCTGGTCGGCCTGCGCTACACGCGTGCGGGCAAGGGCAGCGACAACAGTGGTTTCATCTCCTTCATCTCCCTGATCTCGGTGGCGGGCATCGCGCTCGGCGTCGCGGCCCTGATCATCGTGCTCTCGGTGATGAACGGCTTCCAGAAGCAGGTAACCGACCGCATGCTGTCGGTGCTGGCGCATATCGAAGTCTTCGACGCCGCCGGCAGCATGCCGCAATGGCAGGCGGCGTCGAAGGAAGCGCTGCGCAATCCGAACGTGCTGGGCGCGGCGCCTTTTGTCCAGAGCGAGGCGCTACTGCAGCAGGCCGACGGCGCGATGCGTCCGGCCGTGGTGCGCGGCATCCTGCCGGCAGCGGAGCGCAATGTGTCCGAAGTGGCCAACACCATGCGCCAGGGCCGCATCGACAGCCTCACGCCGGGCAGCTTCAACATCGTGCTCGGCTATGCGCTGGCCGGCGCGCTCAACCTGCACGTCGGCGACAAGGTCACCATGCTGCTGGCGCAGGCCCAGGCCACGCCGGCCGGCCTGCTGCCGCGCATGCGCACCTTTACGGTGTCGGGCATCTTCGAGGCCGGCCACGCCGAGTTCGACGCCGGCATGGCCTTCATCAGTTTGCAGGACGCCGAGAAGATGGAGCGCCTCGATGCGCCCGCCGGCCTGCGCCTGCGCATCAGGGACATGCACGCCGCGCCCCAGGTGGCGCAAGAGCTGAAAAAATCGATGTCGGGCGAGCTGGTGATGCGCGACTGGTCGCAGCTGAACGCGGTCTGGTTCGGCGCCGTACAGACCGAGAAGAAGATGATGTTCATCATCCTGACCCTGATCGTTACGGTGGCCGCCTTCAACCTGGTCTCGACCCTGGTGATGACGGTGACCGACAAGCAGGCCGACATCGCCATCCTGCGCACGCTGGGCGCTTCGCCGCGTTCGATCATGAAGATCTTCATGGTCCAGGGCGCGGTGGCGGGCCTGCTCGGCACCGTGCTGGGCGTGGGCGGCGGGGTGCTGGTCGCGCTGAACATCGACGTCATCGTTCCATTCATTGAACAGTTATTGGGAGTGCAGTTCTTGTCCAAGGATATTTACCAATTCACGGCCGTACCGTCCGAGCTGCGCTGGCCGGACGTGGCCAGCATCGGCATCGTCTCCGTGATCCTGGCCTTTGCCGCCACGCTGTATCCGAGCTGGTCGGCTTCGCGCGTGAAACCTGCGGAGGCGCTGCGCTATGAGTGATGCGTTGAACACTCCCGTTTTGGCCTGCCGCGGCCTGAGTAAAACCTTCAAGCAGGGCGACTATCAGGTGCAGGTGCTGGACAAGATCGATTTCTCGATCGGGCGCGGCGAGCGCGTGGCGATCGTCGGCGCTTCCGGTTCGGGCAAGTCGACGCTGCTGCACCTGCTGGGCGGCCTGGATACGCCGACCGGCGGCTCGGTGACCCTGCTGGGCGAGGACTTCGCGACCCTGTCCGAAGCGCGCCGCGGCGACCTGCGCAATTCCTCGCTCGGCTTCGTCTACCAGTTCCACCACCTGCTGCCGGAATTCTCGGCGCTGGACAACGTGGCCATGCCGCTGATGATCCGGCGCGAGAAACGCGCGCAGGCTGTCGAGCAGGCGCAGGCGATCCTGGCGCGCGTGGGCCTGGCCAAGCGGGTCGTGCACCGTCCGGGCGAACTCTCCGGCGGCGAACGCCAGCGCGTGGCGCTGGCGCGCGCCCTGGTCACGCAGCCGGCCTGTGTGCTGGCCGACGAGCCGACCGGTAACCTGGACCACACGACGGCGCTCGTGATCTTCGACCTGATGCTGGAACTGTCGCGCACCCTGGGCACGGCCTTCGTCATCGTCACCCACGACATGGAGCTCGCCCGCCGCTGCGACCGCGCGCTGCGCCTGACCGAGCACGGGCTGGTGCCGCTGGAGGCATAAGCCATGTGGATCGACACCCACTGCCACCTGGACGCGCACGAGTTCGGCGCTGCTTCGCTAGCGGTGGCCGGGCAGGCGCGTGCAGCCGGGGTGTCGATGATCGTGATCCCGGCCGTCGAGCGCGCGAATTTCGAGACCGTCGCGCAACTGGCGCATGCCGCGCCGAACGCCAGCTACGCGCTCGGCATCCACCCGATCTATGTACCGCAGGCGCGCGACGAAGACCTGGTGTCACTGCGTGCGGCGGTCGAAAAGGCGATGATTGACCCGCGCTTCGTGGCGATCGGCGAGATCGGGCTCGACTTCTTCATCCCCATGCTGTGCGAGCCGGCCATGCGCGAGAAGCAGGAACGCTTCTTCCGCGAGCAGCTGCGCATCGCGCGCGACTTCGATCTGCCGGTGCTCACCCATGTGCGGCGCTCGCAGGACCAGGTGCTGAAACACCTGCGCCAGATCCAGCCGGCAGGCGGCATCGCCCATGCCTTCAACGGCAGCGAGCAGCAGGCGAATACCTTCATCAAGCTCGGCCTGCACCTGGGCTTCGGCGGCGCCATGACCTTCACCCGCGCGTTGCAGATCCGGCGCCTGGCCGCCAGCCTGCCCTTGGAACGGATCGTGCTGGAAACCGATGCGCCGGACATCTCGCCCAGCTGGATCCACCCGGCGCGCAACAGCCCGGAGCAGCTACCGCGGATCGGCGCGGCGTTGGCCGAGTTGCGGGGCACGGACCCGGCCGAGGTGGCACTCGGCACCTGGCGCAGCTCCCTGGCCGCGATCCCCCGTTTGCAGGCGCTGCTGGCGGAATAAACCGGCCGTTCGGCGGAACTATTTGCGCCGGCCGAACTCTGCTGTGCAGGCAACCAGACGACGGTCCAGGTCGTACAAAGTTCGCCACATTCTCCCTGGACACGATGATTCACCGCAACCAGGTATTGTCGGGTTCGTGGGACCATGGCCCTTTCGGCATGGGAGACGATTTTGGACAGCGCGAGTGCCTTCCTGCGGGTGCTGCGGCACGAACAGTCACTGAGCACGGCGCACCGCGCGCTCCGCCTGCGCCTCGCGCATGCCGAGGAGTTGATCGAAGACGCGCTGCTGCCGCAGCAGATCGTGGGCAGCGAGTCCATCTGCGGCGGTATCGAGTACCGCGTGGCCTGCGTCTCCAGCGATCCGGCACTGGCGCTGAAACACTTCATCGCGCTGCCGGCCGAAGTCCAGATCGTCACCGACCGCGGCGCCTTGCGCAGCATCTGCGGCATCGTCACCGAAGCGCGCGCCGGCGACAGCGACGGCGCCCTCACCAGCTACCAGCTCGTCTTGCGCGACGCGCTGGCCATCATGGAAAGGCGCGTCAACAGCCGCATCTTCCGCAACCAGAACGAGCTGGCCATCGTCCAGGTCCTGTTCGACGAATGGCGCCACGCGAACGCGGTGCTCGCCGGCGCCTTCGAGTACGAACTCGATCCACTGCTCGACCTTGCCCACGCATCTTCCGTTTATCCGGCACGCGAACAGACCATGCAGTACAACGAGTCCGATGCCGCTTTTGTCCGCCGCCTGCTGCGCCGGCGCGGCATCTCCTGGTGCGTGCGTCCGGGCCGCAGCCGCGCCAGCGCCGTCGACCCCGAGCACGACCGCATTCCGGCCCACACCCTGGTCCTGTTCGGGGACGGTGCCAAGCTGCCGCGCAACGCCGCCGGGACCGTGCGCTTTCATCGCGACGACGCCACCGGGGAACGCGACACCATCACCGCCTGGAGCGCGGCGCGCACGCTGCAGCCCGGTCTCGCGTCGCGCCACAGCTGGGACTACAAGCATCCGGGCGGCGAGCGCTTCATGGCTACCGGCGCGCGCGCCGAATTCGACCAGGGCAGCCACGGCAACGCGCTCGCGGCCAGCCTCGACGACTACCTGCTCGATACTCCGCACGCCGGCAGCGACGGCGAAGACCACGCGCGCCTGGGCCAGCTGCGCATGGCGCGCCACGGCCTCGAGGCCAAGTGCTTTCATGGCGAGGGAACCGTGCGCGACTTCTGCGCGGGCCAGTATTTCACACTGGACGGCCATCCCGAGATCGACGGCCATCCCGAAACCGAGCGCGAGTTCCTGATCACCGAACTGCACGCCAGCGTGCGCAACAACCTGCCGGGCGACATGCACCTGCGCGCCGAGCAGCTGCTGGCCCGCTCCGGCTGGGCTGCGCCACTGGGCAGCGCGCCGGTGCAGGTGCGCTTCACGGCAATCCGGCGCGGCGTGCCCGTGGTGCCGGCCTTCGATCCGCGCGTCGACCTGCCGCATCCACAACTGCAAAGCGCGATCGTCGTCGGTCCCGCCAACGAAGAGGTGCATTGCGACAGCCTGGGCCGCATCAAGATCCGCTTCCCCGGCATGCGCACGCGCGACCACGAACATGCGCACGGGGCCGGCGCCTCCGGCTCGCCGCTCGACTCGGCCTGGGTGCGCGTTGCCTCGAACTGGGCCGGCAACGGTCCCGGCAGCCACCAGCAGAACGGCAGCATCAGCCTGCCACGCGTGGGCAGCGAAGTGCTGGTGGCCTTCCTCGGCGGCGACCCCGACAAACCGATCGTCCTGGCCCAGCTCTTCAACGGCCAGGCCACCCCGCCGGCCCTGAGCCCGAACGGCGAGCTGCCGGGCAATCGCTACCTGTCCGGCCTGCGTTCGCGCGAAGTCGGTGGCCGCCGCGGCAGCCAGCTGCGCTTCGACGACACCCGCGGCGAGATCGGCGTGCAGGTGGCCAGCGACCATGGGGCATCCGAACTGAACCTCGGCTGGCTGACGCGTCCGCGGGCGAATGGCGAGGGCAAGGCACGGGGCGAGGGCGCGGAGCTGCGCAGCGATCATGCGGTGGCGATCCGGGGGAAGAAGGGGGTGCTGGTCAGCGCCGAGGCGGCGTCGAACGAAGGTGGCCAGCAGCTTTCCCGCGGCGGCCTGCTGGGGCTGGCGCAACTCATGCAAAGCGTGGCCGACGAGATGGCGAAGCTGGCCGAGCACCATGCCGGTGACGAGCAGGCCAGCGGGCGCCTGGCCGAACTGGCGGACAAGATCAGGGCCTGGGACGAGGGCAGCAATGTAGCGCCGGGAACGCCGGGCGGGAACGGGGGCGCGCCCATCGTCGCCGTGACGGCGCCCGCCGGTGTCGTGCTGGCGAGCCAGCAGAACGTGGCGCTCGGAGCGGAAAAAAAGGTGGACGTGGTCAGCGGCGGCGATACGCAAGTCTCCGCCGGCCGCAACATTTTCGTGCGCGCGGCGCGCGGCATCAGCGCATTCGCCCATGCGCTCGGCGTCAAGCTGGTCGCCGCGGACGGCGACGTGACGCTGGAGGCGCGGCGGGGCAGTGTCCTGGTGCGGTCCCACAAGCGCATCAGCCTGATCTCGTCGGAGGCCATCCACATCGAGGCGCCGCTGGTGCGGATCGTCTCGCGCGGCGCGCAGACCGAATGGGCGGACGGGACGATCACCCAGCAAGGAAGCGGCAAACATATCATCAAGGCTTCGGCTATCGTGCACGCAGGGCCGGGCGGCGGCACGCCGACGACGCTCGATTTCTCGAAATCGAACATCCGCACCGACGAGCGCATGGTGCTGCGCGACTTGCAGACGCGCGATCCGATTCCCCTGCAGCGCTATATCGCGCACCTCGAGGACGGCAGCACGATCGCCGGCACCAGCGACGAGGATGGCCGCACCTCCCTGGTCCAGAGCGCCACGCTCGGACCTGTTCGCTTCGAACTGCTTGACTGAACGCCGGCCAGCAGGTCTTGCCCCATGACTGAATCGACCAGGCCGCTACCGCCGCTGATTCCCTTGTCGCACGGCGGCTGGGAGGTCAATTCGTTCATGTCCTCCTCGGAGTACACGATTCGGGGCATGGGCTTGAAGCCGTCGAATCATGTGATTCCGGTGATCGTGGTGCCGGGGATTATGGGGACGAATTTGCGGGCGAAGATGCATCCGCGACCCATGCGGATTAACGAGATAAATGGAAAGGCCAATCCTGGAGAAGTGGTATGGCGTCCGCCTAATGGAATGAAGGAGGGCTTGAAAGCTAAAGCGAAATGGAGCGAGGTTTCGCCGTCAGACCGCCAGCAGTTGTTCGATGGTTCGACTCTGGAAGTGGACGACGGTGGCTCCATCGTATTACTCGATGCTGTCGAGGGGTATGAGTTGGACGAGCAAATCCTGCGCAAGCAAGGATGGGGCGAAGTCCATGCCGACTCGTACGGCCTCTTACTGCATACCTTGCAAACTCGCCTGAACCAGACTTTCGGCTTCGACGAAATCAAGAAGGAGCGCTACCTGCTACAGCACTGGAAGGACGTGATGGCCTGCGAACCAAGCAAGTGGGGCGTGCGCGAGTTCGAGCCGCTGACGGAAAAACACCTTTCCAAACACGCCAAGCGCTATTTCCCGGTCTACGCCGTCGGCTATAACTGGCTTGAGGATTGCGCCACCTCGTCGGAGCGGTTGGAAAGCCGGATTAACGAGATCATCGCTTTCTGGCAAAGCGCGAAACGGCATTGTGAACAGGTCATCCTCGTCACGCATTCAATGGGTGGGCTGGTTGCACGCGCGTGCGCCAAACGCATTCCCCACAAGATCGCCGGCGTAATTCATGGCGTCATGCCCGCTTTTGGGGCGCCGGCGGCGTACCGACGCATGGCCTGCGGCACCGAGAGCTCGAGTCCTTACAACGGCCCGCTCGATAATATTGCGGCCGCCGCGCTGGCAAAAATTCTGGGCGAAACGACCGAAAAGACGACGCCCGTGTTAGCGACTTCGCCTGGCGCGCTCGAACTGCTGCCGAATCATCTCTATCCCGGCCCTTGGCTGCACGTCCGCGTCACGACGTCCGTTGGCAAACCGGAGCCTGTGAACGGCGCAAGCAAAGTTGACTCGGCGGGCAATAACCCTGCGTCCAGCGACTGTCTGCATTTTCCTGGACCAACATCGCCAAATCCCTACGACATCTACCGGGATATGAGTCCTTGGTATCGTTTGATCAACCCGGCCTTGGCGGACCCTGCGGGGAAATACAAAGAAACAGAAAAGGGGGTGGAGAAGGCCATTATCGCGGCGGTTAACACTGCCGAGACATTCCACCGGTCGCTGGGCGATTATTATCATCCAAACACATATGCATTTTACGGCAACGACCAGCACAAACGCTCATATGGCCAGCTGCGCTGGGTCGCGAGGCAACAAGCCGGGGCGGCAACCGTCGTCACTCCGGCGAACGTCAATGCCGCACGTTTTGTCGGTCACACTACGCTAGGCCAGCGCCGCGTGCGCGTGGAAGGAAAGACCGAGCTGCTGTTCGCACTGGAGGAGCAGGACGCACGTGGCGACGGCACGGTTCCTTATCAGTCGGGCACGGGACCGAGCGGGAAGGCGAAGCAGGTGTTCGCGACGCAGGGTTACGACCATCAGGGCTCGTACAAGCATCCCGATATGTTGTTGCTGACGCTGCGGCTGGTCGTGAAGATCGTGCAGGAGACGACGTGAAGCGTTGGCTCCGAAACGGGCTGGCAAGACTGCTGGCCGGCGTGCTTATCGCTGGAATGACGGGAGCCTGGGCCATCGGCGAGGTTCGCGAGAAGCGTGCAGCGGCACAACGAGACAAGGACGAGGTAGCGCGAATGACCCAGAAAATGAAGACGGTATGCATTGGCAGGTTCCTGATTGATCTACCAGAGGAAACTAGGCTGGAGCTGGCCAAACCGCGGATTCATGGCTTCGATATTTCGTCGCTCGACGAGCCGGAGGCCGATTTTCAGGCCCGCCTTGCCCTGCGCGAGGCGCGTTTGCGGGCAACGCCCGACCGCCTCGGCGGGAACAAGAACGTCGAATCGGTCAGGGAGGTGAAGACCGAGAACGGCGTCATCGGCAAGATTTTCGTTCACAGCCGGACGGTAATGGAAGGAACAAGAATGAGGGGGCTGGAACAGGAACGCTACCGCTTTGAAGGTGTCGCGATCGAAGCCCTGGTGCATGGCCAGGGTCTGAGTTTTGATCTATCGGCACCCGATTACGACCCTGCAAAGATTGAAAATCTGTCCAAACTGGTCGCCAAGCTGGTGCCGAACCCGACTAACGAAGCGCCGAAAGAACCGGGCTTCTGTATCGACCGCGCTTGGTTTCGTGATCCGCTCACCGCCGACCAAGGCGAACAAATCATGATGCACGCCCAGTTGCCAAGCCATCCTGATATCCGGTTCTTGACCATTCTGGCTGCCGGAAACAAACCCGCGAGTCAAAGCCTGCTCGAAAGGAGCGCAGCTACGGAGGCCGGCTTGGCTCCAGACGAAAAGAAGCGAATTTCACGCCTGCGGGCAGATCGACGGAGAATCGGCGGAGTTGTCGGAGATGAGCTAGTCAGACGATTCGTTGAGCAGAATGATTCTATTGGTTACAGTTTTTGGTGGGAGGTCGATGGCACGGAGGACAACGTGTTCATTCCACATGTGCTCTTTCAGATGGACTCTGGCGAGAGCGATCATGGGCCAGTTCCCTCTTCATTGTCGCAGGACGCAGTCATGGCCCTTTGGGACAAGATCTCATCCAGCATCCGATTGCGTCCCACGCAAGAACGCAAGCCTGTTGCAGCAGAGCCGCCGCCAACCCCGCTCGGCACTTACGCACTTGCTGGCGACCGCTGCCCTGAAAGCGGCTGGTGGCTGTGCGGCGACGGCGGCAACGGCATCGGCGTGCTCGGTGGGCAGCGCCAGTACATCAAGGAAGGCGACCGCATGCCGCGGGCCTTGCTGCTTCCACCGCAAACAATGTGGGAAAAACTCAGGGGCGTTCAGCCGAGCTTCGAGTCGACGGCTCAAACTTCTTGGAAGCTGGTCGACAAACGCAATCGCAAGCGCGTGCCCTCATCGCTGCCACTGGCGCAGGCGACACCCGTAGCGGCGGCTGGCGTGAGCGGTTCCAGTGCCGGGCCGCGGGTCATGGAAGAGCAGGGCGTACCGGTCGGCAGTTTCGCCGCCACCGGCGTGCCCTGTCCGGCCAGCGGCTGGTGGCGTTGCGAGGACCCTCGCGCACTGGATAGCACGCGCTGGTTTGCACAGGGTAGCTTGCTGCCTTCGGCAACGTTCGCGATACCGCCTGGGGCCTTCGGCCGCTCGGCGCATGGGGCGCAGTCGATCGAGCGCCGCGGTGCATGGCGCCTGATGCGCTTGGCCGATGCGCCGATACAGGCGAGTCGCGGTGATGGGGATCCGGCATGAAGCGCGCAGCCTGGAGCCGGCTCGCGAAACTGATCATCGCCATCGTTTTGGCCGTCGCAGCGGGAACCTGGGCCGTGGGGCAACTACGGGAAAGCGAAGTGGCGCGGATGTTTGTACATGATCGCCAAGTGACGCAAGGAACTGCCGCGAACGGTATGGAGCTGGAGCATTACGATTTCGAGAACGTCGCCGTCGAAGCCATGGTGCATTCCGGCGGCACCAGCGCGGACATCAGCGCCGGGAAATATGATCCCGACCACATCGACCGTCTTATCCGACTGGCCGCACAGCTCGTTCCCAATCCAGCGAACATGGTTCCCTTGGAGTCAGGATTTTGTCTTGATGGAACGTACGTTCTCGATCCCCTCGACGCCAGCCAGCGCGAACGGATCATGATGTTTGCACGGCTGCCGAGTCATCCTGATATTGAATTCAGCCTGATCCTGTTGGCAGGAACGAAGCCTGACGAAAAAGGACTCTTGATACGCAATGCCGAATCCAATGCTCGACTATCAGTACTTGAAAGCTTACGTGTATCCCAATTGCGGGCAGCGCATAGGACGATCAGTGGACTCCGCGGCGAAGAGGTACTCGAACGTTTCGCCGAGGGCGATAGCGTAAATGTCTATAGCTTTTGGTGGGAGTTTGGTGGAAGCTCCGACGACGTCGGGCGTCCCCATCTGTCGTTTACGATGGACACAGGAAAGGGCGTGCGAGGCCCTGTTCCTTCATCGTTGTCGCAGGAAGCGGCCCTGGCGCTATGGGATAAGATTTCCTCCAGCATCCGTTTTCACCACGCCTCTCCTGCACCGGTCGCCCGCCCGGCAGCACCCGCTCGTCCGACCATCTGACGGCCCCGCCCCCTGCAAGCGCGCCCATGCGCTCCACCATCCTCGGCGTCGCCGCCGGCGCGGCCTTCCTGCAGACACGCGCAACGCTCCCTGAGGCGTGGCAGATCGCCGCCTGCCTCGCAGCGTCGATCGCCTGCCTGATCGCATTGCGCGGCATGGTCCGCGCAGCAATTGCCGGCGCCCTGGCCGGCTTCGCCTGGGCCGCCTTCCTCGCCCATCTGGCCCTCGCTCCCCAGCTTGAAAAGTCCGACGAAGGCCGCGACATCGACATCGTCGGCACCGTCGCCAAACTCCCGCACGACTTCGGCCAGGGCACGCGCTTCCAGTTCGAAGTCGAGCAGGTCCTGACGCCGCAAACGGAGATACCTCCCATGCTCGCCCTGTCCTGGTACCGCGCCGAGGACGAGCGCCTGCAGTTGCGTCCGGGCGAGCGCTGGCGCCTGACGGTGCGCCTGCAGCGGCCGCACGGCAACGCCAATCCGCACGGCTTCGACTACGAGGCCTGGCTGCTGGGGCAGGGCATCCGCGCCACCGGCTACGTGCGCGCCGCGCCCGGAAACGGCAGGCTCAATGCGTTCGTGGCGACACCCGGCAATGTGGTCGAGCGCTGCCGCGACCTGCTGCGCGCGCGTATCCTCGCCGCGCTCGACGGAAAGCCCTACGCCGGCGTGATCGTGGCGCTCGTCGTCGGCGACCAGCGCGGCATCGAACAGCCGGACTGGGACGTCTTCAACCGCACCGGCGTCAGCCACCTGGTCGCGATCTCCGGGCTGCACATCACGATGGTCGCGGGGATGGCCGCGCTTGCGATGTCGCAGCTGTGGCGCCGTTCCTTCTTCACGCGGGCGCAACTGCCGTTGCTGCTGCCGGCGCAGAAAGTGGCGGCCATCGCGGGTGCCGCGGCGGCGCTGCTGTATGTGCTGCTGGCCGGCTTCGGGGTGCCGGCCCAACGCACGCTCTATATGCTGGCGGTCGTCGCCGCGGCCTTGTGGTTGGGGCGCCTGGCCAGCGTGTCGCACATCCTGTGCCTGGCGCTCGGGCTGGTGGTGCTGCTCGATCCCTGGGCCGTGCTGTGGCCCGGCTTCTGGCTTTCCTTCGGCGCTGTCGGCGTGATCCTGTATGCAGGCGTCGGCAGGATGCAGGTTGCCGAAGGCTGGCGCGGCAGCCTGCGGCTGGCGGCGGGCACCCAGTATGCGGTCACGCTCGGGCTGGTGCCCCTGACCCTGCTGCTGTTCTCGCAAGTGTCGCTGGTCGGCCCGCTCGCCAATGCGCTGGCGATTCCCGTGGTGAGTTTCGTCGTGACGCCGCTGGCGCTGGCCGGAAGCCTGCTGCCGGCGCCGCTGGCGGGTCCGATCCTGCTTGCTGCGCACGCCGTGCTCGCGTTGCTGGCCTGGGCGCTGGACTGGCTGGCGGGCCTGCCGCTCGCCGTCTGGAGCGCGCCGGCGCCGCCGCCCTGGCTGTTCGTGCTGGCCCTGCTCGGCACCGCCTGGATGCTGGCGCCGCGCGGCTGGCCGCATCGCTGGGCCGGGGCCGCGGCCTGGCTGCCGCTGTTCCTGCTGCAGCCCTCGCATCCGGCGCCGGGCAGCTTCAGCGTCACCGCCTTCGACGTCGGGCAAGGCATGGCGCTGCTGGTCGAAACGCGCGGGCACCGGCTGCTCTACGACACCGGTCCGCAGTATGCGCCGGGCCAGGACGCCGGCAGCCGCGTGCTGCTGCCCTACCTGCGCGCGCGCGGCATCCGGCGCCTGGACAGCCTGGTCGTCTCGCACAGCGACGTCGATCACGCCGGCGGCGCCCTGACCCTGCTCGACGCGCTGCCGGTCGACACCGTGAGCAGCTCCCTCGGCCCGGGCCACCGCATCGTCCAGGCCGCGCGCCGCCACGCGCGCTGCGTCGCCGGCCAGCGGTGGGAGTGGGATGGCGTGGTCTTCGAGATGCTGCAACCCGCGCCCGCGAGCTACCAGGACAGCGACCTGAAGGCGAATGCGCGCAGCTGCACGCTGCGGATCGCGGCCCAGGGCAGGGCGGTGCTGCTGGCGGGCGATATCGAGGCGGCGCAGGAAGCGGCGCTGGTCAGCGGCAGCCCCGAGAAACTGCGTGCCGACGTGCTGCTGGCTCCGCACCACGGCAGCGGCACCTCGTCCAGCCCTGCCTTCCTGGCGGCGGTGCAGCCGGCGATCGGCGTGTTCCAGGTCGGTTACCGGAATCGCTACCGCCATCCGAAGAAAGAAATATTCGAGCGCTATGGCGAACTGCAAATCCGGCGCCTGCGCACCGACGACGCCGGCGCCATCACCTTCGAGTTCGGGCCGGACCTGGTCACAAGCGAATACCGCCGCGCGCACGCCCGCTACTGGTTCGAGCCCTAGGCCGAGCGTGGAAGCGTAATGCTCACCTGGAATCCGCCGCCCTCGCGATTCTGCGCGCGGATCGCGCCGCCATGCGCATGCACGACCCGCTCGGCGATCGCCAGCCCCAGGCCGTGGCCGTCGACATTGTTCTTGGTCGGATTCGAGCGGAAGAAGGGCTGGAAAATGGTCGGCAGGTCGTCCGGCGCGATGCCGGGGCCGCGGTCGAGCACGTCGAGGTGGACCAGGCCGGCGTCGGCGTGCAGCCGCAGCTCGACGCTGCCGCCGGCGCCGCCGTGCTTCACCGCGTTGCGTACGACGTTCTCGATCGCGCTCCACAGCAGGTCGGGCGCGCCCGCTACCTGAGGCTCGCCATCGATCTGCACGTCGACGGCCGGGCCGTCGGGGCCCGCCTCGAAGCGGGCGTCGGAAGCGATGCTGTCGACCAGCTCGGCCATGTCGAGCGTCTCGTGCTTCGGCAGATCCGGGTTGGCTTCCAGGCGCGACAGGGTCAGCAGTTCGCCGACCAGCTTGTCCATGCGCACGCTCTCGCGCTCGATGCGCTCCAGCGAGGCCGCCATCTTCTCGGGCTGCTGGTGCGCCAGGCCGATGGCGGCTTGCAGGCGCGCCAGCGGCGAGCGCAGTTCGTGCGAGACGTCGTGCAGCAGGCGGCGCTGGCCATCCATCAGGGCGCGCAGGCGCGCGCTCATGCGGTCGAAGTCGCGTCCCAGGTCGTTCAGTTCGTCGCCGCCGCTCGGGCTGGTGGCGAAGCGCGGCGCCAGGTCGCCCGCCGCTGCGGCCTCGAAGGCGGTGCGCAGCGCGCGGATCGGGCGCGAGAAATACCAGGCCAGCAGGAAAGCGAACAGCAGGCTGACGATGATGCTGGCCAGCAGCGGGATCGGCTTGCTGAAGGGCCAGCCGGGCCCGAAGGGGCCGCGTGGTCCTTCGCCGCGTCCGAAATCGGGACCGCGGGGGCCTGCGTGCGGGTCGCCAGGAGCGGCGGCGGGCGGCTGTCCCGGTGTGCCCGTCGGCGGCGCACCCGCGCGCAGCTGGCGCGGCACGAAGGCGAGCAGGCGGCGTCCATCCGGCGCCACCAGTTCGCGCACCGGCTGGAACGGGCGCTCGACGCCCAGTTCGCGCCGCGCCTGCGCCAGCGTGCCGGCGGCGACCTCGCGCCCGAGCAGCTCGCGCCCGCTGGCGTCGACGATGTAGACGGTGTGGCGGCTGCCCGGCCGGACGATCTCGCGCAGGGCCGGCAGGCCGCCGTATTTCAGGGCGATGGCGCTCGAATCGAGCATGAAGGCGGCCGGCGGGCCGGTTTCGATGCTGGTGACGCTGTTCGACAGGCGCGCCTGTTCGCGCAGCCAGAAGTAACTGCCGACGCCGACCGCCGCCGCCACCTGGGCCAGCAGGATGGAGAGGAAAAACTTCCAGAACAGCCGACCGGCCGGACGGCCCATCTTGTGCGCCATGGTCACACGCGGATCAGCTGGTAGCCGAGACGATAGACGGTCTGCAGCGGCGAGCGGCCGTCGTCGAGCAGGCCGAGCTTGTGGCGCAGGCTGGACAGGTGCACGTCGATGTTGCGGTCGAAGCGCGCCAGCGGGCGGCCGAGGCCCTGTTCGGACAGCTCGTTCTTGCTGACCGGGCGCCCGGCATGGCGCGCCAGCACTTCGAGCAGGTTGAATTCGGTGCTGGTCAATTCCAGGTTGGCGCCGTCCCAGGTGGCGCGGCGCTGCTCGGGCAGCATGGTCAGTTTGCCGACCGTGAGCACCACGCCGCCGCCGTTGGCGCCCGGCTGGGCGTCGTGGGTGCGGCGCAGGATGGCGCGCACGCGCGCGGTCAGTTCGCGCGGCGTGCAGGGCTTGGTGACGTAGTCGTCGGCGCCCAGCTCGAGGCCGAGGATGCGGTCGGCGTCGTCGCCGCGGCCGGTCAGCATCAGCACCGGGATTTTGCTGGCGGCGCGGATGCGGCGCAGGGTCTCGATGCCGTTCAGGGCCGGCATCATCACGTCCAGGATGACGATGGCGTAACGTCCGCTCAGGGCTTCGCGCGCGCCCGTCACGCCGTCGTGGGCGCAGGCCACCGTGAAGCCTTCGCCTTCCAGGTACTCGGTAAACATGGCGACAAGTTCGGTATCGTCGTCGATCAGCAGCACATTATTCATCCGCCGATGATAGCAAAGCCCCACGCGCGCGGGCGCGAACGCCGCGCGCATTTACCCATCTTTACAAGGCGGAGGCCGGAGGGGACTTACGCGGTTTTACATCGCATTGACAGCGCTTTACACGTCCCGGTTGAAGAATAGGGCCTTTCGCACACTGCAGAGGAACCAGAATGCATCCATCCCGTTTCACCGCCGCTCTCCTGATCGCCGCGGCCTGCGCTTGCGCGCCGGCCGCCTTTGCCGAACCGCAGCCACCTGCGCCGCCAGGCGAAGACATGGCCGTACCGGGTTCCGACGGAGAGCGGGGACCAGACACCGGACCGGGCCCGGGCGATCGCCGCGGCCCGGGCGGTCTTCATCACGGCCGGGGCCCCGGCCCGGGCTTGCCTTTCCTGCGCGGGATAGCCCTGAGCGACGCCCAGCAGGACCGCCTGTTCGCCATCCTGCACGCCGAAGCGCCGCAGCTGCGCGAACAGGACAAGATCGAGCGCAAGGCGCACGAAGCGCTGCGTTCCATGTTCGAAGCGGGCGACTTCAGCGAAGCGAAAGCCGCGGCCCACACCAGGGCACTTGGCCAGGCCATCGCCGCGCGCGAACTGCTGCGCGTGCGCACGGCCGGCCAGGTGATGGCGCTGTTGACGCCGGAGCAACGCGCCCGGCTGAAGCAGGAACGCGAAGCGCGCCAATAAGCCGGGAGGAATCATGAGCACTCATCACCACGACGGCGACCTGCAGGCCGACCTCGACAAGCTGTTGAATGCGGCCGCCAGCCGGCGCCGGAGCCTGCGCTGGCTGTTCGCCGGCGCCGCCGCAGTGCCGCTCTACGGCTGCGGCGGCGCGACCGGCGACACGGGCAGCAGCACCAGCAGCACGTCCACCACCACGCCGGCCACGATGACAACGACAACGACCGCGGCGACCTCGTGCTCCGTCATCCCCGAGGAAACCGGCGGCCCGTACCCGGCCGACGGCACCAACGCCAGCAACGGCAAGGTCGCCAACGCCCTGGTCCTGTCGGGCATCGTGCGCAAGGATATCCGCTGGAGCGTGGCCGGCGCCTCGGGTGTGGCCATGGGCGTGCCCCTGACGATCCGCCTGAAGCTCGTGAACGTGGCCGCCGGCTGCGCCCTAGCCAGCGGCGCCACCGTCTACCTCTGGCACTGCGACCGCGACGGCAACTACTCGATGTATTCGAGTGCGATTCAAGGCGAGAACTACCTGCGCGGCGTGCAGGAAGCCGATGCCGACGGCATCGTCACCTTCACGACCATCTTCCCCGGCTGCTACGACGGCCGCATGCCGCATGTGCATTTCGAGGTCTATCCGACGCTGGCGAAAGCGACCAGCGCCGCCAACCGCGTGAAGACCTCGCAGTTCACCTTCCCGATGGCGACCCTGAACGAGGCCTACACCGCCACCGGCTACAGCGCCAGCGTCGCCAACCTGTCGCGCATCAGCTATGCCAGCGACAACGTCTTCGGCGACGGTACGTCGCTGCAGATGGCGAGCATGAGCGGCGACATCGTGAACGGGTACGTGGCCGACCTGACAGTAGGTGTTTCCCTCTAAAGGAGGCTTGCGCGCGGGGCAGGATGTTTTCCCTGACATTACAATCGAAGCTCCTTCGACTGTCCGCGCGCCTGTATGACCAAGCCCCTGCTGCATTTCTGTCACGGTAACAGCTTCCCGTCCGGTACCTACCGCCAGCTGCTCGACGGCCTGCGCGTCCATTACGAGGTGCACCAGACCGACATGGTGGGCCACGATCCGCGCTATCCGGTCGACGACAACTGGAGCAAGCTGGTCGACGAGCTGATCGAGCAGGTGCAAGCGCACGGCCGTCCCGCCATCCTGGTCGGCCACTCGCTGGGCGGCATGCTGAGCGCGATGGCGGCCGCGCGCCGTCCCGAGCTGGTGCGCTGCGTGGTGATGCTCGATTCGCCGGTGGTGGCGGGCTGGCGCGCGCTGGCCTGGCGCTTCGTGAAATGGATCGGCAAGGGCGGACGCTTTTCGCCGGGGCGTTTTTCGGAGCGTCGCCGCAACGTCTGGCCGAACCGCCAGGCCGCCTTCGACCATTTTATGTCGAAGGATATCTTCGCCGCCTGGGCGCCGGGCGTGCTGGATGACTATCTCGAGGTCGGCCTGAAGCCACACCCGGAAGGGGTCCAGCTGCGTTTCGACCGCGGCGTCGAGACCGCCATCTACAATTCGCTGCCGCACCACCTCGGCGAGCTGCTCGGGCGCCGCTACCCGGTGCCGGTCGGCTTCATCGGCGCGACCCGTTCCGAAGAACTGCGCCAGGCCGGGCTGTCTTCCACGCGCAAGCTGGTCGGCGAGAACTTCGTGATGACCGAAGGTTCCCATCTGTACCCGATGGAGCACCCCGCCCGCGCCGCGCAACTGACCCACGAGATGATCGTGCGCCTGCTGGGCGCCAACCTGACGCGGCATGAAAAGCTGACGCAGCGGCAAGCCTGAGGGCGACCGGATGCCGCTTTTCGCGTAAAATCGCGGAATTATAAGCAATCCTGAAAGTGTTCAAAGATGGCAATCAAGAGCGACAAATGGATCCGCCGCATGGCGGAAGAACACGGCATGATCGAGCCCTTCGCGCCTGGCCAGGTGCGTGAGGAAGAGGGCCGCCGCATCATCTCCTGGGGTACCTCGTCCTACGGCTACGACATCCGCTGCGCCGACGAATTCAAGGTCTTCACCAACATCAACAGCACGATCGTCGATCCGAAGAACTTCGATTCGAACTCGTTTGTCGACGTGAAGAGCGACGTCTGCATCATCCCGCCGAATTCGTTCGCGCTGGCCCGCACCATCGAATACTTCCGCATTCCGCGCAACGTGCTGACCGTTTGCCTCGGCAAGTCGACCTATGCGCGCTGCGGCATCATCGTCAACGTCACGCCCTTCGAGCCGGAATGGGAAGGCTACGTGACGCTGGAGTTCTCGAACACGACGCCGCTGCCGGCCAAGATCTATGCGGGCGAAGGCTGCGCCCAGGTGCTGTTCTTCGAATCCGACGAAGTCTGCGAGACCTCGTACAAGGACCGCGGCGGCAAGTACCAGGGCCAGCACGGCGTGACGCTGCCGAAAACCTGATACGGTTTATCGAAGCAGGTCTGTAGAAACGTATCATTTCCAGCGGAGGCCATCGTGGCTGATTGCTGCAGCGGCGGCTGTTCTCCCGATAAGCCGCCGGTCGATCCGCGCTACCGGCGCGTGCTCTGGATCGCGCTGTTTGTGAACGCGCTGATGTTCGGCGTCGAGCTGGCCGGCGGCTGGGCCGCCGGTTCCGTCTCGCTGCTGGCCGACGCCGTCGACTTCTTCGGCGACGCGGCCAACTACGGCATTTCCCTCTTCGTGCTTGGACTGGCGCCGGTCTGGCGCTCGCGCACGGCGCTGGTGAAGGGCGCGACCATGGGCGCCTACGGCGTCTTCGTGATCGGCTCGGCCCTCACGCACCTGGCCAGCGGCACCGTGCCGGCGGCCCAGACCATGGGCGTGATCGGCATCGCGGCCCTGCTGGCCAACGGCCTGGTGGCGGCGCTGCTATTCGCCTTCCGCAACGGCGACGCCAACATGCGCTCGGTCTGGCTCTGTACGCGTAACGACATGATCGGCAATCTCGCCGTGCTGCTGGCCGCGCTGGGCGTGTGGCAGGCCGGGAGCGGCTTGCCGGACCTGTTCGTGGCCAGCGTGATGGGCGTACTCGGCCTGACGGCGGCGCGCAGCGTGATCGTGCATGCGCGGGCGGAGCTGAGCGCGGCGACCCCGGACGTGCCCGCGCCAGTCGTGGAGCTCAAGCGCCGCTGACCCTGCGAAGGGCGAAAAAAAAGAGGAGCCAGCGGCTCCTCTCTTCACATCAATACGCCGGGAATCAATCCTGCCGCACGCAATCCACGAAGTAATCGCGCTTGCCATCCACCTCGCGCTTGACGAGGCCGTGGACGTCGGTCTCGAAGCCCGGGAACTTCTCGTTGAAGTCGCGCGCGAAGCGCAGGTAGTCGACGATGGTCTTGTTGAAGCGCTCGCCCGGGATCAGCAGCGGAATGCCCGGCGGGTAAGGCGTCAGCAGGATGGCGGTGGTGCGGCCTTCCAGGTCTTCGATGGCGACGCGCTCGATGTCGCGGCGCGCCATCTTGGCAAACGCATCCGATGGTTTCATCGCCGGGACCATATCCGACAGGTACATCTCGGTCGTCAGGCGCGCCACGTCGTACTGCTTGTAGAAGGTGTGGATCTGGGTGCACAGGTCGCGCAGGCCGCGGTTCTCGTAGCGCGGGTTGGCCGAGGCGAACTGCGGCATCACCTGCCACATCGGCTTGTTGCGGTCGTAGTCGTCCTTGAACTGCTGCAGCGCCGTCACCAGCGTGTTCCAGCGGCCCTTGGTGATGCCGATCGTGAACATGATGAAGAAGGAGTACAGGCCGCACTTCTCGATGATGACGCCGTGCTCGGCCAGGTACTTGGTCACGATCGAGGCCGGGATGCCGGTCTCGCCGAACTGGCCGTCCAGCGACAGGCCCGGGGTCACGATGGTCGACTTGATCGGGTCGAGCATGTTGAAGCCTTCGGCCAGGTTGCCGAAGCCGTGCCAGTCGTCCTCGGCGCGGATCATCCAGTCTTCCTGGGTGCCGATGCCTTCTTCGCCTTCGACGTCCGGGCCCCAGACCTTGAACCACCAGTCTTCGCCGTATTCGGCGTCGACCTTCTTCATGGCGCGGCGGAAGTCCAGCGCTTCCAGGATCGATTCCTCGACCAGGGCCGTGCCGCCCGGCGCTTCCATCATGGCGGCAGCCACATCGCAGGACGCGATGATCGAGTACTGCGGCGAGGTCGAGGTGTGCATCAGGAAGGCTTCGTTGAAGGCGTCCTGGTCGAGCTTGACCGACTCCGATTCGCGCACCAGCACCTGCGAGGCCTGCGACAGGCCGGCCAGCAGTTTATGGGTCGACTGGGTCGAGAAGATCATCGACTGCTTGGCGCGCGGGCGGTCGCGGCCGATCGCGTGCATGTTCTTGTAGAAGTCGTGGAAGGTCGCGTGCGGCAGCCAGGCTTCGTCGAAGTGCAGGGTGTCGATGCGGCCATCCAGCATCTCGCGCAGGGTCTCGACGTTGTACACCACGCCGTCGTAGGTCGACTGGGTGATGGTCAGGATGCGCGGCTTCTTGTCCTTGGCTTCGCGCGCGAACGGGTTCGCCTCGATCTTGCGGGCGATCGATTCGGGCGTGAATTCTTCCAGCGGGATCGGGCCGATGATGCCGAGGTTGTTCCGGGTCGGCATCAGGAACACAGGGATCGCGCCGCACATGATGATCGAGTGCAGGATCGACTTGTGGCAGTTGCGGTCGACCACGACGATGTCGCCCGGGGCGACGGTCGAGTGCCAGACCATCTTGTTCGAGGTCGAGGTCCCGTTGGTGACGAAGTAGCAGTGGTCGGCGCTGTAGATGCGTGCGGCGTTGCGCTCGGATTTGGCGACCGGGCCGGTGTGATCCAGCAGCTGGCCCAGTTCCTCGACCGCGTTGCAGACGTCGGCGCGCAGCATGTTCTCGCCGAAGAACTGGTGGAACATCTGGCCGATCGGGCTTTTCAGGAAGGCGACGCCGCCCGAGTGGCCCGGGCAGTGCCAGGAGTAGGAGCCGTCGTAGGCGTAGTTGACCAACGCGCGGAAGAAGGGCGGCGCCAGCGAGTCGAGATAGGACTTGGCTTCGCGGATGATGTGGCGCGCGACGAATTCCGGGGTGTCTTCGAACATGTGGATGAAGCCGTGCAGCTCCTTCAGGATGTCGTTCGGGATGTGGCGGCTGGTGCGGGTCTCGCCGTAGATGTAGATCGGGATGTCCGAGTTCTTGTGGCGGATCTCCTTGACGAAGGCGCGCAGGCCCATCAGGGCCTGGTCGGTTTCCTCGACCGAGCCGCCGCCGAATTCCTCATCGTCGATCGACAGCACGAATGCCGAGGCGCGCGACTGCTGCTGGGCGAATTGCGACAGGTCGCCGTAGCTGGTCAGGCCCAGCACCTCCATGCCTTCCTTTTCCATGGCCGCGGCCAGGGCGCGAATGCCCAGGCCGGACGTGTTCTCGGAACGGAAATCCTCGTCAATGATGACGATGGGGAAACGAAATTTCATTGACAGCTCCAATGCGAAGCGCCGTGGGAGCAGTTCCGTCCGGGTTGGACGGCCTGCCACGCACGGCACCGAAAAATAAGAAGCGGATTTTCGCAGAAAATCCACTGCCCGGTGTACATTTTTTTATAAGGGTAACGGGATGCGCGCCTCGGCGGCGCACATCAGTGCCGGGACCGCCGGACTGGGCGGGCTAACTGCCCGGGCGCGGCTTGAAACGCCGGAACAGGACCAGCAGCAGCGCCGCGCCGCCGGCCGCCAGGAAAGGCCCGTAGAGCGCCGGCGTCGGCTCGGCGCGCAGGGCGGCGAAGATGCCCAGGGTCAGGCCGAAGGTCGCCACCGCGCAGGTCGCGGTCAGCAGCCAGGTGCGGCGCGCCAGCAGGGCGACGGCCGCCAGCGAGATCGCGATCTGCTGCACCACCGAGGCCAGCATCCACTGGCGGTGGCGGTGCAGGGCCTGATCCGATTTCGCGTTCCATTCCCTGGACGATGCCTCCCAGCGCTCGGCTTCCTTGCGGATCTCGTCCTTTTCCAGCCGGTAGCGCGCCACGTCGAGGCGGTAGCGCGCCTGGTCGACGCCGGGAATCGCGAGCGCCAGCTCGGCCAGGTTCTGCTTGTTCGACTTGGCCTGGTAGTGGCTCCAGGCGTTGGCCGAACTGGTCTTGTCGATCGCCGCATTGCTCTTGTAGAGCGAAGCCTCGTTCTGCATCCCGCTGCCGAGATAGCCGAACAGGGTGCCGATGGTCGCCAGCACGGCGATCAGGACCGCGACCTTGCCGGCGAAGCCGTCGCCGGCGCGGGGAGCCGGGGCGTTCACGCGCCGCTTCCCGCGCGTTCGTAGGTCACGAAGGCATAGTCGTAGCCCTGGGCCTCCGAATGGTGGGTCTCGCGTGCGGTCTCAATCCAGACGGCCGGGTCGATCGGTGGGAAGAAGGCGTCGCAATCGAAGGTGTGAGCGATTTCGGTAACGATCATGCGCTGCGCCAGGTGCATCGATTCGGCGAAGATCTGGCCGCCGCCGATAATGCTGGCATCCGAGTCACCCAGCAGCGCCAGCGCGCCTTCCAGCGAATGCGCGGTCTCGACACCCTCGTGGCGCCAGCCGGCATTGCGGGTGACGACGATGTTGCGCCGGCCCGGCAGCGGGCGGCCGATCGAGTCGAAGGTCTTGCGGCCCATGACGATGGGCTGGCCGAGCGTCACGCGCTTGAAGTGGGCCAGGTCTTCCGGCAGGTGCCAGGGCAGTCTATTGTCGATGCCGATGCCGCGCTGCGCGTCGATCGCCACGACCAGGGTCAGGCGGCGCATTGGCTATCTCCTTGGGCTTCCCCTGAATATTGGTGAAAGGCAGGGGCGGGCGCGTGCATGTCGGTAGTCCTTATCGATTGACCAGGTAGGGAGGCCAGATGGTGTCTTGACGCAGGCGGCGTGTCAAGCCTCTTCTGCGCAATTCAATATTGTTCGAACAGGCCTTCGCCTTGCCAGCGTGGCAGGGCTGCAGGAGATTGCGCGGTGACCGCCGTGGCCATGTAGTACGGCCCGAGGCGGGCCAGCAGCCGCGGAAAGGCGCGGCAATAGCTGGACTGGATGCCCGCCAAGCGCGCCAGCACGCGGTATTCGACCACGCTGCCTTCTGGCACCGCGTCGAGCACGCGACGGACGCGTTCGCGCCAGTCGTCCAGCCAGGGTTGCGCCAGCACGCCGAGGTCGCGCACGGTGTCGCCGGCGCGGATGACGCCTCCCGCCAGCACGCGCGCCAGCATGCCGCGCCGGCTGCCGATGCGCGTGGCTAGGCGCGGCTGCACGGCGTCGAGCTGGCCGCAGGCTTCGCATTGGAACATCATGCGCAGTTGGACCTGGTCGCCGATTTGCAGGACTGTGCCGGAACGGAGACAGGCAGTATCGGTTTCGAGCAGCAGGTTTTCGCCCAGCGCGTGCGGCGGGAGCCCGAAGTCCTTGTAGACGTCCCGGCTTGCCAGCAGCAGCTGGCGCGGAGAATGCGGGTCGGCGTGGATCTCGTCTTCGATGCCGGCGCCCGGGAGCAGGCGCAGGCTGTCCACGGACTGCGGCGCAGCTGCCTTCGACGTCCGCGCTGCCAGTCCGACGACGCGGCCGAGGTTCACGGGCTTAGACCGCCACCGGCGCCTTGATGCCCGGGTGCGACTCGTAGCCGACGACCTCGAAGTCCTCGTAGCGGTAGTCGAACAGCGAGTCCGGTTTACGCTTGATGACCAGCTTCGGCAGCGGGAATGGCTCGCGCGAGAGCTGCAGTTCCGCCTGTTGCAGATGGTTCGAGTACAGGTGGCAGTCGCCGCCGGTCCAGACGAAGTCGCCGACTTCCAGGCCGGCCTGCTGGGCCATCATGTGAGTCAGCAGGGCGTAGGAGGCGATATTGAAGGGTACGCCGAGGAAGATGTCGGCGCTGCGCTGGTAGAGCTGGCAGGACAGCTTGCCGTCGGCGACATAGAACTGGAAGAAGGCGTGGCAGGGCGGCAGCTTCATCTGCGGGATATCGGCCACGTTCCAGGCGGAGACGATCATGCGGCGCGAGTCCGGTGTATTCTTGATTTGCTCGAGCACCTGCGAGATCTGGTCGATGTGGTCCCCGGACGGCGTCGGCCAGTTGCGCCACTGGTAGCCGTAGATCGGGCCGAGGTCGCCGTTGGCGTCGGCCCATTCATCCCAGATCGAGACGCCGTTTTCCTTCAGGTAGCCGATGTTGGTCGAACCCTGCAGGAACCAGATCAGTTCATGGATAATCGACTTCAGGTGCACCTTCTTGGTGGTCACCAGCGGGAAGCCCTCGGCCAGGTCGAAGCGCATCTGGTGGCCGAACACGGACAGGGTGCCGGTACCGGTGCGGTCGGTCTTGAGCGTGCCGTGCTCTTTCACATGGCGCATGAAGTCGAGGTATTGGCGCATCGTTAACTTTCGAAAAAACGCGCCATTGTACATTGTATCTTATGTCAACGCAGCCGCGAACAAGGTCAGGGCCTCGCGCAGGCGCGCCTCCGGCACGGCCAGCAGGTTGTCGCCGACGTACAGCTCGAAGTAGCTGGTCTCCGGCAGCACGCCGTGCGAGACGCGGTTGAAGAGCCAGATGCCGTGCTGCTCGGCCAGTTCGGTGCGGATCGCCAGTGCGCGCTCGCGGCTGACCGGCAGGTGCACATGGAGCATGTTGGCCGCCGGCTTGGCCGGATTGACGCGGATTGCCGGATACGCGGCAAGCAGCGCGTAGAGCAGCTCGGTGCGGCGGAAGTAGTCCGGCATCGCGGCCAGGCGCGCGTCGAACTGCATCGCGGCGGAGACGATGTAGGGCGAGCGGTGGATCACGTTGCCGCCCTGGCGCCGGAACCATTCGGCGGCGCGGTCGACGAAGGCGCGCGAGCCCGCCAGCATCGCGCCACCGAGCCCGCCGATCCCTTTATACAGCGACACGTAGACCGAATCGAAGCCGGCGGCGATCTCGCGCGCGCTGCGTCCGTAGCCGGCCTGCGCCTCCCACAGGCGCGCGCCGTCCATGTGCAGGTGGATGCCGCGCGCCTTGCAATGGGCCTTGATCGCCTCGAGTTCTTCCCAGTGCGACAACTGGCCGCCGATCTCGCGCATCGGAATCTCCAGGCCGACCGCCCCGAGCCTGTCGGGCACGCCCGTGATGTCGGCCGCCGTCCAGGGACGGGTGCGCTCGCCCACCTGCAGTGCGTCGAAGTGGCCGAGCAGCTGGTAGTTCGAGCGTTCGTGGACGAAGATGTGGGAGGTCGGGTGCAGGGCGGCCGGCGCATTGCCGCGCTCGGCGCAGGCCAGGCGCAGTGCGGTGACTTGCGCCATCGTGCCGCTGATGCAGAAGACGGCGGCTTCGAAACCGAGCAGGGCGGCGATCTTGTCCTCGAAGCTTTCGATCAGGCTGCCGGCCCCATACACGTCGTGCTCGACGCCCTGTTGTCCGCACCAGGCGGCCATGGCGGCGTACAGGTCGGCCGGGGTGCGGGCGCGGTGGCCGGGGAAGACGGTGTCGCAGCGGCGGATCAGTTCGGCGTCGGTCAAGATGAGCTCCAGGTTTGGGGCTGTCACTTTACACCCTCGGCGCGGCCACGGGGAAGGGGCCTTGGCGATCCCGCGGCGCACGGTTCAGTTAGCGGGAACTTCGTTCGGACCTCAGCGGTCTACTCATGCGTACATATGCTTCCCCGACCGCTTGTTCGTTGTCCATTGATTTGTACGCACATGAAGCTATCGATGATTGGCACAGGGTATGTCGGACTCGTTTCGGGCGCCTGCTTCGCCGACGTGGGCAATACGGTCTTGTGCGTCGACGCGGACGAACGCAAGATCGACCTGCTCAATGCCGGCCGGATACCGATCTTCGAACCCGGCCTCGATGCCCTGGTCGCCCATAACATGGCGGCCGGCAGGTTGCGCTTCAGCGCCAGCCTCGATGAGGCGCTTGCGCACGCCGGGCTCATTTTCCTGTGCGTGGGCACGCCGCCTGATCAAGACGGCAGGGCCGACCTGACGCAGTTCCTGTCCGCGGTGCGCAGCATCGGCCGGCGCATGCAGGGGCCGGCCATTATCGTCAATAAATCGACGGTTCCCGTCGGCACTGCCGACCGGGTGAAACACCTGGTCCGGGAAGAACTCGCGGCACGGGGCGCCGCCATCGAGTTCTCGGTCATCAGCAACCCGGAATTCCTGAAAGAAGGCGCAGCGGTCGCGGACTTCATGCGTCCGGACCGGATCGTCGTCGGCAGCGACAATCCCCTGGCAAGGGCCGTCATGCGCCGCCTGTATGCGCCGTTCAGCCGCAACCACGAAAAGCTGGTCGACATGGATGTGCGCAGTGCCGAGCTGACGAAATACGGTGCGAACGCCATGCTGGCAACGCGCATCAGCTTCATGAACGAACTCGCCGTGCTGGCCGAGGCACTGGGCGCCGATATCGAGCAGGTGCGGCGCGGGATCGGTTCCGATCCGCGCATCGGCCCGGATTTTCTGTATGCCGGCATCGGATACGGCGGCTCCTGCTTCCCGAAGGACGTCAGGGCGCTCCTGAAGACAGCGGCCGACCATGGGCAGCCCCTGCGCATCCTGCATGCCATCGATGCGGTGAACGGCGCGCAAACGACGATCCTGTTCAGGAAGATCGTGCGCTTTTTCAGGGGCGTCGAGAAGCTGGAAGAAAAAACCGTCGCCCTCTGGGGCCTGGCGTTCAAGCCGAATACGAACGATGTGCGCGAGGCGCCCAGTCTGGCGCTGATACGCGAGCTGTTTTCGGCGAATTGCCGCGTGCGGGCCTACGACCCTGTCGCCGGCAAGGAGGCAAGGCAGGCCCTGGTCAGCCAGCATGGCGAGGCACGCTGCCAACGATTGCTCAGCATGGCCGGTTCCGCGGCGGAAGCCGTCGAAGGCGCCGATGTTCTTGCGATTGCCACGGAGTGGAAAGAGTTTCGCTCGCCCGATTTCAACTTCCTGGCCAGCGCCCTGCGGCACCGGGCCATTTTTGACGGTAGAAACCTGTACGAGCCCGACGCGGTCGTGCCCTTCGGGCTGGCTTATCACGGTATCGGCAGGCGCGTGCCAATGGAGCGCCAATGATCCCGGCCAGCCAGCCTGTCCTGGTCACCGGTGCGGCCGGTTTCATCGGGAGTTCCGTCGCCTCCCGGCTCGCGCGCATGGGTGCAAGCGTTGCCGCATGCGACAATTTCAATGACTATTACCCGGTCGCTTTGAAGCATGAGCGTGTCCATGCCTTGCTGGCGCCCCACGGCGTCCGTTGCGAAACCGTGGAACTGGCGGATATGCGCCAAGTCGACGGCCTGTTCGAACGGGTGCAGCCTGCCTATGTCGTGCATCTGGCTGCGCAGGCCGGCGTACGCCAATCGATCGAGCATCCCGCCAGCTATGTGCAATCGAACCTGGTGGCGTTTGCCAACATACTGGAAGCCTGTCGCCGCTTCAAGCCGCGCCACCTGGTGTATGCGAGCAGCAGCAGCGTCTACGGCGCAAGCGCGGCAGCGCCGTTCAGGGAGAGCGACAGGACCGACGCGCCGGTCTCGTTCTATGGAGCCACCAAGAAGGCGAACGAGGCGCTGGCCCATTCCTATAGCCACCTGTACGGCTTCGCGGCCAGCGGACTGCGGCTGTTTACCGTGTACGGGCCCTGGGGCCGTCCGGACATGGCCTATTTCAGCTTCGCGCACAAGATGCTCAAGGGCGAGCCGATCGCGGTGTACGCGCAGGGCGCCCTGCAACGCGACTTCACCTATATCGACGACATCGTCGAGGCGATCGTACGGATCCTGGCGAAGCCGCCCGCAAGCAACACGCAGCACGCGCCGCACGCCGTGTTCAACGTTGGTAACCGCCAGCCGGTTCGGGTACTGGACTTCGTCGCCGCCCTGGAGGCGGTCCTCGGCGTCAGGGCAAGCATCCAGTTCCGGCCGATGCAGCCCGGCGACGTACCGATGACCTATGCCGACACGCGCAAATTGCACGAATGGGTCGGCTTCGCGCCGGCGACACCGCTCGCGGAGGGGCTGACCCGCTTCCGGGAGTGGCTGCTCGCCTGGATGGCTCACGACAAGACAGCTTAGCCATGCGCGACGACGGCACGCCGACGGCGTACGAACAAGGGGCGGGCACCCGGTTCCTGCTCGTCGTCGCGGCCTACTTCCTGCTCCACGTGGTGCTGCGCGTAAGCTCGCCCGCCATGCTCGACCTGGACGAAGCGGAATCCGTCCTGAGCTACCAGGAGCTGCAACTGGGCTATGGCACCCAGCCACCGCTGTATTCCTGGCTGCAATGGCTCCTGTTTTCCCTGTTCGGCGTCAATCTGCTTGCCCTGTCCGTCCAGAAGAACCTGCTCCTGTTCGGGACCTACCTGGCGATGTTCTGCGCAGCCAGGCCGCTCGTCGGCAGGTATGGCGCCATCATGGCGGCCGCCTCGCTCGTCCTGTTGCCACAAATTGGATGGGAGTCGCAGCGGGACCTGACGCACTCGGTGCTGGCGACCTGCGTGGCCGCGCTCACGCTGTGGTGCTATGTCGGCCTGCTCAGGCAGCGCAGCGCGCTGCGCTATGCGCTCCTGGGCCTCCTGCTCGGTCTCGGGCTGCAGTCCAAATATAACTTTGCGGTGTACGCGCTTGGCCTGGTCGCAAGCAGCCTGCTGGTTCCCGAACACCGGCGGGCAGTGTGGGACCGCAAGGCATGGATAGCGCTGGCGGCGCTGCTGCTGTCGCTGGTGCCGCACGGACTCTGGCTGTTCGAGCACCTGGACCTTGCGACGCGCGCCACCGGCGCCAAAATGCATGGCGGCGCGGCGGGCTATGGCGGCAATGTGGCGCGCGGTTTCGCCGGCATGGTGGGCGCGGGCTTCCTGTTCCTGACGCCGCTATGGATCGTATACGGATGGATCTGGTGGCGGCAGCGGGAGCAGGCCCGGGCAAGCTTCGAGCTTCCCCAGGCCCGCTATTTTCTCTGGTATCACCTGGCGGTGTCGGCATGCGTCGCGGCCCTGGTCCTCGGCGGCGGGCTCGGCAGTGTCAAGGAGCGCTGGCTGCAGCCGATCCTGTTCCTGTCGCCGCTCGCCTTCCTTGCGATCTTTCCGATGCTGGCACAACGCGCGGCGTGCCGGGGCGTGCTGTGGACGGCGGGCATCTTCGCCATCCTCATCCTGGCGGGCCTGTCGGCACGCGCCTATCTGGGCAAGAACACGCGCGCACCGTTCGCCGAACTCTCGGCCCAGCTGATGCGGCGCTTTCCGCAGGCCAGAATCCTGGTCGCCAGCGAGCTGACAGCGGCGGGAAACCTGTACCTGCATAACCCGGCGTGGACCGTCATGCTCTTGCCCGAGGTACTGCGGCGACGGCCTGCGCTCGGTGGCGAGGTCCTCCTGATCGATTCCGGCCAGCGCACGGGGGGCACAAGCGGCTGGCCGGAGCCTTTCCTGCGTGCCTACCCGGGCGGCGTACTGCGCGAGCATGGGCGGCTCGCCGTCGGCACGCCCCGCGACCGCCACGGCGCCATGGCGGTCGACTACGCGCTCGTCTCGGTAAAGGAAAAATAAATGCTATTGTCGGTCGTCATTCCGGTCATGAACGAGCAGGGCAACATGCAAGCCCTGATTGCCCGGCTTGCCGAGGCCCTGGCCGGGATCGAACATGAGCTCATCTTCGTCGACGACGGCTCCAGGGACGGCACCGTCGCGGAAATAGAGCGTTTCGCCGGGTCCCATACCCGGATCCTCGTCTTGAGCCGCAACTACGGCCAGACCACGGCGATGGCCGCAGGCATCGACGCCGCGCGCGGCGCGCTGATCGTCATGCTCGATGGCGATATGCAAAACGACCCGCGCGATATTCCGCTGCTGATGGCGCGCATGCGGGAAGGGGACTGGGACGTGGTGGCCGGTATCCGCACCAGGCGCAAGGATGGCTTCCTGCTGCGCAAATTCCCGAGCAAGCTCGCCAATTGGCTGATCCGGCGGGCGACCAGGGTCCACATCAGCGATTACGGCTGTACCTTGAAGCTGTTCAAGAGCGACGTCG
Source organism: Massilia sp. Mn16-1_5 (assembly GCF_004798585.1). GTDB lineage: Bacteria > Pseudomonadota > Gammaproteobacteria > Burkholderiales > Burkholderiaceae_D > Telluria. Next base: position 132,800 of record NZ_PPXQ01000001.1, read on the forward strand.
CCAAGAACCTCGGACTGTATGGCGAACTGCACCGCTATATTCCGGTATTGGCCAGCATGTACGGCGCGCGCATGACGGAGATGCCGGTGCGGCACCATGCGCGCCATGCTGGTGTGTCGAAATACGGCATCAATCGCACCCTGCGGGTCGCCAGCGACCTGATGCTGATGGTCTTCGTCCGCAAGTACGGCCAGCGGCCGATGCACCTGTTCGGGACGGTCGGGATCGTCTCCTTGTGCGTGGGATGCGTCCTGAACGCCTACGTCTTGTTCGACAAGCTCATGGGTGCACAGATTGCCGGGCGGCCCTTGCTGTTTCTTGGCCTGCTGCTGACGGTGGCCGGGATCCAGTTGATTACGACCGGCTTCATCGCGGATCTCATCATGCGGACCTATTACGAATCCCAGAACAAGAAGCCTTATCACATCAAGCGGGATGTCCGGTGTCCAGGCGAGCATGCAAGAACCTGAAGCGCGTCGTGCAGCTGGCGGTGTCGAGCTGCCTGATCCTGGTCGTCTTCCTGAACCTCGACCTGGGCCAGGCGGCAAGCCTCGCGTTTCGCCCGGAACGCGCTCCGATCCTGGGCGCCGCCCTGATCGCCTTCAACGCATCCAAGATCCTGGCGGCGCTGCGGCTGAATATCTACCAGCGCCACGCAGGCATGCGCCTGGGCGAGGGGGACAACCTGCGTTTGTATTACGCAGGCATGTTCCTGAATATTCTTTTGCCGGGCGGAATAGGGGGCGACGCCTACAAGGTGCTCATTCTGCACCGCGGCTTTTCCCTGCCGCTGCGAACAGGAGTCGCGATCACGCTGGCGGACCGTAGCGGCGGCATGCTGACCCTGTTGCTCATCTTGTGCATGCTGACACCGCTGCTCCCGCTCGCATGGGAGGCAGCGACCGTCGTCCTGTTCACGGTGGCATCGGTGGCCGCGGTGCGCGCGGTATTCGTGCTGGCGCATCGATGGCTGTTCAGGCTCGATGCGCGGCAACTGGCCGGCGTATGCGCGCTGGGAGTGGCGGTACAGGTCCTGCAGCTGGCATGCATGGCGATGCTGCTTTCCTACCTGGGCGCACCCGCGGGCAGCTATATCGCCTACCTCGCCCTCTTCCTCGTTTCATCGCTTGCCGCCGTGCTGCCGTTCAGTGTCGGCGGCCTTGGGGTGCGCGAAGCCACTTTTCTGGTGGGCGTCCGGATGTTCCATCTGGACCCCACTTATGGCGTGCTGGCGTCGAGTTGCTTCTTCTTGCTGACGCTCCTGTCGTCGATGGTCGGTGCCCTGTTTCTCGGTCGGTTTTCGTTGCGACCAGCGACAACAGGGTGATTGCCCCGCTTCAGCCGTGGCTGGGCGCCGGCAGGCGTGCAGGCTGCGCCGGTGCATCGAGCGCGGCGGCGCGCTCGTCCAGGCGGAACAGGCGCACCGCGCGCGCCAGCTCGGCGGCCTGGTCCTGCATCGCCTGCGCCGCGGCGCTGGCTTCCTCGACCAGGGCGGCATTGTGCTGGGTCGTCTCGTCCATCTCGCCGATCGCGCGGTTGACTTGCTCGATGCCGTGGCTTTGTTCCTGGCTCGCGGCCGTGATGTCGGCCATGATGTCGGTCACGCGGCCGACGCTGGCCAGCACTTCGTCCATGGTGGCGCCGGCTTTCGAGACCAGCTCGCGTCCGAGGTCGACTTCGCTGCTCGAGGCCGCGATCAGGGCCTTGATCTCCTTGGCCGCGGCGGCGCTGCGCTGGGCCAGGTTGCGCACTTCGTTGGCGACGACCGCGAAGCCGCGGCCCTGTTCGCCGGCGCGGGCCGCTTCCACGGCCGCGTTCAGGGCCAGGATATTGGTCTGGAAGGCGATGCCGTCGATGACGCCGGTGATGTCCGAGATCTTGCGCGAGGACTGGTTGATCGACTCCATGGTCTCGACCACCTGGGCGACCATGCTGCCGCCTTTCTGGGCGATGCTCGAGGCGGAGACGGCCAGGGTATTCGCCTGGCGCGCGTGCTCGGCGTTCTGGCGCACGGTCTCGGTCAGTTCGCCCATCGAGGACGAGGTCGTGGCCAGGCTGCCGGCCTGGCGCTCGGTGCGTGCGCAGAGGTCGAGGTTGCCGGTCGAGATCTCGTTCGAGGCGCTGGCGATCTGCTCGGCGCCGACCCGCACCTGGCCCACCACGCTTGACAGCTTGCGGCTGATGCCATTCATGGCGTCGAGCAGCAGGCCGATCTCGTCGTTCTGGCGGCGTTCGATGTTCACGGTCAGGTCGCCGTCGGCGATGCGCACGGCGGCGTCGCGTGCCGCGGCCAGCGGACGGGTGATGGTGGCGCGCACGAACGCGTACAGGACGGCGGCGAAGACCAGCAGGGCGGCCAGGGCGAAACCGATGTACTTGTTGCGCAGGCGCGTGGCTTCCTCGGTGATCTCGTCGCGGTAGGTGCCGCCGGCGATCACCCAGTTCCAGTCCTTGAAGAAGGCGAAGGCGGCGACCTTCTCGCGCGCTGCCGATTCGCCAGGGTTCTTCCAGTCGTAGGCGATGGTGCCGGTCTTCTTTTCGAGGATCTCCTTGACGAAGGCGCGGCCATCGGAGGCCTTGCTGTCGAGGATGTTGTCACCCTCGCGCTTCGGGTGCACCAGGAGGTCGCCGTAGGACTTGCCGGGTGCGGCGTTGAGGACGTAGAAGTAGCCGGTCTCGCCGACCTTGATCGAACGGATGCGTTGCTTGAGGGCGTCGATGTCCTTGCTGATGTCGACACCGACGTAGAGGGCGCCGACGACCTTGCCGGCGCTATTGCGTACCGGTTCGTACTGGGTGATGAACTGCTTGCCGAACAGCTTGGCCAGGCCCACGTAGACCTTGCCGTCCTTCAGGGCGGCATAGGCCGGGCTGGCGTGGTCGAGCGTGGTGCCGACGGCGCGCTCGCCGTTTTCCTTTTTCACCGAGGTGGTGACGCGCACGAAGTCCTCGCCGTCGGCAACGAAGATCGTGGCATTGCCGCCGGTCTCCTTGCTGAAGCGGTCCGGTGCGCTGAAATCGAGGTTGAGCACCTTGCCCTCATGGGTCAGCGAGGGCACCTGCTTGCCGCCGATGTCGACCGGCGCGGCCGGATCGCTCTCGAAGGCGCCCGCGAAGTCGGCAGCGAAGATGCGGCCGAAACTGACGGCTTCGCTGGAGACGGTGCGGTTGAACAGGTCGACGGTGTCGACCACACCCTGCAGTTCGTTCTGCATGTTCTGGCTGGCACGCTCCTCGAGCATCGAGGAGGTGGTGACGGTAATCGTCATGACCAGTGCGGCGATCAGGGCGCCGACGAGTGCGAAGCTGAAGGCGCTGATCTTGGTGCCGACATTCCAGTTGGCAGGGTGATATTTGTTGTTGGACATGGCTGAGAGAGGCGATGACGGAGTTCGCCGATCATACCAAACACTTGCTCTCAGTCAACAGAATAAGATGACGAATTCCGAAAATCCGGCAATTTTGTATCGCCCAGTACACAGCTTGCCGAAACCTTAATGCTCCACGTGAACGTGATGGAACTGCAGCGCCGCCAGGTTGGCATAGATCCCGCCCATCGCGACCAGCGAGGCGTGGGTGCCGGTTTCCACCACCTGTCCGTCTTCCATGACGACGATGCGGTCGGCCCGCTGCACGGTCGCCAGGCGGTGCGCGATGATCACGGTGGTGCGCCCGACCATGGCCGCTTCCAGCGCACCCTGGACTAGGCGTTCGGATTCGGCATCCAGGGCGCTGGTCGCTTCGTCGAGCAGCAGCAGCGGCGGATTCTTCAGCAGGGCGCGCGCGATCGCGATGCGCTGGCGCTGGCCGCCCGACAGGCGCACGCCGCGCTCGCCGAGGAAGGAGCGGTAGCCCTGCGGCAGGCGCTCGATGAATTCGTGGGCCGCGGCCAGCTTCGCCACGGCGATGACCTCCTCGTCGGTGGCGTCCGGGCGGCCGTAGCGGATGTTTTCCATTGCGTCGGCGGAGAAGATCACCGTGTCCTGGGGCACGATGCCGATCGCGCCGCGCAGGGTGTGCAGGTCGAGGTCGCGGATGTCGACGCCGTCGAGCGTGATGGCGCCGGCCTGCGGATCGTAGTAGCGCAGCAGCAGCTGGAACAGGGTGGTCTTGCCGGCGCCCGAGGGGCCGACCACGGCGACCGTTTCGCCCGGCTTGATCGACAGCGAGACGTGCGACAGCGCGGCCGTGTCCTGGCGCGACGGATAGGCGAAGGTGAGGTCGTGCAGGGCCAGCGCGGCCCCATTCGAAGAACGCTGGGGAAGGGCGCGCGGATGCGCCGGATTGCGGATGTCCGAGCGCGCCGCCAGCAGTTCGAGCAGGCGTTCGGTGGCGCCGGCGGCGCGCTGGGCTTCGCCCATCACCTCGGCCAGTGCGCCGATCGAGCCGGCGACGATCGAGGCGTACAGGATGAACTGGCCCAGGTCGCCCCCGGTCATGCTTCCCTCCAGCACCGCGTGCGCACCCAGCCAGAGCACGAAGACGATGGTGCCGAACACCAGCACGATGGCCAGCATGGTGAGGAAGGAGCGCGCGCGGATGCGCTGCATGGCCGCGCCAAAGGCGCCTTCGACGCTGCTGCCGAAGCGCTCGGCCTCGATCTTTTCGTGGGTGTAGGCCTGCACCGTCGGCATGGCGTTCAGGATCTCGCCGGCAAGGGCCGAGGCGTCGGCGATGCGGTCCTGGGAATCGCGCGAGAGCTTGCGTACGCGCCGGCCGAACAGCACGATCGGCACGATGACCAGCACCAGCAGGGCCAGGATGATCGCGGTCAGCTTGGCGCTGGTCACGAACAGCATCACCAGGCCGCCCAGGAAGAGCAGGGTATTCCGAAGGGCGAGCGAGATGCTGGTGCCGACCACGGTCTGGATCAGGGTGGTGTCGGTGGTCAGGCGCGAAAGCACTTCGCCGGTTTGCGTGGTCTCGAAGAACTCGGGACTCTGGTGTACCACGTGGCGGTAGACGGCGCTGCGGATGTCGGCCGTGACGCGCTCGCCCAGCCAGGACACCATGTAGAAGCGCGCCGCCGTGGCCACGCCCAGCACCGCGGCGACGCCGAACAGGGCGAGGAAGGTGGCGTCGACGTGCTTGATGCTGTGCGCGCCGGCCTGGGCCCCGAAGCCGAGATCGATCATCTGCTTGAAGGCGGCGGGAATGGCGAGCGTGGCGCCGGCCGCGAACAGCAGGGCGATGCCGGCCAGGACGAACTGGCGGCGATAGGGAAGCAGAAAGGGCGTCAGGCCCTTGAGGGCGGCGAGGCTGCCTTTGCGCGGTGTATTGGAATCGGTACCGTTACTGCCGGGGGAACGCTTGGTCATCGTGTGGCTTGTTGTTGTTCTGTCTCGTGGTTCAAAGTTTGATGCGCTGGACGTAGCCGGTCATCTCCAGATAACCATGCCCGGCCGGCACGCCGTCGCGCTGCAGGCTCACTGCGCCTTCCCAGTAGACGGCGCCCGTCGAGCGGCGCGAATCGAGTTCCTGGTCGGGTTGCAGCGGCGCGATCTGCCAGCGTGTTGCGCCCGTCGTGATCGTGGTCGCGACCGGATAGCGTGCATTCGTGCGCGGCGAGGTCCAGTGCGACTGCGGCGTAAACACGACCTGATCGGGCGTGTAGCGCGTCAGCTTGCCGTCGCGTGCGCGCACGGTCGCGTGCGCCCATAGTTTACCACCGTCCTTGGCGCGGATCTGGAAAGCCATCAGCGCGCCGCCGTCGTCGAGGTTGGCGCCGATCCAGTCCCAGCCCTGGGCCTCGGGCTGCAGCGCTTCGCTCGACCATTCGTGGTCGAACCAGGCGCTGCCCGTTACCGGACCGGCGGCGCCCGCGCGGCCGGCCACACCGGTCACCTTCAGCTGCGGCAGGCTGTAGTAATAGCTTGCATGCCGTGGCGCCTGCCCCTTGCGCGAATAGCCGCCTTCGCCCTGCAGCAGCGGCGGCTGGGTCGGAGACAGGCTCAGTTCGAGCGTCATCTCGGCCGACTTCAGGTGCACGCGGTAGCTGCCGTCGCGCTCGCGCGTCATGCGCCAGTCGTCGAGCTTGAGGTCGGTGTCGCCGGGCTTGGCCCAGGCCAAGCCAAAACCTTCGCGCGCGCTGCGCTGGTCATGCACCAGGCGCCCATGCGCCGGATCGGACAGCGCGGCGTGGCCGATCACCAGCTGGTGCGGAGCGAAGGCGCTCGGGTTGGCCGTGTCGTGTTCGGTGCGGCTCCTGAAGAAGGTCACCTGGAAGCCGAGCGGCTTGCCGTCCGCCTTGGTGAGCCATCCGGTGACGTACCACCACTCGGTGCGAAAATCCGGATGGGCGCCGAAGTCGCGCGGGAAGACCAGCTGCTGCCCCGGCAACACCTGCGGGAACACGGGCGGCGCGGCCTGCGCCAGGCCGGCAAGGAACATGAACAGAGCAAACAAGAGGCGCATCACCAATCCTCCCGTACGGCGCGCACCGGCCCGCCCGACAAGGCATAGCGGCCCGACACCAGGGCCGTGCCGACCGAGGCCGCGACCAGCACGCCGGCGACGGTGCCGAGCAGGCCCCAGGGCAGGTGCAGGCCCATGGTCCAGTGGAAGGACTGCGGGTTCACGACGAACACCAGGATCAGGCTGATCACGAGGCCGAGCGCGAAGCCGCAGGCCACGCCCAGCAGGGTCAGCAGGCCGCCTTCGCAAGCCAGGATGCCGAGCACCTGGCCGCGCGTCACGCCGACGTGGCGCAACATGCCGAACTCGCGCGCGCGCGCCAGGGTCTGGGCCGAGAAGGTCGCGGCCACGCCCGACAGGCCGATGACGATGGCGATCGCCTCCAGCAGGTAAGTGACGGCAAAGCTGCGGTCGAAGATCTGCAGGCTGGCGGCGCGGATTTCGCCGGGACGCGCCAGTTGCAGCGCGCCGCCGAAAGGCAGCTGGCGCAGCGCGCGTTCGATGCGGTCGGTATTCGCTTCGCTGCCGGCGTAGATGGCGGCGTCCGTCACTTCCAGTGCGCCGGTCAGCGCCCGGTAGTCGGCCAGGCGCACGACGATGGAACCGGACTGGTTGGCATAATCGCGCCAGACGCCGGCGATGAAAAAGCGTGCGGGCTTGCCGCCCAGGGGGAGGTCGAGCGTCTGGCCGACCCGGACGCCGTACAGGTCGAGCATCGCTTCCGAGACCCAGGCCGGGCGTGCACCCGCCGGCACCGGGCTGGATGCACCAACCAGGAACAGCAGGCGGCCCGGATCCGCGGGATCGATGTCGCGCGCGATCAGGACCACGTCGGGACGGTCGGCCTGCAGCGAGACCGGACGGGTGCGCAGGAACTGCACCTGGTTGCCGCCGGCGGCGCGTGCGATTCCCTCCTGCTCGAGCTTGCCGAAGAAGCCCGAGCTGCCGCCGGCGCTGCTCCGCACGTACAGGTCGGCCGGCAGGATGTGGCGCATCCAGTCGTCGACCGAGATGCGGAAGCTCGCCACCATGATCCCCATCGCCACCATCAGGCTGAAGCTGGCCAGCACGCCGCCCAGGGCGATCGAGGCCTGGCCGGGGGCGTTCGCCAGCCGCGACAGGGTCAGGGCCAGCACCGGCGGCGGCTTTGGGGCGCGCCGCAGCAGGCCCTCCAGCAGGCGGAAGCTGCTCGAGGCCAGGCGCGGCATCAGGCCGATGCCGCCGATCAGCAACAGGGCAATCGCGAAATAGCCGAACAGGGGCAGCTCGAACACAGGCGGCGCGAAGGCGAATACGCCGGCCAGGGCAAGGCAAATAAAGGAAGGCCAGACGCGTGCCAGGCGGTGCAGGGCCGCTTCGTCGTTACCCGCCTTGAGGGCAACGGCCGGCTTGGCGCGCGCCGCTTCCAGGGCAGGCGCCAGGCAGCCGAGCAGGGCGACGCCGAGTCCCAGCGCGAAAAAGACGCAGGCGGCGACCGGCGTGAACACGACCTGCGGCTTGATGCCCGGGAAGTAGCCGGCGCCGAGGTCGCCCCCAAAGAAGCGCAGGGCCAGCGCCGCCAGCGCGTAGCCGGCCGCCACCCCGAGCAGGGCACCGACCAGGCCCAGGCTGGCGCCCTCGACCAGCACCTGGCGCAGCAGCTGGCCGCGCTCCACGCCCAGCACGCGCAGCAGCGCGAACTGGCTGCGCCGCCGCATCACGGACAGGGCCTGGGTCGAGAACACGAGGAAGGCGCCCGTGAACAGGGCGACCAGGGCCAGCACCGTGAGGTTCACGCGGTAGGCGCGGCTGAGATTATTGTTGCGGCTTTGCTGGTCGCTGTCGTTCGGTTGCTGGACGCGAAAGCGCCCCGGGAAGCGGCGTTCGAGGTCGGCGGTGAGTTTCGCCTCGAATTCGGCACGGTTGACACCGTCGCGCAATTTCAGGTCGACGCGCGAGAGCTTGCCGAGCTGATTGAAACGCCACTGCAGGGCGCCGATGTCCATCACGCCGAAGCGCTGGCCCGGCCGCGCGCGCTGCACGGGGCCGGCCACGCGCAGCTGGAAATCGCGGGTGCCGGCGCGCACGCCCAGTTGGCCGCCGGTCTTCAGCGCGAGCCAGCTTTGCGCGGCAGGAGAAAGAAACACGGTATCGTCGGCCAGCACGTCGCTGCCGCGTCCGTCCTGCGGCACACCCAGCAAATCGGGAGCGATATAGCCGGCGCGCAGCGGGTCGATGCCGACCAGGCGCAGCGAGGACTTGGCGGCGGGCACGGCGGCCTGCACTTCGAGTACGGGCGCGGCCAGCGCCACGCCCTCGTACTGCGCCAGCACCGGATAGATCGCCTCGTCGAAGACGGCTTCGCGTCCCGCCACCTGGACGTCGGCCTGGCCGGACAGGCTCTTGATGGCACTCGAGAATTCGTTGAAGGCCGCGGCGTTGATCAGGTGGATGGCAAAGCCCATCGCCACGCCGACCGCGATCGCCGCCACGGCCAGCACGGCGCGCACCGGATGGGCGCGCCATTCGCCGACCAGCAGCCAGCGGGACAGGACGTTCAGGCCGGACATTGCACCGCCAGCGACTCCGCCTGCCTGCGCGCCTTCAGGCGTGCGGCAGCGGAGGCTTGCTTACCTGCGCGGGCCGCGTCCTCTTGCGCCCATTTGAGCTGCAGGCGCAGGCGTTCGCATTTTTGACGCGTGGCGTCGGCCGTGCGGGCCGCGCGCATCCGATCCTTTTCCTCGCGCGCAGCTTCCACTGCACGCTGCTTTTCCAGTGCCGCCAGCTGCGCCTTGTCGCGGGCCAAAGCCCTGGCGGCGTCGGCGCCCGCTGGAGCAGGCGGCACCGTCAATTCGCTCGTCTTGCCCGCCGCGCAAGGCTGCTCGCCATAGCTGACCTTGCCCTCAGTCGTGCACTTGTAGATCGTCTGCGCCCCGGCCGCCTGCACCAGCACGCACATGCCCAGCACCGCCATCATGGTCCTCATCGCCGCTCCCTCACAAAATTTTGCCAGGGTTCATGATGCCGAGCGGGTCGAGGGCGCCTTTGATGGCACGCATCATGTTCAGTTCGACGGGGTCCTTGTAGCGTTGCAGGTCTTCGCGTTTCAGGGCGCCGATGCCGTGTTCGGCCGAGATCGAGCCCTCGAAGCGCGCCACGCTGTCGTGCACGATGCGGTTGATCGCATCCTGGTTGCCAAGAAATGTCTCGTGCGACTCACCGTGTGAAGGCGCGACGTTGTAGTGCAGGTTGCCGTCGCCCAGGTGGCCGAAGCAGACCACCTGGCAGCCGGGGAAGGCATGCGCCAGCTGGGCGTCGGTGGCGGCAATGAAGGCGGCGATCTGCGAGATCGGCAGCGAGACGTCGTGCTTGATATTCTTGCCGGCACTGGCCTGGGCCAGCGGGATGTGTTCGCGCAACTGCCATAGCCCGCTCGACTGGGCGATCGAGGTGGCCACCACGGCATCCATCGCCAGGCCGCCTTCGAGCGCGGCCTCGATCGCGCCTTCGAGCAGGGACACCGCGTGTTCTTCCGACTCGCTGCTCGACACTTCCAGCAGCGCATACTGCGCATGGCTGCGCGCGAAGGGGCGCGGCAGGTGCGGGAAGTGTTCGGATACCAACCTCAGGCAAAAGTCCGACATCAGCTCGTAGGCGGTGAGGTTCGAGCCGCACTGGTCCTGCATCAGCGACAGTAGCGCCAGGGCGCGCTCGGGCGATTCCATCGCCACCAGGGCCGTGGTCGAGGCCTTCGGCTGCGGGTAGAGTTTCAGGACGGCCGCCGTGATCACGCCCAGCGTGCCTTCGGCGCCGACGAACAGCTCGCGCAGCGCGTAGCCCGTATTGTCCTTGCGCAGGCCGCGCAGGCCGTCCCAGACCTCGCCACTGGGTGTGACCACCTGCAGGCCGAGGCACAGGTCGCGCGTGTTCCCGTAGCGTAGCACGGCGGTACCGCCGGCATTGGTCGACAGGTTGCCGCCGATGGTGCAGCTGCCTTCGGCCGCCAGCGACAGGGGAAACAGCAGGCCGCTTTTCGCCGCCGCGTCCTGGATCTGCTGCAGGATGGCGCCGGCTTCGACCGTGATCGTGCGGTTGGTGGTGTCGATGTCGAGGATGCGGTTCATGCGCCGCAGCGACAGCACGACGGCGACGCCGCTGGCATCGGGCACGCTGCCCAGCACCAGGCCGGTGCGGCCGCCCTGCGGCACGATCGGCACGCGCGCCCCGGCACAGGTGCGCACCAGCTGCGCCACCTCGTCGACCGTGGCAGGCAGCAGCACCGCCCGCGCGCGGCCGGTGAAGCGGCCGCGCCAGTCGGTGAGGTAGGGCGCCATGTCCACTTGTTCGGACAGCACCCGGGACGCGCCCACGATTGTGCGGCAGCGTCCGAGGAAATCCTCAGTCATGCGGTACTTTTACCTTGTCCAGCAATTCCTTGGCCATGCGCTGCGCCGCCTTTTTATACGGACGCAGGTAGAGCAGGGCACAGGCGAAGTAGACGCAGACCAGCGCCACTTCGCCCAGGGCCATCATGCGCGAGAGCTCGAGCGTATCGCTCCAGGCCCGCACCGCGCCTTCGGCGAAATAAATCAGGATCACCATCGACGACCACTGCAGCGTGTAGAGGTCGCGCTTGATGACGCCGCGCAGCGGTACCAGCAGCGGTACCGCCTTCAGGGCCAGCAGCGAGCCGCCCGGGTGCAGCGGGGCGACCCAGATTTCCCAGGCCACCAGCCAGCCGATCAGCCAGATCAGGCTCGCGATGGCGCCGCCATGGAAGAGCTTTTGGGTTTGCATCAGCGTGGTCCGTGTAGTGATTGCAGAGGCGACTGTAACTTCGAGGCGGCTTCGGCCAGGCGGCGCCCGAGCGCAATCGCCAGGCGTTTCTCATCTTCCGTGACCTGTTTGTCGCCGTCGATGCCGGCCCAGTGGGTGGCGCCGTAGGGGCTGCCGCCGCTGGACGTGGTCATCAGTTCGGGATGGGTGTAGGGCAGGCCCATGACGAGCATGCCGTGGTGCAGCAGCGGAATCATCATCGACAGCAAGGTCGCTTCCTGGCCGCCGTGCAGGCTGCCGGTGGAGGCGAACACGACCGCCGGTTTGCCCGACAGGGTGCCGGCCAGCCATTCGGCCGCGGTACCGTCGAGGAAGTATTTCATCGCTGCCGCCATGTTGCCGAAGCGCGTGGGCGAACCCAAGGCAAGGCCCGCGCATTCGGCCAGGTCGGACAACTCGACATAGGGCGCGCCATCGAGCGGGATGGCGGGCGCCGTCGCTTCGGCCACGGTCGAGACCGCCGGCACGGTGCGCAGGCGGGCTTCGAGCCCCGGCACGCTTTCGATGCCCTGGGCAATCAGCTCGGCCAGCTTGCGGGTGGCGCCGTGGCGCGAGTAGTACAACACGAGTATGGTCAGGGTCGGGTTCATCGTTGGTATTATAGAATGCTTTGCCGGAACAATCGCCCCGGGCGCTATTCAAACGACAACATGCTTTCCAAAACGGTCCACGCGAAGGTGCAGGCACTCTCGCGTTCCACGAACGACATCCTCAGCGACGGCTTCGAGCGCGTGCGCGGCCTGACCCTGCTTGAGGTGCAGCACCTGGTGCGCTTCGCGCGGCGCCGCCTGCGCGAGGAAATGCTGCCCCAGGTGGCAGGCAGCCTCACCTTTACGACCACGCTGGCGCTGGTACCCCTGCTGACGATCGTGCTAGCCATTTTTACCACGTTTCCGATCTTCGGTCAGCTCCGCACGGCTCTCGAAACTTACTTCGCCCAGGCCCTGATGCCGAAGGCGATCTCGAACACGATCATCGCCAACCTGACGGGTTTTGCCGACAAGGCCAAGGGGCTCTCGGCGCTTGGCGCGGTCGTGCTGCTGTTCACCACGACGGCCATGATGGGCATGATCGAGCGCGTCTTCAACCAGATCTGGCGCGTGCGCCGGCCGCGTCCGCTGATGCAGCGCATGCTGACCTACTGGGCGCTGATCACCCTCGGCCCCTTGCTGTTCGGCCTGTCGATTTCGCTCACGGCCCAGCTGTTCATGGTGACCGGCGGCGTGACGAAAGCCGTGCCCTTCCTCGGCACGCTGCTCTCGACCCTGGCCTCGCTGGCGCTGACGACCGGCGCCTACACGCTGCTCTACGTGGCCGTGCCCAACCGCCACGTGAACTGGCGCGACGCCCTGTGGGGGGCGCTGGCCGCGGCGATCGCCTTCGAGCTGGCGAAGCGCCTGTTCGCGCTCTTCATCCGCCAGTTCCCGACCTACGCCATCATCTACGGCGCCCTGGCCGCGCTGCCGCTTTTCCTGCTCTGGTTGTATCTATCGTGGTTGATCACGCTGCTAGGGGCGGTGGTGGCGGCGGCGCTGCCGGTCATCAAGTACGAGCGCTGGTGGCACGTGCCGGCGCCGGGCGGCGTGTTCGTCGATGCGATGGCGGTGCTGAAGGTGCTGCACGGCGGCGCCCACGCGACCGGTTCGGCGCTGGTGTCATCAAGCGCGATCCGGGCGCATACGCGCATCGGTTACGACGAACTGAGCCTGCTGCTGGAGCAGATGGTGGCGGCCGGCTGGGTGGGACGGGTGCAGCCGGAACTGAAGGTAGAGGGGCAGTGGCGCAACGTCGACCGCGCAGGCGCCGACGACTGGGTGCTGCTGGCCGATCCAGACGAGCTGCGCGTGGCCGACGTCTACCGGCTGTTCGTGTTCGGCGGCGCGCGGGCGGCGCTGGCGCCGAATGCGCAGCAGGTGGCGGGGTCGAGTTTGTCGCTGGATGCCGGGGCGTTGGCGCGAGAGGTGGAGAAGGCCGTCGCGCAGGGTCTCGATCAGCCGATCAGTGCGTATTTCGCGGGTGCGCAAGCGGTGTAATGCGGGCATGCCCGCCCTACGGTGCGCCACCGCCCGCGGCTGCCGTTTAACGTAGGGCGGGCATGCCCGCGTCACGCACGGTCGATCAGAAACTGAGCTTCCCCGTCAACATCTGCCAGTACATCACCCAGTCCGCCTTGAACGACAGCCACGGCTGCTTGAAGGTCGCCGGCCGGTTGTGCTCGTAGAAGAAATGCCCGATCCATGCGCCGCCGTAGCCGAACACGAGGGCGGCCAGCACCCACCACGCATTGGCCGTCACGATCGCCGTCGCGATCGCCAGCAAGGCCCCCGTGCTGCCGATGAAGTGGGTGCGCCGGCAGCGGCGGTCGGCGTGCTGGGACAGGTAGAAGGGATAGAACTCGGCAAAGCTCATGCTCTCGTCTCCTCGAGGGACAGCGCAAACGCGTCCAGCGCGTCCAGCACGGCATCGGGCTGCTCGCTCATCAGCGAATGGCCGGCGTCGACCTGCACCACCTTGCCGTGCGCGATCGTGCTGGTCAACAGCTTGGTCGAGCGCGCCGGCGTCATCATGTCCTTGCTGCCGAAAATGAAGAGCGTCGGACAGCGCACGGCCCTTGCCGCCGCTTCACCGTTGGCATAGGCATTACAGGCCGAGAAGTCGGTGTAGAAGAGGTGGTCCGGATTCAGGGCCGACATGCGCTGCATCAGCCGGCGCGCGCCGCCCATCACGGAAAAGCCGGGCGCCGGCGCCGATGGTTTATGGGCGATGCTCGAGTGCGACCAGATGTTGACCATGTCGATCGCCGTTCCCTCGTCGTCGCGCGCGGTGGCCAGCAGGGCGTCCGAGACTTTCATCGGATAGGTCGTGCCGAGCATGGCAAGGGCGCGTACCTTGTCTGGGGCGCGCAGCGACGCTTCCAGCGCGACGAGCGAACCCATGCTGTGTCCGGCCAGGATCGGCTTGCGCACCCCGGCCGCCTCCAGCAGCGCCAGCAGCCAGTCGGCCATCTGCTCGACGCTGGCCAGCGCCGGACCGCTGCTGCGGCCATGTCCCGGCAGGTCCACCGCCAGCACGCCATAGCCGTGGTGCGCGAACCAGCGCGACTGCAGGCCCCAGACCGAATGGTCGTTCTGGGCGCCGTGGATGAAGACGATGGTCGGCAGCAGCGGATCAAAAGCCTTGCCGCCGCTGTAGGCGTAGGCCTGTTTGCCCTGGATCTCGAGCATCATCTCAGGCTCCCTTCTGCGCGGCCTTGAGCGCGCGGCCCAGGTCTTCGATCAGGTCGCCGGCGTCTTCCAGGCCGACCGAGAGGCGCATCGTGCCCTCCGTGATGCCGCTCGCGGCCAATTGGTCCACCGGCACGCGGAAGTGGGTGGTCGAGGCAGGATGGATCACCAGCGACTTGGCGTCGCCGACGTTCGCCAGGTGCGAGAACACCTTCAGGCTGTCGACGAAACGGCGGCCGGCCGCGCGGTCGCCCTTGAGGGCGAAGGTGAACACGGCGCCGCAGCCTTTCGGCAGCAGGCGCTGCGCCAGCACGTGGTCCGGATGGCTGTCGAGCTCCGGATAGGACACCGCCTCGACAGCCGGATGCGCGAGCAGGAATTCGATCACGCGGCGGGTGTTGGCGACGTGGCGCTCCATGCGCAGGCCCAGGGTCTCGACGCCCTGCAGGATGGCGAAGGCGTTGTGCGGGCTCATGGCCGCGCCGAAGTCGCGCAGGCCTTCGCGCCGCGCGCGCAGGGCGAATGCGCCGACGCTCGATTCTTCGGCGAACACCATGCCGTGGAAGCCCTCGTAGGGCTCGCACAGCTCGGCAAAGCGGCCGGTCCGGTCGTGCGCGCGCTGCCAGTCGAAGGTGCCGCCGTCGACCAGCAGGCCGCCGATCGCGGTGCCATGGCCGCACAGGAACTTGGTGGCCGAATGGAAGACCAGGTCGGCGCCATGCTCGACGGGCTGCAGCAGCCAGGGCGTGGTGAAGGTCGAATCGACCATCAGCGGCAGCTCGTGTTCATGGGCCAGGGCACTGATACGCGGAATGTCGAGCACGTCCAGGCCGGGATTGCCCAGGGTTTCGCCGAACAGGACGCGGGTTTCGGGGCGGATCGCGGCGCGCCAGGCGTCGATGTCGCGCGGGTCCACGAAGGTGGTCTCGATGCCGAAGCGCTTCAGGGTATAGGCCAGCAGGTTGTGCGAGCCGCCGTAGAGCGCGCGCGAAGCAACGATGTGGGAGCCGGCGCCAGCGATCGTCGACAGGCCGAGGAACATCGCGGCCTGGCCGCTAGCGGTGGCGATGCCGGCCACGCCGCCCTCCAGCGCCGCGATGCGCTCTTCCAGCACCGCATTGGTCGGGTTCGAGATGCGTGAATAGACGTGGCCGCTGCGCTCCATGTTGAACAGCGAGGCGGCGTGATCGGAATCGCGGAAGGCGAAGGAAGAGGTGAAGTGGATCGGCGTGGCGCGCGCGCCCGTCGCCGGGTCGATTGCCGCGCCCGCGTGCAGCGACAGGGTGTCGAAGCCCGGGTAGTGTGGACCGCTCATGAGTGTCTCGTTAAAGAATAGTTATGGGCGGCATCGTAGCATTCTTTGCTCATGGCGCAAGCGGATGAGCGGCGCCGTCCCCACGTCGCTGGATTTTCTGATAGCCTTAAGCTACATTCGTGTTATAGCTTAGACAAAGAAATCGACTAGTGAATATTCCAACAGAAGCCGGGGTGGCTAATATGAAAGTTTCAGAAATCCTGCAGGTCAAGGGCAACATCCTCTACACGGTGACCCCTGAAACCCTGCTCGCCGACGCGGTCAATACGATGTCGGAAAAGGACATCGGTTCCCTGGTGGTCATGGAGTATGGCGACCTCGTCGGCATGCTGACTTTCCGCGAAGTGATCAAGGTGCTGCACTCGAACGGCGGCGCGCTGGGCGAGGGGACGGTGCGCAAGCACATGGACGAGGCGCCGATCACGGTCACCCCCGAAACCGAAGTCAACGAAGTGCGCCGCATGATGCTGGAAAAGCATGCGCGCTACCTGCCGGTGATGGATGCCAAGACGCTGCTGGGCGTGATTTCGTTCTACGACGTCGCGCGCGCGGTGCTCGAGGCGCAGAGTTTCGAGAACCGCATGCTCAAGGCGTATATCCGGGATTGGCCGGCGGAGCAGGCGGCCGAGGATTAAGTAGCGGGTCTACTTTGGTGGGCCCGGGGCGCCCACCCTTGTATCTTGAACCTATGTGGAGCTAGCTACTCTACATGGAGTTGGGGCAGCCTGAGTCCACCCTGATGGCCAGACCATGAACCGTAGATCAGGCGCCTCAGCTCTTTCTACTTCTGCCAAACTTTGACACTGGACGGTAGCCAAGGGGAAAACCCTGGATGTGCAAGGCAAGCGGGCGAAGTTGGGCATTTCAGGAGCGAGGATCATGAAATACCTTGGCGTGGATGTCTCGAAGGACAAGCTCGACTGCTGCCTCTTGCGCGATGCAGCCGATACCAAACGCAAGACCAAAGTGGTGGCAAACAGTCCGGCCGGACTTGCCACGCTTGCTTACTTCGTGGAAAAAGAAGGCATCCTTCCTGATGAGCTTCACGTCATCATGGAAGGTACGGGCGTCTACCACCAGTTGGCCGCCGAGACACTATCCGATGCCGGCATGACGGTCTCGATTGCCAACCCCGCCCAGGTGAAGGACTTCGGTCGGGGCATGGCGGTGCGAACGAAGAACGATACGAAGGACAGCTTCGTACTGGCTCGCTATGGCGCGCTGCTGAAGCCAGCGCCCTGGGTGCCGCCGCCGCCCGCGGCCCGGCAGCTACAGGCATATATCGCGCGTGAAGACGCGATCAAGAAGGACATCGAGCGTGAACAGAACCGCAAGGAAAAATCCGTCGTCGGCCGCGCACCCGCGGATGTCCTGGCATCGATCGACGAAACCATTGGATTTCTGAACACTCAGCTGAAAGCGATCCGGAAAAAGATCGATGCGCACATCGACAGGCATCCTGATCTGAAGGACGACATGAAGCTGTTGACCAGCATTCCTGGCGTCGGACCGGAAACCGGGCATCACATGCTGTCGGTCATGCACACCCACCAGTTTCATTCTGCCGAACAGCTTGCAGCCTATCTCGGCCTGGTGCCTGTGGAACGCCAGTCGGGAACGAGCCTGCACGCTCGTCCCAAGCTATCGAAAGCGGGGCCGAAAAGGATGCGTGCCGCCTTGTACATGCCCGCAGTGTCGGCCCTGCAGTGGAATCCCCATATACGCGCACTCAAGGAGCGACTGGCTGCTAAAGGCAAGACGCCGATGGCAATCGTCGGCGCAGCCATGCGCAAGCTCGTACACCTGTGCTTCGGCGTCTTGAGGACCAGAACAAAATACTCACCGGACCACGCTCACCCTGCTTGAAACCCGAGACGGTATCTACGATATCGCGAGCTGTAGGGTGGGCGCCCCGAGCCCACCATTCGCGTCACGTCACGCGGCGTCGCTCAAGCCCTGCGTCGCCAGCCACTCCAATAAAGCTTGCGGCGACAGCGGCCGCGAGAACAGGAAGCCCTGCGCCAGCGGGCAGCCCAGCGCGTGCAGGATCTGCGCCTGGCGTTCGTCTTCCACCCCTTCCGCAATGACTGACAAACCGAGGTTGCGTCCGAGCTGGATGATCATCTCGGCGATGCTGCTGCCGCGCGCCGAGCCGGTGATCTCGGTAACGAAGGCGCGGTCGATCTTGAGGCGGTCCACGTTCAGGCGCTGCAGGTGCGACAGCGAAGAGAAGCCGGTGCCGAAGTCGTCGATCGCGATCGAGACCCCGGTGCGCTTGACCTGGGCCAGCATCTCGGCCAGCAGCTGCGGCTCTTCCATCGCCATCGATTCCGTGATCTCGAGCTCGATGTATTCGGGCGGCGCGCCGGTGTCATTCAGCACCGTGCGCAGGACGTCGACGAAGCGCGGATGGCGGAACTGGGCCTGCGACACGTTGATCGACATCGTGAAGTCGAGGTGGCCGGCGCCGCGCAGGCGCATCAGCTCGTCGCAGGCTTCGCGCAGCACCCAGGCGCCGATCTCGACGATCAGGCCCGAATATTCCGCGATCGGGATGAAGCGGTCCGGCGGCACCAGGGTGCCGTCCTGCATACGCCAGCGCAGCAGCGCTTCGGCGCCGAAGGGTCGGCCGGTCGCAAGGTCCACCTGCGGCTGGTAGGCGAGGAAGAGTTCGCCCCGGCGCACGCCGCTGCGCAGCGCGTGCATCAGGCGCACGCGTTCGCGGATCTCGACGCCCATGCCGCGCGAAAAATAGAAGTGGCCGCCGCGCTGCTGCGACTTCGCGCGCTTCAGGGCGATGTCGGCATCCTTCAGCGCGTCGGCGCCGGTGCCGTCGTGTTCGCCCAGGCGTACCAGGCCGAGGGTGCTTGATACCTGCAGGTCCTGGCCGTCGAGCGAGAAGGGCGCTGCGAACAGGGCGTGGATCGCTTCCGGCGTATTCAGGCTGCCCATGCCCAGCACGGCGAAGATGTCGCCGCCAATGCGCGCCACCTTCAGGCGCGGATCGAGCTGGCTTTGCAGGCGCTGGGCCACCGTGACCAGCAGCTGGTCGCCGAACTGGTGGCCGAGGGCATCGTTGATCTCGGCGAAGTGGTCGAGGTCTACCAGGGTCAGCGTGGTGTCCAGGCCGCCCTCGTTGGCGACCGCGGCGTCCAGGTCCTCGACCAGTTGCGTGCGGTTCGGCAGGCAGGTGAGCTGGTCGAAGAAGGCGGCGTTGTTCAGGCGCCCGACCAGTTCGAGGTTGTCGAGGCTGACCGAGACCACGCTGGCGAAGACGTGCAGCAGGCGCTTGTTGCCGTCGCTGACAGGGCGCACCAGGGGCAAGGCCGCGGCGAAGTCGCGGCCCGATTTGCCGGGGAAGTAGAGCGCGAGGCAAGTCGGATTGAATTCTGAACGCCGCTCGGCCAGGGCACGCGTGGCGGCGCCGCCGATGAGCCCATGCTGCTTCAGGTCGAGCAGGCGCTGTTCCAGTTCGAGTCCGCTGCCGGCGCCCCCCAGCACGCGCAATGCCGCGCCTTCGCGCGCGCACAGCACGCCGCCGGGCTCCTGGCCGAGCAGGGCGGCCGCCTGCTGCAGCACCGAGCGGGCGACGTCGCGCGCGCCGTGTAGGCGCATCAGTTCGGTGCCCGCGTGGACGATGCGTTCCAGCCCGGCGCGGCCCACGCCCAGCGCGTGCAGCTGCTGGTAGGCGCGCACGGCGGCGGCCACCGTCGTGTACAGCTTGGTGCGGGTGAGTTCGGACTTGGTGCGGTAGTCGTTGATGTCGAGGTCGCGGATCGCTTCCATCTCGGGCGTGTAGCCCGGCTGGCCTGTACGCAGGATGATGCGCACGTCGGTCATGCCGAGCGTGTCGCGCACGTGGCGCACCAGGTGCAGGCCGGCGTCGGGCTGCTCCATCACGACGTCGAGCAGGATGACGGCAATGTCGGGCTCGCGCGCCAGGAGCACACGCGCTTGTTCCGCCGAATAGGCGTGCAGGAATTCGAGCGGGCGGTCCTGGACTTCGAGCCCGGCGAGGGCGAAGGTGGTAGTCGAATGGACGTCGGCGTCGTCGTCGACGATCAGGATGCGCCAGCCCGGCACGGCGGAGCGAGTGCCGCGCGCGCCGGCGAGCGGTGCCTCGTCCAGGAATATCAGGTCGTCGTGCGCAGGCAGGGCGACACCGGGCGACATCGATGCGGGCATTATTGTTGCGTCTCCAAGTTCAGGCTCGGCGGTTCATTCGAACGGAGTATAACGGACATTATTCAATACGGGCGGCCAAAAGTTGTGCTTGAAGGAAAATTTATATCCATGGAGCAACATCAAATCTGGTCGAATGCCGAAAAAGGCGGCCCTCCGCCGATCCCTGCGTGGGCTGGTAGAATGATCTTTTCGCACTTTTCGCCTACGTCCTATGTCTGGTAATTCCTTCGGTAAGCTGTTTTCCGTCACCACCTTCGGCGAATCGCACGGTCCCGCGATCGGCTGCGTCATCGACGGCTGCCCGCCGGGCATGGCGCTGACGGAAGCCGACATCCAGGGCGACCTCGACCGCCGCAAGCCCGGCACCTCGCGCCACGTGACCCAGCGCCAGGAAGCGGACCGCGTACAGATCCTGTCGGGCGTGTACGAGGGCGTAACGACCGGCACCCCGATCGCGCTCCTGATTCCGAACGAAGACCAGCGCAGCAAGGACTACGGCAACATCGCCGAGACCTTCCGCCCAGGCCACGCCGACTACACCTATTGGCACAAATACGGCGTGCGCGACCCGCGCGGCGGCGGACGTTCGTCGGCGCGCCTGACCGCGCCCGTGGTCGGCGCCGGCGCGGTGGCCAAGAAATGGCTGCGCGAACGCTATGGCATTGGCTTCATGGGCTGCATGCGCCAGCTGGGCGAGATCGACATCCCGTTCGGCGGCTGGGAGCACGTGGCGAACAATCCCTTCTTTGCCGCTACCGATGACGCGGCGCTGCTGGCGCGCATGGAAGCCTACATGGATGACTTGCGCCGCGCCGGCGACTCGATCGGCGCGCGCATCGACGTGGTGGCCACCGGCGTGCCGGTCGGCCTCGGCCAGCCGATCTACGACAAGCTCGATGCCGACATCGCCTACGCGATGATGGGAATTAATGCGGTCAAGGGCGTGGAGATCGGCGCCGGCTTCAACGCGGTCGTGCAGAAGGGGTCCGAGCACGGCGACGAACTGACGCCGGAAGGTTTTGTGGGCAACCAGGCCGGCGGCGTGCTGGGCGGGATTTCGACCGGGCAGGACATCACGGTCTCGCTGGCGATCAAGCCGACGTCCTCGATCCGGGTGCCGCGCCGTTCGATCGACAAGGCGGGTACGCCATCGATCGTCGAGACCTTCGGCCGCCACGACCCCTGCGTCGGCATCCGCGCGACGCCGATCGCCGAGGCCATGCTGGCCCTGGTGCTGATCGACCACGCGCTGATGCACCGCGCGCAGTGCGGCGACGTGCGCGTCGATACGCCGCGGATTTAAGCCGGGTTTATTGTTTGGCGGCGGCTGCCGCCAGCTCGGCCTGCGTGCGCCGTTCGATCGAACGCACCACCAGCGTGCGCACATCGTTCAGCAGCGAGAATTCCGTCTGGCTCAGGCTGATGGACGGGAAAGTGTCGTCCCAGTCGCCGTAGATGAAGCCGACCGGCTGGCCGTTCAGGCACAGCGGAATCACGACGAAGCAGCGCGCCTCGGACAGGGTGCCGCGCCACCAGCCGGGCAGCTTGGCCGCGAATTTCGGATCGCGCGCATTCTCGATGAAAATCACGCGGTCGCTGGTCAGGGCAGCGTGGAACACGTCGGGGCCGTAGGCGTCGTCGAAGGACAGGTTGGGCATCAGGGTCTTGGCGCCTTCGCCGAAGCCCATGCGCGCCAGGTACTTGCCTTCGCGCCGGTTGCGCAGGAATGCAAACGCGCGCGTGAAGGACAGGCCCTGGAAGATGGTTTCCAGCGCCATCGACATCATCTGGCCCGGATTCACGGACACGCCGGCGTCCCGCATGTCGGCCGCGCCGCTCATCAGGATGCGGTTGCCGGCCTCGCGCTTGCGGGCGACGGTCTCGACGTGTACCTGTTTTTCCAAGGGCTTGGCCAGCGGCGCGATGGTGAGATCGGCCTGCGCCTCGCGCTTGGCCTTGTCGATCGCCGTCAGCATCTGCTGCGGCGCCACGCCCAGCATCGGCGCGAAAGCCTCGGCCAGTTCGGCCACCTGGGCGGCACCGGCTTCGTCGTCGTTCCAGAGCGAGCTGGCGCAGCGGGTCGACATGGTGCCCAGCGCCGCCAGCCAGTCGTCGTGGCCGAAGCCTTCCTCGCGTTCGCCCGGCTCCAGCGTGCGCATGCCGGCCACCAGGTTGCGCGGCAGACCCCAGTGTTCGGCCGTGGCGCGGCCCAGGGCCTCGAGCGAGAGGCCGAGCACCGGCTGCGCCGCCAGTTCCTCGAATCCGGCGCCGGCGACCTCCTGCATCCGTGCCCAGCGTTCGGGCATGTAGAAGGTGACCATCATCCGGCCCAGCGAATGCAGGATCGAGCACACCACGGCTTCCTCGGGGTCGCGCGTGGCGGCGCTGGCGGCCACCTGCTGGGCCACCATCCCGGCCAGCACGGCCTTTTCCATCTCGACGTGGGCGAGCGCCGAATCCGGCGTGCTTTTCGCCAGCTCCTCGATCAGCTTCAGGCCCAGCGCCAGGTGACCGATCGCCTCGGTGCCCAGCACCAGTACGGCTTTCGACACCGTGTTGATGCGCTGGCCGAAGGCGGAATACATGCCGCTGTTGGCGAGCCTGAGTACCTTCTGCGTCAGGACCGGATCCGACAGCACGGTCTGGGTCATCGAGAATTCGCGCTCGTCCTCGCCGCGCATCGAGGCCAGGATGGCGTTGATCGCGCGCGTGAAACCGGGCATGTCGCCCTGGCGGCGGATGCGTTCCCACAGCAGGTCGAGCGTTGCGCCGGCCCGCGGCGGGGTGTCGGGGAGGGATGATGCGGTCATGATGTGCGGGCTGGTCGTTCGGGCGGCAGCAATGCCGTGTAATGGTTGTCCTGCAGGGCGGCGAGGGCCACGTGGGCCGGCATCGGCTTGCCGGTCAGGTAGCCCTGGATGTAGCGGCAGTCGCGCGCCTGCAGCCAGGCCAGCTGTGCCTCGGTCTCGACGCCTTCGGCCACGACCGACAGGTCGAGGTGGCGCGCCATGTCGAGCACGGCGCTGCAGATCGCCGCTTCCTTTTGCGCGCCGGGCAGGTCTTTCACGAATGCGCGGTCCACCTTCAGCACCGAGATCGGGAAGCGCTTGAGGTAGGCCAGCGAGGAGTAGCCGGTGCCGAAGTCGTCGATCGCGATGCGCGCGCCGCGTTCGGACATTTTGGTGAGAATGGTTTCCGCATGCTGCGGGTCGACCATCAGCGTGCCTTCGGTGATCTCGAGCACCAGCTTGCTGCCGTCCAGGCCGGACAGCGCCAGCGCCTCGTCCAGCACGCCAAGGAACTTGTCGTTCCTGAACTGGCGCGGGCTGATGTTCACCGAGATGTAGAGATCGCGCTTGGCGGCTTCCTCGAACTGCGGCAACTGGGCGCAGGCCGCTTTCAGGGCCCAGGCGCCGAGCATGTTGATCAGGCCATTGGTTTCGGCGATCGGGATGAAGCGTACCGGCGGCACCATGCCCAGCGTCGGGTGCTTCCAGCGCATCAGGGTCTCGAAGCCCTCGATCAGGCGCGTGCGCGCATCTACGATCGGCTGGAAGTAGAGCAGGAACTCGCCTTCGCGCACGGCCGAAAACATGGCCGCCTCCAGCGAGATGTCGTGCTGCGGCGGGCCCTGTTCGCGCGCGCTGTAGACCAGGGCGCGGCCCTTGCCGGTTTCCTTGGCGCGGATCAGGGCCGCGTCGGCCAGGGCCAGCAGGCCGTGGTCGTCCTCGGCATGCTGCGGATAGAGCGCGACGCCGCTCGATGCGCCGAGGTAGATCGTATGGCCCTCGTGCTCGAAGGGCGATTGCAGGGTCGCCAGCAGGCGGCCGGTGACGAGCTTGATCTGGGCTTCGCTGGCGGTACCGGGCAGGACCACGACGAATTCGTCGCCGCCCACGCGCGCCAGCGTATCGCTGTCGCGCATCGCGCGCCGCAGCCGGCCGGCGGCCTGGCACAGCACGGCGTCGCCGACCGCGTGGCCGAGCGCATCGTTCACTTTCTTGAAGCCGTCGATGCCGATCGTGGCGACGGCAAAACCCTGGCCCGAGCGGCGCGCGTTGGCGATCACCACGCGGATGCGGTCGGCCAGCAGCAGGCGGTTCGGCAGTTCGGTCAGGGCGTCGTGGGTCGCGATGTGGCGCAGGCGTTCTTCGAGGGCGTGCTGGGCGCTGACGTCGCGTCCGACCACCAGCAGGCTGTCGTAGGCGCCGAGCGGAGCGATGCGCAGCTCGAAAGGAATTTCGCGGCCCAGGCAGCGCAGGCGTACGCGCACCAGCACCGGCTCGCCGGCCGCATGGGCGTCGGCGATCGCGGTGCGCAGGGCGGCGCCGTCGGTCTCGTGGACCAGGTCGGAGAGAGGCATGCCTTCAAGCGCGCCCGGCAGGCCCAGCAGGCGCAGGGTGCGGCGGCTGGCGCTGCGGATCTCGCCGCTGGGCGCGATGCGCAGCGCGCAATCGCCCGCTGCTTCCATCAGCGTGTCGGTGCCGTGCGCCGGCGCGGCGGCGGAGGGAGAGCGCATCGTTGAAATATCTGCCTTATTGCTGGCACCTGGGACAGGTGAACCCTGGAAGTTTAACAAACCACAGGGCACTTTATCATCGAAAAATTCCGAGGGGCATTAAAAAACATCGGCAGCCACACCGAGTCACGCTCCGTTTGCGTTAGCGCAGTGGTGTCTTGCTTGACAAGGCGCTTTGCGCTAGCCTCTTGACGGATCGCTAACAAGCGTCGTCAATACAAGACCCGCCATTTTCGCCGATGCGTAGTGCATGAGAAAGCACAGGCGTGCACTTTGATGCTTTTGCGCAACATTATAGACCAGATGGGCCGACCAGCGAGGAGCCGCGATGAATCCCTTCGATACGCACGACGTCTTCAACCAGGCGCCGCCCTTCGGCGGCGTCAACCTGCTGCGCTGCGACCCGGCGCTGCGCGAAGGCCTTGAGCGCGAAGGCGCCGGCTGGGCGCGCGAGCGGCTCGACGCCCTCGGTGCGCGCCTGGGCCGGGCCGACGTGCTCGACCTGGCGCGCCTGGCCAACAGCAACGGTCCGCGCCTGGTCTCCTTCGACCGCAGCGGCCGCCGCGTCGACGAGGTCGAATTCCATCCGGCCTGGCACGAGCTGATGACCCTGATGATCGGCGCCGGCGCCCATTCCGCGCCCTGGGCCGATCCGCGCCCCGGTGCCCAGGTCGCGCGCGCCGCCGCCTATCTGCTGTTCGGGCAGGTCGAGAACGGCGCCCAGTGTCCGGTGACGATGACCTATGCCGCGGTGCCGGCGCTGCGCCATGCGCCCCGCATCGCCGAACGCTGGCTGCCGAAGATCCTCTCCAATGAATACGACCCGCGCTCGCTGCCGGTGGAGCAGAAGCGCGGCGCCCTGATCGGCATGGGCATGACGGAAAAGCAGGGCGGTACCGACGTGCGCGCCAACACCACGCGCGCGACCGAGATGCTGCCGCGCGAAGCCAACCTGCGCCTGGGCCCGGAGGGCGAAGGCGCCTGGCGCATCGTCGGCCACAAGTGGTTCTTTTCGGCGCCGCAGTCGGACGCCCACCTGATCCTGGCCCAGACCGACGAAACAGGCAGTGCCGGGCTCTCCTGCTTCTTCGTGCCCCGTTACCTGCCCGACGGCAGCCGCAATGCGATCCGCGTCCAGCGCCTGAAGGACAAGCTGGGCAACCGCTCGAATGCCTCGTCCGAGGTCGAGTTCTGCGACGCCATCGGCTGGCTGGTGGGGCCGGTCGGGCGCGGCATCCCGACCATCCTCGAGATGGGCAGCCACACCCGCCTCGACTGCGTGGTCGGGACCGCCGGCATCATGCGCGCGGCCCTGTGCCATGCGCTGAACCATGCGCGCGGCCGCGCCGCCTTCGGCAAGCCGCTGGCGCAGCAGCCGCTCATGCGCAACGTGCTGGCCGACCTGGCGCTGGAATCGGAAGCGGCCACCGCGTTCGCGCTGCGCCTGGCGCGCTGCTTCGACAAGCCGGACGATCCGATCGAAAGCGCGCTGGGGCGCCTCCTGACCCCGGCCGGCAAGTACTGGCTGTGCAAGCGCGGCCCGGCCTTCGGCGCCGAAGCGATGGAAGTCATGGGCGGCAACGGCTATGTCGAGGACGGCCCGCTGGCGCGCCTGTACCGCGAATTCCCCGTCAATTCGATCTGGGAAGGCTCCGGCAACGTGATGTGCCTGGACGTGCTGCGCGCGCTCGGCAAGGCGCCTGAAGCGGCGCGCGCGGCGCTGGAGGCCGAGCTGGCGCCGGCCGCGCGGCGCGATGCGCGCTTCGCGCGTTTCGTGCAGCAGCTCGGGGACGACATGGCGCAGGCCGACGAAGCCGGTGCGCGCCGCCTGGCCGAGCGCCTGGTGGTCGCGGTCCAGGCCGCGCTGCTGATCCAGCATGCGCCGGGCTACGTATCCGACGCTTTTGTGGCCTCGCGCATCGAGCAGGACGTGGGCGGCGCCTTCGGGCGGCTGCCTTCGAATCTCGACTTCGAGGCGATCCTGGCGCGGGCGCTGGCGCTCCCGGAATAAATTCTGCAGGCGGAGCGCGACAAAACCGCCCGCGCTTGCGATAATGGCAGGTTACGAGCACCGCTCCCCGCATCAACCGAAGAAATCTCCTATGTCGACCATGAAACAAGACCCGCGCTTCCCCAGCCTCTACATCCTGAACCACCCGCTGATCCAGCACAAGCTGTCGCACATGCGCGAGCACGACACCTCGACCCGCACCTTCCGCGAGCTGCTCAAGGAGATCACGCTCTTGATGGGCTACGAGATCACGCGCGACCTGCCGCTGACCACGCGTCCGATCCAGACCCCGCTGGTCACCATCGACGCGCCCGTCATCGCCGGCAAGAAGCTGGCGATCGTGCCGATCCTGCGTGCCGGCATCGGCATGAGCGACGGCCTGCTGGAGCTGGTGCCGTCGGCGCGCGTGGGCCACATCGGCGTCTACCGCGACCCCGACACCCACGAACCGGTCGAGTACCTGGTGCGCCTGCCGGACACCTCGGAGCGCACCTTCATCCTGTGCGACCCGATGGTCGCGACCGGTAATTCGGCCGTGCACGCGGTCGACGTGCTCAAGAAGCGCGGCGTGCGCGACGACCAGATCATCTTCCTGGCCCTGGTCGCGGCGCCCGAAGGGGTCAAGGTCTTCCACGACGCCCATCCGAACGTGAAGCTGTACGTGGCCTCGCTCGACTCGCACCTGAACGAGCACGCCTATATCGTCCCCGGCCTGGGCGACGCCGGCGACCGCATCTTCGGTACCAAATAAATGCCGGGGCCGGTGGATGCGGACTTCTTTGTCCGCTTGACGCAGGCGAACGCGGACTTTCGCGCCGGCCTGCCGGACACGCTGCGGCGCCTGGGCCAGGCCGGCAGCGGCTTCGATCCGGGCGCGCCCAGCGCCGCGCTGGCGGCCGAGCTGCAGTCGCTGCTGCATGCGCTGGCGGGCGCCGCCGTCACCTTCGGCTTTCGCGAGCTGGGGCAGGGCGCGCGCGCCCTCGAGCAGCGCCTGCGCGTGCTGACCGCCTTCGAACACGTCGGTGCCGACGACTGGCGCGCCTGGCTGGCCTCGCTGGACGAATTTGTCCGCGGCGGTTTGGCAGCGCCCCAGCCCGCTTATCACAGCGCCGCGTTTTCGCTGTTGCCCTGAACCAAGGGTCTAGCGTCGAGCCGTTTGATCCATCGCAAACTTGATCAGCATCGATGACCTATATTCTTCCTGTGCCGATGCAAATCGGAGTGCGTAGCAGAGGCAGATTCAGCCGGTAAATAGTTGGTACACGGCATTGTTACGCAGCCTCCGTTTTTATTTTGCGAAAACTGCTTGTAGGCTGTTTTATTCGGTATAATACGGGATCGTTGGGTTCGAGCTAGTAGTGCAGTCTGTCTGTCATTTCTTTCTTGCTTCTTCAAACGATCATAAACGGGCGCAAGCCCACTTAACTGAAATAGGAAATTGTAATGGCAACTGGCATTGTTAAATGGTTTAACGACTCGAAGGGCTTCGGCTTCATCACCCCTGATGAAGGCGGCGAAGATCTGTTCGCGCACTTCTCGGCTATCCAGACCCAAGGCTTCAAGTCCCTGCAAGAGAACCAGCGCGTCTCGTTCGACGTGACCTCGGGTCCTAAGGGCAAACAAGCATCGAACATCCAGCCGCTGTAATTCCAGCCGCTGTATCACGATGAAAAAATCCTCGGCATGCCGGGGATTTTTTTCGTCTGTCGTTTCCGAACAGCCGTGTCCGCTTAGGAGAGCTCGACACCCAGTTCACTTTCCGCGCGCCAATAATCAGGCTGCGCATAAGCCCGCCGCAGGAAGTCGACAAAGGCCCTGATCCGCAGCGGCAAATGGCGCCGCTGGGCAAATACCGCATAAATATCGTTGCCGGGCGCCGCATAAGCGTCCAGCACGGTCACCAGCTTCCCCGCCTCGATCTGCGCGCCCACTTCCCACATCGAGCGCCAGGCCAGTCCCTTGCCGTCCAAAGCCCAGTCGAGCAGCACTTCGCCGTCGTTGCAGACCATGTTCCCGGCGACCTTCAGAGTCACGGTTTTCTGGTGATCGCGGAAGGTCCAGCCGCGCTGGCTGCCTTCGCTGCTGATCGCCAGGCAGTTGTGGCGGGGCAGGTCGGCCAGGGTGCGCGGCGTGCCGTGGCGCTTCAGGTAAGCGGGGCTGGCGACCACCACGCGCGCGTTATCGGCCAGTTTGACGCCCACCAGGTTCGAGTCGCCCAGGCTGGCGATGCGGATCGCCACATCGACGCCTTCGCCGACCACGTCCACCACGCGGTCGTTCAGGTTCAGGTTGACCGTCACGTCGCGATGCTCGGCCAGGAAAGAGGGGAGGAGAGGGGCAACGTGGCGCCTTCCGAAGCCGGCCGGGGCCGATATCAGCAGGTGGCCCTTGGCATGCGCGCTGCGCTCCGATACCGCCGCCTCGGCTTCATCCATCTCGGCCAGGATGCGCTGGCAATCCTCGAGAAAAGCAGCGCCTTCGTCGGTGAGGGCGAGGCGCCGGGTGGTGCGCTGCAGCAGCTTGACGCCGAGCCGCGCCTCCAGCGCGTCCAGGCGGCGTCCGATCATGGCCGGCGCGATGCCTTCCGCCCGCGCCGCCGCCGACAAACTTCCCCGCGCTACCACCTCGACGAAGGTCGAGATCTCCCTGAATTTGCCCACGCCGCTCCTGATTCATCTATGACATTTACGCACAAATGAAATGCATAAATGTATCGTTCCGCTACTTTCTGTTGAATATACTTGATGATATGACAAACGCCAAGCTGCCCTATACTGGGCGCTGACGCTGCATCGCACGATCATCCCGCACGATCATCCATTACAAGGAGTTCCACATGACCATCGCCACCCCGCAAGGCCTGGAAATCACGGCCGAGATCAAGCCCGGTTTCGAACAGATCCTCACTCTTGATGCGCTCGAACTGGTCGCGATGCTGACCCGCAAATTCGAGCCGCGCCGCCAGGAACTGCTGGCCGCCCGCGTCGAACGCGCCAAGCGCCTGGACGCCGGCGAGCGCCCGGATTTCCTGGCCGAGACCAAGCACATCCGCGATGGCGACTGGAAGATCTCGCCGATCCCGCAGGCACTGGAATGCCGCCGCGTCGAGATCACCGGCCCGGTCGAGCGCAAGATGGTCATCAACGCACTGAATTCGGGCGCCGACAGCTACATGACCGACTTCGAGGATTCGAATACGCCGAACTGGGACAACCAGATTACCGGGCAGATCAACATGCGTGATGCCGTGCGCGGCACGATTGCGCTTGAACAGAACGGCAAGACCTACAAGCTCAACGACAAGGTCGCGACCCTGGTCGTGCGTCCGCGCGGATGGCACCTGGACGAAAAGCACGTGCTGGTCGACGGCAAGCGTGTATCGGGCGGCATCTTCGATTTCGCCCTGTTCATGTTCCACAACGCCAAGGAGCAACTGGCACGCGGCGCCGGTCCTTACTTCTACCTGCCGAAGATGGAATCGCACCTGGAGGCGCGCCTCTGGAACGAGATCTTCATCGCCACCCAGGAAGCGCTCGGCCTGCCGCGCGGCACGATCAAGGCGACCGTGCTGATCGAAACCATCGTGGCCGCCTTCGAGATGGACGAGATCCTGTACGAGCTGCGTGAACACAGCGCCGGCCTGAACGCGGGCCGCTGGGATTACATCTTCTCCTGCATTAAGAAATTCAAGAACGACAAAGACTTCTGCCTGGCCGACCGCCCGAAGGTGACGATGACCGCGCCCTTCATGCGCGCCTACGCCTTGCTGCTGCTGAAGACCTGCCACAAGCGCGGCGCGCCGGCGATCGGCGGCATGGCGGCCCTCATTCCCATCAAGAACGATCCGGAAAAGAACGAAGTCGCCATGGGCGGGGTGCGTGCCGACAAGGCGCGCGATGCGACCGACGGCTACGACGGCGGCTGGGTTGCCCACCCCGGCCTGGTCGAGCTGGCCATGACCGAATTCAAGAAGGTGCTCGGCGACAAACCGAACCAGATCGAGAAGCAACGCGACGACGTCGAGGTGACGGCTGCGCAACTGCTCGACTTCAAGCCGGAAGCGCCGATCACCGAAGCCGGCCTGCGCTACAACATCAATGTCGGCATCCACTACCTGGGCGCCTGGCTGGCCGGCAATGGCTGCGTGCCGATCCACAACCTGATGGAAGACGCCGCCACCGCCGAGATCAGCCGCTCGCAAGTGTGGCAGTGGATCCGCTCGCCGAAGGGCGTGCTGGAAGACGGCCGCAAGGTGACCGCCGAGATGGTGCGCGCGATGATTCCGGAAGAGCTGGCCAAGGCCAAGGAGGCGGCGCCCAACGGCGACAACCCGAGCTATGCCCGCGCCGCGCAGATCTTCGAAGAGATGTCCACCTCGGAGCAGTTCGCGGAATTCCTGACGCTGCCGCTGTACGAAGAAATCTGATCGGGCTCAGGCAGCAAAAAGAGGCGCCGTCATCGCGACGGCGCTCTTTTTATGGCGAGTGTATCGTCCGCTTCTCAAAAACGTAACTAACCAACGGAAGCGACACCGCAAAATCGCGCGCGCGACTATGCACACGCCGGCGATGGGCCACCAGGTCCGAGGGGACGGGGTAGCCACGCGAGGCCGGCAGTGCCACCTTAGAACACGTTTTTCCACTCACGCAGGGCGGCAAACGCCTGCACCGGGCTAGCGCCAGGTTCCAGCTTGCCCGCTGCAAGCAGGGACTCGGCGATCGCCGGCTCGCGGTAACGGATGAAAGGATTGGTACTGCGCTCCAGGCCGATGCTCGACGGCACCGTCGGCACATCCTGGGCACGTTTCGCGCTCTCGTCGCGCACCCGCAGGGCCAGTGCTTCGTTGCCGGGCTCGACGGCTTGCGCGAAGCGCAGGTTCGACAGCGTATATTCGTGCGCACAATACACTTCGGTATCCTCGGGCAGGGCGGCCAGCTTGTCGAGCGAGGCGGACATCTGCTCCGGCGTGCCCTCGAACAGGCGGCCGCAGCCGCCCGCGAACAGGGTGTCGCCGCAGAACAGCCAGTGCAGGCCCGGCGTCTTGCGCACGTAGGCGATATGGCCGAGGGTGTGGCCGGGCACGTCCAGTACCGCGAATTCCAGGCCTAGGCCCGGCACGGTCACCCGGTCGCCTTCACTCAAGGGATGGGTGACCTCGGCAATCCCGTCGCTGCGCGGGCCGAATACGGGCACGTCGAAACGGCCCTGCAGGGCCGGCACGCCACCAATGTGGTCGTTATGGTGATGGGTGAGTAAAATGGCGGTAAGAGTCAGGCCGTGTTCTTCGAGGGCCTGGAAGATCGGGGCGGCGTCGCCGGGGTCGACCACGGCGGCGTTCGACCCGTCATGGATCAGCCAAAGATAATTATCCTTGAACGCCGGCACGGTCAGGACACTCAAATCATTACGCGCGGCGTGCTCGCCGCTGGTATTTTGCTCAGTTTGCATAAGAGGGTGGCATGGATAGCGCTGCGTCCGAAAAATCCATTATAGCGCTCGACGAATGGCTGCTTTCACCGGCGGGCGCCTACGTGCGCGCCTTCGAGCAAGCCTGCCTGGATGAGCTGACGGCCGACATCTTCGGCTACAACGCGGTTCAGATCGGCGTGCCGCAGATCGATGCACTGGCTGCCAACCGTATGCCAAACAAGTGGCAGGCGGCAACGCGTACCTCGACCTCCGATGAACTCGAGATCGCCGCCAGCGGCAAGCAGATCGCCGTCGCCCTCGATTTCGCCGAGCTGCCCTTCGCCTCGCAAAGCCTGGACCTGGTGGTGCTGCCGCACGTGCTCGAGTTCGCCGCCGAGCCGCACCAGGTGCTGCGCGAAGTCGAGCGCGTGCTGATCCCGGAAGGGCAGGTGATCATCTGCGGCTTCAATCCGGCCAGTCTGTGGGGCGTGCGCCAGGGCCTGGGCAAGGTCACGCGCAGCGGCTACCTGCCGGCGGCAGGCGAATTCATCTCTATGCCCCGCATGAAAGACTGGTTAAAATTGTTGAATCTTGGCGTCACACGCAGCCATTTCGGCTGTTACGCGCCACCGTTTCGCACGACCCAGTGGATCAACCGCTTTGCGATGATGGAAGGGGCAGGACAGAAATGGTGGCCCTACCTCGGCGCCGTCTACATCGTACACGCGGTCAAGCGCGTGAAAGGCATGCACCTGATCGGGCCGGCGTGGAACAAGAAGACGAGCCGGGCGCCGCAGGCGGTTCCCGCAACCAACCGAGAATAGAGAAACAAGGAACGCCGGCAGCATGACGAAAGTAGAAATTTTTACCGATGGCGCCTGCAAGGGCAATCCCGGCGCCGGCGGTTGGGGCGCGCTGCTGGTGGCCGACGGTCACGAGAAGGAAATCTTCGGCGGCGAACTGAACACGACCAACAACCGCATGGAACTGAAGGCCGTGATCGAAGCCCTGGGCGTGCTGAACCGTCCCTGCGAAGTCGTGCTGCACACCGACAGCCAGTACGTGCAGAAAGGCATTTCGGAGTGGATCCACGGCTGGAAGGCGCGCGGCTGGAAGACGGCGGCGAAAGAGCCGGTCAAGAACGACGACCTGTGGAAGGCGCTCGACGCAGCCCAGCAGCAGCACGCGGTGGAATGGCGCTGGGTGCGCGGCCACAACGGCCATCCGGGCAACGAGCGCGCCGACGTGCTGGCGAACCGCGGTGTGACCACCGTACGACGCTGATTTCGGGGCGCATGCGCTATACTGCTGGCTTGCTTTTGATTAATTAGCCGAACAGTAAAAACGCCATGCGCCAGATTGTCCTCGATACCGAAACCACCGGCCTGAACCCACGAACCGGCGACCGCGTCATCGAGATCGGCTGCGTCGAGCTGGTCAACCGCACGCTGACCGGCAACAACTACCACCGCTACATCAACCCCGAGCGCGAGTCCGACGAGGCCGCGCTCGCGGTGCACGGCCTGACCACGGAATTCCTGAGCGACAAGCCGAAATTCCACGAGATCATCGACGAGCTGATCGCCTACGTCGACGGCGCCGAAGTCATCATCCACAACGCCCCGTTCGACCTTGGCTTCCTGAACGCCGAATTCCAGCGCCTCGGCAAGCCGAGCTTCGTCTCGCATTGCAGCGGCGTGATCGACACCCTGGTCAATGCCAAGGAAATGCACCCGGGTAAGCGCAACTCGCTGGACGCGCTGTGCGACCGCTACGGCGTCTCGAACGCCCACCGCAAGCTGCACGGCGCACTGCTCGACTCCGAACTGCTGGCCGACGTCTACCTCGCGATGACGCGCGGCCAGAACTCGCTGTCGATGGACGTTGAGGTCGAAAGCAGCGGCGGCGGCATCGAGCTCGAGGCCGTGCCGCTGGGCGAGATCATCGTCGTCTCGGCCAGCGCCGACGAACTGGCATTCCACGAAGAGGTGCTGGCCGGCCTCGACAAGGGCGTCAAGGGCGAATGTGTTTGGAGAAATTATTCGCCAAAGGTTTGACGGTAGAGAAAGTTTTTGGCATAATACTCCTCGTTGTCAGGGAGGTTAGCTCAGGGGTAGAGCACTGCATTCACACTGCAGGGGTCGCAAGTTCGAAACTTGCACTTCCCACCAGAATTCGAAAGGCCAGCTTACACGCTGGCCTTTTTCATTTGCGCTTTTCCGCACTTCAGCTGCCACAAGGCGTAGCATGACGGTCGATACAGCATCCGCAGGAAGGACCGGCCATGCCCGAGCTGTTCGGATTCGATGCATACTCGCCCAGGGAAATCGCCGAGCGGGTGGAGACGGTCGGCGTCGCCAAGGCGCGGCTGCCGCTGCTGTCGATGCTGATGCTGGGCGTGCTGGCGGGCGCCTTCATCGGTCTGGGAGCGCTGTACTTCGTCATCGTCAGGTCCGATCCGAGTCTGGGATACGCGCTCAGGCAGGTGCTCGGCGGCATGGCCTTCGCCTCCGGCCTGATCTTGGTGATCGTCGCGGGTGCCGAGCTGTTCACCGGTAACAACCTGCTGGTGATGGCCTGGGCCGACGGGAAGATCACGATGCGCGAACTCCTGCGCAGCTGGGCGATCGTGTGCGCCGGCAACTTCGCCGGTGCGCTCGGGCTGGCGCTGCTGGTCGTCCTGGCGCGCCATCCGGAAGCGAACGGGAACGCGATCGCCAAGGAATACCTGGCTATTGCCGCCGCCAAGACCGGCATGCCATTCTGGACTGCTTTCTTCAGGGGCATCCTGTGCAATGCCCTGGTCTGCCTGGCGGTGTGGATGGCGCTGGCGGGGCGCAGCGTCGTCGACAAGGTCGTGGCCATCGTGGTGCCAATCTCGGCGTTTGTCGCAGCCGGCTTCGAGCACAGCGTCGCCAACATGTACCTGATCCCGATGGCCATGCTGTTGCAGGCCGTCGGAACGGTCGACGCCGTACCTGCGATCACCTGGGCAGGTTTCCTGGGCAACCTGTTTCCGGTCTTGCTGGGAAATCTTGTCGGTGGCGGCGTGCTAGTAGGTCTCGTCTACCATCTCATCTATCGCACCGGGCGCGAATGAGGGCAGGCAGTTCGCCGGCCGGCCGGGCAGAACGAAAGCGGATCAGCGCAGGCGACCCGCAGCGCGGGTGCGCAGGCCCGCCGCCGGCCTGCCGAGTGCGGACGGCGTCCCCCCGTCACTGGCATTGCTTGCGCATCATTTCCATGTGCCGCTGGCGCATCTCGGGCGACATCGCGCCCATCTCCTTGTGCATCATGGCTTGCCGCGCCTGCTCGTCCGGGGCGTCGCGCATCCCGCGGTAGCGCGCGCACATTGCTTCCTTGTCCATCGGCCCCATGCTGCCGGTCATGCCCGCGGCGGCGCCACCGGTCATGCCGGCGCCCATTTCTCGCCCGGCGGACTGCTGGCCACGATGGTGGCGCTGGTGGTCCTGATCTTGCCGCATCGGCGCGCAGGCGGCCAGCCCGGCCGCCAGCAGCAGCGCAAGAATGCGCATCCGATCGATCGTTCCGGTTTTCATGGTCGTGCTCCCGGTTGGCTACGAAAAGTGTCGTCCGCGTAGACAAACTATTGGTCATCGCGCGCCGCCTGTCAAGCGGCGCCC
This sequence comes from Massilia sp. Mn16-1_5, assembly GCF_004798585.1. GTDB lineage: Bacteria > Pseudomonadota > Gammaproteobacteria > Burkholderiales > Burkholderiaceae_D > Telluria. The sequence goes on from NZ_PPXQ01000001.1 coordinate 168,336, forward strand.
GGCGGCCGTTCGCGCGCCGCCGGCCGAGGTCGGCCGTGCGCTTAATCTGCACTTAATGTTGGGTGCATAGGCTTGAAGCATTGAAACATTTACTGCAACCAGCATGCCGGATACCATCCATTTTGCAGGGCCGCAGGCCGACGGCAGGGCGCCGGTCCGCAGGCCGCGCCCGCAGCGGCCCGTGCTCGAACGCTTCCCCCGCGGAGCAGCGGGCAGGGCGGAGCTCGAGGCCTACATCGCCGCCGCCTTCCTCGAAAGCTACGGCGCGCACATCGATCATTTCAGCGACACCCTGGTCGGCTACCGCGACGCCACCGGCGCCTGGGCCGCGGCGCTCGGCTATTCGCTGGCGGCCGACGGTCCCGTCTTTCTCGAGCAGTACCTCGACGGCCCGATCGAAGGGGAAATCGGCGCCCGCCTCGAGCGTCCGCTCGCGCGGGCCGAAATCGTCGAGGTCGGCAACCTGGCGGCGAGCCATCCCGGAGCGGCGCGCGCCCTGATCATCGGTACCACTACGCTGCTGCACGACATGGGCCTGCACATGGTCGCCTTCACCGCGACCACCAGCCTGCTCAATTCCTTTGGCCGCCTCCAGTTGCGGCCGCAGGTGCTGGCCCCCGCCGATCCGGCGCGGCTCCCGGGCGGCGGCCGCCACTGGGGCACCTATTACGCAACCCATCCACAGGTAATGTTTGGTGACATCCAATATGGCTATTCAGAACTTGCTCGACTCGCTACCCGTTCATTCCGTCCTGCTGACTGACGGCTCCCACGAACTCGACCGCGCGGCGCTGGCCGAGCGCGTCCGCCAGGCCGGCGCCGCGCTCGAAGCGCGCGCCCGGCCGCGGGCGCCGGTCGGCATCCTGGCCGACAACTCGCCCGAGTGGCTGGTGGTGGACCTGGCCACCCAGATGCTGGGCCTGACCCTGGTGCCGCTGCCGCTCTTTTTCACACCCGAGCAATGGATGCACGTCATCGCGCAAAGCGGCATGGGCGCGCTGTACTGCGCCGATCCGGCGCAGGGCGCCGCGCTCGGTTTCGACGGGCTCGTCGACGGCGGCGGACCACTCGCCTTGTGCGAAACGAGCCGCGAACCGGCACGCGCCGCCCTCGATGGTGTGCAGAAACTGACATTCACCTCGGGCACGACTTCGGCGCCGAAGGGCGTCTGCCTGATCACCGAGCAGCAGTGGGAGGTCGCCGGCGCGCTGCGCGCCGGCGTCGCCCCGCTGCAGCTGGAACGCCACCTGTGCGTGCTGCCGTTCGCGGTCCTGCTCGAGAATATCGCCGGACCGTACACGGCGCTGCTCAGCGGCGCGACGACGATCTGTCCACCCTTGGCGGAAGTAGGCATGCGCGGGGCCAGCGCTTTCGACCCGCAGGCCTGTCTCGACGCGATCGCGCGCTACGAGGCGCACAGCGTCACGCTGGTGCCGCAGATGCTGCAGGCGCTCGTCGCGGCAAGCAGGCCCGGCGACCCGCGCCTGCGCAGCCTGCGCTTCGTCGCCGTCGGCGGCGGCAAGATGCCGCCCCAGCTGCTGGCGGCGGCGCGCGCGCTCGGTTTGCCGGTGTTCGAAGGCTACGGGCTGTCCGAGTGCGCCTCGGTGGTCGCGCTGAACCTGCCGGGCGCCGAACGCGACGGCAGCGTCGGCCGGCCGCTGGCGCACCGGCAGGTGGCGATCGCCGCCGACGGCGAAATCCTGGTGCAGGACTGCGCTGCGCGCTACCTGGGCCTGGAGGCGGTGTCCAGGGAAGAAGGCTGGCTCGCCACGGGCGACCTCGGCCACCTCGACGAGGAGGGCTTCCTGTTCATCGACGGCCGCAAGAAGGACATCCTGATCACCGGCTTCGGGCGCAACGTCTCGCCCGAATGGCCGGAAGCGGTCCTTACGGGCACCGGCGCCGTCGCCCAGGCGATCGTCGTCGGCGAGGCCCAGCCATGGCTGGGCGCGCTGCTGGTGCCGGCCGGGCCGGGCGTCGACGCGGCGGCCCTGCAGGCCGCGGTAGAGCGCGCCAACGCCAGCTTGCCGGATTACGCGCGCATCCAGCGCTGGCGGGCAGTGCCGCCCTTCCTGCCGGCGAACGGCTTGCTGACCCCGAACGGCCGCCTCAAGCGCGAGGCCATCCGCACCCAGTATGCGAACGAGATCGCATCCCTCTTTACCCAACCGGAGTCGAACCCGTGAACTTCTTCGAACAATTGCAGGCGGCGACCGAGCCGCAACGCCAGGATATGTTCTCCATCCCCATCATCCAGGATGCGCTGCAGGGCAAGGTGATCACTTCCCAGTACATCGCCTTCCTGGGCCAGGCCTATCATCACGTGAAGCATACCGTGCCGCTCCTGATGGCCTGCGGCAGCCGCCTCGACGCCCGCCATGAATGGCTGCGCGAAGCGATCGCCGAATACATCGAGGAGGAAGTCGGCCACCAGGAGTGGATCCTGTCCGATATCCGCGCCTGCGGCGGCGATGCCGAAGCGGTACGCCATGCACGTCCGCATGCCAGCACCGAACTGATGGTCGCCTATGCCTACCATCAAATCGACCGAGGCAATCCGGTCGCCTTCTTCGGCATGGTGCACGTGCTGGAGGGCACCAGCACCGCGCTGGCCACCCACGCCGCCGACACCATGCGCTCCGCGCTGGCGCTGCCGCCCGAGGCCTTCAGCTACCTGAGTTCCCACGGCAGCCTCGACCTCGACCACGTCAAGTTTTTCGAAGGCCTGATGAACCGGCTCGAGGACGCAGCCGACCGCGAGGCGGTGGTCCACATGGCGCGCATGATGTACGGCTTGTACGGCAACGTCTTCCGCAGCCTGCCGCGCGGCGAACAACTGTTTGCGGGAGCGTAGAAATGGCGCAGAACGACACCCAGCCATACCGCGCCGTCCTGACCGGCGCCAGCGGCGGCATCGGCGCGGCGATCGCCGAGCGCCTGGCGCCGCGCTGCGCGCTGCTGATCCTGGTCGGGCGTAACCGGAACGCGCTCGAGGCGCTGGCCGGCGGCCTGCAGGGATGCCAGGTGCGCATCGTCAGTGGCGACCTGTGCGAGCAGGCCACACTCGATGCGATCGCCGCCTGCGCGCGCGACAGCGGGGGCATCAACCTGCTGGTGAACAACGCCGGCATCAGCAGCTTCCACGCCTTCGAGACCCAGCCCGCCGCCGCCATCCGCGCCCAGATCGAGACCAACCTGGTGGCGCCCATGCTGCTCACGCGCACCTTGCTGCCCCTGTTGCACGCGGTCCCTGCGGCCCAGGTCGTGAACATCGGTTCCGTGTTCGGCTCGCTCGGCTATCCCGGTTTTGCCGCCTACGGCGCCGCCAAGGCCGGCCTGGCGGGCTTTTCGCAGTCGCTGCGGCGCGAACTGGCCGACACCGCGGTCGCGGTGCGCCATTTCTCGCCGCGCGCTACACGCACCGCGATTAACAGCGCGGCCGTCAACCGCATGAACACGGCGCTGCGCACCAACGAGGACACGCCCGAGGCGGTCGCTGACGCTTTCATGGCCTTCCTGGCCGGCACCGCGGCCGAGCGCACGCTGGGCGGCTCGGAACGCTTTTTCGTGCTCGTCAACAAGCTGCTGCCGGGGATCCCCGAGAACGCGATCCGCAAGCAGCTGGGCCAGATCCGCAAATACCTGCCCCGCTAACCCGACCCGTCAACAAGGAGAAAACGATGAAATACCGATCCGCGTGGCTTACGGCCCTGGCGGCCGCCGTGATGATCTCGCCGGCATGGGCCGGCGTCAACGAGGACGTCGCCCACCTGCAGCAAAGCTGGGAACAGGTAAAGTATCAAACTCCTGCGCCGAAGCAGGAACAGGGTTTCGAGCGGCTCGTGGCCGAAAGCGAGCAAGTCCTTGCGCGCAACCCGAACAGTGCCGACATCCTCATCTGGCATGCCATCATCGAGTCGACCTATGCCGGCGCGAAAGGCGGGCTCGGCGCGCTGAAGTACGTGAAGGATGCCAAGAAGAACCTCGAGCAGGCGCTGTCGATTAACCCGGCCGCGCTCGCCGGATCGGCCTATACGAGCCTGGGTTCGCTATACTACCAGGTGCCCGGCTGGCCGATCGGCTTCGGCGACGACGCCAAGGCGCAGGAATTCCTGAAAAAGGGCCTGGCGGCCAATCCGGACGGCATCGACCCGAATTATTTTTACGGCGACTACCTGTACCGCAAGGGCGACTTCGATGGGGCCGAGCGTTTCCTGCGCAAGGCCATGCAAGCGCCGGCGCGTGCCGGCCGCAAGCTGGCCGACGACGGCCGCCGCGGCGAGATCGCGCAATTGCTCGACAAGATAGCCCAGCAAAGGAAATAAGCGACATGCAGACTAGGATGCGGCCTTGAGGCTGCTGCTGATCGAGGACGACGCGCTGCTCGCCAGCGGCTTGCTGGTGGCGCTGCGCCGTGCCCACTACACGGTCGAGCACGTGCGCGACGGCGGCTCCGCGCTGGCGGCGCTACGCGACAACGCCTTCGACCTGGCCATCCTCGACCTCGGCCTGCCCGGCATCGACGGCACCGAGGTGCTGCGCCAGCTACGCGCTGGCGGCAATGGCCTGCCGGTCCTGATCCTGTCGGCGCGCGACGCGATGCGCGACCGCGTCCTCGGGCTCGATCTCGGCGCCGACGACTACCTGGTCAAGCCCTTCGAGCTCGACGAGCTGCTGGCGCGCCTGCGGGTCGTCACGCGCCGCCATGGGGGGCGCCCGGTGAACCGGATCGAGCAGGGTGCCTTGGTGCTCGACCTGGAAAGCCTGCGCGCGTCCTGGCATGGCGAGCCGGTCGAGCTGCAGCGGCTCGAATTCATGCTGCTCAAGCAGCTGGCGGACAATCCGCTGCGCGTCTTCAGCCGCGCCCAGCTGGAGGAATCGCTGTACGGCTGGGGCGAGGGGGCCGAAAGCAACACCATCGACGTCCACGTCCACCACCTGCGCAAGAAGCTCGCGCCGGCCGTCGTCAAGACCATCCGCGGGGTCGGCTACCGCCTCGGGGACGTCGGCGCATGACAGGCCGCATCTACTCCGGCCGCCGGCGCCTGGTCGCCGCCACCCTGGCGTGCATGGTGCTGATCTTCGGCGGCATCGGCGTCGTGGCGCACCTGGTGGCGCGCCACGAGTCCGAAGAACTGTTCAGCGCCCGCCTGGCCACTTCGGCGCGCGTGCTGGAGGCGCTGGTGGCGCAGCAGTTGTCGACCGCGACCCTGACCCGGCCTATCGTCATCACGCTGCCGCCGGAGCTGGAAACCGCGGGTGAAAACGAGGACGAGGCCTTCGGCCACCGTTACGAAACCAAGATCGCCTTCCAGGTGTGGCGCGACGACGGCAAGCTGCTGGCGAAATCGGCTTCCGCGCCGCAGGAGGCGCTCGCACCCTTGCAGCCCGGTTTCAGTACGCACGCCGTCGGCAGCACCTTGTGGGAGGTGTTTGCGCTGCGCTCCGGGCACATCTGGGTGCTCACTGCGGAGAAGGAGGAGGTCAGGCGCGAAATGGCCGACTACGTCGGCAAGTCGATCATCGCGCCGATGATCCTCGGCGGCCTGCTGATGCTGGCCGCGGTCAATATCGTGCTGGTGCGCAGTACCCGGCCGCTGAAGGAACTGGCGGCGCGCATCGCGGCGCGTACGCCCGATTCGCTTGATCCGGTGCGCTTGCCGGCAACCCCGGCCGAGCTGGCGCCGATCGTCACCGAACTGAACCACCTGCTCGACCGCATCAAGGCGGCCTTCGAACGCGAACAGCGCTTCATCGACGCCGCCGCCCACGAGATCCGTACCCCGATCGCCGCGCTCCAGCTGCATCTCGAAAACGCGCTGCGCTCGCACGACGAGTCGGAGCGGGGCGCTGCGCTGGCGCAAGCGCTGGCAGGGGCGCGCCGTACCAGCAGCCTGGCAGAGCAGCTCCTGACCCTGAGCCGCCTCAGCGCGCGCAGCGACGACTACGCGCCTCGGCGCGTGTCGATGCTGGAGGTCTGCCAGGACGTGATCGGCGCCGTCGATCCCCTGCTCGAACGCAGGGGCCAGGCCATCAGCCTGGACGCGGAGAGCGACTGCCCGGTCTGGGGCGAACCCTCGCAACTGCGGCGCCTCCTGCAGAACCTCATCGACAACGCCTCGATGCATGGCGCCCCCGATGGCGAGATCGAGGTGCGGCTCGCGCCGGCCGGCGAGCGCGTGCTGCTCTCGGTTGCCAACGACGGCGTGCCGATCCCCGAGGACGAAGTGGCCAGGCTGTTCACGCCGTATTACCGCCTGCGCGGCGCCGCGCCCGGCGGCCACGGCCTGGGCCTGGCGATCGTCAAGGAAATCGCCGACCAGCACCAGGCGCCGATCAGGATCGTTCCAAAGGGCAACAGTCAGGGTACGGTGGTCGAGGTGTCCCTGCCCGCAACTCAGGCCTAGCGGCGAGCGGGCCTCGTCGCATTCCGAAACCAAATTAAGCCTATTGCTACGGGGTTTTTCGTTGCGCCGTGCCAGAATCGGTATCCTGATGCGGTGCCGCGGCACCGGCAGGAGGTCACACGATGAAACTCGGTTGGACTTTGGTCTGGATGGCGGCGCTTGCCTCCACGCCGGCGCTGGCTGCGCTCGTGCCTACTTCCCCGATGCAAGTGACGGTTGTCAGCGGTAAGTATGGGTATGCGTTTTCCCTGAACGATGCGGGGCAGTATGCCGTCAACTACGCCGGACCCGAGATTCCGTTCGAGGTGGCCAGCATCGACGGCGGGCCGGAGCCGCAGGGCGTCACCGGACTCGGGGGCGGAAGCACCCGGATCGCCGCGATCAACAACCTGGGCGAAGCCGTCGGCACCTCGACCACGGCCGGGGGGCAGCTGCATTCCTTCCTCTACGCTTCCGGCCGCACGCGTGACCTGACGACGGAATACGGCGCCGCGAGGGCGATTGCCATTAACGACCGCGGCGACATCACCGCCCAGGCGCCGGATGAACGGGCGATGGTGATCAGGGACGGTCATGCCGAGGTCTTCGGTCCGCCGAACAGCGTGGCCGGCGCCATCAACGAGCGCGGCGACATCCTGGTCGAGTATTTTCCGCCGGGGCAGGGCAGCCGCACCGCCGTGTACAGCAACGGGGAGCTGAACGACCTGCCGGCCCTGGGCGGCCCGCATGTCCTGGGCGGATCGATCAACGAGGCCGGCTGGGTCAGCGGCTACGGCACGACGCTCGACGGCCGACTTCACGCCTTGCTCTACGACGGCACGTCGGTCACCGACCTGACGCCGCAGGCCGCGAACGGCTTCGCTTACGACATCAACGACCTGGGGCAGGTGGTCGGCACCATGGACAACCGCGCCTTCCTGTATGCCGACGGGACCCGGGTCGACCTGAACAGCTTCGTCGACCCGGGCGCGGAACTTCTATTGACCTCGGCCAGCGACATCAACAACCGGGGACAGGTTCTGGCGCACGCATGCGACCGCGGGCGTGTTCTGCTACGACACCGTACTGCTCGACGCCATTCCACCGGTGCCGGAACCGTCGCGGATCCTGATGCTGGCGCTGGCCTCGAGCCTGCTGGGGGCCTGGTCCTGTGTAAGGGCGAGAGCGCACGCCCTATGACTTTGTATGTGTTTGATGCAAATCAAGTCTGCGCCCCTCGAATGGGCTGCTCCGCACGTAAGCTAGATCCGAGGCCGCCATGCGCGGCTCCCGACCGGAGCGCCAGATGAGTATCCGTAACCTTTCCACCTTCTTCACGCCCGATTCCATCGCCCTGGTTGGTGCCTCCTCGCGGGCGGGTAGCGTTGGCGCGACGGTACTGGCCAACCTGATGAGCGGCGGCTTCGAAGGACCGATCTGGCCGGTCAACCCGAAGTACCGTCAGTTGTTGGGACTGGACGTGTACGCCGACGTCGCGCGCCTGCCGCGCGCGCCGGCGCTGGCCGTGGTTTGCACGCCGGCCGCGACCGTGCCGGGCATTGTCGCCCAGCTCGGCGCACTCGGCTGCCGCAGCGTGGTCGTGCTCAGCGCCGGGCTGGAAGGGGCTGGCCCCGGTGGCGCCAGCCTGCGCCAGGCCATGCTCGACGCCGCGCGCCCCTGGCTGCTGCGCATCCTCGGCCCGAACTGCGTCGGCCTGCTGGTGCCCGGCATCGGCCTGAACGCCAGCTTCGCGCCGGCGGCGGCGCTGCCGGGGCGCCTGGCCTTCGTGGCCCAGTCCGGCGCCCTGGTGACGGCGGTGCTGGACTGGGCGCGCGAACGCGGGATCGGTTTTTCCTCCTTCGTCTCCCTGGGCGACGGCACCGACGTCGACCTCGGCGACCTGCTCGACTACCTGGCCGGCGACGCCGGTACCGACGCCATCCTGGTCTACGCCGAAAGCATCCGCCAGGCGCGCAAGTTCATGTCGGCCGCGCGCGGCGCCGCGCGCGCCAAGCCGACCGTGATCGTCAAGGCGGGACGGGCGCCGGAAGCGGCGCGCGCGGCCTTCAGCCATACTGGGGCGCTCGCCGGCGCCGACCTGGTAGTCGATGCGGCCCTGCATCGTGCCGGCATGCTGCGCGTGCACACCACGGCCGAGCTGTTCGACGCCGTCGCGATGTTGGCGCACCGGCTGCGCCCCGGCACAGGCCGGCTCGCGATCCTGACGAATGGCGGCGGCCCCGGCGTGATGGCGACCGATGCACTGCTCGCTGCGCATGGCACGCTGGCCCGGCTCGGTCCCGAGACGCTGGCGCGGCTCGACGCCGGCCTGCCGCCGAACTGGCCGCGCGCCAATCCGGTCGACATCGTCGGCGACGCCCCGGCCGAGCGTTACCGCCACGCGCTGCAGGTCCTGCTCGACTCGCCGGATCTGGATGCGGTGCTGCTGATCCATGCGCCGACCGCGATCGTGCCCTCGGCGACGATCGCGCGCGTGCTGCTGCCGCTGCTGCGTGGCGCCGCCAGGCCGGTCCTGTGCTGCTGGCTGGGCGGGGCCAGCGTGGCCGAGGCGCGCCGGCTCTGTCTGGATGCCGGCTTGCCGGTCTTCGATACGCCCGAAGAGGCGGTACGCGCCCTGATGCAGCTGGTCGATTATGCGCGCAACCAGGCGCTGCTGATGCAGGTGCCGTCGGCCGAAAACCTGGATCCGCCCGACCGCGCCGCCGCGCGCGCCCACGTGGCCCGCCTGATCGGTTCCGGCTGCATGCACGTGGGCGAAGCCAGTGCCAAGCAGCTGCTGGCATGCTACGGCATCCCCTGCGTCGTGACCGAGGTCGTGCCCGACGAAACCGACGCGCTATCGGCCGCGGCGCGCATCGGCTACCCTGTGGCGCTGAAGATCGTCTCCCCCGATATCCCGCACAAAACCGAGGTCGGCGGCGTCGCGCTCGACCTCGGCGATGCCCATGCCCTGCGCGAGGCGCTGGCGCACATGCGCGAGCGCGTGCGCATACTCAGGCCCGAGGCGCGCCTGTTCGGCTTCACGGTGCAGTCCATGGCGCGCCGCCCGCATGCGCTGGAGCTGATCGTCGGCATCTCGACCGATCCGGTCTTCGGCCCCGTGATCCTGTTCGGGCAGGGCGGCGTGGCGGTCGAGGCCAGTGCAGACCAGGCGGTCGGGCTGCCGCCGCTGAACCGGGTGCTGGCGCGCGACATGGTCTCGCGCACGCGCGTGGCGCGCCTGCTGGCCGGCTTTCGCGACACGCCTCCGGCCGACCTCGACGCCCTGTGCGACGTGCTGGTGCGGGTAGGCCAGATGGCAGCCGACCTGCCGGAGCTGTGCGAGCTCGACATCAATCCGCTGCTGGCCGACAGCGGCGGCGTGCTCGCGCTCGACGCGCGCATGCGCCTGGCGCCGGCCGACAGCGCCGACCCGCTGGCGCGCCTGGCGATTCTGCCGTACCCGGACGCGCTCGAGCGCCAGGTCGACACGCGCCTCGGCACGCTGACCCTGCGCCCGATCCGGCCCGCCGACGCGCCGGCGCACCAGGCCTTCTTCCGCGCGCTCACGCCGCACGACGTCCACCTGCGCATGTTCAGCAGCGCGCGCGAACTGTCCGACGCCCAGCTGGCGCGCTTCACCCAAATCGACTATGCGCGCGAGATGGCCTTCATCCTGACGCGGCAGGCGGAGAATGGCGCGGAGACGCTGGGCGTGGTGCGGGTGGTCGCGGATCCGGACAACATCGTCGGCGAATTCGCGATCGTGGTGCGCTCCGACCTGCACGGCCAGGGCCTCGGCACGCTCCTGATGGGCGCGCTGCTCGACTACTGCCGCGCGCACGGCCTGCGCGAACTGCGCGGCGTGGCGCTGGCGGAGAACCTCGGCATGCATGCGCTGGCGCGCGACCACGGCTTCACGGTCGGCCCCGATACCGACGGCACCGTGGCGCTGCGGCGGGTGCTGGCGGACGAGGCCGAGCCCTAGACTTCGAGCACGTAGCGGCCCGGCGCCGGTCCGAGCGAGGCGCCCGGCGCAGGCGGCTCGACGCGGGGGCCGGCATGCCGCGCCAGCCAGGCTTCCCAGGCCGGCCACCAGCTGCCTTCGATACAGGGTGCCTCGCGCTGCCAGCGCTCGGGATCGATGTAGGGAGCATCCGCCGCCCGGCTCAAGATCTGGTAGTCGCGCGCGCTGTCGCCGGGCGGTGCTACCACGCCGGCGTTGTGGCCGCCGGAGCTCAAGAGGAAGGTCGTTTCGGTATCGCTCAGTACGCCGATCTTGTACACCGAGCGCCAGGGCGCGACATGGTCGGTACGGGTGCCGACCGCGAAGATCGGCGCCTGGATGTCGGTCAGTGCGACCGGCCGGCCGTCGACCAGGTAGCGCGCGCCCGCCAGGTCGTTGTTGAGGAACAGGCTGCGCAGGTATTCCGAGTGCATCCGGTAAGGCATGCGCGTGGCGTCGGCATTCCAGGACATCAGGTCGGTCTGGCGGTCGGGCACGTCGAGCAGGTAGTGGCGCAGCTGGCGCGACCACACCAGGTCGTTCGAGCGCAGCAGCTGGAAGGCCCCGGCCATCTGGCGCGTGTCGAGGTAGCCCTGGCTCCACATCGACGCTTCCAAGAAGCTGACTTCGCTGTCGTCGATGAACAGCGACAGTTCGCCCGGCTCGGTGAAGTCGACCTGGGCCGCCAGCAAGGTGAGGCTGGCCAGGCGGCGGTCGTGGTCGCGCGCCATGGCGGCGGCCGCGATCGCGAGCAGGGTCCCGCCCAGGCAGTAGCCGCAGGCATTCACCCGGCCGGAGCCGCTCTCCTGCCCGATGACGTCGAGCGAATCCATGATGCCGAGCCGGCGGTAGTCGTCGAGGCCCATGTCGCGCTCGGCGGCGCCGGGATTCTTCCAGGAGACGACGAAGACGGTATGGCCCTGCGCCACCAGGTAGCGCACCAGCGAATTATGGGGCGACAGGTCAAGGATGTAGTACTTCATGATCCAGGCCGGCACGATCAGGAGCGGCACCGCATGCACTTGCGGCGTGACCGGATCGTAGCGCAGCAGCTCGGCAAGACGGTTGCGCATGACCACGCGGCCGGGCGTGAGCGCGACCTCGTGACCGGGACGCAGGCCAGGGGCCGCGCTGCCGCTGGCCGCGCGCCAGGCGTCCCCGGCCGCGCGCGCGGCGCCCGACACCAGGTTCATGCCGCCGCGTTCGCAGGTGGCCTGCAGCACGACCGGGTTGGTCGGCACGAAGTTCGATGGCGCCGCCGCGTCGAGCAGCTGGCGCGCGACAAAGGTGGCGACGTCGGCATGGTGCGGCGAGACGCCGCGCACGCTCTGGGTGGCGCGGTGCCACCATTGCTGCTGCAGCAGGAAGCCCTGGCTCAGCACATTGAAGGGCCAGCGCTGCCAGGCCGGATCGGCGAAGCGCTTGTCCTGGGCCAGCGGCTCGATCGGCGCGGCCTGGCTGGCCAGCGCGGCGCCGGCGCAATAGCGCCACCAGCGCAGCGTTGCCGAGGCCGCATGCGTCGCCAGCTCGGCCTGTTTATCCGGCGAGAGCAGCAGGTGCAGGCTCCAGTCGACCCAGGCCAGCGTCAGCGCCGCCGGCGAGACGTGGCCGGTGAAGCGTCCCAGCCACGCGTGCAGCGGCAGGTCGAGCGCCGCGCGGGCAACGTCTTCTTCCGGATAATGGTGGCGCGTGCCCTGCCAGGCGCTGGCGTCGCGCTCGCGCACGGTGGCGGGGATGGGATCGGGCTGGTCCATGGAGCCTCAGTGGGCGAACAGGACCGGCAGCCGCGCGCGCTCGAGCAGGACGCGGGTAACGCCGCCCAGCACGATTTCGCTGTAGCGGCTGTGGCCGAAGGCACCGCAGACCAGCAAGCCGGCGCCCCTGTCATGCGCGATCCGCAGCAACGCGTCGCCGGCATGCCGATCCGTACGCTCGACCACGACCTCGACCGGCACGCCATGGCGCGTCAGGTACGAGGCCATGGCGGCGCCCGGCTCGTCGCCGTGCAAGCGTGCGTCCTGCTGCGGATTGACCAGCGCCAGGCCCACCTTGCGGGCCTGTGCAAGCAGGGGCAAGGCGCTCGCGACGGCGCGCAGGGCCGGGACGCTGCCGTCCCAGCCGACGATGATGCTGTCGGCAAGCGGCTCGCCCGCATAGGAATCGGGCACGACCAGCACCGGCCGCGGACCGTGCAGCGCCAGGTACTGCGGCAAGCCGTGCAAGCTGCTCTCCTGGCCAACCACAACCAGGTCGGCATAGCGCGACTGCAGGAGCAATGCGGTGCGCAGTTCGTCCTCGACCAGCCGTTCCTCGAGCGACTGCACGCCGGACTGGCGCGCCGCCGTGCAAAAGCGCGCCAGGCTCTCGCTCGACGCCGTGCGCAGGGTTGCGAAATCCTCGACCGGCAGCATGGCCATCTGGCCGCTCAGCATCGCGTATGCCGCATACGACATGCCGGTCGCGGCGAGGCCTATCAGGTGCGCGCCATGCGCGTCGGCGAGAACGGCGGCGGCGCGCAGCCGCGCATCGAAGGCCGGGCCGTCGTCGACATGGAGAAGGATGGTCTTGTACATGGTTTCTCCTTTCTGGCATGCGGACATGTACGCCACGATGGCGACTTTCAGCGCGCCATGAGAACCGGCAGGACCGCATGCTGCAGGACGGTCCTGCTGGCGCCGCCCAGCAGCAGTTCCTGGAAGCGCGAATGGCCGAAGCAGCCCATGACGACCAGGTCGGCGTCCTCTTCCTGCGCCAGCGCGAGGATGGCGCGACCGGTGTCGTGGCCCGGGTCGCGCATCGTGTGGGTGGCACGCACCGCATGGCGCCCGAGATACGCCAGCGCATCGTCGATCGCCGCCGCATCCATCGACGCGTTCGGGAACACCGGCGTGAACACGGCCAGGCTCACCTGGGTCGCCCGCTGGAGCAAGGGGATGGCGGCCGTCATCGCCACCACCGCTTCGCGGCTGCCGTTCCAGCACAGCAGCACCCGGCGCGGGCAGGCGGGCGGGTGCGGTACGCGCGGCACCACCAGCACCGGGCGCGCGGCGTTGACGAGCACGTAATCCGGCATGCGCATGGCGCTGGGCAGATAACCGAGGCTCTCGTCGGGATCGTCCTGGCTCAGCACCACCAGGTCGGCGACGCGCGCCAGCAGGGCCAGCGCATCGGGCGCCTGGTCGCTGATCAGGCGCGGCTCGTAGGAGACGCCGCGGCGCCGGGCGATGTCTTCGAAGCCGTCGAGGGCGCGCCGCGCCGTGCGCATGAGTGGATCGGTGTAGCCGGCAAGCAGCGTGCACGGCCCCGGCTCGCAGCCTTTGGGAAACACCTCGCGCGAGACGCCGGTCATGGCCGCGCCGACCAGGTGCGCCCCATGTTCGGCGCAGATGGCGGCGGCCAGCTCGATGCGCGCCGGCGCGTGGCGCGACAGGTCGGCATGGACGAGGACAGTCTTGTAGCGCATGGCGCTCCCACGGGTCGAAGACGGGTGGCACCGGCGCCGCCCTGCATGCAGTCTCCCGCTCGTCATCCCGCGGCGCCATGATGTACATCAAATTCGGTCAAGAGCGTGGAGGAACTTTGCGCCAGACGCTGGACAAGACCTTGCCGCTGTGACTGGCTCAGTGCGCCATCAGCACCGGGACGGTCATCGCCTCCAGCACCGTGCGCGTGACGCCGCCAAGCAGCAGTTCGCTCAGGCGCGCGCGGCCGTAAGCGCCCATCACCAGCAAGTCCGCGGCCTGGTCGGCCACCAGCGACAGCAGCGGCTCGCCGCCGGCAAGGCCGGGCGACTCGGCCAGAAGCGCCGCTTCGATGCCGTGGCGCCGCAGCCAGGGCAGCAGCTCGGGGTCGGCGGCCGGCTGGCCTGCCGGCGCGAAGGCGGCAACCACGACCCGCTCGGCCAGGCGCAGGAGGGGCAGCGCTCCGTCCAGGGCGCGCACCGCCTCGGCGCTCCCGTTCCAGGCCACCACGACGCGCTTGCCGACCGCGGTTTCCTTCTGGATGTAGGGCACGACCAGCACCGGACGCGGGCAGGCCAGCAGGACGTGCGCCGCCAGGTCGCCGCCCGGCGGCTCCGAAGGAGCGCCCGGCTCGTGCTGGCCGAGCACGAGCAGGTCGGCATAGCGGCCGGACAGCGCCAGGCCGGCCGCGGCCTCGTCGTCCACCAGCCGGCCTTCGCAGGAGCGCACGCCGGCATCGGCGGCGATCCGCGCGAAGCGGTCCAGGGCTGCGCCGGCGCGCGCGAACAGGGCATCCATATGGGGCGCCAGTACGGTGCGCGCGAGGTCGGCGGCGCCTTCACGGTAGTAGTAGCGCGACACGCCGGTCAGGGCGACCCCAAGCAGGTGGGCATCGTGGCGCAGCGCCAGTTGCGCCGCCAGGGCGATGCGCGTTGCCGCGTGCGGGGACTGGTCGACGTGGACCAGGATGGTCTTGCAGTTCATTCTTGCCTCCTTACGGATGATGCCGGCGCCGCCTGCGTGCGGCGCCGGGCGAGTTTCAGCAGGTCGAAGGGCAGGGCGGCGGCCAGGCCGAGACACAGGGCCGCCAGCGCCTGTTGCGGGGAAGGCTGAGTGAAGCGGAACAGGCCCGCCAGCGATTCCAGGTAGAGCACGGCGGCAAGGGCGGCCAGCGCCGCGCCCGCGACCAGCCAGGCGATCCGGTTCGGCAGGCGCAAGGCCTCGAACAGCGTCAGCGTTTGCGAGCGGTTGCCGAAGATCAGGCCGACGTTGGCCGACACCAGGACCGCGAAGGCGAAGGCGCGCGCCTGGGCTGGGGGCAGCGCGCCCAGGGCCCAGGCATACGCGCCGATCACGGCGGCCAGGACGGCCAGGCCTTGCCCCAGCGCCAGCAGCAGGGCATGGCGATCGATCAGGGGCGCGTCGCGCGGGCGCGGCGGGCGGCGCATCAGGTCGGGTTCCTCCGCCTCGTTTTCGAAGGCCAGCGCGCAGGCCGGGTCGATCACGAGCTCGAGGAAGACGATGTGGACCGGCCCCAGCACGACCGGCCAGCCCAGCATCAGCGGCAGCAGGGCCAGGCCGGCGGTCGGCACGTGGACGGCGACGATGTAGACCATGGCCTTGCGCATATTCGCGTAGATGTGGCGCCCCACGCGTACGGCGCGCACGATCGAGGCGAAATGGTCGTCGGTCAGCACCAGGTCGGCCGCTTCGCGCGCGACGTCGGTGCCGCGCCGGCCCATGGCGATGCCGACGTGGGCCGCCTGCAGTGCCGGGGCGTCGTTGACGCCGTCGCCGGTCATGGCGACGATCTCGCCCCGGTGCTGCAGGGCGCGCACGATGCGCAGTTTCTGCGCGGGCGCGATACGGGCGCAGATATCGATGTGGGCGAGGCTGCGTTCCAGTTCGCCGTCGTCCATGGCTGCGAGGCTGGTGCCGGTCAGGGCTTCGGCTGCGGCCAGGCCGGCCTCGCGCCCGATGTTGAGCGCGGTCGCCGGATAGTCGCCCGTGATCATCATGACACGCATCCCCGCCGTGCGGCATTCGGCCACCGCTTGCGCCACCCCGGCGCGCAGCGGATCGGCGAAGCCAACCAGCCCGAGCGGGGAGAAGTCGAAGTCGTGCACGGCGTCCGGCCACTGGCCGGCCTCGTTCCGCGCCTGGGCGACGCCCAGCACGCGCAGTCCGCGCGCCGCCATGGCGTCGGCTTCCGCCAGCAGGGGCGCGGCCGCGGCCGCGGACAGGTGGCACAGGTCGACGATCGCCTCGGGTGCGCCCTTCGCAGCAACCACCGCAGCTTGGCTGGCGCCCGCATGCCAGCCATGCGCCACCGCGCGCAAGTCCGCGCTCATGCCGTACTCGCGGGCCAGGCTCCAGTCCGCTCGGCCGCTTGCAGCGGGGGCTGGAAGTGCGGCGCCGAGGCGGTGCAGGGCCTGGTCCATCGGTTCGAAGCCGTCCGCCCGGCTGGCCAGCACGCCGGCGTCGAGCACGGCGGCGAGCGGGTCCGGCAGGGTATGGATGGACCGCTCGTCCGTCTGCCACTGCGCGCCGTCCGCGTACAGCGCCGCCACGCTCATGCGGTTCTCGGTCAGGGTGCCGGTCTTGTCGACGCACAGCACGGTGGTGGCGCCGAGCGTCTCGATGGCGGCCAGCTGGCGCGTCAGGACGTTCGCGCGCGCCAGGCGTGAAGCGCCAAGGGCCGGGAACAGGGCGAGCACGACCGCGAATTCTTCCGGCAGCAGCGCGAGCGCCAGCGCCAGGCCGGCCAGCAGCGCCTGCAGCAGCTCGCCGCCGCGGGCCAGGTGATAGGCCACCAGCAGCGCACTCAGGGCCGCGCCGCCGAGGCCGAAGCGCGTGATCACCGAGGCCATCTGCTTCTGCAGCGGCGAGCGCTCCGGCGCCAGGGCCGCCAGCGACTGGCCGATCGCGCCGATCGCGCTGGCGGCGCCGATGGCGGTGACCTCCATCAGGCCGTGGCCGCGCACCACCAGCGTGCCGGAGAAGAGCGTAGCCGAAGCGCCGTCTGCGGCTTCCTGGCGCGGCGCTTTCGGGACCGGCAGCGATTCCCCGGTCAGCAGCGACTCGTCGGCGTGGACTTCCTGGCCGGCGACCAGCACGCCGTCGGCGGGGACGCGGTCTCCTTCGCCGATCGCGCACAGGTCTCCCACCACCACCTCGCGGCTGTCGACCTGCAGCCGGCGTCCATCGCGGATCACGAGGGCGCGCGGCGTGCTCAGGTCGCGCAGGGCGTCCAGCGCACGTTCGGCCTTGCTTTCCTCGTACAGCGTCATCCCGAGGGTGGCGAGGACCAGCGCGAACATCAGGATGCCTTCGCTCGGCTCGCCCAGCAGCAGGTAGAGCAGGCCGGCGCTGAACAGCAGCGCGAACATCGGCTCGCGCGCGGCCTGCCAGAGGATGGCGCGCCAGCCGCGGTGCTCACCCGAAGGCAGCGCGTTCGGACCGTCGCGCGCGAGGCGGCGCGCCGCTTCGTCGGCGCTGAGCCCTGCGCGCGGGCCAGCCTGGTGCAGGTTGGGCTCGATTCCAACTTCGGCCTGTGGCTCCCGGTATCCCATCAGCCGGGCGCCCGCATAGCGTCGGAAGAGTCCTGCGGCAGCCGCCCTCGCGCATGCGCGATATGCGGCCGGTAGACCATGACCGGCACCGGCGAATAGGCCAGGACGCGCTGGGTCACGCTGCCTGCGATCAGGCGGCTCAGCCCGCGGCGCCCGTGGGAGGCAATGAAGATCAGGTCGCAATGCTGGCGCTTGCTTACCTCGACGATTTCGTCGGCGCGACTGTAGCCGTAGGCCGTGACTGAGGTACAGACGACGCCGGCCCTGCGTGCGGTGTCGACGACCCGCGCGACGATTTCGCCGCCACCGGCCTGCGCGAAGGAGATCGCCGCGTTGGCGGCAAGCTGCGCTAGTTCGGATCCGTCCGTCGGCACGAGTATGCGTCGGTACATGACCGTCTTCCACGGGAAAGTTCAAGCGCGGCAGATCGCCGCGATGCCAGATTGAGCGCTCGGGCCGCCTGCGTCCTTGATCTGGATCAAATACGCCCTAGCGTCCGAACCGGCTAAATTTTCGGCGTTTTGATCTCCGTCCATCGTTATTCCGCTACTTTTGATGCAGATCAAGGCTTTTGTAGATGTAGGCTTTCATGCTGGCACATATTGAGGTGCGGATCGGAAGCGGTGAAAGAGGGTAGATGTTCGGCACGGGTAGCCGGATTCGCCCACGAAGCTGGTTTTCCTTGCCAGCCGGTGACCCCCGTCTCCGCCTTCCCAGGCGACGAGATTATCCTCGCAGCGAAACAGAATGCCTGTGACTTGATCGTCCTGGGCGCACATGGCGAGCGCACCGTTGTGCCGCTGGCGGCGGGGCGTGTCGCCCAGCAGCTCCTCAGCTACGCCCCGTTTCCGGTCCTCGTGCTGCGCGAGGCGGCGCCTCCGGACCACGGCTTGTGATTGGAACAACATCACTTCATTTCAAGGAGCTTTCATGTTCAAACGCATTCTGCTTCCTACCGACGGCTCGGCCGCTTCGCAGCGTGCCGTCCTGGCCGGGGTCGACCTTGCCAGGGAAACCGGGGCCGAGGTAATCGGGCTGACGGTCGTCCCGCCCTTTCACACGCTGAGCGTCGACCCCGAGATGCTCGAAACGACGCCTGCTCACTACGAAGAGCATGCGCGCCAGCAGGCAGGACGCATCCTCGCCGAAGTCGAGCAAGCAGCACGCGCCGCACAGGTCCCGTACCGGATCGAGCGGGCCAACGGGGACAACCCCTATGAGATGATCATCAAGACCGCGCGCGACACCGGCTGCGACCTGATCCTGATGGCGTCGCACGGCCGAAAGGGCATCAAGGGGCTGCTGTTGGGCAGCGAGACACAGAAGGTGCTCGTGCACAGTGCGATTCCGGTGCTGGTGTATCGTTGATGGGTGTCGGCTTTCTTTATTTACACGCAGCCATGAAGCTCCGCAGCAGCCGGTTGAAACTCCCCGGATGCGTCATGTTCATCCCGTGCGAGGCCCCGGCAATGGCGTGCTTCTCGGCGCGCGCGATCCAGTGCGCCAGCTGTTCGACGTTGTCGCGGTACATGCGCGGGCTACGCTCTCCCTCGATCAGCAGGGTCCGGCACCGGATATCGGCCGCCGCGGCGCGGGTATAAGCCGGGAGCGGATCGCGGAACTGCTTCGGCAGCGTCGCGGCGTTGGCGAGCGCCATCGCGCGAAAGGCCGGCGAACTCCTGCGCCAGATGCCGGGCATGCTCACCGAATCGACGAACATCTCCAGCCCCGCCTCGAATGCGCCGCCCTCGATCAGCTCGGCGACCCTGGCGCGCAGGGCGATCGTCTCCGGCGGCAGCGCGGCGTCCGGCTGGCCTTCGATATGCAAGGGGCCGCCCGGATCGGCCAGCGTCAGCGTCTTGACGAGGTGCGGACAGGCGCGCGCCAGCTGGAAGGCGACGCAAGCGCCGCGCGAATGCCCGACCAGGTGTACCGGACCGAGCTCCAGCGCGGTGATGAACTCCGCAAGTTCGTCCGCGTGCGCCTGCCAGCTGAACGAACGGGCCAGGCCGGCCTCGTCGGCCGGCCAGTAGTGGCTGAGGCTGACCGAGATGCAGCGGACATGTCTGGACAGGGCGGCGACCTGGACGCTCCAGTAGCGGTAATCGCACAGCGATCCGTGGACGAACAGCAGGGCTTCACCGGATCCGGTATCCGTGTAGGGAATCCGAAGTCCGGACGGGAGGGCGGCGAACGATAACCCGGAGGCAGCGCTCGCCGCCGTTTCGGTTCGTGCGTTCACGCATGACTCCTCATGTTGGCAGGGGCGTCAGTTTAGCAAAAACAGCACCGGTTCCGTTGCAGTAATCGCCCGCCGTCCGGGGTCAAACCCGAACCGAACCGCCTTGCTGGGAGCTGCCATGGCCATTACCAATCTGTCCGCCGGGACGAACGTCGAAGAAATCGCCGACGGCGTTTACCGGATCAATACGCCCGTGAACCTGGTACCGGGCGGCTTCTCGTTCAACCAGTACCTGGTCGTGGACGAGCAGCCGCTGCTGTTCCACACGGGTCCGCGCAAGATGTTCCCCTTGGTGCGCGAAGCGGTCGGGCACGTGATGCCGGCCGAGCACCTGCGCTTTCTCGCCTTGTCCCACTTCGAGGCGGACGAGTGCGGATCGCTGAACGAATGGCTGGCGGTGGCGCCGCATGCGGTGCCCTTGTGCAGCCGGGTGGCGGCGATGGTGTCGGTAAACGACGTGGCCGACCGGCCGGCGCTTGCGCTGGCCGACGGCGCCGCACTGAGTCTGGGCCGCCGCGCGGTGAAATGGCTCGATGCGCCGCACCTGCCGCATGGCTGGGAAACCGGCTTCCTGATGGATACCCTGAGCCGGACCCTGTTCTGCGGCGACCTGTTCACCCAGGGCGGTACCGGCGCGGCCGCGCTGACCACCCAGGACATCCTGGAAAACAGCGAGGCCTTCCGCCAGCCCATGGACTATTTTTCGCATTCGACCAACACCATGCAGTTGATCGAACACCTGGCGGGCGAAGCGCCGACGACCCTGGCCTGCATGCACGGCAGCGCCTGGAGCGGAGATGGCGCCGCGCTGCTGCGGGCGCTGGGAGAAAGACTGGTTGGAAACCCGGCACGGCAAGCGTGACTTCCCGCGCCGGGTCGGAGATGCGCTCAGGGCGCGTCGACCAGTATCTCGCTGATCTGGACGACGGGCTTCTGGTTGGTGTAGTTCGGAATGTCGCCCATGATCTCCTTCGTATGCGGGCCGAAGCCCGCCTGGAAGGCGTCCAGCGACTCGCAGAACAGGTGGCCCATCGCGATGTAGGGCGCATTCGCGTCCACCGTGCCGCCGGCCAGCGCGCGCTCGACCGTGTAGTACTTGCAGGTCTCGCCCATCAGCCGCTTCACCATCGGCATGTGCCGCTCGCGATAGTAGGCATCGTCGAAACGGGCGTCGGGGCCATTCGGATACATCACGCTTACCTTGATCATGATTTGTCTCCTATTCTGTGAGGGGAACCGCAGAGCCATCCTGCCCCGGCGCGCTGCACTTTGCAAGCGCCTTGTTGCATCATGCGCAACAAAAGCTCATCATGGACGGATCACCCGGCTTCCCTGAAAAGACCATGACCACGTCCCAGCCTGATCACCCCATCCTCGTCCACGACCGCGCGCAGACCGCCGCCTTGCTCGATTTCGCCGCACTGGTCGAGGCGCTCGCCCTCGCGGCGGCGCAGCTCGAGGCCGGCGCCATTCGCAGTCCGGAGCGGCTGGTGGTGCCGCTGGGCGCGGGCGCCGTGATGCTCAGCATGCCGGCCACGGCGGACGACATCGGCATCCACAAGCTGGTCAACGTGCACCCCGGGAACGCCAGGTGCGGCCTGCCTACCATCCACGGCGCCGTCACCGTCTGCGACGCGGCGACGGGCCGGATCGTCTACGTGCTCGACGGTCCGGAAGTGACGGGCCGCCGTACCGCCGCCGTCACGCTGCTCGCGATGCGCCGGCTGCTGCCGGACGCGCCGCGCCATGTGCTGCTGATCGGGACCGGCACCCAGGCGCGCTATCACGTGCAGGCCTTGCAGGCGCTGCATCCGCAGGCCCAGGTCTGGGTGCAAGGACGAACAAGGGACGCCGCGCTGCGCTTTTGCGAGGAACATGCGCAGGTGCGGCCGCTCGACGCCTCGGCCCCCGTGATGGACGCGGTGGTGACGCTTACGACCAGTACCAAGCCGGTGTACGACGAGGCACCGCGCGTTGGGCGCCTGGTGGTCGGCGTCGGCGCCTTCAAACCGGAGATGGCGGAGCTGGGCGCCACGCTTCTCCGCGGCAGCGACCTGTATGCGGACGATCCGGCCGGCGCACGCCATGAGGCGGGCGACCTGCTGCGCGCCGGCGTAGACTGGTCCCAGGTGAAGTCGCTCGGCGCGCTGCTGCGCGGGCCGGTCGACCACGCGCGTCCGGCGGTCTTCAAGAGCGTCGGCACCGCCGCGTGGGACCTGGCCGCTGCGCGCGTGGCCTTGCGTACCCTGGCGAGCCGATAGGCAGCGCGCCCGAAAACCGGTCATTTTTCACACGGCTGAACTTTGTTTCGGATCGTGAAATTTGCGTCTCGTCAATCCCCGGTCTATATCCCGTTTCGCAAAAACTCTTTCCGTATCGCGAAACGGATGTGCCAAGTCATTGATTTGATGTTTAAAAAAGTTTTTACAACTCTTATATAAGACAGAAGATCTCCGGCCGTCCTGGCCTTATGATGAACTCATCCGATCGCAGTGCAGCAAAAGGCCGTTCGGCGATCAGGCAGTTTCGATTCATCTATCAATGGAGTGTCATCATGTCCCAGTACCAGAACGATATCCAGTCCATCACCGCCCTGAAAGACAAACAAGCCGGCTGGCATGCGATCAACCCGGAATCGGCGGCGCGCATGCGTGCCCAGAACCGCTTCCAGACCGGCCTCGATATCGCCCGCTATACCGCGGCGATCATGCGCCGCGACATGGCCGCCTACGATGCCGACCCGTCCCAGTACACGCAGTCGCTGGGCTGCTGGCACGGTTTCATCGGCCAGCAAAAGATGATCTCCATTAAGAAGCACTTCCAGAGCACGGAGCGCCGCTACCTTTACCTGTCGGGCTGGATGGTCGCCGCGCTGCGCTCGGAATTCGGTCCGCTGCCAGACCAGTCGATGCACGAGAAGACTGCCGTCGCCGCGCTGATCAAGGAACTCTATACCTTCCTGCGCCAGGCCGATGCGCGCGAGCTGGGCGGCCTGTTCCGCCAGCTGGACGCGGCCGAAGGCCCGGCCAAAGCGGCCATCCAGGACAAGATCGACAACTTCGTCACCCACGTGGTGCCGATCATCGCCGACATCGACGCCGGCTTCGGTAACGCCGAGGCGACTTACCTGATGGCCAAGCAGATGATCGAAGCGGGCGCCTGCTGCATCCAGATCGAGAACCAGGTCTCGGACGAGAAGCAGTGCGGGCACCAGGACGGCAAGGTCACCGTGCCGCACGAGGACTTCCTGGCCAAGATCCGCGCCGTGCGCTACGCCTTCCTCGAACTGGGCGTGGACGACGGCATCATCGTCGCCCGTACCGATTCGCTGGGCGCGGGCCTGACCAAGCAGATCGCCTACACCCGCGAACCGGGCGACCTGGGCGACCAGTACAACAGCTTCCTCGACTGCGAAGAGGTGTCGGCCGATGCGCTGGGCAACGGCGACGTCGTGATCAAGCGCGACGGCCAGCTGCTGCGTCCGAAGCGCCTGCCGAGCAACCTGTTCCAGTTCCGCGAAGGCACCGGCGAAGCACGCTGCGTCCTCGACTGCATCACCTCGCTGCAGAACGGCGCCGACCTGCTGTGGATCGAAACCGAGAAGCCGCACATCGCCCAGATCGGCGGCATGGTCAAGGAGATTCGCAAGGTCATCCCGAACGCCAAGCTGGTCTACAACAACAGCCCGTCCTTCAACTGGACCCTGAACTTCCGCCAGCAGGTCTACGACAGCATGAAGGGCGAGGGCGCCGACGTCTCGCGCTACGAGCGTTCGCAGCTGATGAGCGCCGAGTACGACGACACGGAACTGGCGCGCGAAGCGGACGAGCGCATCCGCACCTTCCAGGCCGACGCGGCGCGCGAAGCGGGCATCTTCCATCACCTGATCACGCTGCCGACCTACCACACGGCCGCGCTCTCGACCGACAACCTGGCCAAGGAATACTTCGGCGAGCAGGGCATGCTGGGCTACGTGGCGGGCGTGCAGCGCAAGGAGATCCGCGAGGGCATCGCCTGCGTCAAGCACCAGAATATGTCGGGCTCGGACATCGGCGACGACCACAAGGAATACTTCAGCGGCGAAGCGGCGCTGAAGGCCTCGGGCGCGCTTAATACGATGAACCAGTTCTAAGCCGGCGGTCATCCACGGGCCCGCGCATGCGGGCCTTTTTTATCGGCGGCTTATCGATACAGCGAGGAATCCAGATGAGTAATATGAACCATGAACTGCAGCACCTGCATGCGTTGACCGGGCTTGAAGCGCGGTCCATTGGCCGCGTCGGCATCGTCGGCGCAAGCGCCATCGGTATCGCCATCGCCATCCAGCTGCTGGATGCGGATGTCCCGGTCACCCTCTACGAGTCCGACCCGGCGGCCCTGGGTGTCGCCCTGGCGCAGATCCGCTCGGGGTGGGTGGACACGCAGGACCGGCGCCTGGCGCTGCTGGCGGGAACGGTCAACTTCCATCACCTGAAGGATGCCGACCTGGTGGTCGACGCCACCGCAACGTCCGGCCGCGAAGCGCTGTTTCAGCGGCTCGACCAGATTGCGAAACACGGCGCGATCATGGCGACGGCAGCGGCCGACACCGGCGTTGATGGGCTGGCACGCGCCACCCGCCGTCCCGGCGACGTACTCGGCCTGAGGGTGAATGGCGGGCCGACCTGGGAGCTGCTGCCGGGCAGGGAAACGTCCGGCGCGGCGCTGGCCACCGTGAGTGGCCTGGCGCGCCGGGTGCAGGGGCCGGCCGCCGCCTGAAACCGATAGCGCGCCTGCGCGTCAGGCGCGCTTGCGGCGCACCGCGCCGATGCCGCAGCCTGGGCCCGTGAAGCCGGCGAACTGGCAGGCGACTTCGTTTCCAAGGCTGCCATACGGGTAGCTGATCGTGCTGGTATTCGTGAGGCCCAGCTCGATACGGGTGCTCGGGGACAGGCGCGCACCGTCAGCCAGGGAGAAATAGTTCTCGTCCAGTCCGCGGACTGGCGTTGCCAGCAGGCGCAAGCCGTCGGGCTGCATGAAGCTCTAGATGCCCGCGCGAAACGGATGTAAGCAATTCCGACAGAAATGCATGCAAGCCGCATGGGCCGCGCCGGCCTATCGAGGTGCGGGCGGAGACCAGCGCGAGATCGGGGCGATGTCGGCCGGGCGCAGTTTGGTCCTGTCGTTCGGCGACACATAAAACTGGATGCCGCCGCCGCTGCCGAACTGGGGATTGGCCAGCGCCGTGCCGCGCGCGGCGCACAGCCGCTCGAGGACGTGGAAGGCGCGCACCTTGTCGCGCAGGCTGCGCGGCTGGCCGTGTTCGTCCCGGCCCGGTTCAAGGGTCACCTGCACCAGCGCGTAATACCGGACCTGGCTGCCCGCGGCCTCGCGCAGCGTGTCTTCCAGGACCGCGAAGCCGGGCGGCGCGCCCGGCGTCAGCGAATACAGGACCGTACCCGCGTCGACCGCGACGTTGCCATAGTCGTCCTTGCCGACATAGGGATTGGACGGGTTGGCGGCCGTCACGCCCTGGGTTGCCCGCGCCTCGGCGGCAGGATCCTTGCCGTAGCAGGCGCCGTCGCCAGCTGCCTGCGACGAGAGGCGCGGTCCGCTGCAGGCGGCCAGCAACAGGGCCAGGAGCGGCGCAGCTAAAGCCTTCGTCAGTCTTGATCGCATGATGGCGTCCTTCGCGCAAGGTGTTCCACGACGTATCGCGCGGCGCCGCGCCGATACCGCCAAGCGCCGAGCTGAATGGAAAGCGGGGAGGAGAGGGAGCATTTCGGCCGCGCCTCCAGCCTGCATCAAGCCTGTCCAGCGAGCGGCGTATGCGCGGCGAATGGCGCCGTTACGGGATCGGCCGGGCCGGGCAAGACGCGGAGATGTCGTGTACGATTGATTCATCCGCGGGTCCCCCCTCATGCAGATTCTTTATTGAGCGAAAAAAATTATGAGCACCGAAAGCAGCCTTAACGAAACCAACGACATCCAGCTGCGCGCCGACGCCCTCGAGTACCACCGCAGCCCGACGCGCGGCAAGATCGAGGTGGTCGCCACCAAGCCGCTGTCCAACCAGCGCGACCTGTCGCTGGCCTATTCGCCCGGGGTTGCCTACGCCTGCGAGGAGATCGCGGCCGACCCCGCCATGGCCGCCGAGTACACCTCGCGCGCCAACCTGGTGGCGGTGATCTCGAACGGCACCGCCGTCCTTGGCCTCGGCAACATCGGTCCGCTGGCCTCGAAGCCCGTCATGGAAGGCAAGGGCTGCCTGTTCAAGAAATTTGCCGGCGTCGACGTGTTCGACCTGGAGCTGGCGGAGAACGACCCGGATAAACTGGTCGAGGCGATCGCCATGCTGGAGCCGACGGTGGGCGGCATCAACCTCGAGGACATCAAGGCGCCTGAGTGTTTCTACATCGAGAAGCAGCTGCGCGAGCGTATGAACATCCCGGTCTTCCACGACGACCAGCACGGCACCGCGATCATTTCCAGCGCGGCGCTGCTGAACGCGCTGAAGGTGGTCGGCAAGGACATCGGCGCCATCAAGCTGGTGGCCTCGGGCGCCGGCGCGGCGGCGATCGCCTGCCTCGACATGATGGTGGTGCTCGGCGTGAAGCGCGAGAACATCTACGTCACCGATTCCCGCGGCGTGATCCACGTCGGGCGCGAAGCCAACATGGAAGCGAACAAGGCGCGCTATGCGCAAGCCACCGATGCGCGCACGCTGGCCGACATCGTCAAGGATGCCGACGTCTTCCTCGGCTGCTCAACCGCCGGCGTGCTCACCGGCGAGATGGTGAAAACCATGGCCGCGCAGCCGGTGATCCTGGCGCTGGCCAATCCCGAGCCGGAGATCCGTCCCGAGGTGGCAAAGGCGGCGCGCCCGGACTGCATCATCGCCACC
The DNA here is from genome assembly GCF_004798585.1 of Massilia sp. Mn16-1_5. Classification (GTDB taxonomy): domain Bacteria; phylum Pseudomonadota; class Gammaproteobacteria; order Burkholderiales; family Burkholderiaceae_D; genus Telluria. Next base: position 194,886 of record NZ_PPXQ01000001.1, read on the forward strand.
GGCCGCTCGGACTATCCGAACCAGGTCAACAACGTCCTGTGCTTCCCCTACATCTTCCGCGGCGCCCTCGATTGCGGCGCGACCCGCATCACTGACGAGATGAAGCTGGCCTGCGTCAGCGCGATCGCCGAGCTGGCCGAGGTGGAAGCGAGCGAGGTCGTGGCCTCGGCCTACGAAGGGCAGGACCTGAGCTTCGGTCCCGACTACATCATCCCCAAGCCTTTCGATCCGCGGCTGCTGGCGGCGATCGCGCCGCGCGTGGCCGAAGCCGCCGCACGTTCCGGCGTGGCAGCGCGCCCGATCACCGACATGGCGGCCTACCGCGAGAAGCTGGCTCAGATGATCTATCACACCGGCTTCTTCATGAAGCCGGTGTTCGCCAAGGCCAAGGCCAACGGCCGCCGCGTGGCCTATGCCGAAGGCGCCGAGACGCGCGTGCTGCGCGCGGTGCAGACCGTGGTCGACGAGGGCCTCGCCAAACCGGTGCTGATCGGGGAGGGCGCGGCCATCGAGCGCGCCGTGCGCGAAGCCGGCCTGCGCCTCAAGCAGGGCGTCGACTACGAACTCGTCGAAGCCGAGGGCGACACCACCCTGCAGGGCACGCGCATGCTGAACAACGGCGAGGTCGACGCGCTGATCTGCGGCATGCAGGGCGGCTACGACAGCCACCTGCGCCACGTGCAGAGCGAGATCGGTCTCGCGCCCGGGGCCGAGGTGATGGCGGCCATGAACGCGCTGGTGCTCGACAAGCTGACCCTGTTCATCGCCGATACCTACGTCAACGACCAGCCCAGTAGCCGTGAGCTGGCGGCGATCGCGCGCATGGCGGCCGGCGAACTGCGCCAGTTCGGCCTCGAGCCGAAAGTGGCGCTGCTCTCTCACTCCTCGCAGGGTTCGTCGGAACGGCCGTCGGCACGCCGCATGCGCGAGGCGCGCGCCCTGCTGGCGCAGGAGGCGCCCGAGCTGGCGGTGATCGGCGAGGTCCACGGCGACGCCGCGCTGTCGGAAGACATCCGCGAACTGTATGCGATCGACAATGCCTTCGCCGGCAGCGCCAACCTGCTCGTCGCGCCTTCGCTGGATGCGGCCAACATCCTGTTCAATGTGCTCAAGGTGGCGGCCGGCAAGGGCGTCACCGTCGGCCCGATCCTGCTGGGCGCGGCCAAGCCGGTGCACATCCTGAGCCCGAGCGCGACCGTGCGCCGCATCGTCAACATGACCGCGCTGGCGGCGTCCGGTATCAGGCAGGAAGGCTGAACGTCTAGGCGTCGGCCCCGGCGCGCGCCTGCCGCACCAGGGCGGCGTGCTCGCGGTCCTTGAAGCGCTGCACCAGTTCGGCGAAGGACATGGGCCGCCCGAACAGGAAGCCCTGCGCGTACTCGACCCCGCGTTCGCGCAGGAAAGCGGACTGCGCTTCGCTTTCGATGCCCTCGGCGATCATGCGCAGGCCCATCGAGCGCGCCATCGCGATGATGTGGCCGACCACGAGGCTGATCGGGGCGCCGGTGCCGATCGCCTCGATGAAGGAGCGGTCGATCTTGAGGAAGTCGAGGTCGAGCGACTCGAGGTAGGACAGGCTCGAGTAGCCGGTGCCGAAGTCGTCGATCGCGACTTCGATGCCGCGCTCGCGCAAGCTGCCGATCACCTCGCGCGCGGAGCTCAGGTTGAGGAAGCCGCGCTCGGTGATCTCGACGATCAGGTTTGCGGGCTGGGCGCCGCACTCCTTCAGCATGGCGCACAGGCGCTCGACGATCGCGCATGAATGCAGGTCGTCGGCCGACAGGTTGAGGGCGATGTGGAAGTCCGGGTGCACCGCCAGGAAATGGCCGGCCTCGTGGGCAACCAGGCGCAGCACCCGTTCCGTGATCCTGGTGATCAGCTTCGCTTCTTCGGCCACCGGGATGAAGAGGTCGGGTCCGACCAGGGTGCCGTCGGCGCGGCGCCAGCGCAGCAGGGCTTCGGCGCCGACCCATTCGCCGGTCTGCAGCCTGACGATGGGCTGGAAGCACAGGAAGAATTCGTCGCGGCGCAACGCGCTCCGGAGGGCTGCTTCCATCGACAGCTGGCGCCGCGCCAGCAGCAGGATCGCCAGCGCCATCACCAGGCCGGCTACCAGGGCGGCCGGCACCAGGCGCTTCGCGATGGCGGCGGCGCGCCGGTCCAGCTCCGCCAGCGGGACGGCGGCGACGGCGACGAATTGCGTCTTGTGCGAACGGAGCACCGACACGACGAAGTGCCCATCGCTGAAACGCGCCTCGAAACCCTTGTCAAGCCGTTGCAGCCAGGCCGGGTTGACCGGCCCGCGGGCGATCGGTTGGCCCAGGCCGCCGACGTGCAGCGCACCCAGCGCGACGCCGGGCACGTCGGTCCAGACGTCGATCGGCAGGTCGCGGTGGATCAGGGCGACCTGGTCGTCGCGTCCCACCGCCATCAAGGGTAGCTGGCCCGGCCGGCTGAGGGGAATGTCTTGGTAGATGGTGACGCCGGCCGCGGTGCGAAAGCCAGGCGGGCCCAAGGCCAGTGGCGCGCCGCCCATCGACGAGCAGACGACGCTGCCGTCGCGCACGTAGCCGACGGCCTGCAGGTAGCTCGAACCGAGATCGATCTGGCGCATCAGGTCCAATGATTCGGCGGAGCACGGGGCGAAGCCGGACTGCTTGAGCTGGCGGAAGGCGGCGTCGATCTGCTGCGCGGTGCCGTCGGTACGGCGCAGCACATCCGCCGCGTAGCGCCGCACCTGCTCGGATTCGGCCGTGTAGGCCTGGCGCCGCGCTTCCTGCAGCGCGAGCCAGGGCGGCAGCGCCACCACTGCCAGCGCCGCCAGTATCGTCAAGGCCATCCCGATGCGTGCGCGCATGCTCTCCCCCTGGACTGAGTGGCGCAGCGGCTCGCCACTGCCCGGTCCATGTGGGCGAAGCCGATTCCGCAGTATAGCCCTCCGTATGCGCACCGCATGCCTGTCTTTACATCTTTTTGTCTGTGGATACAAAAAGCGTAGAATCGCCTTCATTGTTCCTCACACCACAACAATGGATCGCTTCCTTGAAATGCAGGTGTTCAGCAACGTCGTCGATGCCGGCAGTTTCACGGGCGCCGCCGAGGTGCTCGGCATGTCGAAGGCGGCCGTCTCGCGCCACGTGGCCGAGCTCGAGGAGCGGCTCGGGGTACGCCTGCTGCACCGGACCACGCGCAAGCTGTCGCCGACCACGGAAGGCGAGATTTTTCACGCGCGCTGCCGCGAACTGCTGGCCAACCTGCTGGAAGCCGAGGCCGAGATCACCGCGCGCAGCGGCGAAGCGGCCGGGCTGCTGAAACTGAACGTGCCGGTCAGCTTCGGCCTGATGCATCTCGCAGGACTGTGGCCGGCCTTCCTGGCGCGCCATCCGAAGCTCCTGCTCGACATCACCTTGTCCGACCGCGTGGTCGACCTGGTCGAGGAGGGCTTCGATTGCGCCGTGCGCATCGGCCAGCTGCCCGCGTCCACCCTGATCAGCCGCCGGCTTGCCTCCACGCGCCTGGTGCTGTGCGCTTCGCCGGGCTACCTGAAGCGGCGCGGGGAGCCAGTGCAACCGTCCGACCTGCCGGCCCACGACGTGATCTCATACAGCCTGTTTTCAAGCGGCGAGAACTGGAGCTTCACCGGGCCGGGAGGCGAAGAGCAGTCCGTCAAGGTGCAACCACGGGTCCGCACGAACAGCGGCGACACCTGCCGCGCCGCCGCCTTGCAGGACCAGGGCCTGATCCTGCAGCCGAGCTTTATCGTCGGCCCCGACCTGGCGGCGGGCACGCTGGTCGAGACCATGGCGGGCTACCGCTCGCGCGAACTGGGGATCTATGTGGTCTACCCCTCGCGGCGCTTCGTCGCGCCGAAGCTGCGCCTGCTGGTGGATTTCATGGTGGAGGCCTTCGCCAAGCCGGCCTGGGATTGATTGTTGCTCGTAGTGAGACAGTGTTGTCCAAAACGATGTATTTATCTCGCATGCCGATCCAATTAAGATGGATGCCATGCTACTGAAAGAGGTAAGGACCATGACCACGCTTCCCGCCATCTTCGTCTCCCACGGCTCGCCCATGCTGGCCCTGCAGGACAGTCCTGCGCGCCGCTTCCTGGAAAGCCTCGGCCGGACACTGCCGCGCCCGAAAGCCATCCTCGTCGTTTCCGCCCACTGGGAGACGCTGCACGGTCCCGCCGTCAGCCTCGCGACGCAACCCGACACCATCCACGACTTCGGCGGCTTCCCGCGCGCCCTGTTCGAGATGCAGTATCCGGCGCCCGGCGCGCCCGAGGCCGCCGAACGCGCCGCCAGGCTGCTCGAAGCGGCCGGCATCGTGGTCGGCCGCAGCAGCACGCGCGGCCTCGACCACGGCGCCTGGGTGCCGCTGCGCCTGATGTATCCCGAGGCGGACATCCCCGTCGCTCAGGTCTCGATCGTGCGCGGCGCCGGCCCGGCCGAGCACGAAAAGATGGGACGCGCGCTGGCGGAACTGCGCAAGGAAGGGGTGCTGGTGTTCGCATCGGGCTCGCTGACCCACAACCTGTACGAATTCCGCGGCCAGGCGGTCGATGCGCCGGCCCCGGCCTGGGTCAGCGACTTCGCCGCCTGGATGAAGGACCGCATCGAGGCCGACGACCGCGCCGCCTTGCTCGACTACCGCAAGGCCGCCCCGTTCGCGGCCGAGAACCATCCGACCGACGAACACCTGTTGCCCCTGTTCGTCGCGCTGGGCGCCGGCGGCGAGGGCGCGCATGCGACCCGGCTGCATGCGAGTTTCGAACACGGCGTGCTGGCGATGGACGCCTACGCCTTCAACTGATCCACAACGACGTACTTAACCAAGAGGATTCATCATGCAAACCACGACCGCCCAAACCCTCGCCACCCACGACGACAGCGGCAAGCTGCTGCTGCGCGCCGTCCTCGCGATCCTGATCCTGTTCCACGGCGTCTCCAAGCTGATGGGCGGTATCGGTCCCATCGTCGGCATGGTGGAAAAGGCCGGCCTGCCGTCGATCTTCGCCTACGGCGTCTACGTCGGCGAAGTGATCGCGCCGCTCCTGATCCTGGTCGGCGTGTTCACCCGTCCGGCGGCGCTCATCGTGGCCATCAACATGGTCGTGGCGCTGCTGCTGGCCCACACCAGCCAGTTCTTCACCATGGGCCAGACCGGCGGCTGGGCGCTCGAACTGCAGGGCATGTACCTGGCCGGCGCGCTGGCGGTGGCGCTGCTGGGGGCGGGCCGCTACAGCCTGGGCGGCATCCACGGCCGGTATAACTGAGGAAGCACCTGCACGGCGGGCGCGCAGGGAGTATGATCATGTTCTCAACCAAACACAGGACCTGATGAACATGACGACGTCCAGCTATCCCGATACCCGCCTGCTGATCGCCAACGAATGGCAGGAAGCCAGCGGCGGCAAGACCATCCCCGTCGTGAACCCGGCGACGGGCCAGCAGATCGGCACCGTGGCCCACGCCTCGGTCGCCGACCTGGACCGCGCGCTCGCCGCCGCCCAGCAGGGCTTCGAGACCTGGCGCGCCGTGCCCGCCTTCGAGCGCGCCGCCATCATGCGCCGCGCCGCGCAGCTGCTGCGCGAACGCGCCGGCGACATCGCGCGCCTGCTGACGCAAGAGCAGGGCAAGCCGCTGGTCGAAGCCAAGGGTGAAACGCTCGCCGGCGCCGACATCATCGACTGGTTCGCCGCCGAAGGCATGCGCGTGTACGGCCGCATCGTCCCTTCGCGCAATCCCGCTGCCCAGCAGCTGGTGCTGAAGGAGCCCGTCGGCCCGGTCGCGGCCTTCACGCCCTGGAACTTCCCGATCAACCAGATCGTCCGTAAACTCGGCGCGGCGCTCGGCACCGGCTGCTCCTTCCTGTGCAAGGCGCCCGAAGAGACCCCGGCCTCGCCGGCGGCGCTGCTGCAGTGCTTCGTCGACGCCGGCATTCCGCCGGGCGTGGTCGGCCTGGTGTTCGGCGATCCGGCCGAGATCTCGAGCTACCTGATCCCGCACCCGGTCATCCGCAAGGTCACCTTCACCGGCTCGACTCCGGTCGGCAAGCAGCTGGCCGCCCTGGCCGGCGCCCACATGAAGCGCGTGACGATGGAGCTGGGCGGCCACGCGCCGGTGATCGTCGCGGAGGATGCCGACGTGGCGCTGGCCGTGAAAGCGGCCGGCGGCGCCAAGTTCCGCAATGCCGGCCAGGTCTGCATCTCGCCGACCCGCTTCCTGGTGCACAACGCGGTCAAGGAAGAATTCACCCGCGCCTTCGTCGCCCACGCCGAGCGCATCAAGCTGGGCAACGGCCTGGAAGAGGGCACCACCCTCGGTCCGCTGGCCAATGCGCGCCGTCTCACCGCCATGGCCAAGGTCGTCGAAGACGCGCAGGCCAAGGGCGCCAAACTCGCCTTCGGCGGTGCGCGCGTCGGCGACGCCGGCAACTTCTTCGCGCCGACCATCCTGGCCGACGTGCCGCTGGAAGCGAGCGTGTTCAACGACGAGCCTTTCGGTCCGGTCGCCGCGATCCGCGGTTTCGACAGCCTCGACGACGCGATCAATGAAGCGAACCGCCTGCCGTACGGCCTGGCCGGCTATGCCTTCACGCGCTCGATCAGGAACGCGCACCAGCTGATGAACCGCGTCGAAGTCGGCATGCTGTGGATTAACCAGCCGGCCACCCCGAGCGCCGAGCTGCCCTTCGGCGGCATCAAGGATTCGGGCTACGGCACCGAAGGCGGTCCGGAGGCGATGGAGGCCTACCTGAACACCAAGGCGGTGTCGATGGTCGGCGTGTAAGCCGTCCCGCTTCGGCAGTAAAAAAAGGCCGCCGGCTGACCCCGGCGGCCTTTTTGCATTCGTGCAATAACGGTACACTGTCGGGATGATCTCGACCGACTCCTCTCTCGACCTCGCCGCCGGCGCCCTGAACCTGCTCGACTGCGGCGTCGTCGTCCTCGACGACGAACACCACATCGTCTTGTGGAACCGCTGGATGACGACGCGCTCGGGCCGTTCTTCGGCGCGCGTGTGCGGGCAGTCGCTGTTCACGGTCTTTCCCGAGCTGCGCGGCTCGCGCGTGGAGGCGGCGGTGCTGGCGGCGCTGGTTGACGGCAATGCGAAAACCGTCGCGCAAGGCCTGGAACGCTCGCCGTTCCCGCTGCGCGAGGCCGGCAACTTCGACGGCGCCCGCATCGAGCAGGCGGTGACCGTTTCGCCGCTGCGCGAAGGAGGCGCGACGCTGTGCATGATCGAGATCCGCGACGTCAGCGGCACCATCGACCGCGAGCGCCAGTTGCTCGAACACGCCGAATCGCTGCGCGCTCGTTCTTACGTGGACGGCCTGACCGGCATCCACAACCGCCGCTACTTCGACATGACCCTCGACCGCGAACTGCGCCGCGCCCAGCGCAATGGCGGCCCGCTGTCGCTGCTGCTGATGGATATCGATTCCTTCAAGGCCTACAACGACCACTTCGGCCACCAGCAGGGCGACACCTGCCTGATCACGGTGGCGCAGGCCCTGGCCGGCATGCTGAAACGCCCGGCCGACGTCGCCGCGCGCTACGGCGGAGAAGAGTTCGCCGCGATCCTGCCGGATACGACGGCGGAGCAGGCGGCCGGCGTGGCCGAGACGATTCGTCTCGATGTCGCCAAGCGCCGGCTGGCGCATGCGCCGGCGGCGGTCAAGGATCACGTCACGCTCAGCATCGGCGTAGCCAGCTTCAGCAAGGATGGCTTACACGAGCCGGCGCTGCTGATCGAGGCGGCGGACAAGGCGCTGTATGCAGCCAAGCGTGGCGGGCGTGATCGCGTCGTGGTGGACGGCGCAGGCTGAGACGGTCGTAGCGGAACGCTCAGCAGAACCCGTGGCGGCCGAGCGCCGTCTGCAGCTTGTGCTTGAAATCCGCATAATCGAGCGATTTATGGACGTATTCGACCGCACCCAGTGCGTCTGCGCGCATGCGGTCGGACAGCAGGTCGGAATTCGACAGGACGATGACGGGCGTCTTCGCCAGGGTCGGCTGCAGGCGGATCTCGCTGAGGACTTCGAAGCCGTCGACTTTCGGCATCTTGAGGTCGAGGACGACGACGTCGAATTCCCTGGACCGCAATTGCGTCAGGCCTTCGAAGCCGTCGCCGGCGGAGACGATGTCGTGTTCGATGCTGCAGTCTTTGAGGGCCTGGCGGGTCAGGGCGAGGTCGAGTACCTGGTCGTCGACGAGAAGAACTTTTTTGCGCATTCCAAAATTTTAAAAGGTCTGTGGGCGGACGGGAAGCGTGTGCGCGTTTGTGACGCGCGATGTCGTTTTTGGCCGACAGGGGGCGGATGGCGTCGGCGTAAAAAAAGCGTGGCCATCGAGGCCACGCTTTCTTCCCGGGCAGTGCCCGGGCTACGTTTCGATCACCGCACGTAGTCGATTTACGGCACGTACTTCCACGCGCCTTTTTCGATCTTGACCATCACCTGCGAGCGCTGGTCCAGGCCCTGGTGGTTGGTCGGGCTCATGTTGAAGATACCGTGCGCGGCCGGGACGTTCTTGAGGCCTTCCAGCGAGTCGCGCAGGGCGGCGCGGAATTCCTTGGTGCCCGGCTTGGCCTTCGGCAGCGCGGTCTTCGCGGCTTCCGCCAGCAGGATCTGGGCATCCCAGGCGTGGCCGCCGAAGGTCGAGACGCTGTCCTTGCCGAAGGAGGCGGTGTACTTGGTGGTGTAGGCCAGGGCCGATTTCTTGACCGGGTTCGCATCCGGCAGCTGGTTCGCCACCAGCATCGGGCCGACCGGGACGAAGGTGCCTTCGCAGTCGGCGCCGCAGACGCGCAGGAAGTCGCTGTTGGCCACGCCGTGGGTCTGGTAGATCTTGCCTTTGTAGCCGCGCTCGCGCAGCGCTTTTTGCGGCAGGGCGGCCGGGGTGCCGGAGCCGGCGATCAGGATCGCGTCCGGATTGGCCGCCATCAGTTTCAGGACCTGGCCGGTGACCGAGGTGTCGGTGCGGGCGAAGCGCTCGTTGGCGGCGATCTTGATTTTACGAGCCGGCATGTACTTCGCCACCTCGCCGTACCAGCCTTCGCCGTAAGCATCCGAGAAGCCGATGAAGCCCATGGTCTTCACGCCGTTGTTCGACATGTGGGTGGCGATCGCATTGGCCATCTGGCCGTCGTGCTGGGTGGTCTTGAAGACCCAGCGCCGCTTGGCGTCCATCGGTTCGACGATGCGCGAGGCGCCGGCGATGCTGATCAGGGGCGTCTCGGTTTCGGCCGCCACTTCCAGCATGGCCAGCGAGGTCGGGGTGATCGAGGAGCCGATCAGCACGTCGACCTTGTCCTCGGAGATCAGCTTGCGCGCATTCTTGACGGCCTGGGTCGCATCCGATGCGTCGTCCAGCACGATGTACTGCACCTTCTGGCCGGCGATCTCGGTCGGCAGCAGGCCGAAGGTGTTCTTTTCCGGGATGCCGAGCGAGGCGGCCGGGCCGGTGGTCGAGATCGAAACGCCGACCTTGATCTGCGCGTGTGCGCTGAAGGAAGCACCGAGGGCGGCGAGGGCGAGGATGCTGTGGCCGATGATGGTGAGGCGGGGAATGCGGGTCATGCCTGTCTCCTGATTATCGTGAAAAAGTCGCCGCGGCGAGGCGGCTCGCCATAGTATAGGCTGAGAGAGTAGAAAAAATGTCGGTTCCTCAACAGTTTTAGAATATCATTTATCCACGGTGGCTGAACAAGCGCTTACGGGCCTTATTAAATTTAACGACAAGGAGGGCCACACGGGCGGACGCGATGCGCGGACCGGCGAGGAGACACGCCAGGCCGCGGGCACCATCGGCAAGCCCCAGGCAGCGGTATGGATTTAACGATTTTCGCCATCCTCACCCAGGACGGCATCGCCAGCGGAGCCGTGTACGTGCTCCTTGCACTGGCACTGGTACTGGTGTTCTCGATCACGCGCGTGATCTTCATTCCCCTCGGCGAATTCCTCGCCTTCGGCGCCCTGACCATGGCGGCGCTGCAAAGCGGTAAGGTGCCGCAGAGCGCGGCCTTGCTACTGGTGCTCGGCGTCGCAACCTTCCTGCGCGAAGCCTGGACCACGCTGCGGGCCGCCGCCGGACAGGTCGACCGCGGCCGCGTGCTTGCCACGAGCTTCGCCAAGTTCGTACTGTTCCCGCTCGTCGTCGTCTTCGTCGCGCGTTCCGCCGAAGGCGCAAGCTGGCCGATGATCGCCCAGCTGCTGCTGACCTTCGCCATCGTCGCGCCAATGGGTCCGATGGTCTACCGCCTGGCCTTCCAGCCGCTGGCCGAGAGCACGGTGCTGGTGCTGCTGATCGTGTCGGTGGCCGTGCACATGGTGCTGCTGGGCGTGGGCCTCTACATCTTCGGCGCGGAAGGTTCGCGCACGACGGCCTTCAGCGACGCCGCCATCAACGTCGGCACGCTCACCATCTCCGGCCAGAGCATCGTCGTGATCGCGACCGCCTTGCTGCTGATCGGCGCGCTCTACCTGTATTTCGATCGTACCCTGTCGGGCAAGGCCCTGCGTGCGACCGCCGTGAATCGCCGCGGCGCGCGCCTGGTCGGCATCGGCACCGTGCAGGCAGGGCGCCTGGCCTTCCTGCTGGCTTCCTCGATCGGCACCCTGTGCGGCGTGCTGATCGCGCCGATCACCACCATCTATTACGACAGCGGCTTCCTGATGGGCCTGAAGGGCTTTGTCGGCGCCATTATCGGCGGCCTGGCCAGCTATCCGCTGGCGGCCGGCGGCGCGCTGCTGGTCGGACTGCTGGAAGCCTATTCCTCGTTCTACGCGAGCGCCCTGAAGGAGGTCATCGTCTTTACCCTGATTATTCCAGTGCTCGTATGGCGCTCGATTGCCCATCCCCAGGTCGACGAGGAGGAGGCATGATGCGTAAAATCGGACCATTGACCATCCTGGCCATCGCGGCCCTCGTGTTCGGCCTGCTGCCGCTGCCCGCCTACTGGGTCACGCTGGCCAACTACATCGGCCTTTACGCCATCGTCGCCCTCGGCCTGGTGCTGCTGACCGGCGTCGGCGGCCTCACTTCCTTCGGCCAGGCCGCCTTTGTCGGCCTCGGCGCCTACGCCACGGCTTATCTCTCGACCGCGCATGGCCTGTCTCCCTGGCTGGGACTGGTCATCGGCCTGGCCGTCACGGCCGCGTCGGCGCTGTTCATCGGCGCGATCATGCTGCGCCTGTCCGGCCACTACCTGCCGCTCGGGACCATCGCCTGGGGCCTGTCGCTGTACTACCTGTTCGGGAACATGGAATTCCTCGGCAAGTACGACGGCCTGGCCGGCATTCCGGCACTGAGCCTGTTCGGCCTCGATCTCGGTTCCGGCAACAGCATGTTCTTCCTGATCTGGGCGATCCTGCTGGTCTCCATCGCCTTGCTGCGCAACCTGCTCAACTCGCGCTCGGGCCGCGCGATCCGCGCCCTCAAGGGTGGCGGCCTGATGGCCGAAGCCATGGGCGTGAACACGGCGGCCATGAAGATCCGCATCTTCGTGATCGCCGCCTTGCTGGCGTGCGTCTCGGGCTGGCTCTACGCCCACCTGCAGCGCGCCGTGAACCCGTCGCCCTTCGGCCTGAACTCGGGCATCGAGTACCTGTTCATGGCCGTGATCGGCGGCGCCGGCTACCTGTGGGGCGCGATCCTGGGCGCGTTTGTCCTCACCGTGCTGAAGGACCAGCTGCAAAGCATCCTGCCGGGCCTGCTCGGCTCGAACGGCAACTTCGAGATCATCGTCTTCGGCATCCTGATGGTGATCCTGCTGCAGTACGCGCGCAACGGCATCTGGCCTTTCATCGCGCGCTGGCTGCCGCAGCGTCCCGAAGCCGTGGCGCCGGATGCGGCCGACAGCCTGCCGCGCCGCGCCATGCCGGAACCGGGCCAGCCGCTGCTGGTGATCGACAAGGCGCGCAAGCAGTTCGGCGGCCTGGTGGCCGTCAACGACATGGTCTTCACCGTCAACAGCGGCGACATCGTCGGCCTGATTGGGCCGAATGGCGCCGGCAAGTCGACCATGTTCAACCTGGTCACCGGCGTGCTGCCTGTAACGTCGGGCGAAATCCGCTTCCGCAGCGGCGGCGCATTGCAGCGCATCGATTCGCTGCCCTCGCGCGAGATCGTCCAGCTCGGCATCGGCCGCACCTTCCAGCATGTGCACCTGCTGCCCGAGATGACGGTGCTGGAGAACGTCGCGATCGGCGCCCACCTGCGTGCGAAGCACGGCGTGGTAGCCAGCAGCCTGTCGCTCGACCGCGGCGAGGAAAGCGCATTGCTGTTCGAGGCGCGCCGCCAGCTGGAACGCGTGGGCCTCGGCGGCATGCTGTACGAACAGGCCGGCAACCTGGCCCTGGGCCAACAGCGCATCCTCGAGATCGCGCGGGCGCTCTGCTGCGATCCGGCCCTGCTGCTGCTGGACGAACCGGCGGCCGGCCTGCGCTACAAGGAAAAGGAAGCGCTGGCGACCCTGCTGAAGAAACTGAAGGGCGAGGGCATGAGCATCCTGCTGGTGGAGCACGACATGGACTTCGTCATGAACCTGACCGACCGCCTGGTGGTCATGGAATTCGGTACCAAGATCGCACAGGGCGTGCCGAGCGAGGTGCAACAGGATCCGGCCGTGCTGGAAGCCTACCTGGGAGGGATCGAATAATGAGCGCGCCGATTCTCGAAGTAAAAGACCTGCACGTCGCCTACGGCAAGGTCGAGGCCCTGCACGGGCTGAACGTGAAAGTGGAAGCAGGCCAGATCGTGACCGTCATCGGCCCCAACGGCGCCGGCAAGTCGACCATGCTGAATGCGATCGCCGGCGCGCAGGTAGCGAACGCCTCGGCGCGCGGCGCGGTGCTGCTGCGTGGGTTGGACGTGAGCCGCTTTTCCGTAGAGGGCCGCGTCGGCCAAGGCATGAGCCTGGTGCCGGAAAGCCGCGACCTGTTCACCACCATGAGCGTCGAAGACAACCTGCTGCTGGGCAGCTATACGCGCTACAAACGGCGCGAGAAGGATTACGCGGCCCAGCTGGAATCCGTGTACGAACTGTTCCCGCGCCTGCGCGAGCGGCGCACGCAGGCGGCCGGCACCATGTCGGGCGGCGAGCGCCAGATGGTGGCGCTGGGCCGCGCGCTGATGGCCAAGCCGAGTCTCCTGATGCTGGACGAGCCGAGCCTAGGCCTGGCGCCGCTGATCGTCAAGGAGATCTTCCGCGTCATCGTGCGCCTGAAGGAGACCGGCGTCGGCATCCTGCTGGTCGAGCAGAACGCGCGCGCCGCGTTGCAGGCGGCAGACTACGGCTACGTGCTGGAAACCGGCGACGTCGTGATGGAAGGACCGGCGGCGCAGCTGGCAAACGATCCGAAGGTGATCGATACCTACCTTGGTCTGAACAAGAAGTCCGCCTGAAGGAGACGCGCATGGACGAGATTCGCTGCATCGGCGTGGTCGGCACCGGCACCATCGGCGCCAGCTGGGCCGCCTATTTCCTGGCGCGCGGCTTCGACGTCTCCGCAACCGACCCGATGCCGGGCGCGGAAGCGAAGCTGCGCGAGGCAGTGCGCGCGCACTGGCCCATCCTCACGCGGATGGGACTGGCCGCAGGCGCCTTGCCGGAGCGCCTGCGCTTTTCCAGCTCGCTGGCAGAAGCCCTGCAAGGCGTGCACTTCGTGCAGGAGAGCGGTCCCGAGCGCGAAGACCTGAAGCTGGCGCTGTTCCGCGAGATGGACGTGCTGCTGCCGCCGGATGTCATCCTGGCTTCGAGTTCGTCCGGCCTCCTGATGAGCAAGGTGCAGGGGGCGTGCACGCACCCGGAGCGCGTCGTGCTCGGCCACCCCTTCAATCCGCCGCACATGATTCCGCTGGTCGAAGTGCTCGGCGGCGCCTTGACCTCGCCCGAGACGGTCGAGCGCACCATGGCCTTCTACGCCGCCATCGGCAAGCGCCCGATCCTCGTGCGCAAGGAAGTGCCGGGCCATATCGCCAACCGCCTGCAGGCCGCGCTCTGGCGCGAAGCCTTTCACCTGGTGGAGCAGGGCGTGGCCACCGTGGCCGACGTCGACACGGCGATCGCCTACGGCCCGGGCCTGCGCTGGGCGCTGATGGGACCTTTCCTCAACATGCACCTGGGCGGCGGCGAGGGCGGCATCCGCCACATGCTCGACCACCTGGGCGCGCCGATCGAAAGCTGGTGGGACGATCTCGGCACCCCGCGCATCACCGAGGAGCTGAAGCAGCAGTTGACCGAGGGCGTGGCGGCCGCGCTGGAAGGACGCGACGGCGCCGCGCTGGCGCCCGCGCGCGATGCCCTGCTGGCCGGACTGATCGACGCCAAGAAGAACACGGACAAGCTTCCGTAGCCTGGGCACGCCGTGCCCAGGGTGACGCCGGCATCGTGCTGGCGCTGTCCTTCTTGAAACGAAGCCAACTCGGTGTAACATTCACGCGTGGGCTCGGAGAGCCCGGTGCACCCGTGGGCCAGGCCATTGGCCTGGCCCACTCCTCCGGAGAGACGGCATGTTCGACGCTTTGCTTGCAACGCTGGGAACGCTCGGTGTCCTGGCCAGTATCGCCTTCGGGATGCGCACATCCTCGGCGGCCACGACGGACGCTGCTCCGGCGCCGGAGGATGCGTCGCCGCCGCCCACGGTCCACCCCGCGCGCAGCCGCCGCCGCGGACGCGCGCGGGCTTCCCACGCTCAGTGCGCCAGCAGGACCGGCAAGGGACTGCGCTCGAGCAGGTAGCGCGTGACCCCGCCCAGCACCAGTTCGCGGTAGCGGCTGTGCCCGAAGGCGCCGGACACGATCAGGCCGGCGCCGGCATCGTGCGCCATGTCGGCCAGCGCCTGGCCCGGCGCGGCCTGCGTCTTTTCCAGCACCACCTCGACCGGCACCCCATGGCGCGCGAGATACAAGGCCATGTCGGCGCCGGGCTCGTCGCCGTGCAGGCCCGATTCGCGGTCTGGGTTGATCAGGGCCAGCTGCACGCTCCGGGCGCGCACCAGCAGCGGCAAGGCCGCCTGGAGCGCGCGGATTGCCTGCAGGCTGCCGTCCCAGCCGGCCACGATGCGTTCCGTGATCGGCTTGCCGGCATAGGCGGGCGGCACCGCCAGCAGCGGGCGGGCGCCGTGCAGGGCCACGTATTGCGGCAGGCCGCGCACCATGTCGCGCGCGCCCGTGTCGAGGCTGGTCACGACCAGGTCGGCATAGCGCGACTGCATCAGCAGCGAGCGCCGGTGCTCGTCTTCCGTCATCCGCTCCTCGATCGATTCGACGCCGAGCCGGCGCGCGCTTTCCGCGAAATGGCGCAGGCTCTTGCGCGCCTCGACGCACATCGCATCGAATTCGTCGACCGGCGCGACCGCCATCGAACCGACCAGCAGGGCATACGAGGACCAGGACGTGCCGGTCGCCGCGGCGCCGACCAGATGGGCATCGTGCAGGCTGGCCAGCTGCGCTGCGGCCTGCAGGCGCGAGGCCATGGCGGCGCTGTCGTCGACATGCACCACGATCGTCTTGTACATGTTGGCTCCTTTCGCGATGAAGAAGGGTGGCTCCGTACCTGCAACTCTACGCCAAGCAGGGAACATCGTCACGCGCCCGAGCGCGAAAAAATGGCATGCGGCAGCAGCTGCTGACTCCTGGAAAATCCGGTATGTCGATAGTATTTACACCTGGTTCTTGCCGGCGCCATCCATGCCCCGCAGCAGCTGCCGGGCACGTTTTATGCTGATCGGGTAGCACACCCACTTTGGAGGATCAGTCATGAAACGTCTTGCTCTTTGTCTGACGAGTTCGCTGCTTCTGCTCTGCACGAGTGCGGCCCATGCCGGGCTCATCCGCTACACGACGACCCTGAACGGCGCAAACGAAGCGACGCCGAATGCCTCGCCCGCGACCGGACAGGCAAACGTGGTGATCGACGACGTGGCGGGGACGATGACGGTGAACGCCACCTTCAGCGGCCTGCTGGCGCCGACCACGGCTTCGCACATCCATTGCTGCACGGCGGTGCCGGGCGTCGGTGCAGTGGGCGTGGCCACGTCGCTGCCGACCTTTCCGGCCTTCCCGCTGGGAGTCACCTCCGGCAGCTACACCGAAACCTTCGACCTGCTGAACCTGGCCACCTACAACCCCGCCTTCGTCACCAACAACGGCGGCACCGTGGAGAGTGCGCAGTCGGCCTTCCTGGCCGGTTTGGCCGCGGGCCGCGCCTACCTGAACATTCACACGGTGGACTTCCCGGCCGGCGAGATCCGCGGCTTCCTGGCCGAGGTGCCCGAACCCGGCAGCGTGGCCCTGTTCGGACTGGGGGCGGCCGGCCTGGCTGCGCTGCGCCGGCGGCGCGTGTAGATTCATGAGCCGCGTTCATAAGGGCTAGTCATCCGGACGGTCTTATCGCGGCAGGGGCGGCACGCTAGAGTAGGGTTTTGAAAGGAACCCGCATGCACCGTGTCCTCCTGTCCGCGCTGGCGCTGTGCGCCGCCGGCGCCGCCGATGCCCAGGCGCCCGCCGCCGACCTCGTCATCACGCGCAACGGGGCGCAAGCCTCGAGCCGCGGTCCCGCCGCCAACTTCACCGGCGCGGTCCGGGTGGATCCGCTGTACGGGCCGCAGGCACCGTCGCGCGGCAGCGCCGCCTACGTCACCTTCGAGCCGGGCGCGCGCTCGGCCTGGCACAGCCATCCGCTGGGCCAGACCCTGATCGTCACCGCCGGCGTCGGCCGCGTGCAGCGCTGGGGCGGCAAGGTCGAGGAAATCCGGCCCGGCGACGTGATCTGGACGCCGCCCGGCGTCAAGCATTGGCATGGCGCCTCGCCCACCACGGCCATGACCCATATCGCCAGTCAGGAGCTTGAAAACGGCAAAGCCGTCGAGTGGATGGAAAAGGTCAGCGACGAACAGTACGGCAAATAGGCTTCAGCCCTTGTGGCGGATCGCGTCGATCACCAGCGCCAGCGCGCGCGAGGAATGGCGCCGGCTCGGGTAATAGGCGTGCAGGCCCGGCCACAGCGGGCACCAGTCTTCCATCACGCTCTGCAGGCGCCCGGCGCGCACGTGTTCGCCGACCATCTCCTCGGGCAGGAAAGCGAGGCCGGCGCCGTCGAGCGCGGCTCGCAGGAGGTGGTTGGCGGTCGAGAACACGGCCTGGCCGCGCACGCGCACTTCCATGGCCTGGCCCTCGTGCTTCAGTTCCCAGGCATAGATGCCGCCGCTGCTGGCCAGTCGCAGGTTGATGCAGTTGTGCTTCATGAGGTCGGCCACCGATGCCGGCACCGGACGACGCGCGAAATAAGCGGGTGCGCCGACGATGCGCATGCGCACGTCGGGCGTCAGGCGCACGGCGATCATGTCCTTGTCGACCTGGTCGCCGTAGCGCACCCCGATGTCGTAGCGTTCGGCCGCGATGTCGACGATGCGGTAGTCGGCGCTGAATTCCACGTGCAGGTCCGGGTACTGCGGCAGCAGGGGCGCGATGCGCGGCCACAGCACGTCGTCGATCACGTGGTCGATCGCCGTGATGCGCACGGTGCCCGAGGGCTTGTCGCCCAGGTCGCTGACGGCGGCGATCTCGGCCTCGATCTCTTCCAGGCGCGGCGCCACGTTCTGCAGCAGGCGCTCGCCGGCCTCGGTCGGCGAGACGCTGCGCGTGGTACGGGTCAGCAAGCGCACGCCGAGCCGCGCTTCCAGCGTGCGCACCGTGTGGCTGAGGGCCGATTGCGTCATGCCGAGCTTGGCGGCGGCGCGGGTGAAGCTGCGCTCACGCGCCACGGCGAGGAAGACCAGGATGTCGTTGATGTTGTCGCGCGCCATGGTTCAGTGCTTTCATGAAGGAATCTTCTTATTCTAGCGCCTGATTCATGAATCGCATTCATAAGGATCAGCAATGCCGGGCTCGGCCGGGATAGGCAAATCCGGGTAAGATGGCCGGTCCCAACCCGATTGCCCATCCATGCGCATCCTCGTCATCGCCTTGATCTTCATTACTGTCGCCCTGGTCGGCGCCTGCGCTTTCGCACCGGCGCGCACCACGCACGCATCGCCGCAGTTCCGCGACGGCGGCTTCGTCAACGCCACGCCCGTCCACGAATTCACGCTCGGCGAACAGGCGCGCCTGTGGTGGAACTTCATGTTCGACAAGCCGGCGGGCACGAGGCCGGCGCAGCCGATTCCGGTGCGCGCAATGAGCCGCCAGCTGCTGCTCGACGCGCCCGACAACACGCTGTGGCGCCTGGGCCATTCGACCGTCCTGCTGAAGCTCGATGGCGGCTTCTACCTCACTGATCCCGTGTTTTCGAAACGCGCCTCTCCCGTGCAGTGGGCCGGTCCGGAACGCTTCTCGGAATTGCCGATCGCGATCTCCGAGTTGCCGCCGCTCAAGGCCGTGATCCTCTCGCACGACCATTACGACCACCTCGACCACGCCAGCATCCTGGCCCTGGCGGAGAAGACCGAAACCTTCCTCGCCCCGCTGGGCGTGGGCGACCGGCTGGTGTCCTGGGGCCTCGCCGCCGCCAAGGTCCAGCAGCTCGACTGGTGGCAGGAACGCAGCATCGGCGGCGTGCGCTTCGTCGCCACCCCGGCGCGCCACTTTTCCGGCCGTGGCCTGAACGACCGCAATGCGACGCTGTGGGCATCCTGGGTGATCGCCGGCGACACGCTGCGCGTCTTCTTCAGCGGCGACAGCGGCTACTTCGACGGCTTCAAGGCCATCGGCGAACGCTTCGGTCCGTTTGACCTCGCCCTGGTCGAAACCGGCGCCTACGACAAGCAATGGCCGGACGTGCACATGCAGCCCGAGCAGACCCTGCAGGCCGCGCTCGACCTGCAGGGCGCCTGGCTGGTGCCGATCCATAACGGCAGCTTCGACCTGGCGCTGCACCGCTGGCAGGAACCGCTCGAGCGCATCAGCGTGCTGGCCACGGCGCGCGGCCTGGCGCTGGCCACGCCGCGCATCGGCGAGCCGCTGTCCATCCGGAAGCCGCATGCGGGCGAGGCCTGGTGGCGCGGGCTCGACTAGACTGGCATATACTGTCCGTTTGACAAGGCCGGGAGTGGCGAGTGCGTCCAGAAATACTGTTGTTGGGATCCGGTTGGGTCCCTGAAGTCGACGAAGTGCTCGAGCGCGGATTCGTCTGCCACCGGATGGCGGCTGTCGCGCCGGCCGAACGGGCGGCCTTCATCGACCGTATCGCGCCAAACGTGCGCGGGGTGTTCACCACCGGCGTCACCGGCATCGACGGCGCGCTGGCAAGCCAGCTGCCGCATCTCGAGATCGTCGCCGTGCACGGCGTCGGCGTCGATGCGGTCGCTTTCGATGCGCTGGCGCCGCGCGGCATCCACGTCACCAACACGCCCGACGTCCTGACCGAGGACGTGGCCGACCTCGCGGTCGCGCTGCTGCTCGCGAGCAGCCGGCGCCTGCCGCAGCTCGACCGCCACGTACGGGCCGGCAGCTGGGAAGCGAAGAAGCCCTTGCAGCCGGCGCGCAGCCTGCGCGGCAAGGTGGCCGGCATCGTGGGCCTGGGGCGCATCGGCCGCGCCGTCGCCACGCGCCTGGAAAGCTTCGGGATGGCGATCCGCTACTTCCAGCGCAGTACGGCCGATAGCCCCTATCCGCGCAGTGCGTCGCTGCCCGACCTGGCGCGCGAGAGCGATTACCTGATCGTCTGCGCGCCGGGCGGCGCCGCCACGCGCGCGATGATCGACGCGGGCGTGCTCGACGCGCTTGGCCCGGAAGGCACCCTGGTCAACATCGCCCGCGGTTCGCTGGTCGACGAAGCTGCCCTGATCGCGGCCTTGCAGGAAGGCCGCCTGGGCGCGGCGGCACTGGATGTGTTCGCCGACGAGCCGCGCGTGCCGGTCGCGCTGCGCGAACTGGACAATGTTGTCCTGACCCCGCACGTCGGCAGTTTCACGGTCGAGACCCGCACCGCGATGGGTATGCTGGCGGCTTCCAACCTGGAAGCGCATTTTGCTGGAAAGCCTTTACCTACGCCGGTTCCGGTCCCGGTTAGCTGAGCAATTCTTTCCCGCAGGCTCGAATTGCGGCGCTTCGTTTCCCGCTGTAAATCCGTTCCGTATCAAATAGCGTACCCAGCCGGAGCATTTTGAGGCGGGGTCTGGAGTTGTTCAGTTCTTGGCTCTAGAGTGGTTCCCGGACCTGGTCGGTTACGCGCTGTGCGTGCAGCGGACCGTGCCAGGCATCGAACCCTCATCATGATCGGCGAGCCTCATGAAACTGCATTCGACTACCAAGCGCGCACACTGCAAACCTGCACTGCGCAACAACATCCTGACTGGCCTGTTCCCGCTCCTGGCCCTTGCCGGCGGCGCGGCGGCGGCTCCGGCGATCCCTCCCGTGTACAGCGTGATCAACCTCGACCCGGAAGGGGCGATCGCCTACCTCAACGAAAGCGGACAGGCGGCGGTCGGCTCCTTCGTGCTCGGAACCAGCGGCTTCTTCGACGGCAACCGCGTCGTGCCCTTCGGCGTGCCCGGGGATACCTCCATCGCCGGACTGAACAACCGCGGCGTGGTTACCGGCGAAACCAGCGAAGGCGCAGGGCCGTTCCGGCGTTTCTACGAGTTCACCTGGAGCCCGGGGCGCGGCATGCGCGCCTTGCCGAACGTGCCGAGCCGGGTCTGGGGCATCAACGACCAGGACCAGGTTGTCGGCGACATGACCGAGGCCTCGGGCATCCAGCGCGCGGTGCGCTTCGAGCCGGGCGGCGCCATGACGCCGCTCGGCCCACTGCCTCTGGGGGTGTCCGCGGTACGCGCCATCGCCAATACGGGCGTGTCCGGCGGCTATGCCGATGACGGCAGCGGGATCCAGCGCGCCACGCTGTGGGATGCGCGCGGCCGGCTGACGGACCTCGGCACCCTGGGCGGGAGCATCGCCGGCACGGCCTTTGTCAACGAGCGCGGCGAGGCGGCCGGCACCTCCTACGACGCGGGCGACGCGAACGACGCCGGCTTCTTCTGGAGCCGCGCAAGCGGGATGGTGCCGATCGGTACCCGCAACGCCGGTTCCCGTACGGTGGCCGACCTGAACGACCGCGGCGAGGCCGTCGGCGACACCGCGACGGCGGCCGGCTCGACCGCCTACCAATGGTCGCGTGCCCGCGGCCTGGTGCCGCTGCCGCGCGCGGGGGCGCTCGAATCCGACGTCTTCGACATCAACAACCGCAGCGAGATCGTGGGCGGCGTGCGGCGCCCAAGCGGCTGGCGCGCGACCCTGTGGCGCGGGGCCGATGCGCCCACCGACCTGAACGCCCGCCTGCAGCGCATCCCGGCCGGGCTGCTGCTCTCGCACGCCGTCGCCATCAACGACGCCGGCACCATCCTCGCCTTGTCGAACGCCGGCCTGGTCATGCTGCGCCCGGGAAGCAAAGGCACCGATGCGCCGGTGCTCGGTCCGTTCACCGGCTTGCCCGACAGCGTAACCGTCGGCCAGGAACTGCGGGTCAGTCTCGGCTTCATCGACAATGCGCCGGGCCAGGTGCACACGGCCACGGTGGATTGGGCCGACGGCTGCGCCTCGCCTGCGCCGCTCGTGCGCGAAGCGTATGGCAAGGGCGAGGTCGTCCTGCAGCACCGCTTCTGCGCACCGGGCGCGCGCACCGTTGTGCTGCGCGTAACGGACTCGGGCGGACGGACCACGGAAGCGCGGCGCGAGATCCTGGTGAACGAGCCGGGCCTGGCGGCGCTCAGCGGGCGCGGCAAGCTGGCTGCAGCCGGTGCGGCCGGCGCCGGCCGTTCGCAGCCGCTGCGCTTCACGCTGTGGGCGCCGCTGGGCGACACCGAGGCAGCGCGCAAGGCGGCCGGGAATGCGGCCGGGAGCGCGGCGCTGGTGCTGCACGGACCGTTCGGCTTTCGCAGCGACAGCGTGGCGGTGACGGCGCTTGCGGGCGCCACGCTGCGCCTGGAAGGCACGGGCCGCTACAACGGCCGCGCCGGCTACCGCTTCCAGCTGGATGCGGCCGACGGCGACAACGCGCGCGGCGGACGCGACGGGATGCGGGTGCGCATCAGCCACGTCGACGCGACCGGCGCCGAGGTCCTGGACTACGACAGCGCCGGGACGACCAGGGCCGGCGCGAAGATGGCGGCGGCAATGGCAGGCGCCGCAGGAGCCGGCGGAGCCGGAGGCATGTCGCCGGTGGACGGCGTGCTTGCCCTCAGCAACTAGGTGCGCGGACGGTTCAGGCGTGCTCGCCCTGGCCTTCATGGCTCGCCGGCAGGAACCAGTTCAGCAGCACGGCGCAGATGCCGCCGGTCGCCACGCCCGATTCGAGGACGTTGCGCAGGGCCGGCGGCATGTGGGCCAGGAACTCGGGCACCTGCGACACGCCCAGGCCGAGCGCCAGCGAGACGGCGATGATCAGCAGGGCGCGGCGGTCGAGCTGGACGCTTGCCAGGATGTTGATGCCGGCGGCGGCCACCGCCCCGAACATCACCATCGCTGCGCCGCCCAGCACCGGTTCCGGGACCGCCTGGATCACGCCGGCCACGGCCGGGAACAGGCCGAGCACGACCAGCATCAGCGCGATCCAGACGCCGATGTGGCGGCTGGCGATGCCGGTCAGCTGGATCACGCCATTGTTCTGGGCGAAGATCGAGCTGGGGAAGGTGTTGAACACGCCGGCCAGCAGGCTGTTGGCACCGTTCAGCAGCACGCCGCCCTTGATGCGCCCCATCCAGAGCGGGCCTTCGACCGGCTGGCGCGAGATCTTGCTCGTGGCGGTGACGTCGCCGATGGCTTCCAGCGAGGTCACGAGGTAGATCACGATCATGGGGATGAACAGCGACCAGGAAAAATCGAGACCGAAGTGCAGGGGGCGCGGCACCTGGAACAGGGGCGCTTCGTGCATGCCGGTGAAGTCGAGCCGGCCCATCGATGCAGCCAGCGCATAGCCCACTGCCAGCGCGATGACGATGGCGCAACTGCGCATCCAGACGACGGGTACGCGGTTGATGGCGACGATCAGGGCCAGCACTACGCCGGAGAGCAGCAGGTTTTCGCCATTCGCGAAGGTCCCGTTCTGCATGGCCGCGAAGCCGCCGCCCATGCTGATCAGTCCGACCTTGATCAGGGTGAGGCCGATCATCAGCACCACGATGCCGGTTACCAGCGGCGTGATCATGCGCTTCACGAAAGGCAGGACGCGTGAGACGCCCATCTCGACGAAGGAACCGGCGACCACGACGCCGAAGATCGCGGCCATCACGGCTTCCACCGGCGTGCCCTGCTTCACCATCAGGCTGCCGCCGGCGATCAGGGGACCGACGAAGTTGAAGCTGGTGCCCTGCACGATCAGCAGGCCCGCGCCCAGGGGACCGAAGCGGCGGCACTGCACGAAGGTGGCGATGCCGGAAATGACCAGCGACATCGAGACGATCAGGTTCGTATCGCGTGCCGGCACGCCCAGCGCCTGGCAAATCAGGAGTCCCGGCGTGACGATCGGGACGATGATCGCCAGCAGGTGCTGCAGCGCGGCCAGGATGCCGATCAGGGGACGAGGACGGTCGTCCAGGCCGAGGATCAGGTCCGGGCCTGATTGCGGAGCCAGGGCGGGCGGGGCTTGTTTGGTCATGGACGGGCCTCGGGCAAAACCGTGATTCTACCCCGGCCGCAGCCCTCGTTCAGCGGACAATCCTGTCCGCACCCTCGTGGAGGATCCGTTCGAGCTGCCCGAGGTCGGCCGGCTTGACCAGGTGATGATCGAAACCGGCCGCCTTCGACAGCGTGAAATCGTGCGCCTGGCCATAGCCGGTGAGGGCGATCAGGAGGGACTCCGGGCAGGGACCGTCCTGGCGCAGGCGGCGCGCCAGCTGGTAGCCGTCGATGCCGGGCAGGCCGATGTCGAGGATGTAGGCGTCCACCGGTCCCAGGTCGCGGGCGTCGAGCAGGGCCTGGGCGCCGTCGAACAGGGCGATGCAGTGGCCGCGCGCTTCCAGCGCCGCCGCCAGCGAGGCGCCGGCGTCGCGGTTGTCGTCGACGATCACGATGCGGCGCGGCGTGGACGGCTGCTCCGCGTCCCTGGCCTGGCCGTCGCCCGCGGCGTGCAGGGCCGGCGCCTCGATGGTCGGCAGCCGCAAGGTAAAACAGCTGCCCTTGCCGGCGCCGCCGCTCTCGGCTTCGACCGTGCCGCCATGGTGGGCGGCGATGCTCTGCACCAGCGCCAGGCCCAGCCCCAGTCCACCCTGGGCCCGGTCCGGCGTGCGCTCGCCCTGGGTGAAGAGCTCGAACACGTGCGGCAGCAGGCCGGGGGCGATGCCGCTGCCGTTGTCGCGCACGGCCAGGGTAGCCCAGCCGTCCAGGATGCGCAGGTCGAGCTCGATGCGGCCGTGCTGCTGGGTGTACTTGGCCGCGTTGTTGAGCAGGTTCGACACGGCCTGGGTCAGGCGCGTGCGGTCGCCGCTGACCCAGGCGGTGTCGGCCGCCAGGTGCATGAACAGGTCGTGGTGGCGCGCCTCGATCAGCGGACGCGCCTGCTCGACGGCATTGTTGACGACGGTCTTGAGGTCGACCGGTTCGCGTTCCATCTGCACCTGTCCGCGCGTGACGCGCGAGACGTCCAGCAGGTCGTCCACCAGGTCGGTCATGTGGCGCACCTGGCGCCCGATGATGTCGCTGGCGCGCTTGACGTATTCGGCGTCGCCGTAGCGCAGGCGCATCACCTGGGCCGCCGTGCTGATCGGCGCCAGCGGGTTGCGCAGTTCGTGGGCCAGCATCGCCAGGAACTCGTCCTTGCGCTGGTTAGCCTGGCGCAGCGCGTTCTCGGCCATCTTCTGGTCGTGGATGTCGGTGCAGGTGCCCATCCAGCGGATGATGGCGCCGGACTCGTCGCGTACCGGCAGCGCGCGTCCGAGCACCCAGCGGTAGGCGCCGGAGCGGTGGCGCAGGCGGTACTGCACCTCGTAGGTTTCGCCGGTGGCCAGGCTGCGCGACCAGCGCGCCCAGGCTTCCTCGCGGTCCTCGGGATGGAACATGCCGGCCCAGCGCTCGCCGTCGGTCTCGCCCGGATGGGTTCCCGTGAAATCGTACCAGCGCTCGTTGTAGTAATCGTGGAAGCCGTCCGGCAGGGTCGACCAGACCATCTGCGGCATGGCGTTGGCGATCGAGCGGAACATCGCTTCGCTGGCGGCCAGCGCGCCGGCGTTGCGCAGGCGTTCGCTCGCGGTGCGGGTACGCTCGGCCACTTCGCGCACCAGGTTGATGTCGTCCGCGCTCCAGCCCCGCGGGCGCGCGCTGTTGACGTAGACCAGCGCCACCAGCCGGCCGTCTTCCAGCACCGGCAGGTCGACGAAGGCGCAGGAGTCGAGTGCGGCCAGGGCCGAAGCGGCATGCGCCGTGCGCGGGTCGAGCGCGACGTCGCCGATGGCAACCGGCGTGCCGGCCTTCAGGTCGTCGATGAAGTCGCCGAAGGCGCGCAGGTCGATGTTCTCGGGCAGCACGGCGGCGCCGGGCAGCTGCCAGTTGCCGCTCAGCCGCACCGAGTCGCCCGCGCCGGCGGTGGCGAATCCGACCCGGCTCGCGCCCAGGGTCTCGCCGAGGATGCGGCAGGCGCCGTCGACGATGTCCTGGGCGTTGGCGGCGTCGCGCACCAGGTCGGTCATGCGGATCAGGGCGTCGCGCCGGATCTCGTTCAGCACGCGGTCGGTGACGTCGGTGCCGAGGATGAAAATGCCGTCGATGGCGCCGGCCGCGTCGCGCACCGGCTGCAGCACGAAGTCGATGTAGCGTTCGCTGACGGGGCCGCCAGGGACCACCTGCATGCCGTACTTGGCGCTGGCGGCGGTGATCGGCACGCCCGTGCGGTAGACCTCGTCGAGCATGGCGACATAGCCCTGGGCGGCGACGTCCTGCAGCACCTCGGCCATGGGCCGGCCGACGACGTCGCGGTGGCCGATCAGGCGCCGGTAGCCCGGATTGATGAACTCGAACTCGTGCTGCGGACCATGCAGCAGGGCCATGAAGATCGGGGCTTCCTCGAACAGCCCGGTGAACTCGCGCCTGCGTTTGTAGTCCAGGTCGTGCGGGGAGGGTGCGTTCATGCTGGTTTCCGGGCTGTGCGGCGGATGGAGAAGGGCCTGGTGGAGCGATGCGCGTGCTCGACCGGCCCGGCGAAACCGGCATCATACCGTGCCGGACGGGCCCGCGCACATTCGCTGCCCGGCAGTGCAGGCGCGATGCGGGTATGCACCATCCAGGTGCATCCGCGCACCTCGCCGCGGCGCCCGGAAAAGGAGAAATGGTTCCCGGTCAACCGTGCCGCCTGCTATCGAGAATGTCTTTATCATAAGCCGAATGCACAGTCGGCCTTGATAGGTGCCGGCTGGAGACTAACCACGCGGGCCGCCCCGGCGCCCACCAGTTCGGAAGGCTTTATTGATATGGACGACTTGAGCGACATGAAGCTGTCGCGGCGCGACTTGCTCATCACCGGCGCCGCGGCTGCGACCAGCGCCGCCATTCCCGGCGCGGCGGTGGCCCAGGCCACCGGGGCAGCGGCGCCCCAGGCAATGACGCCGCCGCCGACGATGGCGAAAACCACGCTGCGCGTGAACGGCCAGCGGCGCGAACTCACCCTCGACACCCGCACCAGCCTGCTCGACGCCCTGCGCGAGCATATAAAACTGTCGGGCACCAAGAAAGGCTGCGACCAGGGCCAGTGCGGCGCCTGCACGGTGATCGTCAACGGCCGCCGCATCAATTCCTGCCTGTCGCTGGCGATCATGCACGACGGCGACGAGGTCACCACCATCGAGGGCCTGGGCACGCCCGAGAAGCTGCACCCGATGCAGGCCGCCTTCGTCAAGCACGACGGCTACCAGTGCGGCTACTGCACGCCGGGCCAGATCTGTTCGGCCGTGGCGACCCTGGACGAGATCCGCCAGGGTGTCCCCAGCCACGTCAGCGCCGATCTCAACGTCAAGCCCCTGCTCAGCGTGGACGAGATCCGCGAACGCATGAGCGGCAATATCTGCCGCTGCGGGGCGTACTCGAACATCCTCGACGCGATTACCGAGGTGGGAGGGATGAAAGCATGAAGGCCTTCACCTACGAAAAGGCGCGCACCCCGGCCGAAGCCGCGGCCGCCGCCGAGCGACATCCCGGCTCGCGCTTCATCGCCGGCGGCACCAACCTGCTCGACCTGATGAAACTCGAAATCGAGGCGCCGCCGCACCTGATCGACGTCAACGGCCTGAAGCTCGACCGCATCGAACCGGTCGACGGCGGCGGCCTGCGCGTCGGCGCCCTGGTGAGGAATACCGACCTGGCCGCCGATCCGCGCGTGCGCCGCGACTACGGCGTGCTGGCGCGCGCCCTGCTGGCCGGGGCCTCGGCCCAGCTGCGCAACAAGGCGACCACGGCCGGCAACCTGCTGCAACGCACCCGCTGCCCCTACTTTTACGACACCAACCTGCCGTGCAACAAGCGGGTGCCGGGCAGCGGCTGTTCGGCGATCGGCGGCTATACGCGCAACCATGCCATCGTCGGCCAGAGCGAGGCCTGCATCGCCACCCACCCGAGCGACATGGCGGTGGCCATGCAACTGCTGGACGCCGGCGTCGAGACGGTGCGCGCCAACGGCAGCACGCGCGTGATCCCGATCGCCGATTTCTACCGGCTGCCGGGAACTACCCCGCACATCGAGAACACCCTACAGTCCGGCGAACTGATCACGAGCGTGGTGCTGCCGCGGCCGCTGGGCGGCAAACACTTCTACCGCAAGGTGCGCGACCGCGCGTCCTATGCCTTCGCCCTGGTATCGGTGGCGGCGGTGGTGCAACCTGACGGCAGCGGCCGCGTCGCCCTCGGCGGTGTGGCCCATAAACCCTGGCGCGTGCCGGCGGCCGATGCGGCCATGCCGCGCGGCGCGGGCGCCACCGTCGACACCCTGCTGGCCGGGGCGAGAACGACGAGCGAAAACGCCTACAAGGTTCCGCTGGTCCGGCGCACGCTGGAATCGGTGCTGGTCGACGCGAAGAAAGGCTAAGGACATGAAATTCGATACGCCCGCCACCACCAATCCGATCGACCAGCTGAAGGTCGTCGGCAAACCGCTGGACCGCATCGACGGCCCGTATAAAACCACCGGCACCGCGCCCTATGCCTACGAGCAGCACGCCGCGGCGCCCAATCCGGCCTACGGCTACATCATCGGCTCGGCTGTCGCCAAGGGCCGCATCGCCTCGATCGACACGGCCGCCGCGAAGCGTGCGCCCGGCGTGCTGGCCGTCGTCACCTACGAGAACGCCGGCAAGATCGGCAAGGGCAAGTACAACACCGCGCGCCTGCTGGCCGGCCCCGAGGTGCAGCACTACCACCAGGCCGTGGCGGTTGTCGTGGCCGAGACCTTCGAGCAGGCCCGCGCCGCCTCGAGCCTGGTCAAGGTCGAATACGTCAAGGCCAAGGGCGAGTACGACCTGAAGCAGGCGAAGAACAGCGCCAAACTGCCGAAGAAGGAAGAAAAGCCGGAGACGAAAGCGGGCGACTTCGCCTCGGCGTTTTCCAGCGCCCCGGTGAAGCTGGACGCGACCTACACGACGCCCGACCAGTCGCATGCGATGATGGAGCCGCACGCTTCGCTCGCCGTGTGGGAGGGAGACAAGCTCACGGTCTGGACGGCCAACCAGATGATCAACTGGAGCCGCGAGGACATGGCCAAGACGCTCGGCATCCCCAAGGAAAACGTGCGCCTGGTCTCGCCCTTCATCGGCGGCGGTTTCGGCGGCAAGCTGTTCCTGCGGTCGGAGGCGCTGATGGCGGCCCTGGGCGCACGCGCGGCCGGGCGTCCCGTCAAGGTGGCGCTGCAGCGCGCCATCATGATGAACAACACCACGCACCGTCCGGCGACTATCCAGCGGATCCGCATCGGCGCCACGCGCGAGGGCCGCATCACGGCGATCGCCCATGAAAGCACCTCCGGCGACCTGCCGGGCGGCCAGCCGGAAACGGCGGTCCAGCAGACCCGCCTGCTGTACGCCGGGCCGAACCGCTTCACCCAGCTGAAGCTGGCCACCCTCGACCTGCCGGAAGCGAATGCGATGCGCGCACCCGGCGAGGCGCCCGGCATGATGGCGCTCGAAATCGCGATCGACGAGATGGCGGAAAAGCTGAAGATGGATCCGGTCACCTTCCGCATCATCAATGACACGACGGTGGACCCGGAAAACCGCGCGCGCAAGTTCTCGCAGCGCCGTTTCGTCGAATGCATGCGCCAGGGCGCCGAGCGCTTCGGCTGGAAGAACCGCAACCCCGAACCGGGCAAGCGCCGGGAAGGACGCTGGCTGATCGGCATGGGCGTGGCCTCGGCCTTCCGCAACAACATGAACATGAAGTCGGCCGCCCGCGTGCGCCTCGAGAAGAACGGCAACGTCACGGTCGAAACCGACATGACCGACATCGGCACCGGCAGCTACACCATCATCGCCCAGACGGCGGCCGAGATGATGGGCTTGCCGATCGAGAAGGTCGCGGTGCGCCTGGGCGACTCGGCTTTCCCGGTCTCGTCCGGTTCGGGCGGCCAGTGGGGCGGCAACTCGTCCACGGCCGGCGTGTATGCGGCCTGCGTCAAGCTGCGCGAGATGTTGGCGGCCAAGGCCGGACTCGATCCCGCGACCAGCGAGTTCGCCGACGGGGCGGTCCGTCTCGGTACCCGCTCGGTGCCGCTGGCCCAACTGGCACGCGACGGCGAGATCACGGCCGAGGACATGATGGAATACGGCGACCTCGAGAAGAAGACGCAGCAGTCGACTTTCGGCTCGCACTTCGTCGAGGTGGCGGTCGATTCGGCCACTGGCGAAGTGCGCGTGCGGCGCATGCTGGCGGTGTGCGCGGCCGGACGCATCCTCAACCCGAAGTCGGCGCGCAGCCAGGTAATCGGCGCCATGACGATGGGCGTGGGCGCGGCGCTGATGGAGCACCTGGTGGTCGACAAGCGCATCGGCTTCTTCGTGAATCACGACCTGGCCGGCTACGAGGTGCCGGTGCACGGCGACATCCCGCACCAGGAGGTGGTGTTCCTGGACGAAACCGACCCGATGAGTTCGCCGATGAAGGCCAAGGGCGTGGGCGAGCTCGGCATCTGCGGCGTGGCGGCGGCGGTGGCGAACGCCATCTACAACGCGACCGGTGTGCGCGTGCGCGACTATCCGGTCACGCTCGACAAGCTGTTGCCGAAGCTGCCGGCGTACGTTTGATGCTGAGCAGTTTTTCGTAGGGTGGGCACTCCGTGCCCACGCGGTACGCTGCGAGATCAGCGGGCACGCAATCGGAGCCGATAACGATCACCGCGTGGACGGCAGAGCCGTCCACCCTACGGAGACTGGCGCGGGAGAAGCGAAACATGGAATGGATGGCCGATCCGAACATCT
This sequence comes from Massilia sp. Mn16-1_5, assembly GCF_004798585.1. Classification (GTDB taxonomy): domain Bacteria; phylum Pseudomonadota; class Gammaproteobacteria; order Burkholderiales; family Burkholderiaceae_D; genus Telluria. The sequence goes on from NZ_PPXQ01000001.1 coordinate 225,276, forward strand.
GGATAGGGTTCTCGACCCTGGTCGTGCTCGAGATCGTGCTCGGCATCGACAACCTGATCTTCATCGCCATCCTCGCGGAAAAGCTGCCGCCCGAGCAGCGCGACCGCGCGCGCCTGCTGGGCCTCTCGCTGGCGATGCTGATGCGGGTCGGCCTGCTGACCATGATTTCCTGGATCGTCTCGTTGACCGAACCGCTGTTCTCGGTCGGCAGCATGGCGCTGTCCGGGCGCGACCTGATCCTGCTGCTGGGCGGCCTGTTCCTGCTGTTCAAGGCGACCATGGAGCTGCACGAGCGCGTCGAAGGCAAGACGGCGCAGCATAGCGGGCCCGTCGAATACGCCAGCTTCACCGTGGTCGTGGCCCAGATCATCGCGCTCGACGCCGTGTTCTCGCTCGATTCCGTGATCACCGCGGTCGGCATGGTCGACGAGCTGTGGGTGATGATGGCGGCGGTCGTGGTGGCGATGGGCGTGATGCTGTTCGCCTCGAAAACCCTGACCCGCTTCGTGAATGCGCATCCGACCGTGGTCGTGCTGTGCCTGAGCTTCCTCCTGATGATCGGCCTGTCGCTGATCGCCGAAGGCTTCGGCTTCCACATTCCGAAGAGCTACCTGTATGCGGCGATCGGCTTCTCGGTGGCGATCGAGGCCCTGAACCAGCTGGCCTCGCGCAACCTGGCGAAGGAGGAAAGCCGGGTGCCGCTGCGCGAGCGCACCGCCGACGCCATCCTGCGCATGCTGGGGGGATCGAGCGCGCCGGCGCCGGGCGCCGACGCCACGCCGCTCGCAGCCAGCGCCGAGGAAGCCTTCGAGCCGGCCGAGCGCCACATGGTGAGCGGGGTGCTGAGCCTGTCGCAGCGCTCGATCCGCTCGATCATGACCAACCGCGCCGACATTTCCTGGATCGACATCGACGCCCCGGCCGACGTGATCCGCGGCCAGATCATGGAAACGCCGCACAGTTTCTTCCCGGTCTGCAAGGGCCAGCTCGACGAGATCATCGGCGTGGTGCGCGCGCGCGACCTGATGGCCGACCTGGCGCTGGGCGGGCGCATCGACCCGGCCCACGTGCGCACGCCGATCATCATTCCCGAGACCGGCGACGTGCTGAAGGTGATGGATACCCTGAAGCGCTCGCATGGCCAGCTGGTGCTGATCGCCGACGAGTACGGCACCCTGCAGGGCCTGGTGACGCCGATCGACATCCTGGAAGCGATCGCCGGCGAATTTCCCGACGAGGACGAGCAGCCGGCCGTGCTGCGCCAGGGCCCGGACCGCTGGCGCATCGATGGCGCGGCCGACCTGCACGACGTCGAGCGCGAGCTGGGCGTCGATACGCTGGTGAGCGAGAGCGACGACTACAGCTCGCTGGCCGGCTTCCTGCTCGAGCGCCTGGGTACATTGCCCACGGTCGGTGAACAGGTCGTGGTCGACGACCTGCGCTTCGAGGTGGCCGCGGTCGAGGACCGGAGAATTGCCTCGGTGCTGGTCACGCGCACCGCGGCAGCGGAGACGCCGCAGCGCGGCGGGCGCAACGCCCGTAGCCAGCCCCGGTCCCGCAACTGAAAGCGGCCGGGATCAGACCGGAATGACCGAGGTCCCGCCGCCCGCCGCGCCGTAGTTCTGCAGGTCGCCGAACGGCAGTCGGCGCTCGTTCAGGGCTTGCAGGATGGCCTGCAACTGTTCCTCGTCCGGCGAAATGTAGACGATCACCTGATCCAGTTCGTTCTCGAAATAAGGCGTATAAGGCACGTCGGTTTCCGGCATGACCTTGGCGACATAGCGCCCGTTCTGCAATTCGCCGAAGACGGTGACGAGAGTGGCGGCGGTGGTGCTGTTGTTGACGGTGAGTTCCATGGTTCTCCTGGTGTGGTTGACGCTGGCATGACACCAATATCGCGCCAAACCGGCTGAGGCGGCGCAGCTTTGCCCTACATAAAATCCTGTGTCCGGACGTCACAGGCGCAGGGCGTTCGCGCGCAGGTAGTCGTCCAGCACCGGGATCGACGGACTGCCGGCCGCCAGCCCGACATAGCTGTCGGGCCTGAGCAGGTAGACGGCGTGCTCGGCCAGGCCGGCCTCGGCGCAGCCGGGGTGCCACTCGAACTGGCGCAGCGTGATTCCGTGCAGGGCGCACCAGGTCGCGACGTCGGGCCGCGCCTGGCCGTACACGTGGACCTGCCAGCCGGGCACCGGCAGCGGTTCGAAGTTGTCGCCGCCATCGAAACGCACCCACGGCAGGCGGTCGCCGCCGTGCACCTTGCCGGCACTGCCTGTGTTGAGCGGCGCGGTCCGGTAATGCACCAGGGTCTGCGAGATGGTGCGGAACAGGAATTCGCGTGCGCCCGGCAGCCTGGCGACCAGCGGCATGATGCGTGGGACGATGCCGGTGCGGACGATCTCGGCCACGGGACCGTCGGCCGTGAGGAAGCTGAAGGCGCGGTCGGTCGTGTGCACCAGGCGCTGGGCGAAAGGCAGGCGCTCGGCCTCGTAACTGTCGAGCAGCTCCCCGGGCGCCTGGCTGTGCACCACGGCGGCCAGCTTCCACGCAAGGTTGATCGCGTCGCCGATGCCGGTGTTCATGCCTTGACCGCCGGCCGGGCTATGGATGTGGCCGGCGTCGCCGACGAGAAAGGCGCGTCCGCGCCGGAAGTGATCGGCGACGCGGTGGTGCACCCGGTAGGTCGAGAACCAGTTCACCATGCGCACGCTGATCATCAGGTTGTCGATCGCGCGCTGGCTGACGTCGGAAAACTGCAGCTTGTCCGCGTGCTCGGCCCGGTCCTCGCGCACGGTGCCGACCAGGCGGCCGCGGCCGCTCGGCGCCGTGGCGAACACGGCCAGCAGGTCCGATTCGTCCAGGTCGAGGTTGAGCTCGCCGTTCAGGGCGGGACTGTCGCCCTCGATGTCGGCCACATAGAAGACCTGCCGGTAGGTACCGCCGGGAAAACCGACGTCCATGATGTCGCGCACCTTCGAGCGTGCGCCATCGCAGCCGACCAGCCATTGCGCGGCGCAGCGTTGCTCGGTCCCGGCCGCGTCGACCAGGGTCGCTTCGACGTGGCCGCCACGGTCCTCGAAACCCGTCAGGCTCAGGTTCCGTTCGACCTCGATGCCGGCCGCCGCCAGCCGGTCCACCAGCAGCCGCTCGTGGCGGTCCTGCGGGTAGATGAAGAAAAAGGGGTAGGGCGTCAGCCCGGCGCCGATCGCGCCCAGCGGGATCCGTGCGCGGTGCTCGCCTTCGGCCCAGAGATTGAAAAACTCGATGGGGTGGCCGGCGTCCACCACGGGCTGGGCCAGGTCGAGCTGGCGGTAGAGCTCGAGCGTGCGTGCCTGCACGGCCAGCGCGCGCGAGGTCGTGCCGGGACCGCTGGCGGCATCGACAATGCGCAGCTTGACGCCGAATGCATGCAGCCACAGCGCCAGCACCAGCCCGCTCGGGCCGGCGCCGACGATCAATACCTCGGACTCGTTCATGAGCGTCTCCCGGGTTTGCGCATCGTCGCCACCATGCTACCTCCGATGGCGGTCCAGGGTAAGGCTTGGTCGTGTCGCCGGCTGGCGTACCTTGGTTCGACGATAACGTTGGCATCGCGCCCGCATCCGTGCGCCACCAGGTTCCGCGCGACCGCATCATGCTCGAACGACAGACCGGCGGGAGGAAGGATGAGCGCACAGGAGGTGGCGAGAATACGACGGATCGGCGTACTGACCGGCGGCGGCGACGCGCCCGGCCTGAACGGCGTGATCCGCGCCGTCGTACTGGCGGCCGAGCGGCGCGGCTGGGAATGCCACGGCATCCGCGACGGCTTCAACGGCCTGCTCGCGCCCGAGACCTGCGCCGGCGAACCGGTCGTGCGCCTGCACGGTCTGGACGTGCAATCGATCGGCCACCTGGGCGGTACCATCCTCGGCAGTACCAACCGCGGCAATCCCTTGCACTATCCGGGAGTCGACGCCGAAGGCGCGCCCGTCGAGCGTGACCGCACGCGCGAAGTTGTCGACCTGTGCCGTGCGCGCGGCCTGGATGCACTGGTCATCGTCGGCGGCGACGGCTCGATGGGCATCGCCCAGGCGCTGCACCTGCACGGCCTGCGCGTGGTCGGCGTTCCGAAAACCATCGACAACGACCTCGACCGCACCTTCTTCACCTTCGGTTTCGATACCGCCGTCGGCTTCGCCGCCGAGTGCATCGACCGCCTGCACACGACGGCGCACAGCCAGCACCGGGTGATGGTGGTCGAGGTGATGGGACGCTACGCCGGCTGGATCGCCCTGCATGCCGGCATCGCAGGCGGCGCCCACGCGATCCTGCTGCCCGAGATTCCTTACCGGATCGAACCCATCCTGGAAGCGATCGCGCGCCGCGACGCCGGCGGCCATCATCACGCAATCGTGGTCGCGGCCGAAGGGGCGCAGGAGCTGGGTGGCGAACGCAGCGTCAAGGCGGCGGCGGCGGACGGGCATGCCGAGCGCCTGGGCGGTATCGGCGCGCACCTGGAATCCCGGCTGGCGGCAAGCGGCAAGGAGTGCCGCAGCGTCGTGCTCGGCCACCTGCTGCGCGGGGGCAGTCCCTCGAGCTTCGACCGCGTGATCGCAGCCCGTTTCGGCGCGGCGGCCGTGCGTGCGCTGGCGGCGGGCCGGCAAGGCGTCATGGTCGCGCTCGGCCCGCAGGCGATCGAACTGGTGCCCCTCGCAGAGGTGGCCGGCCGCACCCGCAGCGTCTCCATCGACAGCGATACCGTCGCCACCGCGCGCGAACTGGGTATTTGTCTCGGCGATACCTGATTGACACGGGTTTGACCCGCGTTCCAATAACATTTTATTACTTTTGTAAGGCTTGTCTTACATTCACTGGGCGCGCGTGCCGATCCCCGTTGCATGGCCCAGCCCGGATAATTCCAATAATCATTCAACAAGATTGTGAACAAAAGTTTATGATGCCATCGCTCGACAATGCCGTAGCCGTTCCACGCCAGGCGCAGACGCGCGCAGCCGGCCAGGAACGTGCCCGCGAGCTCTACTTCGCTCTCTACGCCGATCCGCTGAACAATGCGCGCGCCGGCGAAGCCTACCTGCGCGAGCAGATCGCCGCCGTGCAGGACATCCCAGCCGACCTGCCGCCGACGCTGGCCCAGTTGCCGGCCTGGATCGAGGCGCGCAGCGAAGCCGTGGGCATCCAGTACCGCGAATACCTGGCCGCACGCAAGGGCGGGGCGCCGCGCCGCTATTTCCATACCAAGGCGCATGCGCTGAACTTCATCAAGTCGGTGGCGCCGACCAAGCTGGTCGACGGTTCCTGGCTCTACGGCATGCTGAGGCATTGGGACAACCCGGACTTCCACCCCCTGATCAAGACCTATCTCGAAGAGCTGGGCGAGGGTGTGCCGGACAAGAACCACGTCACCCTCTACCGCAAGCTGCTCGCCACCCACGGCATCGACAACTGGGAGCAGCTGAGCGACGAGCATTTCGTGCAGGGCGCGATCCAGCTGGCCCTGGGCCACAATGCCGAGCGCTTCCTGCCAGAAGTCATCGGCTTCAACCTGGGCTACGAGCAGCTGCCGCTGCACCTTCTGATCACGTCCTACGAGCTGAACGAGTTCGGCATCGATCCGTACTACTTCCAGCTTCACGTCACGGTCGACAACGCCGCCACCGGCCACGCGCAGAAGGCGGTGCAGGCCCTGCTCGACCTGATGCCGCAAGTGGGCGACCGTGCCGCCTTCTACAAGCGCGTGCTCGACGGCTACCGCCTGAACGAGCTGGGCGCCAGCACGAATTCCGTGATCGCCAACTTCGACCTGCAGGACGAGCTGGTGACCGTCCTGGCCCAGAAGAGCACGGTCGGCAAGAACATGCATTCGGACTACTGCCGCGTCGCCGGCCGTTCCGTCAACGACTGGCTGGCCGAACCGGGCCAGATTCCGGGCTTCCTCGCGGCGCTGGAGTCCGCCGGCTGGATCAAGCGCGGCGAAGAGGTGGCCAACAGCCGCTTCTGGCGCCTGATCGAAGGCGAGCGCGCCGAGATGTTCGGCGTGTTTTCAAGCTACGAGCAGCAGGTGCTGCGCGACTGGATCGTCAGCGTGCCGGGCAGCACGGTAAAGCCGGAACGCACGCTGACCTGGCGCGCGCGCCAGCGCACCCTGGACAACCTGGGCCAGCATGCCGAGCGCTCGACCAGCTTCCCCGAGCGCGGCCTGATCCGCCGCCGCGCCGCGCGCGACACGGACTCGAACAACGAACTGGGCCTGCTGGAACAGCGCGTGGCCGCCGCCGCCGGCAAGCCCGAGGCGATGGCGCTGCTGCTCGAGCTGATGACGCCGGCGAACCACCACGGCGCGGCTGGCCTGATGGGGACGCGCATGTACACCCAGCTGCTCGATAGTTAGCAGGGCGCGCACAGGTTTCACCCGGCCGGACTCCCCAGGGACGCCGGCCGGTTTCACGCACACATAAAAATATCCAACAATAGGGACATTCTCTCGTGTATATCCTCGAACAACGATTCCTGCGCGGACCGAACGTCCACGCGGATACTCCCTGCCTGCTCAGCGTGATCGACCTGGAAGACCTGTACGGGGTCTCCTCGAAAGACATCCCGGGCTTCAACGACGCCCTGCTGGCAGCCCTGCCTTCATTGCACGGCCAGCTGCTGCCGACCGGCCAGCCAGGCGGCTTCGCCCAGCGCCTGCGCGCCGGCACCTACCTGGCGCGCGTGGTCGAACACGTCACCCTGACCCTGCAGTCGCTGGCCGGCCCCACGGTCGGCTACGGCCGCACCCGTCCGGCCGCCGGCCGTCCCGGCCAGTACCGCGTGGTGGTCCAGTACGCGATCGAGAAGCTGGCCGAGCCGAGCTTCCAGCTGGCGGTGGACCTGGTCAGCGCGCTGGCGAAGGGCGAGTCCTTCGACATCGAACCGCGACTGCAGGAACTGCGCTCCACGGCCTCGCGCTATGCGATCGGCACCAGCACCGCGGCCGTGCTGGCCGCGGCCCAGGAACGCGGCATTCCTTACTCGCGCATCACCGAGGAAGCGAACCTGTTCCAGCTGGGCTGGGGCTCGAAGCAGAAGCGTCTGCAGGCCACGACCACGGGCGACACCAGCTACGTCGCCGTTAAGATCGCCAGCGACAAGCAGCTGACCAAGGCCCTCTTGAATGAAGCCGGCGTGCCGGTGCCGGAAGGCGGCACCGTCACCACGCTGGAAGAGGCCCAGCGCATCGCGCGCCGCCTGCGCGTGCCCGTGACCCTCAAACCCCTCGACGGCAACCAGGGCAAGGGCGTGACCACGAAGTGCGCGACGCCCGAGGAAGTCGAGAAGGCCTTCGCTTTCGCCCGCGAGTACGGACGCAAGATCATCGTCGAGCGTTACGTGGAAGGGCGCGACTACCGCGTGCTGGTAGCGGGCGGCCGCATCGCCGCGGCTTCCTTCCGCCGTCCGGCCCATGTCATCGGCGACGGCGTCTCCACGATCACCGAGCTGGTCGAGATCGAGAACCAGAACCCGTCGCGCGGCGCGGGCCACAGCAATATACTCACGCGCCTGGCGCTCGACGCCCACGCCGAAGACATGCTGCGCCGCCAGGGCTACGCGCCTGACTCCGTGCCGGCGCCGGGCGTCTGCGTCGAGCTGCGCAGCAACGCCAACCTGTCCACCGGCGGCACCGCCGAAGACGTGACCGACATCCTGCCCGAATCGACGCGCGCCCTGTGCGTGCGCGCGGCGAACAAGATCGGCCTGGACGTGGCCGGCATCGACATCGTCTGCCGCGACATCGCCGTGCCGCTCGACGAGCAGGGCGGGGCGGTCATCGAAGTCAATGCCGCGCCGGGTATCCGCATGCACCAGCACCCGAGCGCCGGGCAGCCGCGCGATGCCGGCGAAGCAATCGTCGACGGCCTGATGGGCGCCTCCAATGGCCGCATCCCGGTGGTGGCCGTCACCGGCACCAACGGCAAGACCACGACCACGCTGATGATCGCCCACGCCGCGCGCGTCGCCGGCCTGGGCACCGGCGTGACCACCACCGAGGGCGTGTTCGTGAACGGCAAGCGCCTCGTAAAAGGAGACTGCACCGGCTACTGGTCGGCGCGCACCGTGTTGTCGGCCCCGGACGTCGATTTCGCCGTGCTGGAAACGGCACGCGGCGGCATTCTCAAGCGCGGCCTGGCATTCGACCAGTGCGACGTCGGCGTGGTGCTGAACGTGGCGGCCGACCACCTGGGCCTGGACGGTGTCGACACCATCGAAGACCTGGCGCAGGTCAAGGCGGTGGTGGCCTGTTCGGCCTCGAAGGCGGTGGTCCTGAATGCCGAGGATGCGCTCTGCGTCTCGATGGTGCGCCGCGCGAAACCGGGTGCCGAAATCCTGTTCTTCTCGATGGACGCCGAGAACCCGGTGCTGCTCAAGCACCTAGAAGACGGTGGCCGCGGTGCCTACCTGCAGGACAATGCCATCGTCATCGCCGACGGCACGCTGCAGCAGGAACTGATGCGGGTGGAAGGGATGCCGGCCTCCTTCGGTGGGCGCGCACGCTACAATATCGCCAACGCGCTGGCCGCCAGCGCCGCGCTGATGGCCTCGGGCTTCTCGAACCTGCAGATCGCGGCCGGCCTGTCGAGCTTTGTCTCGGACAGCAAGACCAATCCGCTGCGCACCAACGTCTTCGACGTGCGCGGCGTGACCGTGATCGTCGATTACGCCCACAATCCGGCGGCCTACGCCGCGCTGGCCGAGATGGCGCGCGCGCTGCTGCCGGGCCAGCTGGTCGGCATCGTGACCGCACCGGGCGACCGCCGCGACAGCGACCTGATCCAGATCGGGGAGGTGTGCGGCGAGCGTTTCGACGAGCTGGTGGTGTACGAGTCGCAGAGCCGTGGCCGTCCGGTGGGCGGGGCGGTGGACCTGATCATCGAAGGCATCGAGAAGGTGATTGGGCCGTCGGATACGACGCACCGCGAGATCGAGGTGGACAAGGCGATCCGGCTCGGGCTGTCGCTGTGCCGTGCGGGGGACGTGCTGGTGTTTGCCTGCGGGTCCTCGCTGCAGACCTTCATCGATGCGTTGCGGGTAGATGATCCGGAGAGTGCGGATCGGATCGAGGCGCAGACGATTTGAGTGGTCTGCGTTGAAGGAAGAACCCCGCCGCGTGCGGGGTTTTTTAATACGCGGGTGTTTGCGGGCGCATGCTCCGTTCGGGCGTTGTAACGCGTGGGCATGCCCACCCTACGTTACACAACGGGTCCATGACCTTGCTACGGGCGGTGGTGCACCGTAGGGTGGGCATGCCCACGCGTACACGAGTGGATGAGCCGCGACGTCCGCAAAAAAAAGCGGCCCTTGGCGGGCCGCCTTGTCTACACGCTTTCAAAATCTTTTACACCGCTTCCGCCTCGATCCGCTGCGCGATCTCCGGCCTGGTCGGCCGCAGCGCCTCGGTCAATTCCGAAATCGACGATCCGCAACCGAACACCAGCACGTCGCCCGGCTCGCACAGTTCCAGGCCCTTGCGGATCGCGTCGTGCACGTTCAGCTCCTGCGCCAGCTTGTCCAGCGCAATGCGGCCCAGGCGCGCGCCTTGCACCAGCAGGGCGGCGACCTCGCCGTCGCGGCGGCCGCGGTTCTCGGTTTCGTAGACGACGAGGTCGTCGAAGCCGGCGGCGCAGGTGCGGCCGATGTCGACCAGATCCGCGTCGCGCCGGTCGCCGGGCGCGGCGACGACGCCGACCACGCGGCCCGGCGTCATCGCGCGCGCCGTTTCCGACAGCGCGGCATAGGCGGCGCAGTTGTGGGCGTAGTCGACGATCACGGTCACGCCTTCGACGTCGAACACGTTCGAGCGCAGCGGATTGTGCTTGCTGTCGGAGACGAAGGTCCGCAGGCCAGCCACGCTCTCGGGATTGCCGAAGCCGCTCGCGGCCAGGGCGGCGGCCGCGGCCAGGGCGTTGGCGATGTTGTAGCGCGCGCAGCCGTTCAGCGAGACCGGCATCTGGCGCACGTCGAGCAGGGCTTCGTGGCGCGCGCCGTTGGCCAGCACCACCGTGTTGTCCTCGAAATAGACGCCGCGGCCGCCGCGCTCCAGGTGGCGCAGCAGGACCGGATTGTCGGCGTCGAGGGCGAAGTACAGCACTTCCACGTTGTCCTGCAGGTCCTTCGCCATCGCCACGCAATAGTCGTCCTCGGCGTTCAGCACCACGGCGCGCGAGGCGCGCTGGGCGACCACCGCCTTGACTTTGGCCAGGTCCTCGATGGTCTCGACACCGTCCAGGCCCAGGTGGTCGCTGGAGACGTTCAGCACCACCGAAACGTCGCAGCGGTCATAGGCCAGGCCGCGTTTCAGGATGCCGCCGCGCGCCGTTTCCAGCACGGCGAAGTCGACTTCCGGCGAGGTGAGCAGGGTGCGCGCCGAATGGTAGCCGGTGCAGTCGCCTTCGCGCACCATCTGGCCGTCGATGTAGACGCCCGAGGTGGTGGTGACGCCCGTGCGCAGGCCCGTCAGGCGCGCCGTGTGCTCGATCAGCAGCGAGGTCGTGGTCTTGCCGTTGGTACCGGTGATCGCCACCACGGGGATGCGGCCATCGTCCTCGCCGAACAGGGCCTCGACGATGGCGGCGCCGGCGTCGCGCGGGGTGCCGCGGCTCGGGTACTGGTGCATGCGGATGCCGGGAGCGGCATTGACTTCGATGATGCCGCCGCGCTGCTCGCGCAGTGGCCGGGCGATGTCCTGGCAGATGACGTCGATGCCGGCCACGTCCAGGCCAATGGTGCGCGCGGCGCGGATGCAGATCTCGCGGGTTTCTTCCGGCAGCAAATCGGTCACGTCTTCGGCGGTGCCGCCGGTGGACAGGTTGGCGTTGCCGCGCAAGTCGACCGTGACGCCGCTCGGGACCACCGAATCGAAGCCGTAGCCCTGTTTTGCCAGCGTGCTTTCCGCCAGCGCATCCAGCGGGATTTTCGTCAGGATGTTGGTATGGCCTTCGCCGCGCGCCGGGTTGCGGTTCTCGACCTCGACCAGCTCGCGCACGGTGGAATGCCCATCGCCCGTGACGCAGGGCGGGCGGCGCCAGGACGCGGCGGCGATCTTGTTACCGGTGACCAGCACGCGGTAGTCGCGCCCCTCGAGGAACTCTTCCACGATCACGTGGCGGCCGTACTTGCGCGCGTGGGCAAAGGCGGCTTCGACTTCTTCCGGGGTCGTGCAGGTCGTGGTCACGCCCTTGCCCTGGTTGGCGTCGAGCGGCTTGATGGTGGCCGGGCCGTCGAGGCGGCGCGCGACGCGCTGGGCGTCGGCGAGGGTGGTGACGGTGGAGCCGGCCGGAACCGGCACGCCGGCCTGTTCCAGCAGGGTCTTGGTCAGCTGCTTGTCGCTGGCGATGCCGACCGCGATCGAATTGGTGGCGCCGGTGATGGTCGCCTGCAGGCGCTTCTGCTTCGCGCCCCAGCCGAGCTGGAACAGATTCGCTTCGTCGGTGATGCGCAGCGCCGGGATGCCGCGCTTGAGGGCCGCGTTGACGACGGCACCGGTGCTGGTGCCGATCGCATAGTCCTCGGCGGTCTCGTGCAGCTCCTTGACGGCAGCGGCCACATTGAAGTCCTCGCCCCTGGCGACGGCCTTGACCAGGTCGAGCGCGACGTCGAAGGCCTGGCGCGCGACCTGTTCGGTGCGGTAGCCGCAGACGGCGCGGCGCGCGTCCGGCTTGCGCGGCACGTCCAGGGTCTGGCTGAAGTCGGCCGCGGCGCCGGCCAGGCGCTGCAGCTCCATCACCACAGGCTCGATGGCCTGGGCGGCATTCGTCAGGCCCGCCAGGCGCGCCGAGACTTCCGGCGACAAGTCGGGCAGCAGCGCAAGCAGGCGCGCGCCGAAGCCGGGCGTGGTGTCGAAGCTGCCGCAGTCGACGATCGCCATCAGGCAGGGCGCGGCGCTGAACAGGTTGGGGCCGCGCAGGAAGCGTTGTTCGAGGATTCTCATGAGATCGGGTTCCGTTTCGTTACATTTTCCAAAAAATCGCGCAGCGAAGGTGACATCGGCTTGACCAGGGGCTCGTTGTCGCTCGGCAGGTAGTAGCGGCTGCCGGCCGGGAGCAGGTGCAGGCGCACGTCGATCAGTTCAGGCGTGTCGCGTTCCCGGATGTCGGCCATGTTGGTGTCCATGGTGCGGCCGTCGACGATCGTCACCGAGCCTTCCCCCAGCACTTCGATGCCGCGTCCGCGCTCGACCACGAGGGCCGTGTCCTCGTCGATGCCGATGCCTTGCAAATACGGGTTCTGCGCCACCACCGACAAAAGGCGCGAGAGACGGTGCCGTTCCGAGAAATGCTGGTCGATCACGACGCGGTGCAGGAAGCCGAGCCCGGCGCCCAGGCTGACCGCGCCTTTTTCCGGCAGCAGGTCCGTCTTGCCTTGGGCCAGCATGTGGCCCGACATGGCAGAGGCGCCGGCGCTGGTGCCGCCGATGCAGGCGCCGCGCACCTTCAGCGCCGTATGCATTTCCGCGTCGAGGGCGGTGCCGCCGATGATGGCGAGCAGGCGTTTCTGGTCGCCGCCGGTCATGAAGATGCCGTCGGCCTCGGCCACCATGCGCACTTTCTCTTCGTTGTTGGCGTCCTGCCGGCTGGTCAGCGTGAGGTGGGAGCGCTGCGTCACGCCGAGGTCGCCGAAGGCCTGGTCGTACTGTTCCCACATGTCGTCTGCCACCTGGCTGGCGGCCGTGATGACGACGATGCGGGCTCCGGGGCCGCCGGCCAGCTCGACGAAGCGGGTCAGGATTTCCTTGCCGTGCTTGCGGTCTTCGTGGCCGCCGATAATGACCAGGTGGCCATGGGATGCTGTCTGATGCGGTTCGGTTTTCATTGGTTCTCGATGATGGCGGTTGGCATGTGGGTGTTGCTGCAGGAGGCGGCCTCGGTCTTCGTCACGGCGATCAGGCCCGTGTCCGCGTCCTTGTCGATCAGGTCGATGCCGCGCTGGAGCGCTTGCTGCAGGGGCATACCCTGTTCGATGTAGCCGTAGACGGTGCGGGCCAGCATGTGGCGCATGATGTGTTCGCCGATGCCGGTCGCGGCGACCGCGCCCAGCGGGCCGGCGTAGAAGCCGCTGCCCACGAGCGCGGTATCGCCGACGCGGCCGAGCAGCGAGGGCGAGGAGCCGCCCGTGGAGCCGGCGACGGCGAAGTGGCCGTCCGGCCCGCGCACGACGGCGCCGACCGTGTCATGGGCGGCGCCGGGCGGCAGCTGCAGCGGGGTCTTGTAGTTCCAGAAGCGTTCGAACAGGTGCTTGTCGATGCCGGGCATGACCGGCACCGAACCGGCCAGTTCCTTCAGCAGCTTGCGGTGTTTCTCGCGCTGCTCGTCGGTGATCGGCCGCCCGGGCTCGAGCCCCAGCGCGCGCGCCAGGCGCTCGGCGCCTTCACCGGCGAGCAGCATGTGCGGGGTGTCGGCGATGGCGCGCGCCAGCAGGATCGGGTTGCGCACATTGCGCACGGCGGCGACCGCCCCCAGGCGGCCGCGCGTGTCCATGATCGAGGCGTCCATTTCGATGGTGGCGCCGTCCAGCCCCAGCACCGAGCCGGTGCCCGCATTGAAGCGCGGGTCTTCCTCGAGGGCGAGGACGGCCGCGATGGCGGCGTCGAGGGCGTCGCCGGCGCCTGTCAGCTCACGGCGGGCCTGCGCGGCCGCATGTTCGACACCGTCCGTGAAATCCAGCGGTTCGCCCGCGCCGCCGTGGACGACAATGGCGAATCCATGTTGCTTGTTGCTCACTCCGTCTTCCTCTCTGTTTGTTGCCTTCACGCTCGTGACGTTTGGCAGTTATAAGAAAGGATTATAAAAACGTTAATAGAGAATACCTATCGGGCGCGTCGCCGTGCGAATGTAAGATGACACTTACATCGATGACAACATTTAGCGCAGCCGGGCAGGGTGGCTGCGCATCGCCCGCGCCAGTTCCTGCGCCACCTGCTGGCGGATTGGCTCGGAAACATAGCTGCCGATCTCGACGCTGCTGCCGGGCGACTCCAGCAGGATCAGCTTGCGTGCCCGCGGTACCGGCGGCTGGATGCGCGTGCGTACCGGATCGAGCTGGAAGCGGCTGTGGCGCCCGGCATCGACCCGCTCGACCACGAGGGCGCGGTCGGTGAGGGCGATCCGTTCGACGTCCAGCGCATGGCGCGCGTAATGCAGCAGCGCCCAGCCGACCGCAAGCATCTCGAGCAGCGAAAAGGCGAGCACGATCCAGATGCCCTGCAGCAGGAAGACCAGGGCGATGGCGAAGGAGGCGGTGCACAGAAGCACGTAGGCCGCGGCCGACTGGCGCGGGGTCAGCGAACAGTTGCGCTTGAGGATCCAGGTGTGCGCCATGGATGGGGAGGGCCGAAAGAAGGTTCGTTCATTATAGGAGAGGGCGTATTGACATGCCGCGCGCATGGACGTGACCGGCGCGCAACGTGGCCTTTTTGTCCTTCGCCAGGGGAACTGATTTCTGGTAAAATCTCGCCCCTTCAAAGAAAGGCTCACATGACGAACGCTTGCGGCGTCGACTTCGGTACGTCGAATTCCACGGTTGGCTGGATCGGTGCAGGACAGGGTGCAAGTACCCTCCTGGCCCTCGAGGATGGCAAGGCCACGCTGCCGTCGGTGGTGTTCTTCAACGCCGACGACGAAGAGGTGCGCTACGGCCGCGCGGCCCTCTCGGACTACCTGGCCGGCTACGAGGGACGCCTGATGCGCTCCCTGAAAAGCCTGCTGGGGACGAGCCTGATGGACGGCCAGACCGAGGTGGCGGGACGTGCGCTGCCGTTCCGGCTGCTGCTGGCCCAGTTCATCGGCGAGGTAAAACGCCGCGCCGAAAGCCAGGCCGGGCGCGGCTTCGAGCGCGCCGTGTTCGGGCGTCCGGTGTTCTTCATCGACGACAATCCCCAGGCCGACCAGCTGGCCGAGGACACCTTGCTGGACGTCGCGCGCAGCGTGGGTTTTCGCGAAGTCTCCTTCCAGTACGAGCCGATCGCCGCCGCCTTCGACTACGAATCCCAGATCGACCGCGAGGAACTGGTCCTGATCGCCGACATCGGCGGCGGTACCTCGGACTTCTCGCTGGTGCGCCTGGGCCCGGGCCGCGCCGGCAAGCCGGAGCGCCGCGAGGACATCCTCGCCACCGGCGGCGTGCACATCGGCGGCACCGACTTCGACAAGTACCTGAGCCTGGCCTCGGTCATGCCGCTGCTGGGCTACGGCAGCAGCCTGCGTTCGGGCGCCGACATCCCGTCCAGCTATTACTTCAACCTGGCGACCTGGCACACCATCAACCAGGCTTATACACGCAAGAGCATCGCCCAGCTCGACGACCTGGTGCGCGACGCCAGCGAACCGGCGAAGCTCAAGCGCCTGCAGGCCCTGATCGAGGACCGCGCCGGCCACTGGCTGGCGATGCAGGTCGAGGGCGCCAAGATCGGCCTGTCGGCCGAGGAGCGTGTGGTGCTCGAACTGGACCGCCTGGCGCCTCCCGAAAGCCTGCTCGTGGAACGCGCGATCTTTGAAGCCGCGATCGGCCAGCTGCTCGATTCGATCGACGCCACCGTACTGCGCCTGCTGGCCGATGCCGGCGTCGCGGCCGGCGCCGTCGACACCGTCTTCTTCACCGGCGGTTCGAGCGGCGTGGGCCTGCTGCGCGCCCGCATCGGCGCCTTGCTGCCGGATGCGCGCAAGGTCGAGGGCGACCTGTTCGGCAGCATCGGCGCCGGCCTGGCGCTGGACGCGCTGCGCAAATTCGGCTAAAAGGACCACATGTCTATCTTTGAACGCCCCATCGTGATGCTCGACTTCGAGACCACGGGCCTGTCGCCCGCCATGGGCGACCGCATCACCGAGGTTGCCGCTCTGCGCATCGAGGGCGGCCAGGTCACCGACCGCTATGTCTCGCTGGTCAACTGCAACGCGCGCATCCCTTCGTTTATTACCCAGCTCACCGGCATCACGCAGGAGATGGTCGATACGGCGCCGCCCGCGCGCCAGGTCGTGCCCGAGCTGCTCGACTTCATCGGCGGCGATACCCTGTCGGCCCATAATGCCAGCTTCGACGAGAAGTTCCTGCTGGCCGAAGCCGAGCGCCTGGGCCACGCCTGCGGCCACGCGAATCTGGTCTGCTCGCTGAAACTGTCGCGCCGCGTCTTCCCCGGCATGCCCAGCTATAAACTTGGCACGCTTTCGCGCCAGCTGGGCATCGCCTTCCGCAGCGCGGCCCACCGGGCCGAGGCCGACGCCGAAGTGGCGGCCGAAGTCCTGATCCATATCGGGCGCCATCTCGGCAGCTCCTACGGCCTGCCGCAGGTGGCGCCGGAGCTGCTGGTGTCGATCAACAAGCTGGCGGCGGCCAAGGTGCCGACCTGGCTCGGTAAATACGCGGCAGAAAAAAACACGGCCTAAACATTCCGTAGTTGCCGCGTGCGCATTACAATGCCGCCATCATGATGCGCCGCCGCCTCGTCCACGTCCTGCTGTCGCTGCTTCTGCTGGTCTCCCAGCAGATGGCCTTCGCGCATGCGATGTCGCACTGGACGGGCAAGCTGGGGACGGCCGTCGCGGCAGCCGTCCAGGCGGACGGAGACAGCGATCTGTCCAGCGCCGTCGCGCAGGACCGCAGCTGCTTCCAGTGTCTCGCCTTCGCCCAGATGGCGAGCGCGATCGGCAGCACGCCGCGCCAATTCGCGCCGCTCGACCTGCAGGCCGAACGCAGCATCGCGCTCGCCACCACCGAGCGTGCACCAGGCACGGTCTGCGCCTTCCATTCGCGCGCGCCGCCGCTTTCGATCTAGAGAACCGTCGTACCCGATGGCCTTCCGCTGTTTGATGCCGGAAGCCGCCTGTCATTCTCTTTTCGATCGAAAGAAACAAGCACATGCTGAAGCACACCCTCATGCCGGTGGCGATTGCCGCCGCGTTTGCGTCGCCCCTGTCCGCATCCGCTGCCGAGAACCCCGAACTGGCCGCGATCCGCGCCCAGATCGCGGAGATGAAGCAATCCTATGAAGCACGCCTGCAAGCCCTCGAACAGCGCCTGCAGGACGCGCAGGCCGCGGTGGCCGAGGCGCAGAACGCCGCGGCCAGCGCGCAGCAGGCCGCAGCTGCACCCGCGCCGGCTGCACCGGCCGTTGCCGCCGCGCCGGCCGCAGCCGCCACGCCGGCTGCACGCGCCGGCGACAACAGCTTCAATCCGAGCATCTCGCTGGTCCTCGGCGGCACCTACGCCAACCTGTCGCGCGACCCGGGCAGCTACCGCTTCGGCGGTTTCATGCCGCCGGAAGGCGAGGTCGGTCCGGGCAGCCGCAGCTTCAACCTGGGCGAATCGGAACTGACCATGGCCGCCAACATCGACCCGATGTTCGCCGGCCAGCTGACCTTCGCCCTGACCGGCGAGAACGAAGCCGAGGTCGAGGAAGCCTTCATCCGCACGCGCGAACTGGGCGGCGGCATGAACATCAAGGCGGGCCGCTTCCTGTCCGGCGTCGGCTACCTGAACGGCCAGCACAGCCACACCTGGGACTTCGTCGACGCCCCCCTGAACTACCAGGCCTTCTTCGGCGGCCAGTACAAGCCGGACGGCGTCCAGGCCAGCTGGCTGGCGCCGCTGAACACCTTCGTTGAAATCGGCGCGGAAGTCGGCAGCGGCCGCAGCTTCCCCGGCAACGACCGCGACAAGAACGGCTTCAACGCGGCCAGCGTGTTCGCGCACGTGGGCGACGACATCGGCGACTCGAGCAGCTGGCGTGCCGGCGTCTCCTTCCTTCGCACCGGCGCCCTCGATCGCGCTTACGAGTTCGAGGGCATCCCGAACGCCTTCAGCGGCAGCTCGAAGATCTGGATCGCCGACGCCGTCTACAAATGGGCGCCGAACGGCAATCCGACCCGGACCAACTTCAAGCTGCAGGGCGAATACATGCGGCGCAAGGAAAACGGCGCGCTGGCGGCGAACGAGCTGGCCGATGGCTACAGCAGCACCCAGTCGGGCTGGTACCTGCAGGGCGTCTACCAGTTCATGCCGAACTGGCGCGCCGGCCTGCGCTACGACCGCCTCTCGTCCGGCAGCCCCTTCATCGGGCTGGTCGAGAGCGGGGCGCTGGGCATGGATGCTTTCCCGGCGCTGGCCAGTTATCACCCGAAGCGCTCCAGCGTGATGCTGGACTGGAGTCCGTCGGAGTTCTCGCGCCTGCGCCTGCAGTTCGCGCGCGACGAGGCGCGGCCGGGGCAAAGCGACAAGCAGGTCTTCCTGCAATACATCATGAGCCTGGGCGCCCACGCCGGCCATACCTTCTGAGGAGAGCGACATGACGAGCTTATTTGACACCTCTTTCAAGACACTCCTGGCCGGCGGCGTGCTGGCCATGGCGGCGGCGCTGCCGGCGCAGGCCGCGCTCAACGTGCTGGCCTGCGAGCCGGAATGGGCCGCGCTGACCCAGGAACTGGCCGGCGACAAGGTCAATGTCTCGAGCGCGACCAACGCCCTGCAGGATCCGCACCGCGTGGAAGCGCGTCCCGGCCTGATCGCGCGTACCCGCAACGCCGACCTGCTGGTGTGCACGGGCCTCGACCTGGAAGCAGGCTGGCTGCCGCTGCTGGTCCAGCAGTCGGGCAATGCAAAAATCGCGAAGGGCCAGCCGGGCTTCTTCGAAGCCGGCAGTTTCGTCCCGCGCCTGGACGTGCCGGCGAAACTCGACCGCGCCGAGGGCGACGTGCACGCTTACGGTAATCCGCACGTGCACCTGAATCCGCACAATATCGCCCTGATCAGCGCCCAGCTGGCCAAGCGCCTGGCCGCCATCGACCCGGCCAACGCGGCCTTCTATGGCCAGCGCCAGGCCGATTTCGCGAGCCGCTGGTCGCAGGCGATGCGCAAGTGGGAGACCCAGGCGGCACCACTGCGCGGCGTTGCCATCGTCGAGCACCACCGCAACATGGAGTACCTGATGGGTTGGCTCGGGATGCGCCAGGTGGGTACGCTGGAACCGAAGCCGGGCGTCGAGCCGAGCGCGGCCCAGCTGGGCCAGCTGCTGTCACAGCTGCAGCAGCAACCAGCCAGGTTCGTGCTGCGCGCGGCCTACCAGGACGAGCGCGCGTCGAACTGGCTGTCGCAGCGTGCGCGCATTCCCGCCGTCGTGATCCCGTTCACGGTCGGCGCCGACAAGGAGAGCGGCGACCTGTTCGCGCTGTTCGACACCACCGTGCGACGCCTGACCGGAGCGCTGAAATAAGGTGCAGAACGTCGACTTCCTGATTATCCTGCCGGCCTTCGTGGCCGGCCTGCTGGTGCTGGCCACCCACATCCCGCTCGGCGCGCAGGTGCTCCGGCGCGGCATCGTCTTCATCGACCTCGCCATTGCCCAGATCGCGGCGCTGGGCGTGATCGTCGCCGGCGCGCTCGAGATCGACCCGCACGGCTGGACCATCCAGGTCGCGGCCGGCGTCGCGGCCGTGCTCGGCGCCTTGCTGCTGACCTGGACCGAGAAGCGCTGGCCCGACGTGCAGGAGGCGCAGATCGGCGTCCTCTTCGTGCTGGCGGCGACGGCCGGCCTGCTCTTGCTGGCCCATAACCCGCACGGCGGCGAACACCTGCAGGACCTGCTTGCCGGCCAGATCCTCTGGGTCAGCTACGACCAGCTGGCGATTCCGGCCATCGGCACGCTGCTCATCCTCGCCTTGCTGGCGGCGTTTCGCAACCGCCTCGACCGGCTCGGCTTCTACCTCGTGTTCGCGCTGGCCGTGACGGCCTCGGTGCAGCTGGTCGGCGTGTATCTCGTGTTCGCCAGCCTGATCGTGCCGAGCCTGGCCGTGCGCCATTATCCGGAGCGGCGCAAGCTGCCCTTCGCCTACCTGGTGGGCGTGGGCGGCTATGCGGCCGGGCTGGTGCTGTCGGTGGTGCTCGACCTGCCCTCGGGCGCGCTGATCGTCTGGTGCCTGGCGCTGCTGGCGATCGGCGTGTATGGCCTTGGACCGAACCGTTCCCGCCTTGCCTGACTGTCGAACCGGTCCTTGCGACAGACCCGCCGCGCTCGCGCCCGGCGGGTTTTTTCTTGGGCGGGTGGGCCGGCACGATTGTGCACCGTCAAACCCATGGTGGGTGGCTCTCATTAAAATTTTGTTAATACATATGAGGCCGCCTGCCACGAGCGGGTGCCAACCGAGCGCGGCAGCGTCAATCCAGGACGGGGACCAGCATGAACCACCAGAAGCTCCAGAACGAGAGCCACCAGACCTTCCTGTGGTTCCGCGACGCCGCCGAGCGCGGCAATGCCTACGCCCAGTTCAACCTCGGCCTGATGTACAAGAAGGGCAGCGGGGTCGAGCGCGACGACGCCAGCGCCGTGCACTGGCTGCGCCTGGCCGCGAACCAGGGCCTGGCTTTTGCCCAGAACCACCTGGGCGCGATGTACTACCACGGCAAGGGCGTCGAGCGCTGCGACGTCGAGGCGGCGCGCTGGTTCCGGCGCGCCGCCGACCAGGGCGACGCCTCGGCCCAGCAAAATCTCGGCCACATGTTCCGCCAGGGCCGCGGCATGGAAAGCGATCCCGAGCGCGCGCTGTCCTGGTACTACCGCGCGGCCGAACAGGGCATGGCGGGCGCCCAGAACCAGCTCGGCGAGTGTTACCTGCACGGCATCGGCGCGGCCGTGAATTATCCGCTGGCCATGGCCTGGTTCCGCAAGGCGGCGCTGCAGGGCGAGGCGGCGGCCCAGCTGAACCTGGGCCTGATGTACCAGCGCGGGCAGGGCGTCGACGCCAGCGCCAGCCAGGCCCTGTACTGGTTCCGCAAGGCCGCCGCCGCCGGGGAGCGCGGCGCCCAGCGCGAGCTCGGCATCGCCTACGCCGAGGGCCTGGGCGTGCGGCTCGACCTGCGCCGCGCCTGCGCCTGGCTGCAGCGCGCGGCCGAGCACGGCGACCGCGAAGCCCAGTTCCGGCTCGCCACCATGTTCGTCAACGGGCGCGCGCATCTGTCCCCCGAGCGCGGCGAGGCGCTGGCCGTCGAGTGGTACACGCGCGCGGCCCAGAGCGGGCACATGGGCGCCCAGTACAACCTGGCCAATATGTACGCGCATGGGCGCGGAGTGGAGCGCGATCCCGCCCGCGCCTTCGACTGGTACCGGCGCGCGGCGGAGCAGGGCGCGCCGAACGCCCAGTTCAATCTCGGCGTCATCTACGCCAACGGCCAGGGCGTCGAGAAGGACGAGGCGCGCGCCGCCTACTGGTACCGGTTGGCGGCCGAGCAGGGTGACGCCAGCGCTCAGAACAACCTGGGCGTCATGTACGCCAGCGGCCAGGGCGTGGCCCAGGACGACAAGATGG
This sequence comes from Massilia sp. Mn16-1_5, assembly GCF_004798585.1. GTDB lineage: Bacteria > Pseudomonadota > Gammaproteobacteria > Burkholderiales > Burkholderiaceae_D > Telluria. The sequence continues at coordinate 246,605 of NZ_PPXQ01000001.1, forward strand.
CCGTGTACTGGTACGAACAGGCGGCCGAGCAGGGCCATGCGCTGGCCCAGTACAACCTGGGCGGCATGTACGGCAGCGGCCTGGGCGTGGCGCGCGACCCGGTACGCGCCTACATGTGGATGCTGCTGGCGGCCGAGGGCGGCGACAGCGCAGCCAACGTCAACAAGGCCATCGTCGCGCGCCGCCTCAGCCCCGCGGAGATCGGCTGGGCGCTCGACCTGCAGCACAAGTGGCAGCTGAGCCACCGCGACGTGCTGGCAAGGCGGTAGGGGTCATCGGGGCCATGGGCCTCGATGACCTCTACGTTTCTTCCCGTCGCGTTTCGCGCTATGATGCCTCTCGGCACATTCCGCCTTTCAACGTTCGAGAAGAATATGCACATGAGACAAGTAACGCTGGCCGTCGCCCTGATGGCCGCCTTCGGCAGCACGCACGCCGCCAATCCGGCTGCCTGCGATCCCCAATCGGCAATGACTTATCCGGTCACCGCCAAGGTCGGGCAAATCGATAACTATCACGGCACGCAGATTGCCGATCCATACCGCTGGCTGGAAGACGCGAACAGCGCCGAGACCAAGCAGTGGGTCGACGCCCAGAACACGGTGACCCAGGCCTACCTGGGCCAGATCCCGCAACGCGAAGCAATCCGCCAGCGCCTGACCAAGCTGTGGAACTATGAGCGTTACTCGGTGCCGTCGAAAGAGGGCGGCCGCTACTTCTACAGCCGCAACGACGGCCTGCAGAACCAGTCGGTGCTGTACACGATGAAAAGCCTGAACGATACGCCGCGCGTGCTGCTCGACCCGAACACGCTGGCGGCCGACGGTACCGTCGCCCTCGCCGGCGTCGAAGTCAGCCCTGACGGCAAACTGATGGCCTATGGTACCGCGGCTTCCGGTTCGGACTGGAACGAGTGGAAGGTGCGCGACATCGAGACTGGCAAGGACCTGGACGACCACCTGAAGTGGGTCAAGTTCTCGCAGACGGCCTGGACCAAGGACGGCAAGGGCTTCTTCTACAGCCGCTACGACGAGCCGGAAGAATCAAGCAAGCTGGCCGGCGTGAACTACTTCCAGAAGCTCTACTTCCACAAGATCGGCACCCCTCAAAGCGCCGACGTGCTGGTCTACGACCGTCCGGACGAAAAGGAATGGGGCTTCCGCGCCCAGACCACGGACGATGGCAAGTATCTGCTGATCACGGCGACCAAGGGCACGGCGCACAAGTACCGCGTCTTTATCAAGGATTTGAGCAAGCCGGATTCGAAAGTCGTGCCGCTGGTCGACAACTTCGACGCCGCCTACGACTTCATCGACAACGTCGGCTCGACCTTCTACTTCACGACCGACCGTAAGGCCCCGCGCCAGCGCATTGTCGCGATCGACGTGAACAAGGCAGATGAGAAAAATTGGAAGGAGATCATCGCCGAATCGAAGGACACCCTGGCGAACGCCCACATCATCGGCGACCGCCTGGTGGTCGAGTACCTGAAGGACGCGAAGAGCGTCGTGCGCGTGAACGACCTCAAGGGCAAGCTGGTGCGCGAGATCGCACTGCCGGGCATCGGTTCGGTCTCGGGCTTTACCGGCAAGCGCGGCGACTCGGAGACCTTCTTCTCCTTCACCGGCTTTACAACCCCGACGACGATCTACCGTCTCGACATGAAGAGCGGCAAGACCAGCGTGTTCCGCCAGCCGAAGGTCGACTTCGACCCGAACGCCTATGAAACCCGCCAGCAGTTCTTCACCAGCCGCGACGGTACCAAGGTGCCGATGTTCATCGTCTCGAAGAAGGGCCTCAAGCTCGACGGCAACAACCCGACCTACCTCTACGGCTACGGCGGTTTCAACATCTCGATGACTCCGGGCTTCTCGCCGGCCAACCTGGCCTGGATGGAAATGGGCGGCGTGTATGTCGTGGCCAACCTGCGCGGCGGCGGCGAGTATGGCGAATCCTGGCACCAGGCCGGCACCAAGCTGCAGAAGCAGAACGTGTTCGACGACTTCATCGGCGCGGCCGAGTGGCTGGTGGCGAACAAGGTGACTTCGCCATCGAAACTGGCGATCGGCGGCGGCAGCAACGGCGGCCTGCTGGTGGGCGCCGCGATGACCCAGCGTCCGGACCTGTTCGGTGCGGCGATTCCGATGGTGGGCGTGATGGACATGCTGCGCTTCCACAAGTTCACGATCGGCTGGGCCTGGACCTCGGACTACGGCTCGGCCGACAACCCGGACGAGTTCAAGGCGCTGGTGAAGTACTCGCCGCTGCATAACCTGAAGGCCGGCACGCAGTACCCGGCCACGATGGTGACCACGGCCGACCACGACGACCGCGTGGTCCCGGCGCACAGCTTCAAGTTCGCCGCCACCGCCCAGGCCGCGCAGGCCGGCTGCAACCCCGTCATCATCCGCATCGACACCAAGGCGGGGCATGGCGCGGGCAAGCCGACGGCCAAGCAGATCGAGGAAGTGGCGGATCGCTGGGGCTTCCTGAGCAAGGCGCTGAAGATGTAATGTGGGAGGAGGCTCACGGGCCGCCCAGGCAGATTAGCAACGGGCCAGTCGAATCATCGACTGGCCCGTTCGCTTTTTGTTTGCGACTGCGCTACCGTTCGACGGCGTGCGCACAAGTGCGCACCCTACGGAAGACGGGTTTGTAGGGTGCGCACTTGTGCGCACGCGGTACGCCCTGTGCGTCTACGCGGCCTGGATAAACAATTGTTTAACCCTGAAAAACAAATGTTTATCTGTGCACCACCACCAACAAGGCCTTCGCCTCCGTCTTCCCGATATTGCGCACGATGTGATCCTGGTCCGCCGGATAGCGCGCCGTCCCGCCCGCCTTGACCTTGCGCTTCGACGACCCCACCTCGACCTCGAGCGTGCCGTTGATCACGGTCATGTGTTCCTTGGTCCCCGGATCATGCGCCTGCGAGGCCAGCTCGCCACCCGGCGCCAGGGTCAGTTCGTACCATTCGTACTGCCCGGCCAGTTCCATCGGCCCCAGGATGCGCAGGGTGTAGCCGGCGTGAGTACCGGGCAGGGTCGGCGTTTCGTGCGCGTCCAGCACGCGGATCGCCTCGACATTGGGCGCTTCCGAGGCCAGCAGTTCGCCGATTTGCACGCCGAGCGCGTTGGCGAGACGCCAGGTGATGGCGATGGTAGGATTCGCCTTTTCGCGCTCGATCTGCGACAGCATCGACTTCGAGACGCCGGCGATGCGCGAGAGGTCCTCCAGCGTCAGGCCGCGCGCCAGGCGCAGGCGCTGCAGGGTGGCGCCGACTTCGGGCGGGGCGTTGTTGGTCGTGGCCAGGGTTTTCATGTTCAGGACAGCGTTGTTTATTAGTGGAACGTCGCAGCTTGCCAAGTTCAACAGGTGGGCGTAATATTCATTATATTGAATTTCAGTTCGAGATACCGAAAACGTAACGCGATAGCGAAAAGTTGCGGCGATCGAGGAACGGTACAGCATAGTCCAACCGCCGGTCAAGCCGGCATCCACAGACGAGGTAATCAAATGAGTGACGGAGCGAAGAACGCCTTCTATAGCGGCCTCCAGCAGAACCTGTCCACCCTGCGCGAGCAGGGCCTGTTCAAGCCGGAGCGCGTGCTCGCCTCGCGCCAGGGCGCGGTGGTGGAATCCGAAGACGGCCGCACCCTGATCAATATGTGCGCCAATAATTACCTCGGCCTGTCGGGCGACCTCGAGACCCAGAAGGCGGCCGAAGCGGCGCTGCAAAAGTACGGGTATGGCCTGTCCTCGGTACGCTTCATCTGCGGCACCCAGACCGTGCACAAGGAACTCGAGCGTAAGCTCTCCGAATTCCTCGGCACCGAAGACACGATCCTGTACGCCGCTGCTTTTGATGCCAACGGCGGCGTGTTCGAACCGCTGTTCGACGAGAACGACGCCATCATCTCGGACGCCCTGAACCACGCCTCGATCATCGACGGCATCCGCCTGTGCAAGGCCGCGCGCTACCGCTACGCCAACAACGACATGGCCGACCTGGAAGCGCAGCTGCAAGCCGCCACCGCCGCCGGCAAGCGCCATAAAGTCATCGTCACCGACGGCGCCTTCTCGATGGACGGCACGATCGCCCAGCTGGACAAGATCTGCGACCTGGCCGACAAGTACGGCGCGCTCACGCTCATCGACGAATCGCACGCCTCCGGCTTCATGGGCGCAACCGGCCGCGGCACCCACGAGCACTGCGGCGTGATGGGCCGCATCGACATCATCACCGGCACCCTGGGCAAGGCCCTGGGCGGCGCGATGGGCGGCTTCACCTCGGGCCGCAAGGAAGTCATCGAGACCCTGCGCCAGAAGTCGCGGCCTTACCTGTTCTCCAATACCCTGGCCCCGATGATCGCCGGCGCCTCGCTGTCGGTGCTCGACCGCATTTCGAAGTCGACCGAGCTGCGCGACCGCCTGCATGAAAACACCGCCTACTTCCGCAAGGAGATCGAGCGCATCGGCTTCACCATCAAGCCGGGCACCCACCCGGTGGTGCCGGTGATGCTGTTCGACGCGCCGGTGGCGCAGAAATTCGCGGCGCGCATGTTCGAACTGGGCGTGCTGCTGTCGGGCTTCTTCTATCCGGTGGTGCCGATGGGCCAGGCGCGCGTGCGCGTCCAGCTGTCGGCGGCGCACACCCGCGAACAGCTCGACACCGTGCTCAAGGCCTTCGAACAGGCCGGCCGCGAACTCGGCATCCTCAAGAATAATTAATCAGTACATAAGCTAGGAACCTCCATGGAACGCATCCTCATCATCGGCGCCAACGGCCAAATCGGCAGCGAACTCGTTACCGCGCTGGCGGAACAACACGGCGCGGCGAACGTCCTCGCCACCGACATCGGCAGCAACAACGTGTATGGCGCCGCGCGCTATGCGCAGCTCGACGTGCTGGACAAGGCGCGCCTGATGTCGCTGGTCGAGGAAGAGGGTGTGACCCAGGTCTACCAGCTGGCCGCGCTGCTGTCGGCTACCGGCGAACAGGCGCCCCTGAAGGCCTGGACCCTGAACATGGACGGCCTCCTGAACATCCTGGAAGTCGCGCGCGAGCGCGGCGAGGCAGGCAAGCCCTTGAAGGTGTTCTGGCCTTCGTCGATCGCCGCCTTCGGCCCGAACACGCCGAGCGAGAACACGCCGCAGTACACGGTGATGGACCCGACCACGATCTACGGCATCAGCAAACTCGCCGGCGAGCGCCTCTGCGAGTACTACCACACCAAGTATGGCGTGGACGTACGCAGCATCCGCTACCCGGGCATCATCAGTTTTAAATCGCCTCCGGGCGGCGGCACCACCGACTACGCGATCGCGATCTTCCACGCGGCCCTGAAGGGCGAGACCTACGAATGCTTCCTCGGCCCCGAGACCACGCTGCCGATGATCTACATGCCGGACGCGATCCGCGCCACCATCGAGCTGATGGACGCGCCCGCGGAGCAGGTCAAGATACGTTCCTCCTACAATGTGGCCGGCGTCTCGTTCAACCCGCGCGAACTGGCGGCCAGCATCCGCAAGGCCGTCCCGAGCTTCGAGATCGCCTACAAGCCGGACAGCCGCCAGCAGATCGCCGATACCTGGCCGAAGAGCCTGGACGACAGCCGCGCCACAAGCGACTGGGGCTGGAAAGCCCGTGTCGGCATCGAAGAGATGGTGGCCAGCATGCTCGAGAATATCGACGTCAGCGTCACGGCGTAATACAAACAAAATAATAAAAATTAAAGAGACAAGCTAAACATGGACATGAGTGTTTTCGATCTGTTCAAGATCGGTATCGGCCCATCGAGCTCACACACCGTGGGCCCGATGGTGGCGGCGCGGCGCTTCCTCGTCGAGTGCGGTCCGCTCATTGATGCGATGGGCGTCGAGGCCCATTTGTATGGCTCGCTGGCGCTGACCGGCGTCGGCCACGCCACCGACAAAGCCGTCATCCTCGGCCTGATGGGTGAAACCCCGCAAGACATCGATCCCGACACGGTCGAAGACAAGCTGGCCGAAGCGGAGCTCGACGGCGTGCTGCGCCTGCTCGGCACGAAGGAAGTGCCGTTCTCGATGAAGACCAACCTGGTCTGGCACAAGCAGTCGACCCTGCCCGAGCACCCGAACGGCATGCGCTTCGTGCTGCAGCTGAAGGACGGCAGCGTCGTCGAGCGCATTTTCTACTCGGTCGGCGGCGGCTTCATCACGGCGGCGGGCGAGACCCAGCGCGCACCGGAAGCCGGCAGCGTGCAGGTGCCGTTCCCCTTCACCACGATGGCCGAGCTGCTGGAGCAAGGCCGCGCGCACTCTCTCTCGATACCGCACATGCTGCGTGCGAACGAGCTGGCGCGCATGAGCGAAGCGGAGCTGGACGCGGGCCTGGACCGGATCTGGCAGACCATGCGCGACTGTATCGCGCACGGCCTGGTCACCCACGGCCAGCTGCCGGGCGGCCTGAACGTCAAGCGCCGCGCCGCCACGCTGTGGAAGCAGGCCCACTGCATCGAAGGCAAGCGCGTGAACGAACTGCCGCATGACGCGACCCACCAGGTCACGCTGTATGCGATGGCCGTCAACGAAGAGAATGCGGCCGGCGGCCGTGTGGTGACCGCACCGACCAATGGCGCGGCGGGCATCATCCCGGCGGTGCTGCGCTACTACGCCGAGGATTGCCGCCCGACGGACTCGGTGAAGGGCATCCGTGACTTCCTGCTGACTTCGAGCGCGATCGGCATGCTCTGCAAGCGCAACGCCTCGATCTCGGGCGCCGAAGTCGGCTGCCAGGGCGAAGTCGGCGTCGCCTGCGCGATGGCGGCGGCGGGGCTGGTGGCGGCACTGGGCGGCACCAACGAACAGATCGAGAACGCGGCCGAAATCGGCATCGAGCACCACCTCGGCATGACCTGCGACCCGATCGGCGGCCTGGTGCAGATTCCCTGCATCGAGCGCAACGGCATGGGCGCGATCAAGGCGATCACGGCGGCCTCGCTGGCGCTGAAGGGCGACGGCACCCACTTCGTCAGCCTGGACAACGCCATCGAGACCATGCGCCAGACGGGGGCGGACATGCAGGTGAAGTACAAGGAGACCTCGCTTGGCGGGCTGGCGATTCATGTGGTGACGGTGAATCACGCGGCGTGTTGAGTGCCGGTTTTCTGTGGCCGCTGGTGCGAACCGGCGGCCGGGTTTTCGTTGACACGTATACGCGGGCATGCCCGCCCTACGTTACACGACGGCCAACGAGTTAACTCGAGACCGCGGTGCACCGTAGGGCGGGCATGCCCGCGTTACGAACGTATCCGCGGAGCGCCGCCAGCCCCCCCAAAACCCGTCCGCAAACAGGATTCCGCCGCTCGCACTATAATAAAAGATCAACGCGAGCCCAACCGGATCATCCAAACATGCAATACGTGTCTACCCGCGCGACCAGCGCGTCCGCTTCCCGCAATCCCGAAACCTTCTCTTCGATCCTGCTCGGCGGCCTGGCCCCCGACGGCGGCCTGTTCATGCCGGCCGAATACCCGCGCGTCAGCGGCGAGGAACTGAACGCCTGGCGCAAGCTGCCGTATGCCGAACTGGCCTACGAGATCCTGCGTAAATTCGCGACCGACATTCCCGACGCCGACATCAAGGCGCTCACGGCGAAGACCTATACGGCCGATGTCTACCGCAACGCGCGCGCCGAGGAGTCGGCAAGCGACATCACGCCGCTGCGCACCCTGGAAGAAGAGGGCGGTCGGAAGCTTGTATTACAGGCCCTGTCGAACGGCCCGACCCTGGCCTTCAAGGACATGGCGATGCAGTTGCTGGGCAACCTGTTCGAATACGCGCTGGCCAAGAACGAGGATGAGCTGAACATCTTCGGCGCCACCTCGGGCGACACCGGCAGCGCCGCCGAGTACGCGATGCGCGGCAAGCGCGGCGTGCGCGTGTTCATGCTCTCGCCCGCCGGGAAGATGAGCCCCTTCCAGACCGCCCAGATGTTCAGCCTGCAGGACCCGAACATCTTCAACATCGCGGTCGAGGGCGTGTTCGACGATTGCCAGGACCTGGTCAAGGCCGTGTCGAACGACCTGTCCTTCAAGGCGCGCCACAAGATCGGCACCGTCAACTCGATCAACTGGGCGCGCGTCGTGGCCCAGGTGGTGTACTACTTCCGCGGCTACCTGGCCGCCACCACCGCTAACTCCCAAAAGGTTTCGTTCACGGTCCCGTCGGGGAACTTCGGCAACATCTGCGCCGGCCACATCGCGCGCATGATGGGCCTGCCGATCGACAAACTGGTGGTCGCCACCAACGAGAACGACGTGCTCGACGAATTCTTCCGCACCGGCGTCTACCGCGTGCGCAAGTCCAGCGAGACCTACCACACCAGCAGCCCGTCGATGGACATCTCGAAGGCCTCGAACTTCGAACGCTTCATCTACGACCTGGTCGGGCGCGACAGCGAGCGCACCCACGCACTGTTCCGTAAAGTGGAGACCCACGGCGGCTTCGACCTCTCGGGCGGCCCGGATGCGGACGGCGACGAATTCAGGCGCGTCGGCGAATACGGCTTCGTGTCGGGTAAATCGACCCACCTTGATCGCCTCGAGACGATCCGCATGGTGGCCGACGACTACGGCATCGTGATCGACACCCACACGGCCGACGGCATCAAGGTCGCTCGCGAGCACATGACGCCAGGCGTGACGATGATCGTGCTGGAAACCGCGCTGGCCGCGAAGTTCAACGAGACCATCCTCGAAGCCCTGGGCACCGACGCCGAGCGCCCGGCCGGCTTCGAAGACATCGAGTCGCTGCCGCAGAAGTTCGTCCTCATGCGTCCGAACGTGGACGAGATGAAGACCTTCATCGCCGCGCACACGGGCCTGTGACGATGAGCGCTCAGGAGAAACCGGCGCCGCGCCCGATGCTGTCGGTGCGCGAGGCGCTCGATACCTTGCTGGCCGCCGCGCGGCCGGTGACGGACATCGACACCGTTCCAACGCTGGAGGCCAACGGCCGCGTGCTGGCCGCGGACCAGGCCTCGACCATCGACGTGCCCTCGGCCGACAACACCTCGATGGACGGTTATGCCGTGCGCGCGGTCGATTGCGTGAACGGCGGCGCGGCCCTGCGCGTGGCGCAGCGCATCCCGGCCGGGCAGGTGGGCCAGCCCCTGAAGCCAGGCACCGCGGCGCGCATCTTCACCGGCGCCATGATTCCGCAAGGCGCCGACGCCGTCGTGATGCAGGAACAGTGCGAGCTGGCCGGCGACATCGTCACCATTCGCCACACGCCGAAGAGCGGCGAGTGGATCCGCCGCACCAGCGAGGATATCCAGGCCGGCGCCACCATCCTCGCTGCCGGCACGCGCCTGCGCAGCCAGGAGCTGGGCCTGGCGGCATCCGTCGGACTGGCCAGCCTGCCGGTTCGGCGGCGCCTGCGCGTGGCCGTCTTCTTCACCGGCGATGAACTCACCATGCCGGGCGAAGCGCCGGGTGGCGCGCTGGCTCCCGGAGCGATCTATAACTCCAACCGGTTTACGCTGCGCGGCCTGCTGGAGAACTTCGGCTGCGTGATCAACGACTTCGGCATCGTCCCGGACTCTTTGGCAGCCACGCGCGCGACTCTGCGTGAAGCGGCGCGCGAGAACGACCTGATCATCACCTCGGGCGGCGTCTCGGTCGGCGAGGAAGACCACATCAAGCCCGCGGTGGAAGCCGAGGGCCAGCTGAACATGTGGCAGATCGCGGTCAAGCCGGGCAAGCCGCTTGCGTTTGGCGAGGTGCGCAAAGAAGGCGGCAGCGCGTTCTTCCTCGGCCTGCCAGGCAATCCGGTCTCGAGTTTCGTGACCTTCCTGTTGTTTGTGCGTCCCTTCCTGCTGCGCCTGCAGGGCGTGAGCGGCCCTGTGGAGCCGCGCGCCTGGCAGTTGCGTGCGGACTTCACTCTGCCGAAGGCCGACCGCCGCAACGAATTCCTGCGCGCGCGCGTGAATGCCGGCGGCGGCCTGGACCTGTTCCCGAACCAGAGCTCGGGCGTGCTGACGTCGACCGTCTGGGGCGATGGCCTGATCGACAATCCGCCGGGCCGCGCCATCAACGAGGGCGACATCGTGCGCTTCATTCCCTTCGCCGAACTTCAACACTAAAGACATGCACATCGAACTGCGATTTTTCGCGTCCGTGCGCGAGGCCCTGGGCGTCGCCGGCGAACGTATCGAACTGCCGGAAGGCGTGACCACGGTTGGTGCCGTACGCGAGTATCTGGTCCAGCGTGGTGGCGCGTGGGCGGAAGCGCTCGGTCCGGACCGTGCGCTGCGCACCGCCTTCGCGCACGTCATGTGCGGACCGGAGAGGGAAATCAGCGATGGGGGCGAAGTGGCTTTTTTCCCGCCCGTGACCGGCGGATAAGCAAAACGGGCGGCCAGGGCCGCCCTTGTTCTTACATCGCCGCGATCGATTTCTCGGCCAGGGCCAGCAGCTTCGCGCAGTTCTCGTTGCGCGCGCCGTAGGCAGCCCACGCCGTCGTACGCGCCATCTCCTGCCACTTCCTGAGCGCCTCGGCATCCATGTCGACCACGCGCGCGCCGGTGCGCGAGTAGACGTTGGCCACCGCCGCGTCGTCGGCCTGGGCCATGCGCAGCGCGAACTGCTCCAGCTCGGCGCCAACGGCCATGATCGCGGCCTGCTGGTCCTTGTGCAGGCGGTCGAAGACCGTCTTCGACATCAAGAGGGGTTCGAGCATGAACCAGTAGCCGCCGCTGCGCGCCGTGGTCAGCGAACGCGAGACGTCCTGCAGGCGGAAGGACATCAGCGAGGTCGAGGACGTGAAGGCCGCGTCCAGGGCGCCGCTCTTCATCGCGGCGTGGATGTCGTTCGAGGGCACGTTGACGATGGTGGCGCCGGCTTCCTGCAGGATCAGGTCCATTTCGCGCGAGCCGCCGCGCACCTTCAGGCCGCGCGTGTCTTCCGGCGCCAGGATCGGCGTGCCGCGGGCGGCGACACCACCGGCCTGCCAGATCCAGCTGATCACCACCAGGCCCTGGTCGGCCAGGATGCGGGTCAGCTCCTTGCCGACTTCGGCGTTCTTCCAGCCATAGCCCTGGGCGTACGAAGTTACCAGGCCCGGCATCAGGCCGATGTTCGATTCCGGCGACTCGGCGGCCGCATAGGACAGCGGCACCAGGGCCAGTTCGAGGCTGCCTTTCTTCAGCGCGCCGAACTGGGCGTTCGGCGCCATCAGGGCGGCGTTCGGATAGATCGAAAATTTCAGGCTGCCGCGGGTGCGCTTTTCGACGTTGGCCGCGAACATGCGGCATAGCCGGTCGCGGAAGTCGCCTTCCATCACGCTGCCGCCGGGGAACTGATGCGAGATCTTCATCGCCTGGGAAGCGGCCCAGGCATTGCCGAGCCACAGGGGACTGGACGCGATCGCGCCCAGCAGGGTTCTACGAGCCAGGATCGGCCCTGTCTTCAACGACATATTCATCCTCCAAGATGAGTAAAACGACACTACCGGGCCGTGTGCCCCAGGCGAATCGTGGGGGCATCTGGGCTCCCATCGTCCGCTTGTCAGTGCTTACAAGAATATTCTCTTGATAAAGCTTGTCAAGCAGTATCTTGTTTTCTTAACAAATGCACTGTGAATAACAGATGAGTATGGACCCACCCGGCTGGGTGGATCCAAAGGCCATCAAGGAGGAGGAAGGAACTTATTTACGGTCGAGCGCGTCGCACACGCCACAGGCGATGTTGCGCTTCATGTTGCGGTAGCGGGTGCCGATGAAGAGGGCGGAGGCGACCGCCGCCCAGGCGGCGCCCGACAGCAGGGCCCGCATGAAGGTCTCGCCGCCCAGCATGTCGATGCCGACCAGCAGGGCGGTCATCGTGACGACGGCGATCAGGTACTGGACGATCCAGTGGCTCATGGGTGGCATGCTGTCTCCTTTTACAGTTTTTTCAGGAAGTTGCGCAAGGCGTCGTTCAGGGCTGCCGGCTGGTCGATCATGGCAAAGTGGCGCGCGTTGTCGATTTGTACGACGTCCAGCTTCGGGGTGCCGGTCATCAGTTCCCGATAATACGCCACCTTGTCGCTTGCGGATATGCCGCCCATGGCGGCGCTGTCCGGGCCGTAGAACGGTGCGAGCACCAGCACCGGCGCCTGGATCTTCGCCAAGCCGGGGCGCAGGTCGGCCGCCATCACGGCGCCTACATACGCGGCCACCGCCTGCGGATCGCTGCGGCTGGTGAGCCGGGCGATATCGTCGGCCTTGCCCATGTCGGTGCTGCCGATGGCGCGCATGTACTGGCGCTGCTGGGCAGCGAAGGCCGGTCCCGTGCTGGCGGCCATCTGCTTGCGCATGTTCTCGGCCATGGCGGCGCGCTGCTCGGGCGGCAAGTCCTCGCTACGCGGCATTACCGGCAGGCCGTCGATGGCGACGGCGCCGCCGATGCGCTCGGGGATGTCCTCGGACAGGGCGATCGCCAGCGTCGCGCCCAGGCTATGCCCGACCAGGACGGGCTTGGCCAGGCGGCGCGAGACGACCAGTTCCTTCAGCGCGTCCCGAGCGGCGTCGAAAGGGTTGCCCTCGACTGCGGGACGGCCGTCGAAGCCGGGCAGGGTCACCACGTACACGGTATTCGTGCCGGCGAAGGTACGCACCGTTTCCTGCCACACCCAGCCGCCAGTGGCCAGGCCCGGAATCAGCACCAGCGGCCGGCCGCCGCTGCCATGGCGCTCGACCAGCATGCCCTTGATCTCGAAGCGCTCGGCAGGCGCGATGGCTTGGGCGAAGCGGTTCGGTTGCTGCTGGGGCTGCGGATCGGCGGCGAAGCTTGGCGAGGCTGCGGCAAACAACAGTGCAAACAAAAGGGACGCTGTAGTGCGGGACGCTTTCATGCTGGCTCCTGGTCGGGATTGAAAATGGCTTCGATCGGTTGTTGAAACAGTCGGGCAATCGCGAAGGCAAGCGGCAGGCTGGGGTCGTAGCGGCCGGTCTCGATGGCGATCACGGTCTGGCGCGAGACGTCCAGCAGCTCGGCCAGGCGGGCCTGGCTCCAGCCCTGCTCGGCGCGAAGCTCCTTGATATGGTTGTTCATCGGTCGAGTACCTTGCGGATCAGCTGCACCGCGGCCACCGACAGGCACAGCACGCACCACACCGTGAACATCGACAGCTTCGGGTAGCCGGCGGTCTCGAGGAAACCGTAGGTGAAGGTCAGGCCCGCCGTGATCGCCGCCCCCAGCGCGACGTTTTCCAGCAGGCGCATGCGGATGTACTCGTCGGCGCGCTGGATCTGGCGCACGATGGCCCAGAGGGCAGCCGCGAAACCGATCATCGGCGTCAGCAAAACCACGGTACGAAGTACGCCCGGTTCCATCGGACGCCCGAAGCGGATGGCCGCCATCAGGATGATCGTGTAGAGCGCGATGGAAGCGATCAGCTCGCGCATGTAGATTTTAGCGGCGCGTTTTTCGTGCACGGTGGTCTCCTTTGATGTAAAGTCTACTTGACTGTAAAGTATGCTTTACATCGTAGGCGCAACCGATTCTGATGTCAAGCACCCTTTACATATGTTTTTAACGCAGCCTAATCTGGACTACAATGCGCGTCCCGTTCCCGATTGGCCCAGCATGCGCTCCACTCCACAAACCTCTCCCCGTGTCGCCATCGTCGGCGGCGGCCCCGCCGGCCTGATGGCGGCCGAAGTCCTGGCGGCGGGCGGCGTCCAGGTCGAGGTCTTCGATGCGATGCCCTCGGTGGCGCGTAAATTCCTGCTGGCCGGGAAGGGCGGCATGAACATCACCCATTCGGAGCCGTACGAGGACTTCGTGCGCCGCTACGGCGCGCGCAGCGGCGAGGTCGGCGCATGGCTGACCGATTTCACACCGGGCGCCGTGCGCGGGTGGATCCATGGTCTCGGCATCGATACCTTCGTCGGCAGTTCGGGGCGCGTGTTCCCGCTCGAGATGAAGGCCGCGCCGCTGCTGCGCGCCTGGCTGCACCGCCTGCGCGAAGCCGGCGTGCGCTTTCACATGCGCCACCGCTGGCTGGGCTGGGAGGGAGAACACCTGCGCTTCGCGACGCCGGATGGTGAACGCAGTGAGCGCTTCGATGCTGTCCTGCTCGCCCTCGGCGGCGCCAGCTGGCCGCGCCTGGGATCGGACGCGGCCTGGGTGCCGCTGCTGGCTGAACGCAGCGTGGAGGTGGCGCCCCTGGTGCCGGCAAACTGCGGCTTCGATACCGACTGGTCGCCGCATTTCAGCGAGAAGCATGCGGGTGCGCCCCTGATCACGGTGGTCGTCGAATACGAAGACCGCGCAGGCCAGCGGGCGCGGCGCCAGGGCCAGTTCGTGGTGACGGCCACCGGCATCGAGGGCAGCCTGGTGTATGCCTTGTCCAGCGTCCTGCGCGACCAGATCGCGGCGCGCGGCGACACCACCGTCTGGCTCGACCTCGCACCCGATCTCGATGCCGAGCGGGTACGCGCCGAGGTGCTGCGTCCGCGCGGCGCCCGTTCGATGTCCAGCCATCTGCAAAGCCGGCTCGGGATCAAGGGCGTGAAGGCGGGCCTGCTGCACGAGTGCCTGAGCAAGAGCGCATACCAGGACGAAGAGACGCTGGCCGCCGCGATCAAGGCGCTGCCGCTCAGATTGAAACGTCCGCGTCCGATCGAGGAAGCGATCAGCAGCGCCGGCGGCGTGCGTTTCGAGGCGCTCGATGCGAACGGCATGCTGCGCGCCGTGCCGGGCGTGTTCGTGGCGGGAGAGATGCTGGACTGGGAAGCGCCGACGGGCGGTTATCTGCTCACGGCTTGCTTTGCCAGCGGACGCGCCGCGGCGACCGGCGTGTTGCGATACGTGGCGACGTAGGGTGGAGTCCCGACTCCACGCGGTGATACGCGCCGGCGAGATCGTCAGGCACGAAATCGGAGCCGATAACGATCACCGCGTGGGCGGAGCCCACCCTACGTAAGCCCTCGCCTTAGTGATCGAAGTGCACGTCCCCGCTACCTGTGCGGCTGATGCTGCGCTCCGGCGGATTCCCATACACGTCGATATCGCCGCTACCGCTCACCGCCGCCGCCACGGTCGCATGGGCGGTCACGCTGGCATTGCCTGAGCCGGTCTGGCGAACCTTGACGGCTTCGGCGCGCAGGCGCTGGGCGTCCAGCGTGCCCGAGCCGTTCGACACCGCTTCGAAGCTGCGTGCGGCGCCGGCCAGGGTAATGGTGCCGCCGCCGGTGAGTTCCGCTTCCACCTTGTCGCCGTTGCCGGCATCGAGCGTCAGTTCGCCGGTGCCGTGGACGACGGCCTTGGCCTGGCGGTAGCGGCCGTTGAAGTCGACGCTGCCGGAACCGTTCAGTTCCAGCTCGATGCGTTCGCCTGAAAAACCGTTGATGCGGGTGTCGCCGCTGCCGTCGACGCCGACCCGCTCCAGGCTCGGCAGGGTCAGTTCGACCTCGATCGGCTGGCGGTGGCGCAGCACGATGCCGCGGGTGCCGATGTGCAGCACGCGGCCCGTCTGGCTGGTCTCGATGTTGGCCAGCAGGCGCTGCTCGCCGCGTACGACCAGCGAGGGTTCGGCGCCGTAGCGCAGCGTCAGGTCGATCGGGCCGCTCAGTTCGACGGCGCGCACTTGGCGCGTGATGTTCCGCTGTTCGTCGCCCACCAGGCGGGTACGAACCTGGTCGTAGCGGGCCGTGCCGCCCTGGGCGCGCAGCATGCCGTAGGACAGGCCAATCAGGACGAAAGCGAGGAGCAGGAGGCCGAGGCCGACCTTGAACAGGGAACGCATGGTCTCTCCTCAGCTGCCCCGGAGCAGGGACATGTTCATTTGCAGGTAGCGCTTCACGCCGAGCGCGGCGTAGCGGCTGACGACGATCGAGACCAGGAACAGCACGATCCCGCCCAGCACCATCGACAGGCCGAGCACGGTCTGGGTGGCGCGCGACTCGTCGTCGACCTCGGTCGAGATGCGGATGCCGCTGTTGGCCACGCGCTCGGCGCCGCGGATCACGCGCGAGCCTTCGCCGGCGTCGGGATCGAGGTCGGGCTGCGGCTGCGTCTCGTTCGCCCGGTCCTGGCTGACCTCGATGCCGGTGTCGCCGATCGAGACCCGGGTGCGCACGCCATCGTCGGCCTGGCCGTCGATGACGTGGCGCAGCGGCCCGTCGAGCACGAGTTCGTTGGCGCCGGCCAGGCCCGCGGCCGTGATCGCGATGCCGCCCACATAAAAAGCGAAGGCGCCGGCGTACAGCGCCGCCAGCAGCGAGCCGAATACGGCCGCCGGGATCACCATGAAGAGGTTGAAGATCAGCAGGCCGACCACGGACACCAGCAGGCGCAGCAGGTTGGCCGGGTTCTTCTGCTCCTTGAAGGCGTGCATGTGGGTGCTGGTGCGCAGGGTCAGGGCGACCTTGGTCGGGTCGTCCAGTTCGCGTGCGATGTCGGGCTCCGCGCGGCCGGCGGCCATGCCGTCGACAAAGCGCTGTTCGTACCATGCCAGGGTCTTGGCCTGCAGTTCCGGCGGCAGGCCGAGCATGGCGCGTTTCAGCGCCTCCAGGTATTCAAGCTTGCCCATCGATCAGGCATGTCCCAGGTGCAGCATCGAGAGCAGGGCCGCGCTGGTCGCGTTGGTGCGCGCGCCGAAGAGTTCGGGCGCGACCAGCACCAGCGTGCTGACGGCCACCAGGGCCAGCAGGAGCAGGGTACGCAATCCGAGTTGGGGAGTCATGGTCATGTCCGTGATGTCAGTATCCGATGCTGCTACTGTACGGATGCGGACGTGCCGTCGCCAGCGCCGTGCGACAGGCTGCCGTTTTTGCCGCCTGACCGGTTCCCACGCAGGATGACCGTCGCCGCCGCCTGGCCGCTGCGCACCGCCGACTCGAGCGTGGCCGGGTAGTCGCCGGCCGTATAGTCGCCGGCCAGCACCAGTCCGGTCAGCGGCGTCATATTCTCCGGACGCTGCAAACCCGGCGTGCAGGCGAAGGTTGCGCGCTTTTCGGTAATCACGCGGCTCCACTGGGGCGCCGCCAGGCCCAGGCCGGGGAAAGCGGCGTCCAGCTGGGCGGCAATCGCGCGCGCCAGTTCCTCCTGGCCGAGGGCGGCGGCTGCGCCGGCGGCGCTGACGACGACCGCCAGCAGGCCGGCCTGGGCCGGGTCGAGCTGGCCGCGATCGAAAGCGAACTGGCCGAAACGCGCCTGTTCGGGGGCGTCGAGCAGGGCGCAGAAGGGCAGCGGCAGGCGCAGCCCCGCGTCGTACTGCAGGTAGCAGGTGGCGATCGGCTCGTACTCGAAAGCTTTCAGCCGGGCCGACAGTTCCGCGGTTTCGATGAAGGGCGCGAGCAGGGCGCCCGACTGGGCGGGCGGCGTCGCCAGCACGACGGCGTCGAATACACGGCCCTCGGCGCCGCTCGCTTCGACCAACCAGCCGCCGGGACCGCGCTGCAGCGAGGCGGCCTTGGCGCCGGTCAGCGCGCTGCCGCCTTGCGCTGCGAGGTAACGCGCCGCCGCCTGCGGAAACAGGGCGCTCAGTTCGAGGCGCGGGATCAGCATGTCGGAGGCCGCCCGCTTCGCGCCCAGGCTGTCGCGCAGCACGGCCAGGAAGACGTTGCTTGATGCCCGTTCGGGCGGCGTGTTCAGGGCCGCCAGGCACAGCGGAGTCCACATCAGGCGCTGCAGGCGGGCGGTCTGCTCGAAGCGCTCGAGCAGGGTCCGCACGCTGACGTCGGTGTCGAGGCGCCAGCCCATCCAGCGTGCGGCGGTCCAGAAGCGCGCCAGCGCCATCTTGTCCGCGCGTTCCAGGCCCTTGGTGCGCAGCAGGGCGATCGTCATGTGCCAGGGCGCGGGCAGGCGCGGAGCGACGAAATCCATCCCGCCGCTCCCCTCCGGGTAGCGCATCTGCAGCGGCAGGCGCAGCAGCGCCGTCTTCGGGTCGACGCCGACGCGGTTCAGGAGATTCAGGGTTTCCGTGTAGGCGCCGAGCAGGATGTGCTGGCCGTTGTCGAGCAGGCGGCCGTCGAGGTCGACGGCACGTGCGCGTCCGCCGAGGGTGCGCGCGGCTTCGAACAGCGTGACCTGCGCGCCCTTGCGCGCCAGCTCGACGGCCGCGGCGCAGCCGGCCCAGCCGCCACCGACGACGGCGACCGCAGGCGCAGGCCTACCTTTAGTTGCGGACATAGGTCTTCCACGCCAGCCAGAGCTTGCGCAGCGGCGTGAGCGAGATGCGCTGGTTCAGGACGTGGAAGTTGTCGCGCGCGATCTCGTCGAGCAGGGTGCGGTAGATCGCGGCCATCATCAGGCCGGGCCGCTGGGCGCGCCGGTCTTCTTTCGGCAAGAAAAGCAGGGCCTCGTCGTACATGCTTTGCGCGCGCTCGGTCTGGAACCGCATCAGCGCCTCGAACTTTTCGCTGTGGCGCGCATTCATCAGGTCGGCCGCCGTCACGCCGAACTGCTGCAGCTCGTTGACGGGCAGGTAGATGCGGCCGCGCCGGGCGTCGTCGCCGACGTCACGGATAATATTCGTCAGCTGGAACGCCAGGCCCAGCTTCTCAGCGTACTGCAGGGTCTGCGGGTTGGTGTAGCCGAAGATGCTGGCCGACAGGATGCCGACCACGCCCGCGACGTGCCAGCAGTATTTGCGCAGGCCCGGATAGTCGAGGTAGCGGCTCTGGTCGAGGTCCATCTCCATGCCGGTGATGATGGCCTGCAGGTGCTCCTCGTTCAGGTTGTAGACGGCGAGGTGGGGCTTCAGGGCCTGGGTGACCGGATGGGTCGGCGTGCCCTTGTACATGGTCGAGACTTCGGTGCGCCACCAGGCCAGCTTGATGCGCGCCAGCGAGGCGTCGCTCGCCTCGTCGACGGTATCGTCCACCTCGCGGCAGAACGCGTACAGGGCCGTGATCGCACGGCGGCGCTCGGGCGGCAGGAACAGGAAGCTGTAATAGAAGCTGGAACCGCTCTGGACAGTCTTTTGCTGGCAGTATTCGTCAGGAGACATGTAAAAAAGGCAATGTTAGGCGATGCGAATCCGCTATCTTAGCCGATGCGCACGCCTGCCGGGTCCGCTTGGCAGCAATTTTGCTTACATACGGAGCGCGCGCCAGCCCATGACGAGGTAATCCCGCTTGCCCAGCTGTGGGCGGCGCCTGAAAACGTCGTAGCGCGCCCGCTCGATGCGCTCGAGGATGCGCAGGCCGCCCTGGATCACCAGGCGCAGCTCCCAGCCGATGCGTCCCGGCAGCCGGGTGGCCAGCGGCGCACCACGCAGCATCAGGGCGCGCGCCCTTTCCACCTCGAAGGCAATCAGGGCGCGCCAGGCCGGGGTATCGGCCTGCGCCACGATATCGGCTTCCTCGACGCCGAAGCGCTGCAAATCCTCTTGCGGCAGGTAGATGCGGCCCTTGACGATGTCGATGCCGACGTCCTGCCAGAAATTGATCAGCTGCAGGGCGGTGCAGACGGCATCCGCCTCGCGCAGGTTTCGTTCGCCATCGACGCAGTACAGGGCCAGCATCAGGCGCCCGACCGGGTCGGCCGAGCGCCGGCAATAGTCGAGCAGGGCGGCGTAGTCGGGGTAGCGCGTGGTCACCACGTCCTGGCGGAAAGCGGACAGCAGGTCGTGCAGCGGCTGCAGGTCGAGCCGGAATTCGGCGACCACCGCCGCCAGCCGGGCAAACATCGGACTCGAAGGCGTGCGGCCGGCCGCGATCTCGTCCAGCGCCGCCTCGTACCCGGCCAGTTCAGCCAGGCGCTGTTCAGGCAGGGCATCGCCCTCGTCGGCGACGTCGTCGGCGCCGCGCGCGAAGGCGTAAATCGCCTCCACGGCCGGCACCAGGCGGCGCGGCAGGAGGATGGAAGCGACGGGGAAATTTTCGTAGTGCTCGACGGGCATGCGATCGACAATGACCGGCCGGCCATCTCTCAACTGGATGCGCGACATTATACGGGGCGCCGCTTGAGCCGGGGGTCAAAGCGGACCATACTGGCGAAGACAGCAGGCCGTTCCACTCGCGCGGGAGAATGCCGTGGCTATCTTGATCCATCTGCGACGCTTGCCGGTCGCGTCCATGCTGCTCTCGGGCTTCTTGTTGGGCGCGTGCTCCCGGCACGAACCCGAGGCCGAGCCTGTACGCCCCGTGCGCATCGCGATCCTGGGCCAGGAGCCGCTCGAAGCCGGCGCCGAGTTCCCGGGCGAGGTGCGCCCGCGCTACGAATCGCGCCTGGGCTTCCGGGTAGCGGGCAAGATCACGACGCGCGAGGTCGAGGTCGGCAGCGCGGTCCGCCGCGGCCAGGTGCTGATGCGGCTGGACCCGCAAGACCTGCGGCTGGCGGCCAGCCAGGCCCAGGCCAGCCTGCGCGCGGCCGAAACGAATCGCGAGCTGGCCGAGGCCGACTATGCGCGCTACAAGGAATTGCGCGGCCAGAACTTCGTCAGCCAGTCGGTGCTCGACACCAAGCGCAGCGCCATGCGCGCGGCCCGCGCCGAGGCCGACGCCGCGCGCGCCGCCTTCCGCGGCCAGGCCAACCAGGCGGGCTATGCGAGCCTGGTGTCCGATGTCGACGGCGTGGTGACGGGCATCGATGCCGAGGCCGGCCAGGTGGTGGCGGCCGGTACGCCGGTGGTACGGGTGGCGCGCCTGGATGCGCTCGACGTCGTGATCGGGATTCCGGAAGACCGGGTGGACGGCCTGCGCATGGACAGCCAGGTGGCGGTGCGGCTGTGGGCCGATCCGGACGAGACGATCCGCGGCCGCGTGCGCGAAGTGTCGCCCGCCGCCGACCCGGCCACCCGCACCTACACCGTGCGCGTCGCGATCCCGCCGCAGCCTGACGTGCGCCTGGGGATGACGGCCACCGTGCGGGTGGCGTCGAACGCCGAGGCCGGCCTGCGCGCGCCCTTGAGCAGCCTGCACTACGAGGCGGGGAGTGCGGGCGTCTGGCTGGTCGAACGCGGCGCGGTGCGCCGGGTGCCGGTACAGGTGCTCGGCCAGGCGGGCAACGACGTGCTGCTGGGAACGGGCGTGCAGGCGGGCCAGGCCGTCGTGACGGCCGGCGTTAACCTGCTGCGCCAGGGCCAGAAGGTGCGCGTCCTGCAGGCCGACGTGGCACGCCGCGGCGACACCGAAGCGGCTGCGGTCGCGGCGCCCGCGTCCGCGCCGGGAGCGGCGCGATGAGCGGCTTCAACCTGTCGCGCTGGGCGCTGGAACACGTCCCGCTGACGCGCTACCTGATGGCGGCGCTGCTGATCGGCGGCATCCTCAGCTATACGGTGCTGGGCCAGGACGAGGATCCGCCGTTTACCTTTCGGGTGATGGTGGTGCGCGCCGTCTGGCCGGGCGCGACCGCGGTGCAGATGGCCGAGCAGGTCGCCGACAAGCTCGAGCGCAAGCTGCAGGAGACGCCTTACCTCGACCGCCTGCGCAGCTTCTCCAAGCCGGGCGAGACCACGATCCTGGTCGAACTGCGCGAATCGACGCCGCCGCGCGAGGTGCCCGCCTCCTGGTACCAGGTGCGCAAGAAGATCGGCGACATCGCCGGCACCCTGCCGCCCGGGGTGCTCGGGCCCTTCTTCAACGACGAGTTCGGCGACACCTATGGTTCGATCTTCGCCCTGTCCGGCGACGGCTTCACCTATGCCGAAATGAAGGATTACGCCGATTTCGTGCGCCAGGCGCTGCTGGCGGTGCCGCTGGTGGCCAAGGTCGAGGAGTTCGGCGTGCAGGACGAGCAGGTCGACATCGTGTTCTCGCACAAGAAGTTCGCGCAGCTGGGCATTCCCTTCGAGCAGGTCGTGAACCAGCTGGCCACGCAAAACAACGTCGAGGCGGCCGGCGTCCTCGTCACACCCGGCGAGAACCTGTACGCCAGGGTGAGCGGGACGATCGGGAAGCTCAGCGAACTCGAAGAGCTGCAGCTGCGCGCGAACGGCACCACCTTCCGCCTGGGGGACTTCGCCAGCGTGCTGCGCAGCTACCGCGACCCGCCGGCGGAGAAGATGCGCTTCAACGGCAAGGAAGTCATCGGCCTGGGCGTGTCGATGGAGAAGGGCGGCAACATCATCCGCATGGGCGAAGCCCTGGCGGAGACGATCGCCCGCCTGCGTGCCCAGCTGCCGGTCGGCATCGAGCTGGCGCAGGTGGCGGACCAGCCGCGCGCCGTGACCAGTTCGGTGAACGAATTCGTCCATACCCTGATCGAAGCGGTCGTAATCGTGCTGGCGGTCAGTTTCCTGGCGCTGGGTCTGCATACCCGGCCGAAGCTATTCCTCGACGTGCGCCCCGGGCTGGTGGTCGCCATGACGATCCCGATGGTGCTGGCGATCACCTTCCTCTTCATGCGCATCTTCGACATCGCCTTGCACAAGATTTCACTGGGCGCGCTGATCATCGCGCTCGGCTTGCTGGTGGACGATGCCATCATCGCCGTCGAAATGATGGTGCGCAAGATGGAGGAGGGCTTGTCGCGCCTGGACGCGGCCACCTTTGCCTACACCTCGACGGCGATGCCGATGCTGACCGGCACCCTGATCACGGCGGCGGGTTTCCTGCCGATCGGCCTGGCGAAGTCGGCGGCGGGCGAGTACACCTTCACGATGTTCTCGGTGAATGCGATCGCGCTGCTGGTGTCCTGGGTGGTGGCCGTGACCTTCACGCCCTATATCGGTTTTCTCCTCCTGAAACCCAAGCCGGGCGGTCACGCCCATGCGCACGGCGTCTTCGATACGCCCGGGTTCCAGCGCTTTCGCCGGCTCGTGAACTGGTGCGTCGACTATCGCAAGACGACCATCGCGCTCAGCCTGGCCGTGTTCGGGCTCGGCGTGTTCGGCTTTCGCTTCATCGAAAAGCAGTTCTTCCCCGATTCGAGCCGGCCGGAACTCATGGTGGAAATGTGGCTGCCGGAAGGCAGCAGTTTTGCGGCGAACGAGGCGCTGGCGAAGAAGTTCGAGCATTTCGTGCGCAGGCAGGAAGGTGTGGAAAGCATCACCAGCTATGTCGGCACCGGCAGCCCGCGTTTTTATCTGCCGTTGGATCAGATCTTTCCGCAATCGAACGTGTCGCAGTTCGTGGTGCTGCCGGTCGACGCCGCGCACCGTGAGACGCTCAGGCGCGCCATCGAAGAGGTCTTTGCGAACGACTTCCCCGAAGTGCGCGGGCGCGTAAAACTGCTGCCCAACGGCCCGCCGGTGCCGTATCCCGTGCAGTTCCAGGTCGCCGGCCCGGATATCGGCCTCGTGCGCGCCCTGGCGGGGCAGGTCAAGGAAGTGCTGCGCGCCAATCCGAACGCGGTCGGCGTCAACGACAACTGGAACGAGACGGTCAAGGTGCTGCGCCTGGACCTCGACCAGGACAAGCTGCGCGCCCTGGGCCTGAGCTCGCAGGGCGTGCGCCGCGCCGTCCAGACGCTGTTGACGGGCACCCGGATCGGCCAGTTCCGCGAAACCAGGCAGCTGATCGACATCGTGGTGCGCCAGCCTTTCGAGGAGCGCGCGACGATCGGCGTGCTGCAAGACCTGAACGTCGCGACGGGTTCGGGCCGCCCGGTCACGCTGGGGCAGGTGGCGCGCCTCGAACTGGCCTGGGAGCCGGGCGTGATCTGGCGCGAGGGGCGCGAGTGGGCGATCATGGTGCAGTCGGACGTCGTAGCCGGCATCCAGGGGCCGACGGTCTCGGCCCAGGTCAGCGCCCGGCTCGATCCGATCCGCGCCCGGCTGCCGGCCGGCTACCGCATCACGCTCGAGGGCGCCGCAGCCGACAGCTCGGAGGCGGAAGCCTCGATCACGGCCAACGTGCCGCTGGTATTGTTCATCGTGTTTACCCTGCTGATGCTGCAGCTGCACAGCTTCTCGCGGGCGATGCTGGTCTTTCTCACCGGGCCGCTGGGTGTGGCCGGGGCGGCGATGGCGCTGCTGGTCCTGGACCGGCCTTTCGGCTTCGTCGCCAATCTCGGGGTGATCGCGCTGTTCGGCATGATCATCCGTAACTCGGTGATCCTGGTCGACCAGATCGAGCAGGACATCCGCGCGGGCGCCGCGCCCTGGAATGCGATCGTCGAGGCGGCGGTACGGCGCTGCCGGCCCATCCTGCTGACGGCTGCCGCGGCGGCGCTGGCCATGATTCCGCTGTCGCGCTCGGTGTTCTGGGGGCCGATGGCGGTGGCGATCATGGGTGGCCTGCTGGTGGCGACGGCCTTGACCTTGCTGTTCCTGCCGGCTTTGTATGCGGCGTGGTTCAGGGTGAAGAGGCCTGGCCGATAAGGGCATTGTGGTATCGGACGCGCTGTACCGCGTGGAGTCCCGACTCCACGGCATTTTGGGGTGCATGGAGACATGCGGCGATCCCACGCCCCGCACGTCCATAAAATTCACTCCTATAGTGTCAGAAAATCCAGTAAAATACCGGGTTGAAGTTGTAGCCCCTAAACAATGGAGTGCAGGGCGGCCGGTTTCTACTGTCGGGCGCCCTTTGTTTTTGTGGCAATATGCAATCCTGCGCGAGGATGGCGAAATTGGTAGACGCACCAGGTTTAGGTCCTGACGCCAGCAATGGTGTGGGGGTTCGAGTCCCCCTCCTCGCACCACGAATAATTATTTTTTTGGACGATTTTTACGATGGCAACTGCAGTCGAAACCCTGGACAAACTCGAGCGTCGCTTGACGATCACTTTTCCGCTGAGCGACGTCCGTTCGGAAGTTGAAAAACGCCTCAAGAAGCAGGCCAAGACCGCCAAGGCTCCTGGTTTCCGTCCGGGCAAAGTGCCTCTGAAAATGGTCGCAGCCCAGTATGGCTACCAGATCGAGTCGGACGTGCTGAACGACCGCGTCGGCCGCGCTTTCAACGAAGCCGCCAACGAGAACCAGCTGCGCGTTGCCGGTTTCCCGAAAATCGAGCCGAAGGAAGACGCACCGGAAGGCATGCTCGCTTTTGATGCGACCTTCGAAGTGTTCCCGGAAGTCGTGATCGGCGACCTGGCCGCCACCGAGATCGAAACCGTCAAGGCCGAAGTCTCGGACGCCGAGATCGACAAGACCATCGACATCCTGCGCAAGCAGCGCGTGCACTACCACACCAAGGGTGAGGCAGGCGAGCACGGCGACGGTGGCGAAGCGATTGCCGCCAATGGCGACCGCGTGACCGTCGACTTCGTCGGCACCATCGACGGCGTGGAATTCTCGGGCGGCAAGGCGGAAGACTACGCCTTCGTGCTCGGCGAAGGCCGCATGCTGCCGGAATTCGAAGCCGCGACCGTCGGCCTGAAAGTGGGCGAGAGCAAGACCTTCCCGCTGCCTTTCCCTGCCGATTACCACGGCGCCGACGTCGCCGGCAAGACCGCCGAGTTCACCATCACGCTGAAGAAGCTGGAGTGGGCCCACCTGCCGCAAGTCGACGAAGAGTTCGCCAAGTCGCTGGGCATCGAAGACGGCTCGATCGAAAAAATGCGCGCCGACATCAAGACCAACCTGGAGCGTGAAGTCAACGCCCGCGTCAAGGCCCGCAACAAGGAAGCCGTGATGGACGCCCTGGTCAAAGTGACCGAGATGGACGTGCCGAAAGTCATGATCCAGCAGGATTCGGAGCGCCTGGCCGAGCAGACCCGCCAGGACATGGCCCAGCGCGGCATGGACGTGAAGAGCCTGCCGTTCCCGGCCGACCTGTTCGCCGAAAAGGCCGAGCGCCGCGTGCGCCTGGGTCTGATCCTGTCGCAACTGGTCCAGGACAACAACCTGCAAGCTACCCAAGAGCAGGTGAAGGCCCAGATCGAAGACTTCGCGCAGAGCTACGAAGATCCGAAGGAAGTCCTGAAGTACTACTACAGCGACCGCCGTCGCCTGGGCGAAGTGGAAGCCCTTGTATTGGAAGAAAACGTCGTTAACTATGTGCTTGGCAAGGCGAAGGTCGCCACCAAGGACGTCGCTTTCGACGAATTGATGGGCAGCAACCCACAGGCTTGATCGGAGGGGTAGGCTCGTCGCTTGGGCCTTCCCTTTATTTGAGCACCACTTTCAAGGAACGAGACAGGTATGAACCGTAATCCGGCATTGGACACCCAAGCACTCGGCCTCGTGCCGATGGTAGTTGAGCAAAGCGGCCGTGGCGAACGCGCGTACGACATTTACTCGCGTCTGCTCAAGGAACGCGTGATTTTCCTGGTCGGTCCTGTCAACGATCAGATGGCCAACCTGATCGTCGCCCAGATGCTGTTCCTGGAGAGCGAGAATCCGGACAAGGACATCTCGCTCTACATTAACTCGCCTGGCGGCTCGGTTTCGGCCGGCCTGGCCATCTTCGACACGATGAACTTCATCAAGCCAGACGTGTCGACCCTGTGCACGGGCCTGGCGGCCTCGATGGGCGCCTTCCTGCTGGCAGCCGGCGCCAAGGGCAAGCGTTTCTCGCTGCCGAACTCGCGCGTCATGATCCACCAGCCGTCCGGCGGATCGCAGGGCATGGCATCGGACATCGAGATCCAGGCCAAGGAAATCCTGTACCTGCGCGAGCGCCTGGCACGCATCATGGCCGAGAACACCGGCCAGAGCGTCGAGCAGATCCACAAGGATACCGACCGCGACCGCTTCATGTCGGCCGAGGAGTCGGTCGAGTACGGACTGATCGACCGGGTGCTGACCAACCGCGCCTAAGCGTCACCAAGCGCTTGAGCCACCACAAGGTGTTGCTTAAAAAACGCCCGGGCGCAAACACGTTCGGGCGTTTGTTTTTTATTTCGGGTAGCATGGTGGTGTACGCATGCGTTGTCGCGTCCCCGCATTCCCGTTATATTCGCATTATTTCCAGTACTTACTTGAGACCTGCCCCCCATGTCTGACAAAAAATCCTCCAGCGGCGAAAAGCTTCTGTACTGCTCGTTCTGCGGCAAGAGTCAGCACGAGGTCAAAAAGCTCATCGCGGGACCTTCGGTCTTCATCTGCGACGAGTGCATCGACCTGTGCAACGACATCATCCGCGACGAGACTTCGAACGTGGAATCGGTGGCGGGCGCCAAGTCCGACCTGCCGACGCCGCACGAGATCGCCGAACTGCTCGACCAATACGTGATCGGGCAGCAGACCGCCAAGCGCATTCTTTCGGTGGCGGTGTACAACCATTACAAGCGCCTCAAGCACCTGGGCAAGAAGGACGACGTCGAGCTGGCCAAGAGCAACATCCTGCTCGTCGGCCCGACCGGTTCGGGTAAAACCCTGCTGGCCCAGACCCTGGCGCGCATGCTGAATGTGCCTTTCGTCATCGCCGACGCCACCACGCTGACCGAAGCGGGCTATGTGGGCGAGGACGTCGAGAACATCATCCAGAAGCTGCTGCAGAGCTGCAACTACGAAGTCGAAAAGGCCCAGCGCGGCATCGTCTACATCGACGAGATCGACAAGATTTCGCGCAAGTCCGACAATCCGTCGATTACCCGCGACGTCTCGGGCGAGGGCGTCCAGCAAGCGCTGCTGAAACTGATCGAAGGCACCATGGCCTCGGTACCGCCGCAAGGCGGGCGCAAGCATCCGAACCAGGACTTCGTCCAGATCGACACGACCAACATCATGTTCATCTGCGGCGGCGCCTTCGACGGCCTGGCCAAGATCATCCAGAACCGTTCTGAAAAGAGCGGCATCGGCTTCGCCGCCAGCGTGAAGAGCCAGAGCCAGCGCTCGAACAGCGAAATCCTGCTCGAAGCCGAGCCGGAAGACCTGATCAAGTTCGGCCTGATCCCGGAACTCGTCGGCCGCCTGCCGGTCGTCGCCACCCTGAGCGAACTGACGGAAGAGGCGCTGATCCAGATCCTGATCGAGCCGAAGAATGCGCTGATCAAGCAGTATTCGAAACTGCTGGAAATGGAAGGCGCGGAACTGGAAATCCGTCCGGCCGCATTGCACGCGATTGCGAAAAAGGCATTGGCGCGCAAGACCGGTGCCCGAGGCCTGCGGTCCATCCTGGAACACGCGCTGCTCGACGTGATGTACGAATTGCCGAACCAGCAAAACGTCGTGAAAGTCGTGGTCGATGAAAATACGATCACGAACGGTGCGAAACCTTTGCTTATTTATAGCGAAACGGCAAAAGTGTCCGGAGAAAATTAAAAAATATCCGCGCGGAAACCACAAAAGCACTTGTGCGCTGGAAGCTTGGCGGTACAATTTACCTCAATAAAAGCATCCGGCTTCAACCGAAAAGCCACTCGCGACTCCGGTCGCGTGGTGGCTTTTTCATTTCAAATCGGGATTTTATTGGAACGTCCAGATTGTGTTTCGCGATGATGATATTTTTTAATTCGCAGAAATAATTTTTTTGGCCGGTCTTGAGTTTCAACCGTGTGCGCCCAACATCGTCTACACGATTTTTATAAGGTATACCATGACAACTTCGAAATTAACCGAGCAAACGACGCTGCCCCTCCTGCCGTTGCGCGACGTGGTCGTGTTTCCCCATATGGTGATACCACTGTTCGTTGGCCGCCCAAAATCGATCAAGGCGCTTGAAGCCGCGATGGAGCAGGGCAAGAGCATCATGCTCGCTGCCCAGAAAGCAGCTGCCAAGGACGAACCTTCCGCCGCCGACATCTACGAGATCGGTTGCGTCGCGAACATCCTGCAAATGCTGAAGCTGCCGGACGGCACCGTGAAGGTGCTGGTCGAAGGTTCCCAGCGTGCCCGTATCGATCACATCAGCGATGCGCCGACCCACTTCGTCGCCGAGCTGACCCCGCTGCGTTCGGAAATCGGCGACGATTCCGAAGTCGAGGCGATGCGCCGTGCGATCGTCCAGCAGTTCGATCAGTACGTCAAACTCAACAAGAAAATCCCGCCCGAGATCCTGGCTTCGCTGGCCGGCATCGACGACGCCGGCCGCCTGGCCGACACCGTCGCCGCCCACCTGCCGCTGAAACTCGAGCAAAAGCAGGTCATCCTGGAAATCTTTAACGTCGCCAAGCGCCTCGAGCACCTGCTCGGCCAGCTGGAAGGCGAACTCGACATCCTGCAGGTCGAGAAGCGCATCCGCGGCCGCGTGAAGCGCCAGATGGAAAAGTCGCAGCGCGAGTACTACCTGAACGAACAGGTCAAGGCCATCCAGAAGGAACTGGGAGAAGGCGAAGACGGCGCCGACATCGACGAGCTCGAGAAGAAGGTGATCGCCGCCAAGATGCCGAAGGAAGCGCTGGACAAGGCCACCGCCGAGATCAAGAAACTGAAACTGATGTCGCCGATGTCGGCCGAAGCCACCGTCGTGCGCAACTACATCGACACCCTGGTCTCGCTGCCATGGAAGAAGAAGTCGAAGGTCACCAACGATCTGTCGAACGCCGAGAAGGTGCTCGAAGCCGAGCATTACGGCCTCGAGAAGATCAAGGAACGCATCCTCGAGTATCTTGCTGTCCAGCAGCGCGTCGACAAGCTGAAGGCCCCGATCCTGTGCTTCGTGGGTCCTCCGGGCGTGGGTAAGACCTCGCTCGGCCAGTCCATCGCCCGCGCCACGAACCGCAAGTTCGTGCGCATGGCCCTGGGCGGCGTGCGCGACGAAGCCGAGATCCGCGGCCATCGCCGCACCTACATCGGCTCGATGCCGGGCAAGGTGCTGCAATCGCTGGCGAAGGTCGGCGTGCGCAACCCGCTGTTCCTGCTCGACGAGATCGACAAGATGGGTGCGGACTTCCGCGGCGATCCGTCCTCGGCCCTGCTCGAGGTGCTCGATCCGGAACAGAACCACACCTTCTCGGACCACTACCTGGAAGTCGACTTCGACCTCTCGGACGTGATGTTCGTGGCGACCTCGAATTCCTTCAACATCCCGCCGGCGCTGCTGGACCGGATGGAAGTCATCCGCCTGTCGGGTTACACCGAAGACGAGAAGACCAGCATCGCCCAGCGCTATCTGCTGCCGAAGCAGGTCAAGGCGAACGGCCTGAAGGATGGCGAGATCAAGGTGGAAGAGTCGGCGATCCGCGACATCATCCGTTACTACACCCGCGAAGCCGGCGTGCGTTCGCTCGAGCGTGAAATCTCGAAGATCTGCCGCAAGGTCGTCAAGATGCTGCTGCTGAAGAAGAACGAGAAGACCGTCGTCGTCAGCAACAAGAACCTGGACAAGTTCCTGGGCGTGCGCCGCTACGACTTCGGTGTGGCCGAGAAGGAAAACCAGGTCGGCCAGGTGGTGGGTCTTGCCTGGACCGAGGTCGGTGGCGACCTGCTGACGATCGAAGCCGTCAACGTGCCCGGCAAGGGCGGCATCATCCGCACCGGTACCCTGGGCGACGTGATGAAGGAATCGATCGAGGCGGCCCGCACCGTGGTGCGTTCGCGTGCCCAGCGCTTCGGCATCAAGGCGGAAGCGTTTGAAAAGAGCGACATCCACATCCACGTGCCGGAAGGTGCGACCCCGAAGGATGGTCCGTCCGCCGGTATCGGCATGACGACGGCACTGGTGTCGGCCTTCACCGGCATTCCGGTGCGCGCCGACGTGGCCATGACGGGCGAGATCACGCTGCGCGGCGAAGTTCTGCCGATCGGCGGCCTGAAGGAGAAGCTGCTGGCGGCGCATCGCGGCGGCATCAAGACGGTCCTGATCCCCGAGCAGAACGTGAAGGACCTGGCCGAGATTCCGGACAACGTCAAGAACAAGCTCGAGATCGTGCCCGTGCGCTGGATCGAGAAGGTGCTGGAAGTCGCGCTGGAACGCCAGCCGGAAGCCATCGTCGACGTGCCGGCCGTGTCGGTGACGCCGGCGGCATCGACCGAAGGCCAGGAAGGCGTGGTCAAGCACTGATAGCTGCCTGAGTGCATGAAGGGCGCCCCGCGGGGCGCCTTTTTTTATTGGCGTGGCCGCCTGGGACCGATAAATCGCCACATATGAAGCATTCAGAGATGAATGTTGCTTGACAGAAGCAAACGCCCCTTGTTTAATACGCGCTTGCACTTTTTGCAGGAAGGCGCAGCGCCGCAGCGCCAGGAACGAAAGAGGATACGAGTGAACAAGACTGAACTGATCGAAGAAATCGCGAAATCCGCGGATATTACCAAGGCCTCGGCCACCCGTGCCCTTGACGCGATGATCGAAGCGGTAACGAACACCCTGAAGAACAACGATAGCGTGACCCTGGTCGGCTTCGGCACCTTCACCGTCGGCGATCGCGCCGAGCGCACCGGCCGCGATCCACGCACCAAGGAACCAATCAAGATTAAAGCTGCAAAGGTTCCGAAATTTAAGGCTGGTAAAGCACTGAAAGATGCTGTAAACTAATGCCTTCTTTGCAGTGACATGCAAAGAAAACATCCTGTAGCAGGTGGAGAGCTTAAGCCTCTCGGCTTTCGCCGCAAGGATGGAGTAGTACCCAGTGTTTTGTGGAGCGGTAGTTCAGTTGGTTAGAATACCGGCCTGTCACGCCGGGGGTCGCGGGTTCGAGCCCCGTCCGCTCCGCCACAAAACGCCCAGAATTTGGAGCGGTAGTTCAGTTGGTTAGAATACCGGCCTGTCACGCCGGGGGTCGCGGGTTCGAGCCCCGTCCGCTCCGCCAGATTTCAGCAGTATCTGACATGCTTGAGAAAGAGGATGTCAACGAGAAGAGGCGAACGCGAGTTCGCCTTTTTTTTTAACTTGTGCGTAGAAGACATTTCTACAGCGAGCCATTTCTACAGCGATTGGTGGACCATGTTTGATTTTGTACGTAACAACAAGCGCATATTGCAGGGCGTCCTGCTGCTGCTGATCATTCCTTCATTCGTGCTGGTGGGCGTGGAGAGCTACCAGAACCGCGGCGACAGCGCGGCCGGCGTCGCCAGCGTCGGCGACCAGAAGATCACCCAGCAGGAATGGGACGATGCGCAGCGCCGCCAGATCGACCAGGCGCGCCAGCAAATGGGTCCGCAATTCGACCAGAAACTGTTCGACACGCCTGAAGCGAAGCGCGAAGTGCTGGAAAACCTGGTCGCCGAACGCGCCGTCAACGCCGAAATCGCGCGCAGCCACCTGACGGTGGGCGACCAGTCGATCGCCAAGGCCATCAACGCCATCGAATCCTTCCGCAAGCCGGACGGCAGCTTCGACATGGACGCCTACCGCGCGGCACTGGCTGCGCAAGGCATGACGCCGCAGATCTTCGAAGCGCGCATGCGCCGCGACATGGCGATCCAGCAGCTGGCCGGTTCGGTCCAGGCGACCGCCTTCGTGCCGCGCTCGGTCGCCAGCCGCATCTCGGACATCAACGACCAGCAGCGCGAAGTGCAGGAACTGGTGTTCCCGGTCGCCCAGTACCTGCCGCAAGTCAAAGTCACCGACGACATGGTCAAGGCCTTCTACGACAAGAACGCCAACCTGTTCCAGATCCCGGAAACCGTGAAAGCCGAGTACATCGTGCTCGACAGCGCAGCCGTGGAAAGCCAGGTCAGCGTGACCGACGCCGAGATCGCCCAGTTCTACGAAGCCAACCAGAAGCGCTTCACCACGCCGGAAGAGCGCACCGCCAGCCACATCCTGATCACCAAGGCCCAGGGCGCCAAGCCGGCCGAGGAAGCCGCCGCCAAGGCCAAGGCCGAAGCCGTGCTGGCCGAGGTGCGCAAGAACCCGGCCGATTTCGCGGCGATCGCCAAGACCCAGTCGCAGGACCCGGGTTCGGCCCCGAACGGCGGCGATCTCGGCAAGGTCGAGCGCGGCACCTTCGGCAAGGCCATGGACGACGCGCTGTTCGGCCTGAAGGAAGGCGAGATCAGCGGCATCGTGCCGTCGGAATTCGGCTACCACATCGTCAAGGTCACCTCGGTCAAGCCTGCGAGCCAGAAGTCGCTGGCGGACGCGAAGGAAGAGATCGCCGCCGAGGTCAAGAAGTCGAAGCTGTCGAAGAAGTATTCGGAGCTGGCCGAGCAGTTCAACGACAGCGTCTACGAGCAGTCGGACAGCCTCAAGCCGACCGCCGACAAGCTGGGCCTGAAGATCCAGACCGCCGACAACCTGACCCGTAAGCCGAATCCGGCCCTGGGCGCCGAGCCGTACAACAACGAGAAGTTCCTGACCGCGCTGTACGGGGCGGACGCGATCAAGAACAAGCGCAACACGGAAGCCGTCGAAGTCGCGCCGGCCGTGCTGATCGCCGGCCGCGTGGTCGAGTTCAAGCCGGCCACCAAGCGTCCGCTGGCCGAAGTCGAAGCCGCCATCCGCCAGCGCGTGACCCAGGAAGAAGCACTGCGCCTGGCACGCCAGGCCGGCGAAGCGAAACTGGCCGCAGCCAAGGCCTCCGGCGACGCCACCGGCTTCGGCGAGACCAAGGTCCTGTCGCGCACCCAGCAGCCAAGCATCAACAGCGCCGGCGCGCTGGCCGTGTTCAAGGCCGA
This sequence comes from Massilia sp. Mn16-1_5, assembly GCF_004798585.1. GTDB lineage: Bacteria > Pseudomonadota > Gammaproteobacteria > Burkholderiales > Burkholderiaceae_D > Telluria. The sequence continues at coordinate 279,908 of NZ_PPXQ01000001.1, forward strand.
CGTGACCAAGCTGCCGGCCTATGTCGGCGTCGACCTGCCGGGCATCGGCTATGGCGTCTACCGCATCGGCAAGGTGTCGCAGCCGGCCCAGCCGGATACGGCGCGCCGCAGCCAGGAAGCCGAGCAGATCGGCGGGCTGGTGGGCCAGGCGGAACTCTACAACTTCGTCGAAGCGATCAAGGCCAAGTCGAAGGTGAAGATCAACGCCGGTGCTACGCAAGCCAAGACGGAGTAATCTATCGCAGGCCTTCGGGCCTGGTGCAGGAATAAAAAAACCGGACACGCGTGTCCGGATTTTTTTTTGGGTGGACTCCCGAGTCCACGCGGTGATACGCGACGGCGAGATCGTCGAGCACGGAATCGGAGCCGATAACGATCACCGCGTGGACGGAGTCCACCCTACGCGGCGTGCAGGGCGTGCGCCGCCCTGATGAAATCCTGCGGCCCGATGTCGTTCAGCTCCAGCACCTGCGCCTGCCCGTACTGCACGAAGTTGCGGTCGATCGAGCGCAGGTAGGCCGGGTCGTAGTGTTCGACCAGCAGCTGGTCGACCAGCTCCGGCATGGCGCCGCTGTTGGCGAGCGCGTGCCAGGCGTCGATCTTGGCGCGGCCGTGCAGCTGCACCAGGTGGTCGAGCTGGCCGTTCAGGGCCTGCGGATCGCGCGCGAAGTGTTCGTAGTCTTCCATCAAGAGGCGCACGCGGTTGGCGCGCGAGACGGTGAGGGCGACGCAGGGCGCGGCGCGCATGCCGGCCATGACGGCCTCCGGCACGCGCAGGTTGCCGACCTTCTTGCTTTCCGATTCCACGAACACGGGGCGGCTCGGGTCGAAGTGGCGCAGCTTGTCCCAGATGCGGGTCTCGAACATCTTCTGGGTCGGCTGCGGCTCATGGGGCAGGTGGCCCAGCACCGAGCCGCGGTGGGCGGCCAGGCGTTCGAGATCCAGTACTTGCGCGCCAAGGCCCTCCAGGGTCTCGAGCAGGCGGCTCTTGCCGCTGCCGGTGGTGCCGCAGATGACGCGCCACTGCAGCGCCGGCGGCGCTTCCAGGGCGGCGCTCACCGCGGCGCGATAGGCCTTGTAGCCGCCGTCGAGCTGCACCACGGGCCAGCCGATCTTCGCCAGGATGTGGGCCAGCGAGCCGCTGCGGTTGCCGCCGCGCCAGCAGTAGACCAGCGGCTTCCACTCGCGCGGCTTGTCGCCGAACTGTTCCTCGATATGCCGGGCGATGTTGCGCGCGACCAGGGCCGCGCCCACTTTCTTGGCCTCGAAGGCGCCGACCTGCTTGTAGAGGGTGCCGACGCGGATCCGCTCTTCGTCGTTCAGCACCGGGCAGTTGATGGCGCCCGGCAGGTGGTCGAGCGCGTACTCGCCTTCGCTGCGGGCGTCGATGATGGTGTCGAACCGGTCGAGTTCGGGAAGGATGTCGGCAAAGCCCAGTACGGCGGGGTATTTCATCGTGTCTTGATCAGTTGATGGAAGGTGGGCCAGATGTTATTCAGGATGATCGGGTGCGCCTGGGCGCTCGGGTGCAGGCGGTCGGCCTGGAACAGCGCCGGCTTGTCGGCCACGCCTTCGAGCATGAAGGGCACCAGCGGCGCCTTGTACTGCTTCGAGAGCGCGTCGAACATGGAGAAGAAGCGTTCGGTGTAGGCGCGCCCATAGTTTGGCGGCATGCGCATGCCGATCAGCATGACCTTGGCGCGCTGCTTCTGCGCCATGGTGATCATCTCGCGCAGGTTGCTCGAGGCGGCCTCCACCGGCAGGCCGCGCAGGCCGTCGTTGGCGCCGAGTTCGAGCACCACGATGTCGGGCTTGTGCGCCGAGAGCAGGGCGGGCAGGCGGGCGCGGCCGCCGCTGGTGGTCTCGCCGCTGATGCTGGCGTTGACGATGCTGGCGTCGATCTTCTCCGCTTTCAGCTTTTGTTCCAGCAGGGCGACCCAGCCCGCGCCGCGCGCCAGGCCATATTCGGCCGACAGGCTGTCACCCACCACGAGTACGGTTTTTGGTGCAGAATAGGCGCTCGCCGAAGCAAGCACCAGGCTTGCTGCGACAGCTAATCTCTTAAGAAACGACAGCATGCGCGATAACTCCGAGGCGTTGAAAAATCCTGTATCCAGCGTGGGAAACAAGGCGGCGATCCAGGTGGAAGGCCTATCCAAGCGGGTGGCGGACGCCAGCGGCGAACTCACCATCCTGCACAGCATCGATTTTACCGTGCAACCGGCCGAGACGCTTGCGATCGTCGGCGCCTCCGGCTCCGGCAAGTCGACCCTGCTCGGCCTGCTGGCCGGTCTCGACGCGCCCAGCAGCGGCCGCGTGCTGCTGGACGGGACCGACATCTTCGCCCTCGACGAAGACGGCCGCGCCGCCTTCCGCAAGGCGAAGCTCGGTTTCGTGTTCCAGTCGTTCCAGTTATTGGCGCACTTGAACGCGCTCGAGAACGTGATGCTGCCGTTGGAATTGCGCGGCGACGGCGAGGCGCGCGCCAAGGCCGAGGCCATGCTGGGCCGGGTCGGTTTGTCGAGCCGCCTGCGCCATTATCCGAAGTACCTGTCCGGCGGCGAGCAGCAGCGCGTCGCCCTGGCGCGCGCGTTCGTGACAGAACCGCCGCTGCTGTTCGCGGACGAGCCGACCGGGAGCCTGGACGCGGCGACCGGCGAGTCGATCATCCAACTGATGTTCGAGCTGAACCGCGAGCGCGGGTCGACGCTGGTGCTCGTGACGCACGATCCGGCGATGGCGGCGCGCTGTGGGCGGACGATCACCATCGCGGCGGGGAAGCTGGTGTAACGAGCACGCGAACGCACGTTGAACGCGTGGACGGGGGACCCGTCCACCCTACGACGTACGCTGTAGGGTGGACGGCTTTGCCCGTCCACGCGTTCAACGGAATCGTGCGTGGCCGTGCTCGCGAATCAAATCGTTCAACACCGACCGCACCGCCGCCGGCAATTCTCCCGCCGTCATCCCCACCGGCCCGACGCCCTGTTCGACCAGCCGGTCCGCCGCCGCCCCATGCATCCACACGGCGCCGACCGCCGCTTCCCACGCCGGCCAACCCTGGGCCAGCAGCGCCCCGCAGACACCGGCCAGCACGTCACCGCTGCCGCCGGTCGCCAGCCCCGGATTCCCGGTCGGGTTGATCGCCACCTCGCCATCCGGCCGCGCGACCACGCTGCCCGCACCCTTGAGCACCACCACCGCCTGCAGGCGCCTGGCCAGCGCGCGCGCCGTGCCCAGGCGGTCGGCCTGGACCTCCGCCGCCGAACGGCCGAGCAGGCGCGCCGCTTCCAGCGGGTGCGGCGTGACGACCGTCGGCGCCTGGCGGTGCGTCAGGCGTGCCTGCAGCTCGGTGCTGGCCGCAACCAGGTTCAGGCCGTCGGCGTCGAGCAGGATCGGCGCCGCGCTGTCGATGCCGTGCCCGAGCGCGCGCATCGCTTCCATCGCGCCGCCCATGCCGGGGCCGAGTACCAGCACGCGGCCGGCCATGTCGAAATCGTGGGCGAGGCGGAACATCAGCTCGGGTTGCAGCGGATCGAAGGCTTGCACCGGGTCGATCGTCACTGCGAACACGCGCCCGGCACCGGCATACAGCGCGCCGCGTGCGGCCAGCACGGCTGCGCCGGCCATGCCGCGCGCGCCGCCGATCACGGCCAGGTCGCCGAACTGTCCCTTGTGCGAATTCTGGCGCCGCGGCGAAAGCAGGGAGGCGAACAGGGCCGGCGAAGCGATGCCGGCCTGGGCCGGTTCGTAGAGGCCGGCGTCGAGTCCGAGGCCGGCCACCTGCACCAGTCCCGCATGGTCGCGCCCTTCGGCCGTGTGCAGGCCCGGCTTGTCCCCGATGAAGGTGATGGTGTGAGTAGCGCGCACCGCGACCCCGTTCGGGCCGATCACACTGCCGCTGTCGGCATCCAGGCCGCTCGGCACGTCCAGCGCCAGCACCGGGCAGCGGACGCGGTCGATGGCCAGCACCAGGTCGCGGTAGCGGCCTTCCAGCGGCCGTGCGAGCCCGATGCCGAACAGGCCGTCCACCACCAGTGCCCAGTCGCGCACGTCGGGTGCGACGTCGGCGAAGTTGGCGCGGCTGGCGTGGGCGCGCACCAGGGACTGCGCCGCTTCCGGCGAGGGCTTGCCGCTGCCGGCCAGGTGCAGCACGACGACGTCGACGCCCGCTTCGCCGAGATGGGCGGCCAGCTCGAGGGCGTCGCCGCCGTTGTTGCCCGGGCCGGCCAGCACCAGCACCGGCCGCTCGCGCGCGCCGTCCAGCAGGGCAAGGGCGGCGTCGGCGGCCGCGCGGCCGGCGGCGCGCATCAGCGCGCCCGGCTCGAGTGTCTCGGCGGCGGCCGCTTCCGTGGCGCGTATCTGCGCCACGCTGTAGAGTGGATTGTCCATGGGGCTCCGGAATAGTATCGATACTGCGCTGCGTTTTCACCAATTATCGCATCCATCGCGAATACAATAGGCCGACTTGAACGGAAGGGAGTGGAGCATGGACTGGCAGTTCTGGATCGACCGCGGCGGCACCTTTACCGACATCGTGGCGCGCCGTCCCGACGGCAGCCTGGTCACGCACAAGCTGCTGTCGGAGAACCCCGAGCAGTACCGGGACGCGGCGGTGGCCGGCATCCGCCACCTGCTGGACATCGCTCCCGGCGCAGCGCTGCCGGCCGGCGCCATCGAGGCCGTCAAGATGGGCACCACGGTCGCCACCAACGCGCTGCTCGAACGCAAGGGCGAACGCACGGCGCTGGCCATCACGCGCGGCTTTCGCGACGCGCTGCGCATCGCGTACCAGAACCGTCCCAAGCTGTTCGCGCGCCACATCGTGCTGCCCGAGCTGCTCTACGGCCAGGTGGTCGAGATCGACGAGCGTATCGGCGCCCACGGCGAAGTAGTGCGCGAACTCGATGCGGCACAGGCGCGCGCCGAGCTGCAGGCCGTGTACGACAGCGGCACCCGCGCGCTCGCCATCGTCTTCATGCACGGCTACCGCCACACGCGGCACGAACGCGAAGTCGCCCGCATCGCACGCGAGATCGGCTTCACGCAAATCTCCGTGTCGCACGAAGTCAGCCCGATGATGAAGCTGGTCGCGCGCGGCGACACCACCGTGGTCGACGCCTACCTGTCGCCCATCCTGCGCCGCTACGTCGACCAGGTGGCGGCGGAGCTGCCCGGCGTGCACCTGCAGTTCATGCAGTCGAACGGCGGCCTGACCGATGCGCGCGCCTTCCAGGGCAAGGACAGCATCCTGTCCGGCCCCGCCGGCGGCATCGTCGGCATGGTGCGCGCCAGTCGGCTGGCCGGCTTCGAGCGCATCATCGGCTTCGACATGGGCGGCACCTCGACCGACGTCTCGCACTACGCCGGTGAATTCGAAAGGGTCTTCGAGACGCAAGTGGCCGGCGTGCGCATGCGCGCGCCGATGATGAGCATCCACACGGTGGCCGCCGGCGGCGGCTCGATCCTGCATTTCGACGGCAGCCGCTACCGCGTCGGGCCGGACAGCGCCGGCGCCAATCCGGGCCCGGCCAGCTACCGCCGCGGCGGGCCGCTGACGGTCACCGATGCCAACCTGATGCTCGGGAAGATCCAGCCCGCGCATTTTCCGCACCTGTTCGGGCCGAATGGCGACGCGCCGCTCGACCTCGAGGTCGTGCGCGCGAAATTCGCCGAACTGGCGCGCGAGATCGGGCTTGCTGCCGGCGACGCGCGCACGCCGGAGCAGGTGGCCGAAGGTTTCATCGACATCGCGGTCGGGAACATGGCGAACGCGATCAAGCAGATCTCGGTACAGCGCGGCCACGATGTCACCGGCTATGCGCTGACCAGCTTCGGCGGCGCCGGCGGCCAGCATGCCTGCCTGGTGGCCGATGCCCTCGGCATGAAGACGGTCTTCATCCACGGCCTGGCCGGCGTGCTCTCGGCCTACGGCATGGGCCTGGCCGACCAGAGCGCGATGCGTGAGCAGGCCGTCGAGGAACGCCTCGGGCCCGACGCCATCGCGGCGCTGGCCGCGCGCCTGGACGCGCTGGCGGCAGAGGCAACGGAGGAACTGCGCGCGCAGGGCGTGCAGGACGAGCGCATCGACGTGCTCAGGCGCGTGCACCTGCGCTACGAAGGGACCGATTCGGCGCTGCTGGTCGGCTTCGGCACGCAGCCGGCGATGCAGGCCGCCTTCGAGGCCGCCTACAAGCGCCGCTTCTCTTTCCTGATGCCTTCGCGCGCGCTGGTCGTGGAAGCGGTGTCGGTCGAGGCGCTCGGACGCTCGGAAGCGCCGCCCGAGACGATCGCGCCGGCCGCGGCCCGCACGGAAGCGCTGCAAGTCTTCGATACGGTGCGCATGTTCGGCGGCGGCGAATGGCGCGAAACAGGCATTTACCGCCGCGCCGACTTGCAGCCGGGCGACCTCATTGCCGGTCCCGCCATCGTCGCCGAGGACAATGCCACCACCGTCGTCGAAGCCGGCTGGCAGGCCGAGGTCACACCCTACCGGCACCTGGTGCTGCGGCGCGTCCAGGCGCTGCCCGAACGGCGCGCGATCGGCACCACGGCCGATCCGGTCATGCTCGAGATCTTCAACAACCTGTTCATGTCGATCGCCGAGCAGATGGGCCTGCGCCTGCAGAACACGGCCTATTCGGTCAACATCAAGGAGCGCCTCGACTTCAGCTGCGCGATCTTCGACGCCGCCGGCAACCTGGCCGCGAACGCGCCGCACATGCCGGTGCACCTGGGTTCGATGGGCGAGAGCATCAAGACCGTGATGCGCGCGAATGCCGGCAAGATGGCGGCGGGCGACGTCTACGTGCTGAACGACCCCTACAACGGCGGCACCCATCTGCCCGACGTGACCGTGATCTCGCCCGTGTTCGACGAAGCCGGGTCCGAGATTTTGTTCTACGTCGGCTCGCGCGGCCACCACGCCGACATCGGCGGCACCACGCCGGGCTCGATGCCGCCCGACTCCGCGCACATCGAGGAAGAGGGCGTCCTGATCGATAACTTCAAGCTGGTGGACGGCCGCGACGGCGTGCTGCGCGAGGCCGAGGCGAGGGCCTTGCTGCAAGGCGCGCGCTACCCGGCGCGCAACCCGGACCAGAACATGGCCGACCTGCGCGCCCAGGTCGCGGCCAACCAGAAGGGTGTCGAGGAACTGCACCGCATGGTGGCGCACTTCGGCCTGGACGTGGTGCGCGCCTACATGGGCCACGTGCAGGACAATGCCGAGGAAGCCGTGCGGCGCGTCGTCAAGGTCCTGAAGGACGGCAGCTTCACGGTGGACCTGGACAACGGCGCGCGCATCGCGGTGGCGATCACCGTCGACCGCCAGGCGCGCAGCGCCCGTATCGATTTCAGCGGTACCTCGCCCCAGCTCGACAACAACTTCAACGCGCCCTCGAGCGTCTGCATGGCGGCCGTGCTCTACGTGTTCCGCACCCTGGTCGAGGACGAGATCCCGCTCAATGGCGGCTGCCTGAAGCCTTTGGTCGTGATTATCCCGCCCGGCTCGATGCTCAATCCCCATTACCCGGCCTCGGTCGTCTCGGGCAATGTCGAGACCTCGACCTGCATCACCAACGCCCTGTACGGCGCGCTGGGCGTGCAGGCGGCCTCGCAGGGGACGATGAACAACTTCACCTTCGGGAATGCGCGCTACCAGTACTACGAGACGATCTCCGGCGGCAGCGGCGCCGGTCCCGGCTTCGACGGCACCGACGTGGTGCAGACCAACATGACCAACTCGCGCCTGACCGATCCCGAGATCCTCGAATTCCGCTTCCCGGTGCGGCTGGAGAGCTATGCAATCCGCCACGGTTCCGGCGGCGCCGGGCGCTGGCGGGGCGGCAACGGCGGCGTGCGCCGGGTGCGCTTCCTTGAGCCGATGACGGCGGCGATCCTGTCGAACAACCGGATCTACGCGCCCTTCGGCATGGCCGGCGGCGAGCCCGGTGCGCGTGGCGTCAACACGGTGGTGCGTGCCGACGGGCGCGTCGAGCAGATCGGCCACATCGGCAAGGTCGAGATGAAGGCCGGCGACCTGTTCGTGATCGAGACGCCGGGTGGAGGAGGGTACGGGGCGTGGGGTGGGCGCCCCGTGCCCACGCAGAAATGAGCGTCAAGCCAGCGCGCGCATCAGGTGGGCACGGGGCGCCCACCCTACGGGTCATCCGGAGATACCGTACTTGCGCCGCATCGCCAGGTACTCTTCCTCCAGCGGCTCCAGCCTTGGATGCTGCGCATCGATCGCCCGTATCTTCTCCAGCTGGGCGTAGCACAGCTCGCCCAGCGGATGATCCCATCCCAGTTCGGCAATCTGGCGCAGCACGCCGCCGGCCACGGCGATCATCACCTGCAGGTTGTTCGGCGCCATGTGCAACGCTTCGAGCAGGGTCTGCACCGCGCCGCGCACGTCGCCCATGTTGCGCTTCTCGTCGGCGACGCCGAGCAGGATCTGGGCTTGCGCCTTGAGCTGTTGCTGGACGCCGTCCGCCAGGTCGCGCCGGCCCGCCTGGGCGAACAGTTCCAGCGCGTGCTGGCTGGTGACGCCGCTCTCGGGATCGTTCACCACCGCCATCATGACGTCCTGCGCGCCCTTGTCGAGGCGGTGGTCGAGGCAGGCGCGCACCAGGCCCAGTTTCAGGCTTGTGGAGAGGCCGCTGCTGGCGCGCACGGCCGCGACCGCGCCTTGCAGGTCGGCCAGCGCCGCGCCGCGGTTGCCGGCGGCATCGTGCAGGGCGGCGTTGGCCACCGCGACGCAGGCCTCGACTTCCGGGCTGGCCCGCATCGAGCGCTCGAGGTCGCGCACCACGCCGCTCGCGCCGGGCAGGTCGCCGCGCTTGACCAGCGCCTTGGCGAGGCGCAGGTGGTCTTCGGGATCGCGGAATTCGGAGTAGCGGGCCTTGCTGACCACCTGCTTGAAGGATTTCTCGGCCGCGGCGGCATCGCCCGCTTCCAGTGCGACTTCGCCGAGCTTGCGCAGGCGGCGCACCATGTGCGGCGAGATCGCCACCGCTTCCTCGAGGATCTTCTGGGCCTGGGCGACATTGCCGAGCGCCTCGTGGCAGCGCGCCAGCACATCGTAGGCGGCCATCAGGCGCGGGTTGGCGGCCACCAGCATCTGCAGGGTCTCGCGCGCATCCTCGATGCGGCCCTGCGCGTACTGGGCCCGGGCCAGGCCCAGGGCTGCCCAGCCGAGCGGCTTGAAGTCGAGCACCTTGCAGTAGATCTGCTCAGCCTCGCCGTGCTCCTTGAGGCCCACGTGCAGGTCGGCGCGCAGGCGCGCGAAGTCGAGCGCGTGGCGCGGATGCGCGATCTCGGCGGCCGCGGCCGAGCGGATGGCTTCCTGCATATTGCCCTGCGCGACCAGCTGCCAGGTCGGCAGGAACACGGCGCGCCGCTCGATGGCGCGGGCGATGCGCGCGCCGAGCGTCTCGGCCGTGAAGGGTTTCAGGACGTAGTCGGTCGGGGCCAGCTCGGCTGCGCCGATCACCTTGCCGTACACGGCTTCCGAAGTCAGCATGATGAAGATCGCCCAGGGAGCGATCAGGCGGTGGTGGCGCAGGTCTTCCAGCAGCTGCTGACCGTCCTGGCCGTTGTCGGAGCCACTGCTCAGGTCATACTCGCAGAGGACGATGTCGTAGGCGCGGCGTGTCAGCTGGCGGATCGCGGTGCCGGCATTGATGGCGTATTCGATCTTGCTGATCCCCGACAGATTCAGCATGTTCTGCAGGTTGCTGCGCATGCCCGGATTGGGGTCGATTACCAGGACCGACAGGTTGCTGTTCTCTTGCATCGTCTCTCTCGTGGGCAGCCTCGGGGCCGCGTGTTCTGAATCGCTACAATACCGGCAAGCGTAGTGCGCGGCAACTGAAAGGGTCCCTATGCGCAGGCAATATTGTCAACCCTGTATAATAGCGGGCTATCTTCCACCCGCAGCCACGCTGCATCAACCGACTTCCAGCCATGTTGATTCTGCCGGGTTCCAACGCCCTGTCTGTATTTCGTAGCCAACGCCTCCTGAACCAGTTGCAAGCAGCCGCCCCCGCGATCGCCGCGGTCCAGGCCCGCTTCGTGCATTTCATCGACAGCAGCGCGCCGCTGTCGATCGAGGATACGGAGAAGCTCACCGCCATGCTGACCTATGGCGAACCGGTCCCGGAGACCCTGTACGAGGGTTCCACCGTCGAGTTCGTCGTGATCCCGCGCCTGGGCACGATCTCGCCCTGGGCCTCGAAGGCGACCGACATCGCCCACAACTGCGGCCTAGCCCACGTGCACCGCATCGAGCGCGGCGTGGCCTACAAGGTCGTACTGAAGAGCGGCATCCTCGGCAGCAGCCTCGGCGCGCCGAAGAAGCTCTCCGATGAAGAGCTCGCGAACGTGTCGGCGCTGCTGCACGACCGCATGACGGAAACGGTGCTGCGCAATGCCGATGACGCCGCGCAGCTGTTCCAGGAACTCGAAGGCAAGCCGCTCGAATCGATCGACGTGCTGGGGCAGGGCCGCGACGCCCTGGTGCGCGCGAACACGGAACTGGGTCTTGCTATGTCGCTTGATGAGATCGACTACCTGGACGATGCCTTCACCAAGGCGCAGCGCAACCCGACCGACGTCGAACTGATGATGTTCGCCCAGGCCAACAGCGAACACTGCCGCCACAAGATCTTCAACGCCGACTGGATCATCGACGGCGTGAAACAGGACAAATCGCTGTTCGGCATGATCAAGAACACGCACCAGCTGCAGCCCAAGGGTACGGTCGTCGCCTACAGCGACAACTCCTCGATCATGGAAGGCGCGACGGTGACGCGTTTCTTCCCGCGCCAGGACGGCGAGTATGCGCCGATCACGGAGCTGACCCATACCCTGATGAAGGTCGAGACCCACAACCACCCGACCGCGATCTCCCCGTTCCCGGGCGCCTCGACCGGCGCCGGCGGCGAGATCCGCGACGAGGGCGCGACCGGCCGCGGCGCCAAGCCGAAAGCGGGTCTCACCGGCTTCACGGTCTCGAACCTGCTGCTGCCGGATGCCCAGCGTCCGTGGGAGAACGCGGCCGACGTCACCGCGGCCGGCGAGAAGGCCGACGCCCCTGTCTACGGCAAGCCGGAGCGCATCGCTTCCCCACTGCAGATCATGATCGACGGCCCGCTCGGCGGCGCCGCCTTCAGCAACGAGTTCGGCCGCCCGGTCCTGGGCGGCTACTTCCGCACCTACGAACAGAACGCGCAGGCGGCCGGCGGCGTGTACGGCTACCACAAGCCGATCATGATCGCGGGCGGCATCGGCAACATCGCCGACCAGCACACGTTTAAAAACGACATCCCGGCCGGCAGCCTGCTGATCCAGTTGGGCGGCCCGGGCATGCGCATCGGCATGGGCGGCTCGGCCGCATCCTCGATGGCGACCGGCACCAACACGGCGGACCTGGACTTCGACTCGGTCCAGCGCGGCAACCCGGAGATGGAACGCCGTGCCCAGGAAGTCATCAACGGCTGCTGGCAGCTGGGCGAGAAGAATCCGATCATCTCGATCCACGACGTCGGCGCGGGCGGCCTCTCGAACGCCTTCCCTGAGATCGTCAACGACGCCAAGCGCGGCGCGACTTTCGACCTGCGCAAGATTCAGCTGGAAGAATCCGGCATGGCGCCGAAGGAAATTTGGTCAAATGAGTCGCAAGAGCGATATGTATTGGCGATTGCGCCGGAAAGCCTGAGCTTGTTTGCATCGCTGTGCGAGCGCGAGCGTTCGCCTTTCGCCGTGATCGGCGTCGCCACCGAGGAGCGCCAGTTGCGCGTGGTGGACGAGCTGGCCGGGAACAATCCCGTCGACATGCCGATGGACGTCCTGCTCGGCAAGCCGCCGAAGATGCTGCGCGAGGTCGAGCACGTCAAGCGCGAGCTGCCGAAGGTCGACCTGACCGGCATCGAACTGGAAGAAGCGGCGCGCCGCGTGCTGCTGCTGCCGACCGTGGCCGACAAATCCTTCCTGATCACGATCGGCGACCGCTCGGTCGGCGCCATGACCGTGCGCGACCAGATGGTCGGCCCCTGGCAGGTGCCGGTGGCCGACTGTGCCGTCACCGCGATGAGCTATGAAGGCTTCAAGGGCGAAGCGATGGCGATGGGCGAGCGCACGCCGCTGGCCGTGATCGACGCCGCCGCCTCGGGCCGCATGGCCGTGGGCGAGGCGATCACCAACATTGCGGCCGCCCCGATCGCCTCGATCGAAGACATCAAGCTGTCCGCCAACTGGATGGCCGCCTGCGGCCAGCCGGGCCAGGACGCGGCCCTGTTCGACACCGTCAAGGCGGTCGGCATGGAGCTGTGCCCGGCGCTGGGGATCAGTATCCCGGTCGGCAAGGATTCGCTGTCGATGCGCACCACCTGGAACGACGAGGGCGAGAACAAGTCGGTGATCTCGCCGGTCTCGCTGATCGTTTCCAGCTTCGCGCCGGTGCCGGATGTGCGGCGTTCCTTGACTCCACAATTGCGCACGGACGTGGGCGACACCGCCCTGGTCCTGATCGACCTCGGCCGCGGCAAGAACCGCCTCGGTGCCTCGGCGCTGGCGCAGGTGACCCAGCAGCTCGGCGACTCGGTGCCGGACGTCGATTCGCCGGACGACCTGAAGGCCTTCTTCGCAGCGGTCCAGCGTCTCAACAACGAGGGCAAGCTGCTGGCCTACCACGACCGTTCGGACGGCGGCCTGTTCGCGACGCTCTGCGAGATGGCCTTCGCCGGCCGCGCCGGTGTCTCGGTCAACCTCGACATCCTGACCATGGAAGGCGAACACGCCTCCGACTGGGGCGACGCCAAGAACTGGGCGTCGCAAGTGGGCGAGCGCCGCAACGAGATGACGCTGCGCGCGCTGTTCGCGGAAGAGCTGGGCGCCGTCATGCAGGTGCGCGAGGGGGACAAGCGCGAGGTCATGAACGTGCTGCGCGAACTGGGCCTGGGCGCCTGCAGCCACATCATCGGCAAGGTCAACGAGCGCGGCGCGATCGAATTCACGCGCGACGCCAAGGTCATCTACAACCAGAAGCGCAGCAGCCTGCACCGCCTGTGGTCGGAAACCAGCTGGCGCATCGCGCGCCTGCGCGACAATCCAGACTGCGCGGACCAGGAATACGATCGTCTCCTCGACGAAACCGACCCCGGCATCACGCCGAAGCTGACGTTCGACCCGAGCGAGAACATCGCGGCGCCCTTCATTGCCACCGGCGTGCGTCCGCGCGTCGCCATCCTGCGCGAGCAGGGCGTCAACTCGCACATCGAGACCGCCTGGGCGATGCACCAGGCCGGCTTCACGGCGGTCGACGTCCACATGAGCGACCTGATCGCGGGCCGCGCGAACCTGGCCGACTTCCATGGCGTCATCGCAGTCGGCGGCTTCTCCTACGGCGACGTGCTGGGCGCGGGCGAAGGCTGGGCCAAGACCATCCTGTTCAACGCCCGGCTGGCCGACCAGTTCGCGGCCTTCTTTGCGCGCCAGGACACCTTCGGCCTGGGCGTGTGCAACGGCTGCCAGATGCTGGCCAACCTGAAGCCGATCATCCCGGGCGCCCACGCCTGGCCGAAGTTCACCCGCAACAAGTCGGAACAGTTCGAGGCGCGCTTCGGCATGGTCGAGGTGCTCGATTCGCCGTCGATCTTCTTCGCCGGCATGGCGGGCACCCAGGCGCCGCTGGCCATCGCCCACGGCGAAGGCTTCGCCGACTTCTCGCTGACCGGCAATCTGGACGAGGTTGTCCAGTCGCTGCGCTACGTCGACAACCGCGGCCAGGCCACCGAAACCTATCCGTTCAACCCGAACGGATCGCCGGGCGGCCTGACGGCCGTGACCACGCCGGATGGCCGCTTCACGGCCATGATGCCGCACGCCGAGCGCGTGTTCCGCACGGCGGTTCATTCCTGGGCGCCGCCGAGCTGGGGCGACGATGCGCCGTGGATGCGGATGTTCCGCAACGCGCGCAAATGGGTCGGTTGATCGCTTGACCAGAACGCCTCCTTCGGGAGGCGTTTTTCATTGGATTTGGCGGAGAGAAATTGACCTTGGCGAACATTTCTTCCTTTAAATTCAAACGCTTACCTTGCTGAGCCTGCACAATTCTCAGGCGGGGTTTCTCCCCGATCATGGTCCCAAGCGGCAAGCCCGCCGACTACCCAAGGAGACCTCCATGACGCTCAGCACCCTGTATCGATCCACCTGGGCTGTCCTCGCTGTCGCACTGGCATTCGGCCTGTCCGCCGGCCATGCGATGGCGCAGACGGCGCCGGCGGCCACGGCGACCCTCGACGTCACCAGCATTGACGCCACCGGACAATGGCGCTATTCGGGCGTCGTGACGGTGCCGGCGCCTGCCGGCGCACAGGTGCTGGTCAACGGCCGCATCCAGAACCAGACCTCGCGCGAGGGCTTCCAGGATGCGCTGAAGGCCAATGTCGGCGCGCCGGTGGCGCGGACAGGAGAGACGCTGGTGCTGCCGTATTCGGTGGAGGGGCCGCCGCTGACCCTGGGCGAGCTGCGCAGCGCGCTGACGATACAGGTGCAGGACTCGCTGACCAATCCGACGCTGCGCACCCTGTTCGCGGAAAGCGCGACCGTGTCCCCGAGCGCCACCTGCGGCTGCCCGCCGAAAGGCTGCGTGCGCACGCAGGGCTACTGGGGCAACAAGCCGAACGTGGTCTGGAGGGCGCCATACAGCCGGACCGCGCTGTTCTTCTCCTCGGGCCTGACCTGGCAGCAGATCCTCGACACGCCGCCGCGCGGCAGCGGCTACATCATCCTGGCGCACCAGTACATCGCCGCCGTCCTCAACCGCGCCGCCGGTGCTTCGGCCCCAGCCGGCGTGCAGTCCGTGATCGATGCGGCCACGACCTGGTTCCGTAGCGGCACCGTGCCCTCGACCTGCGGGCCGGGCGAGTGCGCGCAGCAAAAGACCTGGGCGGGGATGCTCGATACCTACAACAATGGTGCGTATCCGGGAGCGCCCAAGCACTGCGATTGACATCGCCGAGAGGTAGGGTGGGCGCCCCGTGCCCACCAGCACCGCGCACAGGCATGCGCGTTTGTTCGCGCAAACGCGGCGCACGCGTCCGGTGGGCTCGGGGCGCCCACCCTACGGCCCCGGCAATAAAAAAGGCGCTTCCCCGGAAGCGCCTTTTCTCATCTGGCCGATCCGATTACTGGATCTTGGCTTTCTTCAGCAGCGACTCGCGGTATTCGGCGAGCTTGCGCTGTTGCAGTTGTTCCGCGACCTGCTGCTTGACCTGGTCCAGCGGCGGGATGGTCACTGGACGGGTTTCTTCCAGCTTGATGACGTGGTAGCCGTACTGGGTCTTCACCGGGGTGTCGGTGATGGCGCCTTTTTGCAGGGCGACCATGGCCTTCGAGAACTCAGGCACGAAGCGGCCAGGATCGGTCCAGCCGAGGTCGCCGCCCTGGGCAGCCGAGCCTGGGTCCTTGCTCTGCTTGGCCAGTTCTTCGAACTTGGCGCCGCCCTTGAGCTTGGCGATGATGGCTTTCGCGTCTTCTTCCTTCTCGACCAGGATGTGGCGAGCGTGGTATTCCTTGTCCGGTGCGCCGGCTTTCGCCTTGTCGTACTCGGCCTTGATCTCGGCATCCTTCACCGGGTTCTTCTTGACGTAGTCGGCCAGCATCGCGTTGATGATGATGCTCTGGCGGGCGTTGTCGATGGCGGCCTTGACTTCAGGACGGGCACCCACGTTCTGCTTGTCGGCTTCCTGGATCAGCACTTCGCGGCCGATCAGGTCCTTCTTGATCAGTTCGCGCAGTTGCGGCGAGTCCGTCGCGCGGCCCTGGGCGACGACCTGCTTGACCATCTGGTCGACCCGCGCCGCCGGGATCGGCTTGCCGTTCACGGTCGCAACGTTTTGGGCGAAGACAGGTGCGGCCACGATGAAGGACATGGCGAGCAACAGGCGGGTTGGCTTCAAAATCATTGTTCAGATCCTATAAAAACTCGAAAAGTCGCCCGCTGGCGACGAATGACCGGCGCCAGCGACGGCGCCGGTGAAAAACTATCTTACTGCACCTTTGCCTTTTTGACCATTTCCTCTTGGTAAGCCGCCAGTTTGTTCTGGGTGAGGCTTTCCGCGATCTGGGACTTGATCTCTTCCATCGCCGGCACCTTGACTGCGCGCACGTCGTCGACCTTGATGACGTGGAAGCCGGCGCCGGTCTTGACCGGAGCGTCGGTGACCTGGCCTTTGCTCAGCTTGGTGAAGCCGGCCGCGAATTCAGGCGGGAAGGCCGATGGGGCAGCCCAGTCGAGGTCGCCGCCATTGGCAGCCGAACCGGTGTCCTTGCTCTGCTTGGCCAGGTCTTCGAACTTGGCGCCGCCCTTGATCTTGGCGATCACGGCTTTCGCTTCGTCCTCGGTGCCCAGCAGGATGTGGCGCAGGTGGTATTCCTTCTCGCCTGCCTGGGTCTTGGCGAAGCGGTCGTACTCGGCCTTGATCTCGGCGTCGGTCACCGGGTTCTTGGCGATGTAGTCGCGCGCCAGCTGGTTCACGACGATGGCCTGGCGGGCGCTGTCGAGGGCTTGCTTGACGTCCGGCTTCTTGTCGTAGCCCTGCTTGATCGCTTCCTGCATCAGCACTTCGCGTGCGATCAGGTCGCGCTTGATCGCTTCGCGCAGTTGCGGCGAATCCTGGCCCTGGCCCTGGGCCACAACCTGCTTGACGATGGCATCGACGCGCGAGGTCGGGATGGCCTTGCCGTTCACGACGGCCATGTTCTGGGCGAATGCTGGCACCGAAATAACGGCGATCAGGGCTAACAGCAGACGAGCTGGCTTAAAAGTCATTATTGAATTTCCTGTGGAGGGAGTTGCTTGGACGAGATTTGAATTAGTTCTTTTTGCAGAGCAGTTCTTCAATACGATACGAATGATGCGTTATCAATCTTAAGCGATCCTGAACCGGCCTCAGTCCAGTTCGGATGGCGTCAAGGCCGTGATCGCCAGGGCATGGATCTCGGCCCGCATCATATCGGCCACGGCATCATACACCAGTCGATGACGCATGACGAGTCTCAGTCCCTGGAAGCGTTCCGAGACGATTTTGACGCTGTAATGGCCGCCGCCCGAGGCTGCGCCGGCGTGGCCGGCGTGCAGGTGCGAGTCGTCGGAAATCTCGAGCAGCGTAGGCGCGAGGGCCTGTTCCAGCGCTGCCTGGATGCGTTCGACGCGGTGGTCGGTCTTGTTATCCAGGCTCATGCTTCCTCCTGCGGGATGTGCTTCATGAGGAGCATCGACTGCGCGATGGTGAAGAGGAAGAAGATCGCGGTCATGCCGAACACCTTGAAGTTGACCCAGGCCGCCATGTTGTCGCGGTAGATGACAAAGGCCATCAGCAGGTTCAGGGCGCCCAGCAGGAACAGGAAGACGACCCAGGTATAGCCGACGCGCGGCCACAGGGCGTCCGGCAGGGGCAGGGCTTCTTCCATGGCCTTGCGCATCAGGTTCTTGCCGAAGAACAGCTGGCTCACCAGCAGGGCGGCAGCGAAGATCCAGTAGATGATGGTCGGCTTCCACTTGATGAAGGTTTCGTCGTGCAGGTAGATGGTCATGCCGCCGAAGACGACGATCACGAACAGCGAGACCCACAGCATGCCGTCCACCTTGCGCCGGCGCGCCAGCAGGTAGCCGACCTGCAGGACGGTGGCGATGATGGCGACGACCGTGGCGAGCATGGTCGGCGCCTGCTCGGCCAGGATCTTGCCGCCCGAGACCATGCCGCCCAGGTATTGCTCGGCGATGGCCAATGCGGCGGCCTCGTTGCCGTTGCCGATCTTGTAGACGACGAAGAACAGGATCAGCGGGAAAAAGTCGAACAGAAATTTCATGGTGCTCAGATTTCCTTGAACGACAGGGCGGCTGAATTGATGCAATAGCGCAGGCCGGTCGGCGGCGGGCCGTCCGGGAAGACGTGGCCGAGGTGGGCGTCGCAGACGGCGCAGATGATCTCGGTGCGCACCATGCCGTGCGACCGGTCGACCTTCTCGATCACGTTGTCGGGGTCGAGCGCCTTGAAATAGCTGGGCCAGCCGCAGCCGGACTCGAACTTGGCGTCGGATTCGAACAGCGGCGTATTGCAGCAGACGCAGGTGTAGATGCCGTGCTCGTGGTGGTCCCAGTATTTACCCGTGAAGGCGCGCTCGGTGGCGGCGTGGCGCGTCACCTGGTATTCCATCGGGTCGAGCTGGGCACGCCATTCGGCGTCGGTTTTTGTCACTTTATCGGTCATGATGGTCTTTCTATAGAAAATCAGGAGGAGCAGCTGACCTCGAGATGCGCCGCCCAGTCCGGCGGCAGTGCCGCATAGTGCTCGTGTTCGGGCTGCTCGTCAAAGGGTTGCTCGAGCACGGCCAGCAATTCGCGCACGCCGCCATAATCGCCGTTCTGTGCCCGTTCGATCGCCTGCTGGGCCAGATAGTTTCGCAGGACGTACTTCGGATTGACCCGGTTCATGGCGCCGCGGCGCTCGGCATCGACGCTGTTTTCCCGGCGCAGGCGGGCGCGGTAGCGGACGGCCCAGTCGTCGAAGGCGGCGCGATCGATGAACAGGTCGCGCAGCGGAGCGTCAGTTTCGGGTGCGTCCACCCGCAGGTCGCCCAGGCGCCGGAACAGCAGCGTGAAGTCGACGTGGCTGCCTTGCATGATCGTAAACAGGCTGTCGAACAGGGCGCGGTCGCCCGCGTCATAGGTGCTCAGGCCCAGCTTCGCGTGCAGCAGCTCGTCCAGTTTCGCTTCGAAGACCGGCATGTAGACGTCGAGCGCTTCCTGGGCCGCCTCGACCGTGCCGATCAGCGGCAGCAGGGCGTTGCCCAGCGCATAGCAGTTCCAGTGGCCGATCGCGACCTGGTTCGCATACGAATAGCGTCCGCCCTGGTCGGTGTGGTTGCAGATGTGGTTGACGTCGAAGGCTTCCATGAAGCCGAAGGGGCCGTAGTCCAGCGTCAGGCCGAGGATCGACATATTGTCGGTGTTCATCACGCCGTGCATGAAGCCGACCGACTGCCAGGCGGCGATCATGCGTGCCGTCCGTTTCGTGACTTCGGCCAGCAGCGCCTTGTAGGGATTATCAACGTCGCGCAGTTCGGGATAGAAACCGTCGATCACGTAGTCGGCCAGCGTTTTCAGCTCGTCCGGCTTGTCGCGGTAGTGCCAGTGTTCGAAGGAGCCGAAGCGGACGAACGAGGGCGCCATGCGCGTGACCACGGCGGCGGTCTCGATGTTCTCGCGCATCACGCGCTGGTGCGAGCCGGTCACGACCAGGGCGCGCGTGGTCGGAATGCCGAGCGCGGCCATGGCTTCGGAGCAGAGGAATTCGCGGATCGAGGAGCGCAACACGGCGCGGCCGTCGCCCATGCGCGAGTAGGGCGTCTTGCCGGCGCCTTTCAGCTGCAGTTCCATGCGGCCCTCAGGGCCGTCGAGCTCGCCGAGCAGGATGGCGCGGCCGTCGCCCAGCTGGCCGGCCCAGACGCCGAACTGGTGGCCCGAATACACGGCAGCCAGCGGTTCGGAGCCGGGCAGCAACCGGTTGCCGGTGAAGGCGGCCACGAAATCGGCCTGCTCGAGCGCGCTTGGTGCGATCCCAACCAGTGCCGCCGCGCGGCTGCTGGCCGCAACGAAATAGGGCGCCGGCAAGGGCGTGGGCATCAGCCGCGTATAGAAGGCCGGCGGCAGCGCGGCAAAGCCGTTCTCCAGTGTCAGTTCGTCGGGCGTAATGGCAGCTCCAATGCAGGGTGGGGGAACAATGGCGCGATTCTACCGTACCGGGCCGATTCTATTCGCACACGCCTGTTCCAGGAGCGCTGCTTACATCCGGTTACGGAATCGCAGGATGGAAAAATGCTCCCTGCTGCAATGCAACATCGAAACGTCTTGACGGAGCCAGCCGGACCGACTCACACTCGACCAAAAGTTAACAGTCCGACCACAGCATAGGAGACAACGCGCATGTCCTACCCGAAGAGCCCGCTCATGGGCCAGATGATGAGCCAGCCCCTGCTCATTTCCAGCATCATCGAATTCGCCGCGCGCCACTACCCGAATGGCGAGATCGTATCGCGCCGCGTCGAGGGCGACATGCACCGCTACACCTACCGCGACTGCGAACAGCGCGCGCGCCGCATGGCCAAGGTGCTGGAGGGACTGGGCGTGCAGATGGGCGACCGGGTCGCGACCCTGGCCTGGAACGGCTACCGCCACCTCGAACTGTATTACGCCGTCTCGGGCTCGGGTGCGGTCATGCACACGGTCAACCCGCGCCTGCATCCGGAGCAGATCGCCTACATCGTCAACCATGCCGAAGATCAGTATCTGTTCTTCGACCTGACTTTCCTGCCGCTGGTGGAAGCCGTGGCTGCCCACTGCAAGACAGTGAAGGGCTTCGTGCTGATGAGCGACCGCGCCCACATGCCCCAGGAGACGAAGATCCCCAACCTGCTGTGCTACGAAGACCTGATGAGCGCGAGCAGCGACGAGTACGAATGGCCTCTGTTCGACGAGAACTCGGCCGCCACGCTGTGCTACACCTCGGGCACGACCGGCAACCCAAAGGGCGCGCTGTACTCGCACCGCTCGACCATCCTGCACGCCTACGGATCGAGCGTGCCGAACGCGCTGAACGTGTCCTCGATGGACTCGGTGCTGCCGGTGGTCCCGATGTTCCACGTGAACGCCTGGGGCCTGCCGTACTCGGTGCCGCTGTCGGGGGCGAAAATGGTGTTCCCGGGTGCGGCGCTGGACGGCAAGTCGCTCTACGAGCTGTTCGAAGCCGAGGGCGTGACCTTCTCGGCCGGCGTGCCGACCGTCTGGCTGGGGCTGATCAACTACGCCTTGCAGAACGACCTGCAGTTCTCGACCTTCCGCCGCACCGTAATCGGCGGCTCGGCCTGCCCGCCGGCGATGATGGACACCTTGATCGACAAGCTGAACGTGCACGTGATCCACGGCTGGGGCATGACGGAAATGTCGCCGCTGGGCACCACCGGCGGCCTGCAGATGAAGCACCTGAGCATGCCGAAGGAAGAGCAGCGCCGTATCCTGCAGAAGCAGGGCCACGCCATCTACGGCGTCGACATGAAGATCGTCGACGACGAGGGCAAGGAACTGCCCTGGGACGGCGAGACCTACGGCCACCTGTACGTCAAGGGACCGTGGATCGTCTCGGGCTACTACCGCGGCGAAGGCGGCGACGTGCTCGTCGACGGCTGGTTCCCGACCGGCGACGTGGCCACCATCGACGGCGACGGCTACATGCAGATCACCGACCGCAGCAAGGACGTGATCAAGTCCGGCGGTGAATGGATCGGCAGCATCGACCTGGAAAACATCGCGATGGCCCACCCGGCCGTGCTGCAGGCGGCCTGCATCGGCGTGGCGCACCCGAAATGGGACGAGCGGCCGATGCTGGTGGTGGTCAAGCGCCCCGGCCAGGAGCTCACGCGCGAGGAACTCCTCGCCTTCTTCGAGGGCAAGATCGCGAAATGGTGGCTGCCGGACGATGTGGTCTTTACCGAGGCGCTGCCGATGGGCGCGACCGGCAAGATCCAGAAGAACCGGCTGCGCGACCAGTATCGCGAGCACAAGCTGCCGACGGCGTAAAGTTCACGCGGGCTCGTCCCAGGTAGCCAGGCCCGGCTGCCTGAAGATGGCCGGCACCTGCCCGGCCGGCACCGGCCGCGCCAGCAGGAAGCCCTGGATCTCGTCGCAGCCGTGCTTGCGCAGGCACTGGGCCTGGCCGAGGGTTTCCACGCCCTCGGCATTCACGCGCATGCCCAGCGTGCGGGCGAAGGAAATCACGGCCAGCGCCACGGCGGCGGCGCTCGGCACGGTTTCGATCTCGTGCACGAAGGAGCGGTCGATCTTGAGCTTGTCGGCCGGGAAGTTGCGCAGGGCGCTGAGGCTGGAATAGCCGGTGCCGAAGTCGTCGATCGAGATCGACACGCCCAGGCCCTTGAGGGCGTGCAGCAGGGCGGTCGCGTGCTCGAGGTCGTGCATGATCGAGCTTTCCGTGATTTCCAGTTCGAGGCAGTGCGGCGGCAGGCCGGTCTCGCGCAGCACCCGGCCAACGGTGTGGATGATCTGTTCGTCGCGCAGCTGGCGGGCGGCTACATTCACCGCCACCGTCATTCCCTCCAGCCCCGCCTCCTGCCATCGCCGCGCTTCCAGGCAGGCCTGGCGCATCACGTATTCCCCGACCTCGACGATCAGCTTGGAATCCTCGGCGATGGGAATGAAGCGGGCGGGCGGGAGCAGGCCGCGCCGTGGATGCTGCCAGCGCACCAGGGCCTCGGCGCCGACGAAGCGGTTGTTCTCCACGCAGAGCTTGGGCTGGTAATGCACCACCAGCTCGCCTGCGCTAACGGCCCGGCGCAATTCCGTTTCCAGTTCCATGCGCTCGGCCACCGCGGCGTCGCGCGTGCTCGCATAGAACTGGACATTGTCCTTGCCCGAGGCCTTGGCCCGGTGCATGGCGGTGTTGGCGCGGCGCAGCAGGATTTCCGGCTCGTCGCCGTCGAGCGGATAGACACAGGCGCCGATGCTGGCCGTCACCACCAGGTCCTTGCCCGCCAGCGCCATCGGCCGGCGCACGGCCGCGAGCATGGCCGACAGGCGCGCGCTGCTGCGCTCGACGTTCTCCAGGCCCGCCAGCAGGATCACGAATTCGTCCGAGCCGATGCGCGCCACCGTGTCGCCGTCGCGCACCAGGCTGGAGAGCCGGCGCGCCGTCTCGCACAGGAAGGCGTCGCCGCAGTCGTTGCCAAGGCCCGTATTCATGAAGGAAAAGCTGTCGAGATCCAGGTAGACCACGGCCGCCATCGTCCCGTCGCGCTGGGCATTGGCGATCGCGCCGCGCAGGCGGTCGACCAGCAGGGCCCGGTTTGCCAGTCCCGTGACCGGATCGTGGGTGGCGCGGTATTCGAGTTCGCGGGTACGCTCGGCCACCCGCATTTCGAGGTGGTCGCGCGCCTGGCGCAATTCCTCGTTGAGCTGGGTCAGCCGGGCCTGGTAGCGGTGGGCGACGACGATTCGCGTGATGGCGCTGGAAATATTGCTCAGAAAAGGCAAGTAGGGGTGCAGGGCCTCGGGCTCGCGGACTTGGATCGCGAGGCACCCGAGATGCTGACCCGGCGCGTACATGGGGAAACAATGCAGGTCGGGACCGAAGTCGCGCTGCTGGTTCTGCGCCGGCGCGTCCGGAATATGGTCCGCGCAGCGCGCCAGCAGCGGGGCGAGCTCCGGCGGCGGCTCGTTGACGCCCGCCAGATACAGGAAGGCGTCGGCGACGCCCGGCACGGCCGACATCGCGCGGCGCACGAAGTCGGCCATGCGCAGCTCGTCGGGCATGGCGTCGACGGCCTGCTGGATGACCAGCAGGCGGCCGAGGACTTCGGCACTCGGGCCCTGCGCTGTGGACGTCCCGCCCTCCATGTTCAGGCCTGCTTGTAGAAGGGGTTGCGCAGGATATGGCCGCCGACGATCATCACCGGGTGCACATTCATGACGTCGAACATCATGGCGCCGTCGAACTTGCGCAGGTCGTACTGGCACATGATGGTGATCGGCGCCTCCTTGACCAAGTCGTTGATGCGCGACTCGCATTCGATGATGTGCTCGGTTCCGGGCACACCGCGCAAGGCCCAGTCCATCTCGCCAGCGAAGCGCGCACCGGCCAGGCCCGCCGCGCGCGCCTGGAGATACTGGGCGCGCAGGCGCGCCAGCATGCCCTCGGAATCGAATTGTCCTTCAGGGTAATAGCCTTCGCGCGTAGTCAGCAGCTGCACCTGGTCGGCCGGGCCCATCAAGGCGTGGGTCAGATCGAGCGCCGCGGCGGCCGCCGGCAGTTCCGCATGGGTCTCGACGTCGGCCAGGTAGCCGAAGGCCTCGTTTTCCAGCAGCGCGTGGCGCGCGAACAGGGGCAGGATGCGCCGGCGCTCCTCGTCGCTGTTGTAGAGGTAGCAGATATGGGTGCCCTCCGGATAGCGTTCCTCCGTGAACCCGAGACAGATATGCCGCCTTGCCTCCGCCATGAAGTTCTCCTCATCGTGGCGAGCCCATGCAGGCGCTCCATGCGGACAGGATACACCTGCGCCCGTGAGCATGGCGTACAGGCGCGAATCGCGCAATTGTGCGCCAGTTTCCGGAAGGACTTAGTGCTTGTCGCCTTCGGGCAGCAGGTGGCGGAAAGTCGGTTCGATGTTGAGGGTGTGCAGGTGGCGCACGATGTCTTCGAGGGTCGCGTCTTTCAAGAGCAGGCCATCCGCGAGGGCAGAGGGGGCGGCCGGCGCGGGCGCCGCCGCTGCGGCAGGGGCGGACGGCGGCGGCGCGGCTTCGGGCCGCGCCAGCGCCGCAAAAGCGTCGGCGAAGCGCTCCGGCGCGACACTGTCCACGGCTTCCAGGAAAGCCGCCTGTGCGAGGGGCGGCGGCGCGAGGTCGAGCCAGGGTTCCTCGAGGAAGGAGCCGCCCATGCCGGGGTGGATGAAGGCGGCCCAATGGCCGCTGCGGGCATCGAGGCAGGGCGGCAGGGGAGGTGTCCTGACTTCCACGCGCGCGGCGGGCCCGGGCAGCCAGGCCTGGCGCACCCGGCGCACGAATTGCCGGGCCTGGGCATTCGGGATGGGCGCCGCGAGCGAAATCCAGAGGCAGTAGCCGAGGCCGGTCACGCTGACGGCCGGTGCGGGGAAGCCATGATCCGTCTGCAAGGCATTTGCCGCCTCGCACAACTGCTTCCAATGGTCGCCCTCAGGGTTTTCTTTGCTCTTTTCGAAGGGAATGGCGATGGCGCGCGTCAGGCCGCCAAGCGAGAGCAAGTCGAGCGTTTCGACTTGCTCGCCTTGCAGCTGGCGCGCCAGCAAGTCGGGGCCGGCCGCGCCGTCTTGGACGAACAGGCGCATCAATTCGGCAATCAGTTTTTCCATGTTTTCACCTGCAGGTCGGTAACGCGAACCCGGCATTGTGGCACAGGCGCGGGTGCCGCGATCCGGCGCCCGCGCCAGCGACGAATTTTCGTTCCAGAGAATAAGACGACCGTACTTTTTTCGGTTATAGTCGCTTATAGTAAGTGAGAGCGCTGGTTCAACTATTAAAAAGGAAGAGACATGAGTGCAGACTACGTCGTGCAGGGCAGCGTTGCCGTCATTACCCTGAACAATCCCCCCGTCAATGGCCTCGGCATGGAGACGCGTACCGCGGCCGTCGCGGCCCTGCGCCGCGCCGAACAGGACGAGGCCGTCAAGGCGGTCGTGATCACGGGCGCCGGCAAGGTGTTTTCGGGCGGCGCGGACATCCGCGAGTTCAATTCGCCGAAAGCCCTGACCGAACCGACCCTGCACACCCTGATCGCCACCGCCGAAAACCTGAGCAAGCCCGTCGTATCGGCCATCCACGGCGTCTGCATGGGCGGCGGCCTCGAGCTCTCGCTCGGCTGCCACTACCGCGTCGCCGTCCCGGGCGCCCAGATCGGCCTGCCGGAAGTCAAGATCGGCCTGGTGCCGGGCGCCGGCGGTACCCAGCGCCTGCCGCGCGTGGTCGGCCTCGAGCAGGGCCTGAACATGATCGTCTCCGGGAACCCGGTGCTGTCGGAAAAGCTGGCCGAGACCAAATTGTTCGACAAGGTGTTCGCGCAAGGCGCGGACCTCGTCAGCTCCGCCGTCGAGTTCGCGGGCAGCATCGCCGACGTGCGTCCGCTGCCGAAGGTGCGCAACCTGAAGGTCGACTATCCGAACTCTGAAGCTTTTCTCCAGTTTTCGCGTAACACCGTCAAAGCCATGGCCGGCGCCTTCCCGGCGCCGCTCGAATGCGTCGAGTGCGTGGCAGCCGCCGTCACGATGAAATTCGAGGATGGCCTGAAATACGAGCGCGAGCGCTTCCTGGCGCTGGCCCAGACCACGGAATCGAAAGCCCTGCGCCACGCCTTCTTCGGCGAGCGCGCCGCCAGCAAGGTGCCCGACGTGCCCTCGGATACGCTGACGCGCAAGATCGAAAAAGCGGCCGTGATCGGCGCCGGCACCATGGGCGGCGGCATCGCCATGAACTTCGCCAATGCAGGCATTCCGGTGACGATGCTCGAAACGAAACAGGAAGCGCTGGACAAGGGCCTGGCGACGATCCGCAAGAACTACGAGAACACGGTCAAGAAGGGCAAGCTGAGCCCGGAAAAGGCGGGCCAGCGCATCGGCCTGATCACCGGCACGCTGTCCTATGAGGACATCGCCCAGGCCGACATCGTGATCGAGGCCGTGTTCGAAGACCTGAACGTCAAGGAAACCGTATTCCGCCAGCTGGACGCGACCATGAAGCCGGGCGCGATCCTGGCCTCGAACACCTCGACCCTGGACCTCGACAAGATCGCCGCCTTCACCAAACGCCCGCAGGACGTGATCGGCCTGCACTTCTTCAGCCCGGCCAACGTGATGAAGCTGCTGGAAATCGTGCGCGGCAAGGAAACCGGCAAGGACGTGCTGGCCACCGCGCTGGCGCTGTCCAAGAAGATCAAGAAGACCGGCGTCGTCTCCGGCGTGTGCGATGGTTTCATCGGCAACCGCATGGTCGAGCAATACCTGCGCCAGGCCTTTTTCCTGCTGGACGAAGGCGTGCTGCCGGAACAGATCGACAAGGCGATCGAGAAGTTCGGCTTCGCCATGGGACCGTTCCGCATGAGCGACCTGGCCGGCAACGACATCGGCTGGTACATCCGCAAGCGCCGCTATCTCGAGCAGCCCGACCTGGAATACTCGAAGGTGCCGGACCTGCTGTGCGAACAGGGCCGCTTCGGCCAGAAAACGGGCGCCGGCTGGTACGACTACAAGGCGGGCGACCGCGCTGCCTATCCGTCGCCGGTCGTAGCAAGCATGATCCAGTCGCACGTGCAGGCCAGCGGCGGCGAACGCCGCCAGGTCACGGATGAGGAGATCGTCCAGCGCCTGGTGTTCGCGCTGGTGAACGAGGGCGCGAAGATCCTGGAAGAGGGCATCGCCCTGCGCGCCTCGGACATCGACATGGTCTACCTCACCGGCTACGGCTTCCCGCTGCACCGCGGCGGCCCGATGCTGTACGCGGACACGGTCGGCCTGCCGAACGTGCTCGACACCATGCGCAAGTTCGCGCGCGGCCGACATGGCGATGCCTGGACGCCGGCGCCGCTGCTGGAGCGCCTGGCGGGCGAGAACAAGGGTTTTAACGGCTAAGCCAGCCTCGTCGGCCTCCCCTGCAACGCCGCTGCTCGCCAGCGGCGTTGCCGTTTTCAGGGTACGCATCAATAAACAAACATTTATGTTTACTTATTGTCGGGCTGCGCCGAGAATGGCCACATGAGCTCCCGTGCCGCGTCCGTCAAAACGAATGTGCTGATCGCCAGCCTCTGCCTGCTTGGCCTGCTGTCGACGACCGGCGCCTCGCTGCCGTATCCGATCCTGGCGCCGCTGTTTGCCGGCGACACGGGCAACGGGATCAGCGCCTTCCTTGGGCTGCCGCCGAAACTCCTGCTCGGCATCGCGTTGATGGTGAACCCGCTCGGGCTGCTGATCGGCAGCGCGGTGCTGGGCGCCGTGTCGGACCGGCTCGGGCGGCGGCGCATGCTGCTGGCCACCGCGATCGGCGCGGCGGCCGGGCATGCGCTGACGGCGGCCGCGCTGGTGGCCGAATCCTATCCGCTGTTCCTGCTGGCGCGCTTCGTGACCGGGCTGCTGGAAGGGAACGGCGCGATCATGCGCGCCATGGTCGTCGAGCGGGTCGAGGGGCGGCTGCGCAACCATGCCTTGTCCTGGCTGAACGGGGCCTTCCACCTCGGCTGGCTGGTCGGTCCGCTGCTGGCGGGCTTTACGGTTGGAGTGTCGCTCACGCTGCCGTTCACGGTCGCGGCTTGTGCCTTGCTGGTGGGTGCGCTGCTGGTCGCCATCGCCCTGGAACGCGAGACGGTCGCAGCCAAGGCCGGCGAGCGCTGGTGGCGGGTGGCGCGCGAGCGGCATGCGTTCACGCTGCTGCGCCATGGGCCGCTGCGCACGCTCTTCTCGGTCCACTTCGCCTACGCCTGCGGGGTGGCCGCCTTTTATGAATTCTTCCCGCTCTGGCTGGTGGACGTGGGCGGCTATGCGGTGCGCGAGATCGCCTTCGTGAACATGGGCATGTGCGCGCTGATGACGGGCGCCGCCCTGTTCGCCGGACGCGCCAGCGGCGTCGAGCCGCGCCGGCGCGCCAGCGTCCAGGCCGGACTGGCCGCATGCAGCATCCTGGCCGTGGGCTTCGGCAGCCTGCAGGTCGGCCTGGCCGCCATCGTGCTGTTCGGGCTGCCGCACGCCTACTACAACGCCACCGTCCAGAGCTGGGCGGCCGACCAGTTCGCCGCTTACGGCCAGGGCGCCGTCATGGGTCTGCTGTCGACGACGTTTTGCCTGGCGAATATCGTGATGGCCCTGGCCGGCGGCGTACTGGCGCTGGTCGACACGCGCATCGTGCTGGTGGTGGGGGGAGCGCTGGCCCTCTGGGCGGCGCTGGCGATGCGCACCTGGAGCCGGCGCGCCATCGGCGTGGCCGCGCAATCGACAGTGGAGCTGCAATGAATACCCATGACCAGATTCTGATGCTGCTGAAGACGCGCGGCCCGCAGACGGCCCAGGCGCTGGCTGCGCTGATGGGCCTGACGGCCATGGGCGTGCGGCGCCAGCTGGAAGCGGCGGTCGAGGCCGGGCTGGTGCGCTTCGAGGACAGCCCCGGCAAGGTCGGACGGCCGGTGCGGCGCTGGATGCTGACCGGGAGCGGGAATGCGCGCTACCCGGACCGCCATGCCGAGCTGACGCTGGACCTGATCCAGGGCGTGCGCACGCTGTTCGGCGAGACCGGCCTGGAGAAACTGGTCGCCGGCCGCGAAGAGGCCAGCGAACGCGCCTACCGCGCGCAACTGGCCGGGAAATGGACACTCGACGAGCGGGTCGAGGCGCTGGCCGCGGCGCGCACGCTGGACGGTTACATGGCCACGACCGAAGCGCGCGTCGACGGCAGCGTGCTGCTGCATGAGAACCATTGTCCGATCTCTAGCGCGGCCCAGGCTTGCCGGCAGTTCTGCCGCTCCGAGCTGGACGTCTTCCGGCGCGTGCTCGGTCCTTCGGCGGTCGTGGTGCGCATCGAGCACCAGCTGGAAGGGGCGCGGCGCTGTACCTACCTGGTGAGCGAGGCTGCGCCGGCGGGTGGCTAAGCGGGACAATTGCGCGCCCGGGAATGGGCCGCTACGCCAGATTGTCCCGCTCTTTTTTCGCAGCGCTGCCGCACCGGCCGTAATTTATGGCAATCTCCCATGTCAACTCAGCACCATGCCGTGCTAACATCGAATTGATAGTATGTACACATTTCTCCGAGAGCAGCGCACCGATGTCTTCCTCCACCCGAGGGGCTCCGTCCCTGGCATATAGGCCGGCCCGCGTGACGTCTTCGACCGCTTTCCTTGGCCCAGCCGGCGATGGCGGGCTGGCGCTCTACCGCGCCGTTGCCGAACAGATCCCGCGCGGCGCCGTGTTTGTCGTCGACCGGGAATTGCGCTACATACTCGCCGCCGGGCCGGCTTTGCGCATGTCCGGCTTCGAACCGTCCGACTTTGAAGGACGCAGCTTGCGCGAGGCTTTGCCGCCTGAGCTGCTGGCGCAATACACGCAGGACTATGCAGGGATCCTGGGCGGTGCCCCCATGGAGCGCGAACACTGCGTTGGCGGCGTCTGGTACGCCTCGCATGGCGTACCGCTGGCCGACGAGCACGGGTGCATCCACGCGGCCCTGGTCGTCTCCTATGACATCACCGAGCGCAAGCGCAACGAGCGGCGCCTGCAGATACTGGACAAGCTGTGGGCGGTGGTGCGCCACGCCAGCGATGCGGCCGACGTGGCGGCCGCCGCAAGCAGCTTGCTCGAGGAGTATTTTGGCGGCGTTCGCTGCACCATGTTGCGCCTCGATGGCGAATTGGACGAAGCCGAGGTGGAGGAGATTCCCCTGGCCGCGTTCGGCGAGCGCGCACTCGACCGGCTGCAGCGCGGAGAGACTGTCGAATCTGGCGATGGCCCGCTGCCATATGGCTTGCCGCCCTGGCTCCGCGCATTCCTGCTGTGTCCGCACATCTCCGGAGGACGGCTGACGGGCGTCACGGCCATCCTGAGCGAGACGCCGCAAGCATGGCGCGAGGAAGACACCCGGCTGGCCTGCGACATCACCGAGCGCGCCTGGACGCAGATTGATCGCTTGCGCCTTCTCGAGGCCTTGGAGGCAGCCGACCGCCGCAAGGACCAGTTCCTCGCGGTGCTGGCGCACGACCTGCGCAGCCCCCTGACCGTGGTGCGCAACAGCCTGGCCCTGCTGGAGCGCCCCGGAACGAACGTGAACCCGCAAGCCATTCTCGCGCTCGTGGAAAGGCAATTCGGCCACATCAACCGCCTGATCGAGGACGTCCTCGATACCTCCTACATCTGCCATGGACGGGCGCACCTGCACCGGCACCGGATCGTCCTGCAGGAAGCGGTCCTGGCCGCGGTCGAGGCCGCGCGCGCCCTGGTGTCCTCGAAGACGCATTCGCTGTCGCTGTCGATGCCGCCGGAACCGATTCCCGTCTACGCCGACCCGACGAGGCTGGCGCAAGCCTTCGGCAACGTATTCGCCAATGCGATCAAGTATTCGCGCGTGCCGGCGCGGATCGGGGTGGAAGTGGAGAAACAGGATGCGCAGGTACTGGTGCGGATCCGCGACAATGGCATCGGCATGTCGCCCCGCACGCTGGCGCGGCTGTTCGACCTGTTCGCGCGCAAGGGCACCGAGCTCGACGCACTGCCCGCCGGTGGCCTCGGGGTCGGCCTGTGGATCACGCGTCAGCTGGTCGAGGCGCACGGCGGCAGCATTCGCGCGGCCAGCGACGGTCCGGACCGGGGCAGCACATTCACGATCGCCTTGCCCGTGCACCAGGTGCATTGAAGGACGGGCATTGCGCTGCCTGCCGGTGCCTGGGCTGCGCCAGGCCGAAAAAAAATGCCGCTGTTTCCAGCGGCATTTTTAGGTGCGGCGCAGACCGGGTCTCAGTCGGCGGCGTAGATATTGTTGTTCTTGGTTTCGCGAACGAAGATGCCGCCGATCACGACCGTGATCAGTGCAATGATGATCGGATACCAGAGGCCATAGTAGATGTTGCCGTTGGCCGCCACCAGGGCGAACGAGATGGTCGGCAGCA
Source organism: Massilia sp. Mn16-1_5 (assembly GCF_004798585.1). Taxonomy (GTDB): domain Bacteria; phylum Pseudomonadota; class Gammaproteobacteria; order Burkholderiales; family Burkholderiaceae_D; genus Telluria. Next base: position 311,143 of record NZ_PPXQ01000001.1, read on the forward strand.
GGCCGCCGAACCAGCCGTTACCGATGTGGTAAGGCAGGGACATCGAGCTGTAGCGGATACGGGTCGGGAACATCTCGACCAGCATCGCCGCGATCGGGCCGTAGACCATGGTCACGTAGATGACCAGGATGAACAGCAGCAGCACCAGCATCGGCTTGTTGATCGCGTTCGGGTCGGCCTTTTCAGGATAGCCGGCCGTCTTCAGGGTGGCGACGACTTCCTTGTTCAGCGCGGTCTGGCGGGCCTTGTCGTCCTTGACGAAGTCGATGCCGTCCGGCGTCATCGTTGCGTTGAACGACTGGATCACCTTGTCGCCGACCTTGATCTGGGCGACCGTACCCGCTGGGGCGGCAACGGTGTCGTAGTTGACCGAGGCGTTGGTCAGCATGCGGGTAGCGATGTCGCAGGACGACGGGAACTTGCGGGTACCGCTCGGGTCGACCTGGAAGTGGCAGGTGGCAGGATCTGCGACGACGGTGACCGGCGAGGTGGCGATCGCCTGCTCGAGGGCCGGGTTGCCGTAGTGGGTGATGGCCTTGAAGATCGGGAAGTAGGTGGCCGCGGCGATGACGCAGCCGCCCAGGATGATCCACTTGCGGCCGATCTTGTCCGACAGCGAGCCGAACACGATGAAGAAGGGCGTCGCCAGGGCCAGTGCGATCGCGATCAGGATGTTGGCGGTCGCACCGTCGATCTTCAGGGTCTGGGTCAGGAAGAACAGGGCGTAGAACTGGCCGGTGTACCAGACCACGGCCTGGCCCATCGTCAGGCCGACCAGGGCCAGGATGACGATCTTGGCGTTGCGCCAGTTGAGGAAGGCTTCCGACAGCGGCGCCTTCGAGGTCTTGCCTTCGGCCTTCATCTTGGCGAAGGCCGGCGACTCGTTCATCGACAGGCGGATCCAGACCGAGACGCCCAGCAGGACGACGGAGATCAGGAAGGGAATGCGCCAGCCCCAGGCGGCGAACTCTTCTTCGCCAATGGCGGTGCGGGTGGCCAGGATGACCAGCAGCGAGAGGAACAGGCCAGCGGTTGCGGTGGTCTGGATCCAGGCGGTGAAGGCGCCGCGCTTGCCTTCGGGGGCGTGCTCGGCGACGTAGGTGGCCGCGCCGCCGTATTCGCCGCCCAGCGCCAGGCCCTGCAGGATGCGCAGGGTGACGAGGATGATCGGCGCCGCGATGCCGATCGTGGCATAGCCCGGCAGCAGGCCGACGACGAAGGTCGAGGCGCCCATCAGCAGGATGGTGACCAGGAAAGTGTACTTGCGGCCGATCATGTCGCCCAGGCGGCCGAACACGAGGGCGCCGAACGGACGGACGATGAAGCCGGCTGCGAAGGTGAGCAGGGCGAAGATGAACGAGGTGGTGGGATCACCAAGGAAGAACTGCTTGCCGATGATGGCGGCGAGCGAACCGTAGAGGTAGAAGTCGTACCATTCGAAAACGGTGCCGAGGGAGGACGCAAAGATCACCTTGCGTTCTTCCTTGGTCATCCCCTGGGCGGCAGGCGCTGCCTTGCCGCCCGCGGTCATGCCGGGTGTGATAGCCATTTTTTGTCTCCGTATAATATTTAATGCGTCGGATGTAGCCGAAATGTAATCAGCTGCGTCGCAGTGTGGACCGTTAAACTTACGTCATGCTTGCTCCAAACTTACCCGAAACTTACAGTCATTTGACGGGTGCGCTTGATGGGAGTGGAGCAGCCGCATCTCTCACTGGTTGGACAGTACCGGCCCCAACAAAGATCCGGAACAACACCTTGAGGCCGGTCAGAAGATTTGCGAACGGTCGTACTTAATTGTGCTATTCTCGTCTGGTCCAGACACCAACACACCAACAACCAGGGAGACCAGCATGCAAGACGCAGTGATCGTATCGACCGCCCGCACGGGCCTGGCCAAGTCGTGGAAAGGCGCCTTCAACATGACCCACGGCGCCACGCTCGGCGGCCACGTGCTTGCCGCCGCCATCGAGCGCGCGGGTATTGGGGCAGGTGAAGTCGAGGACGTGATCATGGGCTGCGCCAATCCGGAAGGCGCGACCGGGGCCAACATCGCGCGCCAGATCGCGCTGCGCGCCGGCTGCCCGACCACGGTGCCGGGCATGACGGTCAACCGCTTCTGTTCCTCGGGCCTGCAGACCATCGCGCTGGCGGCCCAGCGCATCATCGCCGGCGAGAACGAAATCCTGGCCGCCGGCGGCGTCGAATCGATCTCCTGCGTGCAGCAGGAAATGAACACCCACATGCTGCAGGACCCCTGGCTGCGCGCCCACAAGCCGGAAATCTACTGGCCGATGCTGCAGACGGCCGAGACGGTCGCCAAGCGCTACAACATCCCGAAGGAACGCCAGGATGCCTATGGCGTGCAGAGCCAGCAGCGCGCAGCAAGCGCCCAGGCCGCCGGTCTGTTCGAGGCCGAGATCGTGCCGATGACGACCGTGATGGGCGTGGCCGACAAGGCGTCCGGACGCTTGCTGACCCGTGAGGTGACGATCGCGGCCGACGAAGGCATCCGCGCCGACACGACTATCGAAGGCGTGTCGAAGATCCGCACCGCGCTGCCGGGCGGCGTGATCACGGCGGGCAACGCCAGCCAGTTCTCGGATGGCGCCTCGGTCTCGATCCTGATGAGCCGCAGCATGGCCGACAGCAAGGGCCTGCAGCCGCTGGGCGCCTTCCGCGGTTTCGCCGTGGCCGGCTGCGAGCCGGACGAGATGGGCATCGGTCCCGTATTCGCGGTGCCGAAACTGCTGCAGAAAGCCGGCCTGACGGTCGGCGACATCGGCCTGTGGGAGTTGAACGAAGCCTTTGCCGTGCAGGTGCTGTATTGCGCCGACAAGCTGGGCATTCCGATGGACCGCCTCAACGTGAACGGCGGCGCGATCGCGGTCGGCCACCCGTATGGCGTTTCCGGTGCGCGCCTGGTCGGCCATGCGCTGCTCGAGGGCAAGCGCCGCGGCGTCAAGTACGTCGTCGTCACGATGTGCATCGGCGGCGGCCAGGGCGCGGCGGGCCTGTTCGAGGTGCTGTGATATCTAAAACCATTCAAACCGACTGCTGAGATTCGAGAAAGATATGATCAAACACATCGTCATGTGGAAGCTCAAGGACGAGGCCGAAGGCGCGGACCGCCTGACCAATGCGCGCGAGATGAAGCGCCGCCTCGACGAATGTGCCGACATCGTCCCCGGCATCCTGAGCTTCGAAGTCACCCTGGCCCAGCCGGGGCTGGAAGCGACCTACGACGTCGTCCTGTATTCGGAATTCGAAAACAAGGCGGCGCTCGAGGCCTACGCCGTGCATCCGACGCACAAGGCGCTGGTGCCTTTCATCGGCGCCATCCGCGAAGGGCGCCAGTGCATGGATTACGAAGTCTGAACAACCAAACCGAAGCATAAAAATACGGAGACAGCATGCGCAAGACTCAGGAACTCTTTTCGTTGCAAGGTAAAACCGCCCTCGTGACCGGCGGCTCGCGCGGGCTCGGCCTGCAGATGGCCGAAGCGCTCGGCGAGCAGGGCGCGCGGATCGTGATTTCGGCGCGCAAGCAGGACGAGCTCGACGAAGCCGTGGCCCACCTGAAGGAACGCGGTATCGAGGCGTCAAGCATCGCCGTCGACCTGCAGAAGGAAACGAACGTCCACCCCTTCGTCGAGGAAGCCCTGCGCCGCCTCGGCCAGATCGACATCCTCGTCAACAACGCCGGCGCCAGCTGGGGCGCCCCGGCCGAAGAGCATCCCTTGGAGGCCTGGGACAAGGTCATGAACCTGAACGTGCGCAGCATCTTCCTGGTGTCGCAGGCAGTGGGAAAACTGTCGATGATCCCGCGCCGCTACGGCAAGATCATCAACATCTCCTCGATCGCCGGCCTGGCGGGCAATGGTCCGGGCACGATGCAGACCATCGCCTACAACACCTCGAAGGGCGCCGTGATCAATTTCACGCGCACGCTGGCGGGCGAATGGGGCCGCCACGGCATCACCGTCAACTCGATTGCACCAGGCTTTTTCCCGTCTAAAATGACCAAGGGCGTGCTGGAAAATATCGGCGTCGACAAGCTGGCCAAGGGCGCGCCGCTGGGCCGCCTGGGCGACGACGAAGACCTGAAGGGTGCGGTCGTGCTGTTCGCCTCCGACGCCAGCAAGCACATCACGGGCCAGATCCTGGCGATCGACGGCGGCGTGTCCGCGGTCTGAGGAGGCAGCATGAAACACTTCAGCGGCAAGGTGGCCGTCATCACCGGGGCCGGCAGCGGCCTGGGCCGTGAATTCGCGCTCGTAGCAAGCGGGCTGGGCATGAAGCTGGTGCTGGCCGACGTGCAGGCCGACGCGCTCGAACGCACCACCGACGAACTGCTGGCCAAGGACTGCGAAGTGCTGTCCATGGTCTGCGACGTCAGCAAGGGCGCCCACGTGCAGGAACTGGCGGACGCGGCCATCGCGCGCTTCCACGGCATTCACCTGGTGTTCAACAATGCCGGTGTCGGCTCGGGCGGCCTGATCTGGGAAAGCACGGAAGCCGACTGGGAATGGGTGCTGGGCGTGAACCTGTGGGGCGTGATCCACGGCGTGCGCGTCTTCACCCACGCCATGCTCGAATGCGCGCGGCGCGATCCCGATTTCGAGGGTCACATCGTCAACACGGCCTCGATGGCGGGCCTGCTGAACGCGCCGGCGATGGGCGTCTACAACGTCTCCAAGCACGCGGTGGTCTCGCTGTCGGAGACCCTGTACCACGACCTGGAACTGGTCGGCGCCCCGATCGGCGCCTCGGTGCTCTGCCCGTATTTCGTCCCGACCGGCATCCACCAGTCGCACCGCAACCGTCCGGAAGAACTGAAACCGGACGCGCGGCCGACCGCGAGCCAGATGGCGGCCCAGGCGCTGACCTCGAAAGCGGTGGAGTCGGGCAAGGTATCGGCGAGCGACGTGGCGCGCATCACCTTCGACGCGATCCGCGAAGGGCGCTTCTACATCTACTCGCACCCGCAGGCATTGGGCGGCGTGCGCGAGCGCATGGAAGCGATCGTGGAAGGGAAGAATCCGCCGGATCCGTATGCGGCGACGCCGCATGTGACGGAGATGTTGAAGGCGAAATTGTAGGGCGGGCATGCCCGCGCGTGGCGCCCGCATCGTGTTGGCGGGGTCTTTCCCCAAACGAAGCCAACACAATGCGACATTCACGCGTGGGCAAGCCCACCCTACGTTACGCCACCGTCATGGGCGGACGATGCGCTCGTGCAGTTCCGCGGGCGCGTTATCGTACAGTTTGACCACCGTCGAGGTCCGCGTTCCATACCCCGGCGTCTCGATACACACGGCCGACAGCACCCGCTCCAGGTCGAGCGGCACGCCCGTCTCCGGCAGGCGCATGTCCGGCGCCCGGGTTGTATCGGCCAGCATCTCGAAATAGGCATCTTCCGGCGCACCCTGGCACAGCAGGCTGGCAAACTGGGCCTTGGTGCGGGTGACCTTCGGCCAGGGCGCATCCAGCAAGCCGTTCGAGACGCCATAAATCCGGCCCGCTTCCAGAGGCTGGCCGTTGCGCGGGTCGTCGCCGGCGCGGTTCGAGTACCAGTACAGGTTCTCGCGGTCGCCCAGCACCAGGTTGAAGCCGTTGTAGACGTCGCCGCGCGCGGCGATCAGCTCAAGGTACTCGGCGGCGCTCAGCGAACCCTTCAGGAAATCCGCCACCAGCTCTCCGCGCGAGGGCGCGTTGGCGCGGCCTTCGCCCGGCGCGCGGATGTTGGTCAGCGCGGCGAATTTCGGGCCCTTGGGGCCTTCGCGCGTGATGCCCATCCAGCTGCCGCCGTGCTCCAGGTCGCGGCCGGCGATCAGGTTCGGGTGCTCGGGCCAGGGCGCCGCCGGGGCGGCGGGGCGGTCGTAGAACTCATCGCGGTTGGCGACCGCGATCACGGGCACGCCTGGAATCACGCGCCAGGCAAAGACGATCAGGCACATGGCGGAATCTCCGTAAATACTTCGACGTGGCGCGGACCTTCGACCAGGCCTTCGAGGCCGGCCCCAAGCACCGCCTTGTCCAGTTCGGCGGCAAAACTCGCCGGCACGTCGGGATAGACTTCCATCCAGGTCTGCAGGCCTTCCTTGCTTTCGGGACGGCGCAGCAGGCGCGCGTGGCCGGGCTGGATCACCCGGGCCTGCAGGGCGCAAACGAGGGGCGCGAGGTGCTCGGCGTGCTCGTCGCGCACCTTGTAATACACGTAAAGGTCGACCATGCTAGAGATCGAGCGCGTCCAGCGCATAAGGCATGGGCAGGAAGCGCAGCGGCGCGCCCGCGGCGGAGCCGAGGTGCACCTCTTCCTCCAGCGACGCCAGCTTCATCTCGACCAGCAGGTCGGCGCCTCCCAGGCCGTTCGGCGCGGCGTTCACCACCATGCCGCAAGGCTGCTCGGGGTCGCTCGCGGAGAAGACCTCGTCGCCGGCGCGCGCGGCGGCATTCTCGACGCTGGCCAGCGCCGTGCGCCGTTTCAGCTTGCCGAGATACTGGCTGCGGGCAACGATTTCCTGGCCCGGATAGCAGCCTTTCTTGAAATTCACGCCTCCCAGCAGCTCGAGGTTGATCATCTGGGGCACGAACTGTTCCTGGGTCGCGGCGCTTACCTGCGGCACCCCGGCATGGATCGCAGCCAGGTGCCAGGCGGCGTTCCCACCCAGGGCCAGTTCGGCGGAGAGTGCCGGCAGGGCGTCCTGCGCGGTCGCGTTCGAGCTCAGCCACAGGAAGCGCGGCGCGCCAAAGGCATCGGCCAGGCGGATCACGGTGCCGCGCTCGCCCTGCGTCGCTGCGTAGGGCGCGCCCGGCAGCTCGAGGCCTTGCGCGCGCAGGGCGGCTTCGGCCTTGAGGCCGCCGAAACCGAGCACGGCGGCGACGTTCTCTTCTTCGGTCGCATCGCGCAACTTCGCCTTGGCGCGCAGCACGAACATCGTCAGGCGCTTTTGCAGCGGCGCCTGGATGGCGCGCGGCAGCTGCAGCCAGACCGTGCCATCCTCGCTGCGCCACATCAGGAAAGTGGCTTGCAGGCGGCCTTTCGGCGTGCAGAAGCCGGCCAGGCGGGCCTCGCCCATGCCCAGATGCTCGACGTCGTTGGTCAGCTGGCTGTGCAGGAATTTGGCCGCTTCTTCGCCGGCGACCGCGATCAGGCCGAGGTCGGTGACGGGGGCGACGAAACCGCTTGCGAGGTCGGCGGTGGAGAGGGTACGGCGGAAATCCTCGACCTGGGTGGCCTCGTCGATATGGAAACGGGCCCCGTGGCTTGCTAGATAGTCTGTCCAGTTGCTCATAAATGCAATATGCTTTGCGGTTTAGGCTTTATCATTACGGCCTCATTATAGAGTTGTCGAGCATTTCGCGCCGCGGACCTGATAAAACCCTGGCGTCAACCCGAAAATCAGAATGGCTTTCATAAAAAAAACACTCATTACGGCTGTGGTCGTTTCCATCGTCGGCATCGGCGCGTTCAGCTGGTGGTCGAAGCAGCCGCTCACCACGGGCGAGCCGCCGATCCCCTTCACGGTTACGCCCGGTAGCGGCGTCGGCGCGGCCGCGCAGCAGATGGCGCAGGCCGGCGTGCCGGTCAACCCGATGCTGTTCCAGATCCTGGCCCGCGTTACCGGCCAGAGCGCGCGCATCAAGGCCGGCAGCTACGAGCTGAAACCCAACACCTCGCCGCGGCGCCTGCTGACCCAGCTGGTGCGCGGCGAATACGCCCAGGAAGCCGTCACCATCATCGAAGGCTGGACCTTCCGCCAGATGCGCGACGCGATTGCCGCCACCAAGACCTTGCGCCACGAAACGGTCAAGATGAGCGACGCCGAGCTGATGGCGAAGATCTCGACCGAGTACAAGCAGCCCGAAGGCCTGTTCTTCCCCGACACCTATTTGTTCGCCAAGGGGTCGAGCGACCTGCAGATTTATAAACAGGCGCACCAGATGCTGCTGAGCCGCCTGAACGCGGCCTGGGAAAAGCGCGACGCCAACCTGCCGTATAAAACCCCGTACGAGGCACTGATCATGGCCTCCATCGTGGAAAAGGAAACGGGACAGAAGAGCGAACGGGCGATGATCGCCGGCGTGTTCGTGAATCGCCTGCGTACCGGCATGATGCTGCAGACCGATCCGAGCGTGATCTACGGCATGGGCGAGCGCTACGAGGGCAAGATCGCGAAGAAGGACCTGACGACCGATACCCCGTACAACACCTACACCCGCTACGGCCTGCCGCCGACCCCGATTTCGCTGCCGGGTGTGCAGTCGCTGAGCGCGGCGCTGGCGCCGGCCAAGACGGAAGCCCTGTATTTCGTGTCGCGCAACGACGGTACCAGCCATTTCTCGGAAAACCTGAACGAACACAATCGCGCGGTGAACCAGTACCAGCGCGGCGCGAGCAAGCCATGAGGGGCAAGTTCCTGACCGTCGAAGGGATCGACGGCGCCGGCAAGTCGACCCACATCGGCTTCGTGACGCAATTCCTCCAGGCGCGCGGCAAGACCGTCGTGTCCTCGCGCGAGCCGGGCGGCACCCCGCTGGGCGAAAAGCTGCGCGAGCTGCTCTTGCACGAAAAGATGCACCTGGAAACGGAAGCGCTGCTGATGTTCGCCAGCCGCCGCGAACACATGGCGCAGGTGATCGAGCCGGCGCTGGCCGCCGGTTCCTGGGTCCTGTCCGACCGCTTCACCGACGCCAGCTTCGCCTACCAGAGCGGCGGGCGCGGCATGGACCGTAGCAAGATGGAAGCGCTGGAAGCCTGGGTGCACCCGCAGCTGCAGCCGGACCTGACCCTGCTGTTCGACGTGCCGCTCGAGGTGGCGCGCGAGCGCCTGGATGCGACCCGCACCCTCGACAAATTCGAGCGCGAGCAGGGCGAGTTTTTTGCCCGTTGCCGCGCGGAGTACCTGCGCCGCGCGGAGCAGTTTCCGCAACGCTTCGTCGTGATCGATTCGACGCGCAGCATCGCGCAAACGCAGCAAACGATCGGTGAGGCGCTGGAGAAGTTGCTGTGATGATCTACCCTTGGCAGCAAAGCGCCTGGACCCAGCTCCAGGCCATGCGCGCGCGCCTGCCGCACGCGATCCTGTTCCATGGCCCGGCCGGCATCGGCAAGTCGGGCTTCATCGAAGCCTTCGCCCAGTCCCTGCTGTGCGAGAACGTGCAGCCCGACGGCCAGGCCTGCGGCAGTTGCGCCTCCTGCGGCTGGTTCCTGCAGCACAACCACCCGGACTACCGCCGCGTGCGCCCTGAAGCGCTGGAAGACGAGCCGGCTGCGGAAGGGGAAGAAGGCGGCGAGGACAAGAAGGCGAAGTCGGCCAAGGCGCCCTCGAAAGAGATCAAGATCGAGCAGATCCGCTCCCTGGCCGACTTCATGAACATCTCGACCCACCGCCAGGGCCTGCGCGTGGTGGTGCTGTATCCGGCCGAAGCACTGAACATGCCGGCTTCGAACGCGCTGCTCAAGACCCTGGAAGAGCCGCCGCCCGGCACCGTCTTCCTGCTCGCCTCGAACGGCCTGGACCGCCTGCTGCCGACCATCCTCTCGCGCTGCCGCAAGTTCGCGCTGCCCATGCCCGAGCACGCCGCCGCGCTGGCCTGGCTATCGGCGCAGGGCGTGCCGGACGCCGACAGCTGGCTGCGCGAGGAGGGCGGCGCACCGCTGGCCGCGCTGGAGCGTTCCGGCAGCGGCAACCGCGAAGAACTCGATGCCCTGCTCGGATTCCTGGCGCGTCCGAACGTCGAGTCGGCGTTGCGCCAGGCGGATAAACTGAGCAAGACGCCGCTGAGCGCCCTTGTGTCCTGGCAGCAGCGCTGGCTCTACGACCTGTTGGCGAGCAAGCTGGCCGGCACGGTGCGTTATTACCCGCGCTACCAGAAGGAACTTGCAGCCTTGGCCGGCAACGTGCACACTGCGAACCTGTTACGTGCAATCAAGTCCACCAACGAACGCCGCGCCGTGGCCGACCATCCGCTCTCGGCCAAGCTGTTCGTCGAGGACATGTTGCTGGATTATGCAGCCTGCTGCGCAGCTGCCTGAAGGGCTGGAAAGGACCGACATGACTGGCAACACCACCGACCCCAACGCCGCGCTCCCACGGCCGTCGGTCCTGTCGCTGGCGATCAAGGAAAAGGCGGCCCTGTATGCGGCCTACATGCCTTTCCTGAAGAACGGCGGCATGTTCGTGCCGACGAACAAGCCATACAAGATCGGCGACGAGGTCTACCTGATCCTGTCGCTGATGGACGACCCGAACAAATACCCGATCGCCGGCAAGGTTGCCTGGATCACCCCGGCCGGCGCCAACAACAGCAAGGCGCAAGGCATCGGCGTGCATTTCCCGGCCGACGAAACCGGCCAGCGCGCCAAGGCTAGAATCGAAGAAATCCTCGGCGCGGCGCTGCGGTCCTCGCGCGCCACGCATACCCTGTAATCCCTCATTTTTTGCTCCAATGCCGTCCTACGTTCATCGCCTTGCCCGCCGCGACGACCTGCCCGTCATCGTCGACATCTACAACTCCACCATCGCCTCGCGCGAAGTCACCGCCGACACCGAACCCGTGAGCGTCGCCTCGCGCGAAGCCTGGTTCAACGAGCACACGCCCGAGCGCCGGCCGCTTTGGGTGATCCACGATGCGAACGACGTGTCCGATGAGCCGACCGTGATCGGCTGGATGTCCTACTCGAATTTCTACGGCCGCCCGGCCTATTCGGGGACGGCCGAGCTGTCGATCTATATCGACGAGGAATGGCGTGGCAAGGGCATGGGGCGCTACTGCCTGGAGCAGGCGATCGCGTTTGCGCCTCGTATTCACGTGCATACACTGTTGGGTTTCATTTTTGGGCATAACGTGCCGAGCCTGGCGCTGTTCCGCAAGTTCGGCTTCGACACCTGGGCGAATTTCCCGCGCGTGGCGAATCTGGACGGGATCGAGCGCGATCTGATCATTCTCGGAAAACGCGTCGTCGACTGATCTGACGTTTGCGGCCTACGAAATGCCCAGGCGGCGACCGCGTGACGCGTCTCCCCCGCACCCCGTACAATACGAGGATGTACATCGATTCCCACTGCCACATCAATTTCCCCGAGCTGGCCGCCCGGATGCCCGAAGTCCTGGCCAAGATGGCCGAGAACCGCGTCACCCACGCCCTGTGCGTCTCGGTCGACCTGCCGGACTTTCCCTCGGTGCTCGCGCTGGCCGAGCAATATCCCAACATTTACGCCTCGGTCGGCGTCCATCCGGACTACGAAGACACGCCGGAACCAACCGTCGAGCAGCTGGTCGAACTGGCGGCGCATCCGAAAATCATCGCGATCGGCGAGACCGGCCTGGATTATTACCGCCTCGAAGGCGACCTCGAGTGGCAGCGCGAGCGTTTCCGCACCCACATCCGGGCCTCGCGCGCGACGCGTAAACCCTTGATCATCCACACCCGCTCGGCCAGCGCCGACACGATCCGCATCATGCGGGAAGAGGGCGCGGGGACGAATGAGGGCGGCGTGGCTGGCGTGATGCACTGCTTTACCGAGTCGCTCGAAGTGGCCGAAGCGGCCATCGAGATGGGCTTTTATATCTCCTTCTCCGGCATCGTCACCTTCAAGAGCGCGAAGGACTTGCAGGCGGTGGCGCGCGCGGTGCCGATGGAGCGGATCCTGATCGAAACGGATTCGCCTTATCTCGCGCCGGTTCCCTACCGCGGCAAGATGAACGAGCCGGGCTACGTGGCCCATGTGGCGGAATTCATCGCCAATCTGAAGGACGTGCCCTTGCGTGAAGTCGCGGACCGCACGAGCGAGAATTTCTTTAAGCTGTTCCAACACGCAAAGGGTTGATATGCAAGCACGGCGCCGCCTCGTCCTTCAAGGAATCGTTCTCGCCGCCGGCCTGGCCTGCGGACTCACGGCCGCGGCGCCGCGGCCACCGAGCCCGTCGGAACTGACCACCTTCTTCCGCGCCGTTCAGCTGGACGACGCGAAAACCGTGGGGGAGATGCTGGGCACGGTGGTTAACGCCAACCAGCCCAATCCCATCGGCGGCGAGCCGGGCCTGGTGCAGGCGCTGCGCGAGGATGCGATGAAGGTCGTGCAGGTCTTCCTCGACCATCCCGGCACCAACCTGGAAACGAAAGCCGCGAACGGCAACACGGCGCTGATGATGGCTGCGTTTAAGCGCAACCGGCCGGCCGTGGAGCTGCTCCTGGCCAAGGGTGCGAAGGTCAACCAGCCTGGCTGGACCGCCTTGCATTATGCGGCCGCCGCCGGCGACGAGCAGATCGTGCGCCTGCTGCTGGCGCGCGGCGCGAAGGTGGACGCCGTGTCGCCGCCCAAGAGCGGCGCCTACACGCCGATGATGATGGCCGCGCGCGAAGGGCACGACGGCACGGCCCTGGTCCTGATCGCGCACGGCGCCGACCGGACGCGCAAGAACATCGAGGGCCTGGACGCGGTCCAGATCGCCGAGCGCGCCGGCAAGCCGCGCGTGGCTGCGGCCCTGCAGCGCGGCGGGCGCTGAATCCCGCCATCCGGCCACCGGGCAGCGCTTGCGTCGGCCGAACTGGCGGGTAATCCCGCCTTTCCTCTCTGCATAGATCTTCGAGGCAGCGTCGCATAATCTCGTTACCGTAACGAATATTGCGACATGGAAACGTCCGTGGCGCCCAACAAGGATCTCCCATGCTGAACGAACGCGAAATCGAAAGCTGCTACCTCGGCCAATTCATCCCGGTCCATTACCATCACAATATGCTGATGGACCAGAACCGCATGAATGCCTTCCAAGGCGCGATCGCCCACACGGTGCGGCCCGGCATGAAGGTCCTCGAACTGGGCGGCGGCACGGGCGTGCTGTCTTTCTTCGCGGCCCAGCAGGCGGACAAGGTGTATTGCGTCGAGTTCAATCCCGACCTGGTGCAGGAGGCGCGCCGCTTCTTGGCGCAGAACCCGAACGGCCACAAGGTCGAGGTGATCCATGCGGACGCCTTCGATTACCTGCCGCCGGAGCCGGTCGACGTCGTGATCTGCGAGATGATCCACGTCGCCATGCTGCGCGAAAAGCAGGTGGCCGTGATCGAAGCCTTCAAGCAGCGCTACCTCGAACGTTTCGGCGGCCCGCTGCCCATCTTCATGCCGGAAGCGGTCGTGATGGCGGTGCAGCCGCTGCAGCAGGACTACAGTTTCCACGGCTATTACGCGCCCATCGTCCAGTTCCAGGACACGGCCGTCGCCTATGCGGGCACCGCCCTGCTGGCCCAGCCGGCCGTCTACAGCGTGCTGGATTTCGCCGAGCCGGTGGACAGCCTGATCGCCTGGCGCGGCAACTTCACGGTCGAGCAGGACGGTACGCTGAACGCCCTGCGTTTCGTGACCAAGAACGTGCTCTCCATCGTGCAGGAGCGCGGCACGACGATCGACTGGCTGAACCATTACATGACGCTGCCGCTGGCGCGCCCGCTCGAGGTGGTGGCGGGCGACGTGGTCGAGGTGTCCTTCCAGTACCGCGCCGGCGGCTCGATCCCGAGCCTGCAGGCGGCCATTCGCACCAGCCTGGTGTTCGACGAGGCCGAGGCGATGGTGCCGGCCGGCATGCGTACCGTCGAGTTCGCCTAAACCTTCCATACCGACGGTCCGGCCCCGCGAACGGCCGGTTCGTCGCGTCTTTGCGCAGGTCGGCCGCCCCAGTCTGCCATTCGTCGCATACGGCCTGCGCGTCTTTACTCCCGGCCCTACACTCGCTCCATTCTTCTACTGGAGCACACCATGTTCGGTTTCCTGCTGTGGCTGCTACTTCTGTTCCTGTGCTGGCCGCTCGCTCTGCTGGCCCTGATCCTGTATCCGCTCGTCTGGCTGCTCCTGCTGCCGCTGCGCCTGCTGGGCATCGGCGTGGATGCCGTGTTCAGCCTGCTGAAGGCCATCCTGCTGCTGCCGGCCCGTGTGCTCGGCCTGTCGCCGGGCAGGTAAGCGCCGCGCCCGGCAGAGTGTGGGGCAATTAACAGACGCCGGCTTGCCTTTCGCATACTGTGGAGCCGTGCGCTTTCACCCGAAAGCGCGCTTTCACTGTAAGGAAACGATTATGCGCCTGGACATTTACCGCAGAGCCGAAAGCGACGGCAAGTTCTCCTACTTGGCCGTGCCGGAAACCCGTAACATCCCCGAAGAAGCCACCAACACCGATTGGGAAGTGGAGGCGCGCGCCTTCGAGATCGACGACAATGCCGATCTGCTGCCCGACTATGAGATCGACAACCTGAGTGGCCAGCTCGCGGAAAAAGGCTATGCCATGACGCACGTCCAGTAGGACGCATTCGCCGCGCCGGCGGCACCGACAGTGCAGGCTTCGGCATGCACGCGACAAGCGGTCCCGTTTTCACCGGGTTCCCCCGACGGGCACCCGGTGGATATGCTATTCTTGCGCCCTGTTTAATTGATGCCGGCTGTTCGAGCCGGGTTGGGGGCAAGATGAAGTGGGCGCTGGTCGGTTTTTATTTCCTCGCGGTTTTCCACATTCATTTCCGCGGCAAGGTGCGCCTGCCGTTCGGACGCCAGCTGTTCGACCATTCGTCGTTCATGGCGCCGATTAACATCTTCATGCACCTGTTCTCGCGGGTGCCGAGCACGCCCTACATCCCGGTCAGCGACTTCCCCGAGCTGGCGCCCCTGCAGGCCAACTGGCAGATCATCCGCGCCGAAGCGGAGAACATGCTGGCCATGAAAAAGATCAAGGCGGCCGAGCAGAACGACGACGCCGGCTTCAACTCCTTCTTCAAGACCGGCTGGAAGCGCTTCTACCTGAAGTGGTACGACGCCAGCCACCCGTCGGCCCAGCGCCTGTGCCCGCAAACCTACGCGATGCTCCAGGCCATCCCCACGGTCAAGGCCGCGATGTTCGCCGAACTGCCGCCGGGCGCCAAGCTGAACCCGCACCGCGATCCCTTCGCCGGCTCGATGCGCTACCACCTGGGCCTGGCGACGCCGAACGACGACCGCTGCTTCATCGACGTCGACGGCCAGCGCCATAGCTGGCGCGACGGCGAGGGCGTGATCTTCGACGAAACCTATATCCACTGGGCCATCAACGGCAGCGACAGCGATCGCATCATCCTGTTCTGCGACGTCGAGCGCCCGATGCGCACGCGCTGGATGGCGGCGATCAACCGCTGGCTGGGCCGCACGATGATGACGGCCGCCAGCTCGCCCAACGAGACCGGCGACCAGACCGGCCTGGTGAGCAAGCTGTTCAAGATTTCGCACATCATGGGCGGCTACCGCCGCCGCTACAAGGCCTGGAACAAGACGGCTTATAAGGTCACCAAGGTAGCGCTAATTGTCGGACTGGCGGCATTGATCTATTGGATTTGACGGTCCAGTCCGGGGCGGGGCCCCGGCTACGGCTCCGTTTCGGCGCGTGGGCTGGCCGTCAAACTGGCGGATCGGGTTCCGGATCCGGCTTCACGCGCACCATCTGGTAGTCTGCGGCCGAGCGTTCCAGCGCGAGTCCCAATACGTCCTTGAGCTCGTCGGCAGGTGTCCCTTGTTCGAGCTGCTGCTTCGCGAAAGTGTTGCGCAAGGTGCGCCCGCCCGAGCGCGCGAGGTCCATGCCGGCCCGCTCGAAGGTGGCGCGCATCTGCATATACACGGTTTTCCTGGTCATCCTGGCGCCCGTTAGGTTGGCCGGAAACACCAACTCCCCCGGAATCGCCATCGCTTCACGCTCCTCCAGCCAGGCCCGCAGCGCCTCGGCGCCCATGCGGGGCAGGGTGACGGCATGTTCGTGGCTGGTGTCGTGCTTCTCGTCCGGCGTGATGGTGAGCTCGATCGCACCGTCGAGCGCAACCTGGCGGCCGACCTCGGCAATGAGCAGGCCGATCGCTTCCGATACCCGCAGTCCCGCCAGCGCCATGACCAGCTGCATCGCGCGGTCGCGCCGCCGTTTCCAGCCGCCGAAGGGCCTGTTGCCGCCCTGCCGTGGCGCTTCGCCGGGCAGGGCGGCAAAGAAGCGCTCCAGCTGGTCCTCGGAGAGGGCGCGTCCGGCCTCGTCCTGGGTCATGTGGGCGCGGTCGATGCCGAGGATGGCTTGCTGGGCGGGATTGGGCATGGCGCCGAGGTGCTCGTAGCAGCGCTCCAGCAGGCGCAGGTAACGGTAGGCGATCTTGCTGTTGAGGACGCGCTTGCCCTTGACCCGGCGGTCGATGAAGCGGAGGAGGTCGGCCTGGGTGACGGTCGAAAACTTCAGCCCTTGTTCCAGGAACCAGCCTGCCAGGTTGTTGAACATGAAAATATAGATCTTCGCCGAAGCGGGCGACAGCAGGCGGGGCGTGCCGTCGGCGCGCGTGCGCCGGCCGGTATCGGCGAAGGCGGCGGAAGCGATGAATTTCTTGAATGCCTGAACCGGATCGGCATCCCACGAAGTCAGGGTGTGCATGCGGCGAGCTTGGGATGAAGTATGGCTAGCCTACCATAAAAGCGTAACTAACCAACACCCGCTTCACGACAGCCAAATAACTGAAACACAAACGACTCCGGCCACCTTACGACTAAACATACCAGCCGCCAGGACAGAGGCCGGCGGATTGTCACTCAGCGATAGACCAGCACCGGAATCGAGCTGTGCACCAACACTTTTTGCGTTTCACTACCCAGCAGAACGCCACCCAGGCCATGCCGGCCGTGCGAGGCCATGATGATCAGGTCACAGCCTCGGTCCCGCGCCGTGCGCAGGATTGCTTCGTGGGGATCGTCAGAGCGCACCAGTAGCGCGGCACAATCCACGCCCGCAGTGCGCGCCGCATCCACTAGGGGCGCCAGGCGCCTGTTGGCGCGCGCTTCGCTGGCAGCGAGATATTCGTCCTCGGTGCTTTCGATCATCTCGGCGTCGGCTGTGAAGGTTTTGAAGTCGGGCAGGGCGGTCATGCCGACCAGGTCGGCGCCTACTTCCTTGGCGAAACTGACGCCCGCCAGGACGGCGCGCGACGATAGTTCGGATCCGTCCGTCGGCAGCAGAATACGCTTGAACATGCTTCCTCCTTGAAGAAATCAACGAAGCTTCCATGACCAGTCTCGCGCGCGGGGCTGTTATGCGTTTGATCGAGCTCAAAGGCGGTGGAGAGCATGTCACGCGCCCATTCGCGCATTATTGGTGGCAGAATTGCTTCTGAAGCGCATTCCCAGCGATCCTATGCCTCCCAACGAATCGGCGAATCTCCAGCGGCAGTTCGACGTGCTACTCGACCACTTGCCCGCCGGGGTAGTGGTACACGGCCCGGACGGCCGCATCCTGTCGGCGAACCGGCGGGCCAAGGTACTGCTCGGGCATTCGGTGGAGGAACTGATCGGCGCGGAATCGAGCCAGGTCGTGTGGTCCCTCGTGCGTGCTGACAATACGGTGATGCCGGAGCCGGAATACCCGGTCAATCAGGTATTGTCGACTGGCGATCCTGTGTCCGACCTGGTCGTGGGAGTACCGGCGACGCCTCCAGGTCCGGTCCGCTGGCTCATCTGCAATGCCTATCCCGAACGCGGACGGGACGGGCGCATCGAGCGTGTCGTGGTCTGCTTCACCGACTGCACGAAGCTGAAGCTGGCCGAACACCGCGCTCAGCAATCCGAAGAACGGCTGCGCCTGGTGCTGCGCGGGTCCACCGATGCCTCCTGGGACTACGACCTCAGGAACGGCGAGGTGCATTATTCCGAGCGCTGGTGGGAGATGCTCGGCTACCGCGTGGGAGACTTGCCGATCGACGCGCACACCTGGCAGAAAGTCCTGCACCCGGACGACTTCCGGCGCGTCACCGGCTTCCTGCACGATCTGCTGGGTGGTACAACCGACAGCTACAGCGTCGAGTTCCGGATGGTGCACCGCGACGGCCACGCGGTACCGATCCTCTCGCGCGGTTTCATCCTGCGCGACGAAGACGGGCTCCCTTTACGGATTTCCGGCACGAATACCGACCTCACCGAGCGCAAGCAGGTGGAGCAGCGCATTCACGAACTGGCGTATTTCGACCACCTCACCGGCTTGCCGAACCGGCGCTTCCTGGCCGAGGAGCTGGACAAGGTGCTGGCGCGCAGCGAGCGCTCCGGCCAGTTCGGCGCCGTGCTCTTCCTCGACCTCGACAACTTCAAGCTCCTGAACGACACGATGGGCCACGACATCGGCGACCTGCTGCTGCGCCAGGTGGCCCTGCGCCTCAAATTGGCCCTGCGCCACAGCGATCAGCTGGCACGCCTGGGCGGCGACGAATTCGTGGTCGTGTTCGAAGACCTGGGCACCACGCTCGAGGACGCGATCGCCGAAGCCAATCACGTGGTCGACAAGATCCTCGAAGTGCTCGACCAGCCATATCACCTCGACGGCCGCCTGTTCGTCAGCACCACCAGCATCGGGGTAACACTGTTCGAAGGCATGGGTGCGGACGTGGACACGCTCCTGAAGCAGGCCGACCTGGCGATGTACCGGGCCAAGGCGGACGGCCGCCACATCGCGCGCTTCTTCGATCCCGGCATGCAGGCCGCGGCCAATCGCCAGTCGGCATTGGAAACAGGCTTGCGCGACGGGCTCGCCCGCCACGAGTTCGTGCTGTACTGCCAGCCGCAGTTCGACACCCATGGCCGCCTGGTGGGGGCCGAAGTCCTGGTGCGCTGGCGCCGCGATAGCGGTGTGCTAGTCGCGCCCGGCGACTTTATCGGGCTGGCCGAATCCTCGGGCCTGATCCTGCCGCTGGGCCGGCAGGTGCTCGAGGAAAGCTGCAGGGCGCTTGCGCGCTGGGCAGGCGACAGGGCGCTCGGCAAGCTCAAGCTGGCGGTGAACGTCAGCGTCCAGCAACTGCGCGATCCGGAGTTTCCGGACGAAGTCGCGCGGATTCTCGCCAGGTCGGGCGCGCCGGCGGGCCAGCTGTTCCTGGAACTAACGGAAAGCATCTTCGCCGACGACAAGCAGGACCTGGCCGAGCGCATGCACCTGCTGTGCGGCCAGGGCCTGCGCTTTTCGCTGGACGATTTCGGCACCGGTTATTCCTCGCTGGCCTACCTGAAACAGTTTCCCCTGACGGCTCTGAAGATCGACCGTTCCTTCGTGCACGATGTCCACGTCGACCCGAGCGCCGGTCCCATCGTGAAAGCCATCATCGCGCTGGCGCAGCAGCTGAAACTCGAGATCGTCGCCGAGGGCGTCGAGCACGAAGCCCAGAGAACCTTCCTGGCGCGCAACGGCTGCTCGGCGCTGCAGGGCTACCTGCTGGGCGCGCCGATGCCGATCGCCGAGTTCGAGTCGCTGTACAGCGCGACCGGCATTGGCCACGCATGAGCTGCACGGGCTGCGCCTGTGTTAGCCTCGGGGTTCACGCCACCGCCGGGAGCCCAGCATGCCTGCCACCGTCACCGCCTTCGAAAAATCGCCGGACCGCGGCAGGGGACTTGCACGCGACATGCGCGTGCGCTGGGCCTGCGAAGAGGTCGGCGAGCCCATTGAAGTCCAGCTGGTTTCGTTCGAGGCCCTGAAGGCGCCGGCGCACCGGGCGCGCAATCCCTTCGGGCAGATTCCGACCTGGACGGAAGGAGAACTGGTCCTGTTCGAATCGGGTTCCATCGTGTTCCATGTCGCCGAACGCCATCCGGGCCTGCTGCCGGCGGAGCCAGGCGGCCGGGCGCGCGCCATCACCTGGATGTTCGCGGCGCTGAACACGGTCGAACCGCCGATCGTCGAACGCCAGAACGCGATCCTGGCGGAAGGCCACGAGAGCTGGACCAGGGAGCGGCTGCCGGTCCTGGAGGAACGCATCCGCAAGCGCCTGGCGGAGCTGTCCGCATACCTGGGCGAGCGCGACTGGCTGGACGGCGCGTTCAGCGCGGGCGACTTGCTGATGGTGACGGTGCTGCGCCGTTTGAGCGGTTCCGGCCTGGTCGAGGAGTATCCGAATCTCGCGGCATATGTCGCGCACGGCGAGGCGCGGCCGGCGTATCGGCGGGCGTTTGCGGCGCAGCTGGCGGTGTTCAAGGCGGCGCCGGCGGGTTGAGAAGTCGCTGCGAAGCGCACGGTGCGGCACACGGTGGCGGGCTGGCCGGGAAGTCGGAACATGCCGGCTTTTTGAGCGTAATTGGCGGCGGAGTGAGCTGTGATAGTCCCGTACCTAAAAGACGCATAATCTATATTATGTCAAATACGCTTTGGGCGTGATGGCCGGCGGTGCCGGGTAGCACCCTTCGCCAATGGCAGAACCAGTCCCAGGACCGGCCGCCCGGGTCTGGCCGATTCCCGACTCAGGCGCGCACCTGCTCCGCCGGCAGCCTGGAGCGAAGATAGTCCAGCAGCTTGTCGATCCTGGCCAAGCGGGGTCCTGTCCAGTCCGGATCTTCCGTCGCCCAGAGCTGCGACAGTGTTTCCCGGCGGGCTTCCAGGAATGCGAATGCCCTGGCGGTTTCACCGGCTTCGTCGAACAGTAGCGCCGGCGCGCTGGCCGGGTTGAAGACTTTGTAGCGCGGCTCGTCATGGCGCAGCCGTCTGGAGCGCAATTCGGTTTCCGCACGTTCGAGGAAGCGCGCCGCGGCCAAAGGATCACGGCACTCCTCGAGTACGGGGAGCACGTAATGCTCGCATACGTCCACCAGGTCCGTGCGCAGCTGTTCGATGGTCTCCGGACGGCCTTTGAGCGCCGGAGACTGCAGTTCGAGCCGGTCTTGCCAGCGCAGATGAGCCGGCTCGAAGCGCATGATCGGCGGGTGCGCGGGATCGAAGCCTTGCACCGTGAGCGCGTCGAGGTCCCGGCCGGCGGCGAGCGCGCTCTCGACATGCGCCACGTAAGAAGCGTCGATAGACACCATCGGGCTCAGGCTCCAGGTATCCGGCGCCACTACGGGATGCAATGTGATCGACATGCGGGCGCGCAGGGTCGGCGCGAGGCGCTTGTGCCAGATTGCGAAGTCCGGCCTGCTGTCTTCCTCGGCCGGCGCCGGCTCGAATCCGTACTGCGTCAGCAGGCGGTTCAGCATCTCCAGCAAAGGCTGGTTTTCGCGCGTCCTGTAATCGATCAATAATGTCCGCGTGCGGCGGGCCCAGATAATGTGGTCCAGCATGTCCAGCACGGGTTTGATTGCATTGAGTACATGGCTCAGCAACTTCATCTTGTCATCCTTATGTGGTCGGCCGCCATCTCGCCTGCCGCTGCGGCAGCGGCTGCGGCTACGCGTGCCGGCAGCTTATCAAAGAATGACCATTTTGCTATGCCGGAGTGCTTTGATATCTGCTTTATTGCGTCAAGCCACCTCCTGGCGCGCCAGCAGGGATACCGCCCCCGGCGGATCGGCCGCGCGCATGGACTGAACTCGACAATATATTTGCTAATGTCGAGTTCGTAGTTTTACCGTCTCGTCCGCATGTGGGCGGATTTGGTTGATGCTCAAACCTGAAACGGGACCCGGCCGGGACCCGATGAGGAGCCATCAAGGCGGAGAAACGGCTTTTGTGTATCGAGGCGCTCTTTCCGCGTATAGAATCCGCCTCTCCTCAGGACCCGGTTTTCGTTGTTGTCAATCGATGGTGGGAGCTGCCCACCATCGACCGTCCCGGATGTTTCGGGCCCTACGTCATCCCTGCTCGACTGGTTCGCGCCAGGTGCTGATTACCGAAGGCCACGCCCAGACTCGCGAAAACTGGCAGTCTTGTCGCGGCCGGAACGGAGAGGCGGACTGGCTGGCGTATCCCTCCCCTTTGAAGCACGCGCGCCATCGGCACAGCATCATGCCGGCGGCGGCCGGCTAGCTCAGCCCCAGCCGCCCCACCCTGCCTTCTCAAGTCCGAACGGCGCCGACCCGCGTGAACAGCTGCCCTTTCAGCCACTGGCGGACCCGGCCCGTATTCGCCTCGAACGGCAGATGGAAGAAGTAGCCGCCGACCACGAGCACCAGGAACATCCCCAGGTAGATGAGGTAGTGGGACAGGATGTGGGGCGAGAGCTGGGCGACTCCGAGCAGCGACGAGCTCAGGTACACCAGTACGAAGATCAGCGGCACGTGGAGCACATACACGGTGAACGAGAAATTGGCGAAGAATCGTCCGATGCGGTCGAGCCGGTCCAGCATCGGAGACGGTAGGCGCTTGAACTGCATGCTGGACAGGGACAGTGCAAAGAGCAGGCTAAACACCAGGAACTGGGGAAACGTTGCCGTACTGATCTCGTTTTCGCCATTCAGCCGGATGAGGACGGCGACGCCGCCGATCAGGAGCAGCAGTGCCCAGCGCAGGACCGGTCCTGCCTCGATCTTCACGCGCGAGAAGCCGGCACCGAGCAGCCAGATAGAAAAGTACACGATGATCTCAGGCGTGACCAGCTGGACGATGGCGCCGATCGCCAGCAGCGCCGCGGCCCGCAACACGAGCGATCCGCCGCGAAATACCAGCACGAGCAGCGGGAACAGCACGTAGTACCAGGTCTCGTTGGCCAGGCTCCAGAGGGGGAAGTTCTCGCCGAACGAAGGCACGAGAATGGTCTGGAGCCCGAACATGTTGCCGATGAAGGCGGTCACGGAATACGGATCGCTTGCCGAAAAGGAGACGCGGGCCGGATCGATCGTGCCGACCACGGCGCCGGCGAGCAGCGCGACCAGGAAGGTCGGCACGAGCACCACCCACAGGCGCGAGACCCGGTCGACCGCGTAATGCTGGATCGCCCGGTCCGATTCCATCTTGTTAAGGAAACTTCCGCCGACGAGCCAGCCACTGAGTACGAAGAAAACCATCACGGCAAGGTAAGCGAAGCCCGAGCTGAACGCCATTGCCTGGAACAGCAAGGACGGATTCGCGACCTCACCGAATGCCGGAAACGTTGCCGCACGCAGATGCGCCCATGCCACCACCAGCGCTGCCAACCCCCGAAACAGCGAGATCAACATTGAATGCCAGCTGTCTTCCTGCAGATTGGTTTTCCTTAAAATCGTGATTTTCGGCATTGCCGCCTCTCCTTAGTGAACAAGTTCGGAGTGACGATATAACCCTACAGGTGGCGATATGCTGACCAGTCCCAAGTTAAGTGCCATTGTCTGCACGAAGAGGCCAAATGGCACTTCCTTGGTGCAAGTTATTGAATTTCGGCACCGATCGGCAGCCCTGCGCGTATTTACACTTACCTGCCCTTCTTCGCGTCTTCGTTCAAGATCGAGCCGATGATCTCGTCGTGCCGTTCATTGTCGGTCTTGTGCAGATAGCCGGCGGTCGTGGCAATGTTTGCGTGCCCAGCCGTGTCCTGCAGGGTCTTGAGCTGCACGCCGTTATTGGCATGATTCGTCAGCATGCTGTGGCGCAGCCAGTGGGCCGAGGCATGGCGCAGGCTGGCGGCGATGTCGGCCTCGCCCTGGCGGGCCGCCACCCCGGCCGCTTCGGCGAAACCATTCTTGATCGCTTCCGATGCCGCCTCATCGGTGAGGCGCGTGACCGCCCTGCTCCGGCTCGACAGCACCAGCGGCGTGCGATCGGCGCGCGCGGTGACGGGCGGCAGCCCGAATGTCTCGCGGTAGGCGCGGAAGGCCTCGAGCATGTCGGCGGGGACCGGCAGGCGGCGTGGCTTGTTGCCCTTGCCCATGACGTCGAGCCACCAGCGATTCTTTCCTTCGGAATAGATGTCGCCCATGTTCGCGCTGACCAGCTCATTCAGGCGGGCGCCGGTATGGGCGAACGCGATCAGCAGGAAGCGGTCGCGCGCACGGCGCTGCGCCGCCGCCGGAGAATCGGGCACCCGCTTCGACACCGTCTCGATGGCCAGGGCAATGGCCTCCGGCGTCAGGTAGCGCGTGATGCGGCTGGCGACGGGCGTGCGGACGTTGCGCACCAGGGCGGCGGGATTGCGCCGCAGGTAGCCGGTCTGTTCGGCAAAGGCGAGCAAGCCTTTCACCGCGATCATCGCCTGGCGCCGGCTGGGGTCGGACAAGGGGCCGGTGAACGGACGGTAGCGCGGGTCGCTGCGCGGCCACTTGGTCTTCGAGATCCAGTCGGGCGGCGGATTGCGCAGGAATTCCTTGTAGGCATTCAGGTCGGCGACGTTCAGCTGCGACAGTGTCTTTTTCGCCTCCTCGCGGCACCAGGTCAGGAAACGGTAGAGTTCCTTCTGGCTGTTGGCGATCGACTTCGCGCTCAGTTCGCCATTGCCGATGAATTCGCGCGCGATCTCGGCATCGGTCTGCGCCTCGGTGATAGGGTCGTCGGCGACCCGGAACATCTTGACGTCGAGCCGGCTGCTGGGCGCGTCGTCCGTGCCGGGCAGGCGCGGGGCGAGGTCGATGGGAGCGAACTTGGTCATTGGCTTCATGCAATACTGTGTTTTCATACAGTATAACATGACAAGCCTGCAGCGCCCACGGCCGCAGCGCGTGCTACCCTTTCCATATCAAACCACCCGACAGGAACCCCATGACTACACCAGACCAGCCATTCCGGCTTACTTCCACGGACGCCCTTCTCGTGATCGACATGCAGGTCGATTTCCTCCCGGGCGGCAAGCTGGGTGTGCCGAACGGGGACGCCGTGATCGAACCGATCAACCGGTTACTGGCCCTGTTTGCGGGGCAGGACTTGCCGATCTACGCCTCGCGCGACTGGCATCCCGAGAATCACTGCTCCTTTGCAGCGCGCGGCGGTCCCTGGCCTCCCCATTGCGTGGCCGATACCGCGGGCGCCGCGTTCTCTGAGCGGCTCGCCCTGCCCGCCAGCGCCGTGATCGTCTCGAAGGCCGATACCGCGGACGTGGATGCCTACTCCGCCTTCAATGGCACGGAACTGGCATCGCACCTGCGCGGCCATGGTGTGCAACGCCTTGTCGTGTGCGGACTGGCGACGGATTACTGTGTGCTGAATACGGTGATCGACGCGCGCGAGCACGGCTTCGCGGTGCTGATCGCCGAGGAGGCGATGCGGGCCGTGGACGTCACCCCCGGCGACGGCGAGCGCGCCATCGCCCGCATGCGCGAACTCGGCGCGCAGTCGATCAGGCTCGAGGAGCTGGCGCCGGCCTGAAGGAGTCAATAAAAAACCTGGCCGCGGCAAGCGCCGGCGGCCAGGTTCCAGGAAAGATGCGCCCCTGGGCGCATCGGTATTACTGTGCGTTCAGCTTCGAGCGCGAACGGGCGTAGCCGAAGTACACGGCCAGGCCGATCGCCAGCCAGACGACGAAGGCGACCCAGGTGTGCCAGCTCAGGAAGGACATCAGGGCCAGGCAGAAGATGATGGCCAGGGCCGGGACGACCGGCACGCCCGGGCAGCGGAAGGCGCGGTGCAGGTCCGGGCGCTTCTTGCGCAGGATGATGACGGCCAGCGAGACCAGCGAGAACGCGGCCAGGGTGCCGATGTTGACCAGCTCGGCCAGCACGTCGAGCGGCACGACGGCGGCGATCAGGCCGAAGATGATGCCGACCATCCAGGTCGCGAAGTACGGGGTGCCGTACTTCGGGTGCACGGTCGACAGTTTCGCGGGCAGCAGGCCGTCGCGCGACATGGCGTACAGGATGCGGGTCTGGCCGTAGGCCATCACCAGCATCACGGTGCTCATGCCCAGGATCGCGGCGAGGTCGACGAAACCGGCGACCCAGTCCTGGCCGGCGTACTTGAGGGCCAGCGAGACCGGGTGGTCGACGCCCTTGAAGTTCATAAACGGAACGATGCCGGTCATGATGGCGGCAACGATCACGTACAGGACGGTGCAGATGCCCAGCGAACCGATGATGCCGATCGGCAGGTCCTTGCTCGGGTTCTTGACTTCCTCGGCGGCCGAGGTGACGGCGTCGAAGCCGATGAAGGCGAAGAACACCAGCGCAGCGGCGCTCATCACACTACCCATGCCGAAAGGCATGAACGGCTGCCAGTTGTCCGGCTTGACGTAGCCGACGCCGACGAAAATGAACAGTAGGACGACGCCGGTCTTGATCAGGACCATCACGTTGTTCACGCGCGCCGATTCGCGCACGCCCAGCGACAGCATCCAGGTCAGGACCATCATGATCAGGAAGGCCGGCAGGTTGAACACGGTGTCCACGCCAGGCTTGGCGCCGGGAGCCGCGCGCAGCGCTTCCGGCAGCACCATGCCGAAGCCCTCCAGCAGCGACTGGAAATAGCCGGACCAGCCGACGGCGACCGTCGAGGTGGCCAGGCCGTATTCGAGCAGCAGGTCCCAGCCGATCATCCAGGCGACGATTTCGCCCAGGGTCACGTAGGAATAGGTATAGATCGAACCGGCCACCGGCACGCTCGACGCGAATTCGGCATAGCACAGCGCGGCGAAGCCGCAGGCGATGGCCGCGATGATGAAGGACAGCGTCAACGCCGGACCGGCCGTGACCGCACCGGTACCGGTCAGCACGAAGATACCCGTGCCGACGATGGCCCCGATACCCATGAGGATGAGGTCGGTCGGTCCGAGGACCTTCTTCAGACCGCCGGGCGTGCGGGCGTCCGCCACCATGGTATCGAGATTCTTGGTTCTAAAAAGACTCACTACGTGTTCTCCTGTTTTTTCATAATGTCTCCTCCGGAAGGCCGCCGGATGGGTCCGGCCGGCCTCTTTACTCTCTCCTGCCCCGCTTACGTTTGCTGCGTGAACCGGCCGCGCCGAGGGAAGCTACCAACGAAAAGCGCCTGCAAGACCGCCAGGCGCCGATCGACCCGCTACGTCCGTCCGCGCCCTTGTCCCGGGCGCGGCGAAAAGCATTAACAATAAGCCAGCACGTCCGCATTATTGCTCCGCTACCCCCTGTTCAGCAAGCGCTCATGGCGGCGCGCAGCGTTTTTCAGCCGACGGGCACGGCCCGCCTGCGCCAGACGCATACATACAATACGAGATTGACCGCCGCCACCAGGGCGGCGAGCAGGTACTGGATATCGGCCGTCAGCCAGCCCGGATACAGCAGCCAGCGCAGGTAGTACTCGATGAAGCTGCCCTGGACGTCCGCCAGCCCGGCGCGCAGGCGCAGCAGGTTCTCGAGCGCCGTCAGCGGGCAGCCGCGGCTGCTCAGTTCGATATACACGCCCCAGGCCACGGCCGGCAGGTGCACCCACAGGAAGCGCGGACGGCGCAGCATGAGCAAGGCGCCGAACACGACGAACAGCACGAAACTCAGGTGCACCAGCAAGACCAGCACGGCTGCGGCGGCGTACAGCATGGCTCAGGCCGTCGCGTGCTCGTTCGCGCTCGCGACGTGCGCGCGCGCGAACTGGGCCAGGGCGCCGATGGCGTTCGCCGCCGAGCGCAGGTAGAAGGCTTGCAGGTGGAAGACGTGCCAGCGTTCGCGGTGCAGCTCGAAACGGCAGGACACGCCGCAGGCCCTGGCATGCGCCACCAGGGCCTGCGCGTCGGGCAGCAGGATCTCCTGGTCGCCCGCCTGCACCAGCATCGGCGGCAGCCCGGCCAGGTTGCACCTCAACGGATGATGGGCTTCGGCCTCCGGCGGACAGGCGTACCAGGCCACACCCTGGCGCACCCACTCCGCCCGTACCATCGGGTCGATCGCGGCGATCGGATAGCCGTCGGGCCCGGGCGGCGGGATCCGCGTCACCGGCGAGACCAGCGCCAGCGCGGCCGGCAGCGTATCGCCGCGCGCACGCAGGCGCAGCGCGACGGCCAGCGCCAGCGCCGCACCGGCCGAGTCGCCGGCCAGCACGATGCGCGCGGCCGGGATGCCGGCGGCCAGCATGGCATCGAAGCAGGCGAGCCCATCCTCGAGCGCGGCCGGATACGGATGCTCCGGCGCCAGGCGGTAGTCCGGCACCCACAGCGCCAGCCCGGCGTCGCGCGCCAGGCGCGAGGTGATGCTGCGGTGGGTCCGCGCACTGCCCAGGCAGAAGGCGCCGCCGTGCAGGTAGAGAACGGCACCCTGCCCCGCCTGCTCGGGTGTGACGATCTCGACCGCGAGGCCGCCGACATCGATGCGGCGATACCCGACCCCGCCGACGCCGGGCATCAGCGGCGCCAGCAGGCGGGCGTAGCGTCGTTGCGCAGGGGCGCTGAAAGGCGGCCCGATCAGCGGCTTGAAGGCGGTGCGGAGAAAAGCGCGCTGGAAGGCGGCGGCGCCGCGCTCCGCCGGCGAGCGCGGCGCCGCGATGCCGACGCTGTCGGGCCGGCCGTCGAGGGGCGAGGCGAAGCGGTAGGCGCGCAGGCTCGCGTGGCGGGTCAGCAGCCGGTAGCTGAAGGTGAAGCCCGGCCAGTTGGCGCTGTTGCGGCCGTGGCGGTCGAGGTACCAGCTGCTGCAGCCCTGCCAGACGGCATCCGCCAGGCGCGCGTGCAGGCGCGTGTTGAAGCGCCGGTGCGCGGTCGGCTCCACTTCGACCGAGGCTGCGCCGGCGGCGATCATCTCCCTGCGGCAGCGCATCACATGTTCCACCTGGCTCTCCAGCATGTAGACGATGGAATTATGACCCAGGTTGGTATTCGGGCCGTATAGCATGAAGAAGTTCGGAAAGCCCGGCACCGTCATGCCGAGAAAGGCTTCGGCGCCCTCGCGCCAGGCCTCGTTCAGCTCGCGTCCGCCGCGCCCGGTGATGCGCATCGGCGCCAGGAACTCGGTGGCGGCAAAGCCGGTGCCGTAGATCAGGACATCGGCCTCGTGCCGTGTGCCGTCTTCGGTTTCGATCCCGCCGGGGGTGATGCGGCGGACCGGGTCGGTGACCAGGGCGACCTCCGGCCTCGAAAAGGCGGACAAATAGTCGTCGCTCAGCAGGATGCGCTTGCAGCCGATCGGGTAATCGGGTGTCAGCCTGGCGCGCAGGTCCGGGTTGAGCACGTCGCGCGCGAGCATGCGCCGGAACGGCCGGCCGACCGCGAGCGACAGGATCGCTTTCATGCGCGTGAAGGCCAGCGCACGCGCTTCGTATTTCACGTAGATCAGGCCCCGGTGCAGGCGCATCGCCAGCGGCAGGCGCCGGAACAGCGCCTGCTGCCAGGGCCGGTAGGCACGGTCGCGGCGCGCGATCACGTAGGCGGGGGAACGCTGGAATACCGTCAGCTTCGCCGTCTCGCCGGCAATCGCCGGAACGAACTGGGTGGCCGAGGCGCCGGTGCCGATCACGGCGACACGCTTGCCCGACAGCGAACAGGCATGATCCCACTGCGCGGAGTGAAAGGCGGGGCCGCGGAAGCTGTCGATGCCGGGCAGGCGCGGCAGCAGCGGCCGGCTCAGCAGGCCGGTGGCACTCACCAGCATGCGCGTCCGCATGCGCT
Source organism: Massilia sp. Mn16-1_5 (assembly GCF_004798585.1). GTDB lineage: Bacteria > Pseudomonadota > Gammaproteobacteria > Burkholderiales > Burkholderiaceae_D > Telluria. The sequence continues at coordinate 340,331 of NZ_PPXQ01000001.1, forward strand.
CGCCGCTCGCCAGGCTGACTTCCCACAGCGCCAGGGCCTCGTCGTAGCGCGCCGCGGCGACTTCGGTCCGGTAGCGCAGGTGCTTGCCGAGTTCGAAGCGGCGCACGCAGTCGTGCAGGTAAGCGTGGATCTCTCCCTGGCGGGCAAAGGTGTGCGACCAGCCGGGATTCGGGGCGAAGGAGAAAGAATACAGGTGCGAGGGCACGTCGCAGGCGGCGCCGGGATAGGTGTTGTCGCGCCAGACGCCGCCGGGTTCGGCGCCCTTCTCCAGGATCAGGAAATCCTCGACACCGGCACGGCGTAGCGCCACCCCCACGCAGATGCCACCGAAGCCGGCGCCAATGACGAGCGCGTCGCGTATCCCGGCGTCCTCCGGTGATGGGGGTAAGTGTGTCATTTGCGTCTCCTGTCGCGAATGGAGCAATGATTCAATCAATGATTCCAATTCGCAACAATACACGAGGAAAGTCCGCTTGAGTCCCTGTCAAGCAGGAACAGGCTGCGCTTTATGTGCCACGCATGAGGACGACGCGCCGCACTCCTACAAAGGCACGCTGTACGCACCGATGGTACGCGCTTTCGCTGCGGGCATAATCGAAGCGAAGACATTTTCGGGAGACCCACGATGGCTACGCAAGCTACGAACAACGCATCGGCGCCGCAAGGCGATTCTGCTACCCTGGGCCTGGGCGGCGCGACCAGCGGCCAGGCCGGCGCCACGCCCGCGCACGAAACCCAGCAGGAAACGGGCGGCAGCGGCGGCGCGCAGCTCACCCAGAGCACGGGCGAGATCGACAAGGCGCCGGACAGCCGCCCGCAGCAGTCCCCGGATGCACCGCAGGCCGTGCCAAGCCCGGACGGCAGCGCCATGCAAAGCGGGGCGCGCGGCGCCCAGGACACCCGCGGCGACCAGGCCGGCGGTACCGGGACCGGTCTCGGCACGCCGGAAACGGGCGCCAACCAGTCCGAGGAGGACTTGCCGCCCTCACCTTGAGCCGGGAAGCCGGGCATATGCGCCCGGCAACGGCAATTTACGGATTCAGCTTGATCGTGCCGTGCTCGCCCGGATCGACATCCGGCGTGCTGCCGGTGACGGCCGCCTTGGCCATCTGGAACAGGCGCACCATCTTGCTGTCGTTCGAATCCCAGTACTCGGCGCTGTGCGGCGCGACACGCACCAGCACCACGTGCTCGTCGTCCGGGCCGTGCGGGAACCAGGCCTGTACCATCGGGTTCCAGAGGGCGTGGATACGGGCGCGGTCCACCACGCGCTCGGCGGTGCCGCTGATCGAGACGTACAGGCTGTCGTCCGGCTGGGCGAAGCTGACGTTGACTTCGGGCTGGACGGCGATGTTCTGCCACAGCGGGGTGTGGATCGAGGTGTAGAACCAGAGGCCGCCCTGCTCGTCGGTTTCCTGGTTGGTCATCGGATGGCTGATCAGGTGGCCGTGTTCGTCCACGGTCGTGAACATCGCGAAACGCATCGAACGGATCTTGTCCGCCAGCGCGGCCGCCTGGGCCGAGGCATTCGTCATGGACATGGTGTTTCCTTGAAGATTGAGAGAGGATTAAATGAGTTCTCATCCTAGGCGCTGCGGGCGCAACGCTCCGTGCGGCGCCGAACGCAGGCGCCGCGAAGGCCCGCCTCAGCCAAGCTCCCTCGCCACCTCCGGCTGGTAGCGCCCCGGCGCCAGGATGCCGGCCGGATCGAGCGCAGCCTTGAGCGCGCCGACGGTGCGCCAGTAGCTGTCGCCCTGCGGGTCGAGCCGGGCCATGGCGTGATTGCCGACCCGGTAGGGAATGTAGCCGGCGTCGAACATGCTGGCGAAGACTTCGTCATGGCAGGCACGGGCGCGCGCCGTCTCCTCGGGATCGTCCTGGTCGTAGGCGACCGTCAGCACGCCTCCCAGGGTGCGCTCGTTGACCATGCTGAAGGTGGCGAACAGGTCGAAGCCGTATTTGTCGAAGCTGGCCTGGGCGAGCGCGTGCACGGCCAGCATGTCTTCTCCGCGTAGCGGCAGCATGGGCGAGACCCACAGCAGGCCGCAGCCGTCGCGGGCCGGGTCGGCGCGCTCCGGAAAGCCCTTCGGCAGGCCGGCGCGGCGGCGCCAGTAGGCCCCGGCCAGGAAGCGCCCGTTCGGCACGCCGCGGTTCATGGCGAACAGCGATGCGCCCAGCGCCACCTTGGCGCGCAGGCGCCGGCCCGCGCCGCTGGTTCCCAGCAGGCGCGCCGCGAAGGCGCCGGCACGCAGGCTGCGCTCGGTAATGAAGCGAGGACGGGCGGCGGTCCCGCGCAAGGCCTTGCGCAAGGCCGCGCGGGCGGCTGCGACCTGGGCCGCGGTGCCGTACAGGGCGCCCGAGACGCTCCAGGCGCCGACGCCGGCCTCCGCGCGCATCGCCGTTCGCATGTCCTCCGGCAGGCGCGATCCGGTCCCCACTTTGTCGCGCGGGAAGACGCGGCCGCCGGACAGCACCCTCATATCGTTCCCGATGTGCAGGATGCTGCGCAGCGTGCCGTCCAGGCGCAGCGGACGCAGGGCGTCGACGACCGGTGCGATGTCGGCGTGGCGCGGCACGCTGCAGATGAAGTGGTTGACGCATTCGGCCTGGGGCATCAGCCAGATGCCGAGGCGGGTCACGATACCCATGTTCGACTGGGTGAACAGGCCGTCCAGGAAAGGCCCGACGCCATACGGGAACAGGTGGGTCGTGCGCGACTGGGCGTAGTGGCCGAAGCCGGTCTCGAGCAGCTCGCCGCTGGCCAGCACCACCTGCATGCCGGCCACGTGCTGCAGCCGGTTGCCGTAGGGCGAATGGCCGAAGCCGCGCTCCATGATGTTGCCGATGTAGCTCGTGTCCGGACCGGCCCCGGTGCAGTCGGCCCACAGGGGAATGCCGCGATCGAGCAGGTAATCGGAGAGCTGGCGCTGGGTCACGCCAGGTTCGATGACGGCATAGGCCAGCTCGGGGTCGACGTGGATGATGCGGTTCATGCGCGACAGGTCGAGGATGAGCTGGCCTGCGCCAACGGCGCAGCCGTCGCCGTAGCCCCAGTTCTTGCCGGTACTGATCGGGTAGACCGGCAGGCGCCGGCGTGCGGCGATCTTCGTGACCGCGGCGACTTCAAGCGCGTCCGCGGGGCGGACCAGGGCCAGCGGCAGCACCGGCCGCGCCGCCGTGCTGCGCGCATGGCGCTCGCGCGTGGCGTCGTCGCAGAGGAGGTTGGCGGTGCCGACCGCCTGCGCCAGTTCGACGAGCGCTGCGCAGGGCTGGGCATCCAGGTGCGCATCCGGCGGCAGATCATTCAATTGGCTCATGCCCATTCTCCTCCACGGCACAGCGCGGCCAGGCGCGCGCTGATGGCCGGCTCCTCGCCGGCGGCAAAGAAATGCGGGTAAAAGGAGCGCTCGCCGCCGTGCTGCGCGTCGCTGCCGCCCCATTTGCGGATCTGGGCGCCCATCTCGTCGAGCGGCAGGCGCAAGAGCACGGCCGGCGCGCCGACCCGGCTGCAGGTGCGCTCGCCGCCGTACGAAACGAAACCGAGCATGCGCTCGTAAAAGGCCACATGGCGCGGATTGACCTCGATGACGTAGTCGGTGTAGCCGCGCAGCGCGCGCGCATACAGGTAGGAGATGTGGATCAGGGCCGCGAACACCCGCTTCGACATGCCGGCGTCGATCGCCAGGCGCGAAGGCTCGGCCAGGCGCCGGCCCTGGCGCCGCAGGATGTCGAGCCGGTCGCGGAAGTGCTCGTCGGCGGGCAAGGCATTACCCTTGTCCAGCCACAGGCTCATGGTCCCGACCAGCTCGCCCCCGGTTTCGGCGTACAGGGTCACCTTGTCCGCTGCGCCGCGCTCGCCCGCCTCGAAGGCGTAGCCGCGCCAGGCGTACATGCGCCGGACCAGGGCCCCGGTATCGGCGTGGCGGCCCGCCGAGAGCGCGACGCGGATGTTGAAGAGCTGCGGTTCGCTGCGCGGGGCGGCCTGGCCGCCGGCCCGGCGTGCGGCTCCCACGGCTTGCGCCGGCGGCGCCTGGAAGGATGCGATGGGCATTTCGTCTACCAACATACTGTCTCCCTGATAAAAGCGTCCCGCCGTCGGTGGCGAAAACGTCATGAATCCATTCAGACAGAGTCAGCAGTAAGCGGGTTCCCGGGGTTTTGGCCTGTTCTTTGCTATCTGAACATAGATCAAGCTCCCAAGAAATATGTCGCAAGCACGGCGCAGATTGCTCGCCCGAGCTGTGCGTTTCGCTCAGGCATAAGAGTCTTTTGACGGGTATCAATCGGAAAAAGGGTTGCGCAGTGCACGCCGCGCGCAGTCATATAATCTGCTTTTACGGCGTCAGCTTTTACCGCGTCAGCCTTTACTGCGTCGACATTTCCAGCGCCGTGAGCAGGATTTCATCGGAGAACGCCCATGTGCTTCGCCCACCGTCCCCGGCCGGCCCGGCTGCAACGGATTTCGCCCTGTTTCTCGTCTCCTGCCATCTGCCCATGAGTTCCCACAGCCCGTCCCTGCGCCCGCGCCCGGGCGCCGTCTGCCATGGGTAATCGCCCCCTCGCCGCGATGAGCGCGGCCTTTGCACCGCCGCGCCTGGTCGCCCACGTCGTCAACCGGCTCGATGGCGGCGGCGCCGGCAACGGCCTGCTCGACCTGATTGCGCACATGCCGGGTGAACGTTACCGGCATGCCGTGCTGTGCCTGGGCGAGGACGGCATGTTCCACGCGGACCTGCGCGAACATGGCGTCGAAGTCATCGACCTGCACAAGCGCGGCGCCTCCGGCCCCGGCGGCTTCAACCCGAGCCTGGTCCTGCGCATGGTGCGCACCCTGCGCGCGCTGCGTCCCGACGTGGTCCACACGCGCGACCTGGGCGGACTCGAAGGCCAGCTGGCGGCGGCGCTGGCGGGCGTGCGGCTTCGGGTACATGGCGAGTATGGCCGGGACGTCCGGCGCGATTCCGGGTCCGGGTCCGGCTACGGGGACGAATACGGATCGATGGCGGCCGAACCCCGGCGCGGCCGCCAGCCCGGCCTGCTGCGCCGGCTGCTGCGCCCCCTGGTAGGCCACTACATCGCCGCCAGCGCCGAGCAGGAACGCTGGCTGATCGAACAGGTCGGCGCCGCGCCCTCGCGCGTGTCGCACATCTCCAATGGTGTCGACAGCCTGCAGTTTCATCCTCGCCTGGGGCCGCACGCGGCCGTCGGACCCGAGGGCTTCATGCGCGACGACGCCTTCGTGATCGGCAGCGTCGGGCGCATGGACGAGGCCAAGAACGACGTCACCCTGGTCGAAGCCTTCCTGCGCCTGATTTCCTCGCCTCACGCCGCGCACGGGAGGCTGCGCCTGCTGATGGTCGGCGACGGCCCGATGCGCGCCGAGTGCCAGGCCATGCTGGAGCGTGCCGGCGCCGGGCACCGCGCCTGGCTGCCGGGCGAACGGCTCGACACCGCACAATTGATGCGGGCGATGGACCTGATGGTGCTGCCGGTGCTGGCCGAAGACAAGGGCAAGGTGCTGCTGGAAGCGATGGCGACCGGCTTGCCGGTGGTGGCGACCTCGGTCGGCGTGCACAAGGAACTGGTGCAGCCCGGACTAACCGGCATCCTGGTGCCGGCGATGTCGCCCGACGTGATGGCGGCGGCGATCGCCGACTATTGCCGCATTCCCGAGATGGGCGCGCGCCACGGCGCCCGCGCGCGCGGCCAGGTGATCGCGCACCACAGCCTGCCGGCCATGGCGCGCAGCTATCTGGCCGTGTACGACGGCCTGGCCGGAACCTGACTCAGCCGGCGACCAGGGCGGCGGAGTCGGGCTCGGCGCCGCAGCGCCCGGCTCCACGCTGTTCCGGCTGGCGCTGTTCCGGCTGTCGCCGGAACCCATCGCGCCGCGCCCGCGCCAGCCAGCCTTCCAGCATCATCAGGCGCCAGACGGTCTGGCCGTGGCTGGCCGGATCTTCCGGCAGGCGGCGCGCCAGCAGCAGGTCGATGAATTCGCGGCGCAGGATGCGGCGGCCGGCCAGGTCGGACAGGCTGTCGTAGGCCAGCGCGCGCAGGCGGGCGTCGCTCTGCAGCCAGTGTCCGAAGGGCAGAACGCACGCGCTGTGCGCGGCCTGCGCCGCGCCCACCTCGCGCAGGGCTTGCGCGAACAGGCGGCGCGGCCCGCGCCCGAGCTTGTGGCGCGGCGCCAGGCGTGCCGCCATGGCGACCACCGCGTCGTCCAGGAAAGGCAGGACCGGCTCCAGGTTCGAGGCCGCGCAGGCGGCGGCGAAGGCGGGAACGATGCGGCATGGCAGATCGCCCTGCAGGGACAGGTCGATCGCGCGGTTGGCCGGGCTGCGCGCCTGGGCCAGCCACCAGGCTTCTTCCTGGCGCGCGGCGGGCAGCTCGGGGTCGAGCAGCTCGAGGAAATCAGGTTCGAACATGGCGGCCCAACCGTAGGCCAGCAAGGGATTGCGGCGCCGCAGGCGCGCCAGCGGCGGCGCCATCGACAGCTCGATGCGGGTGCGGACCCGCTCGAAGGTGCCTGGCAGGCGCGCACCGAGTCCGAACAGCAAGGGCTCGATGGCCAGCTGGCGCAGCGCGGCGGGCAGGCGTTCGTAGCGGTTGGTCCTGGCCAGGCCGGCGTAGCGCCCGCGCCCGAACAGCTGGGCGGCACCGAAGGCGCCATGCAGATGCGTGCAGCCGTCCTCGCGCGCCATGCGCGCCGCGAACAGCATCGCCACCGCGCCCGGATCGCCACAGGGCGCCTCGCAGGCTTGTATCAGCGCGTCGATGGCGTCGGCGGCGTCGCCGGCAGTGATGGTCTGTTCGCGATGGCGGCTGCCGGCCTTGCGCGCCGCGGCACGCGCGCGCGCCAGCATGCCGGCGCCGCCGCTGCCGAATCCGACCGCATAGCTGCGCAACGGATCGGCCGCCCCGCGCTGCAGCAGCGTCGCCAGCAGCGTGCCGGCGGCGCCGCCGCCCAGCATCAGGGCGGCGCCCGTCCGCTCGGCGCCCGCATCGAGCGCGCAGGACAGCGCGTCCAGCAGTTCCGTGTGCGGCGCCTGTTCGGCGGCATGCTCGGTATAGCGCATGCGCCAGTAGCGAATCCGTTCGACGCGGCCGCCATGCAGGTGCAGGCATTCACCGGGCGCGAGGCGGCGCTGGCCGGCGAACATGGAGCCGGGGCCGTGCACGGCATGCAGATAAAGATAGTCGAACACGGCCTGCGCATCGAGCTCGCGGCCGGCGCCCGGATGGCGCGCCAGGGCTTCGCTGCTGCTGGCGAACAGCAGGCTGCGTCCCGCCATCTGCCAATACAGTGGCCGCGTGGCGCAGCGGTCGACTGCCAGCAGGGCTTCGCCACGGCGCTCGTCGAGCAGCGCGAAGGCAAAATGGCCGGACAGGGCGGCGCAGGCGCGCGCCCCGTGGGTGCGCCACAGGCGCGCCAGTGCTTCGACCCGCTCGCCCCAATGCACGATCAGGAGCCCATCCTGGTGATACAGGCTGGCTTCCTCGGGTCCGGCGGCGAGCGCCACCGCGCCCAAGCCGTGGCCGGCGCAGCGCGGCGTGCGTCCGCCGGCGAAGCTCGCTGCCATGTCTTCGACCGGGAGTGCCGCCGGTTCGGTCGACACCCATCCGCACAGGCCGCTCATGGCGCGACCTCGGCAAACAGCGGCGCCAGCTCGCCGGCCAGTAGCGCGCGGTCGATCTGGCCGTCGCGGGCGCGCGGCAGCGGCGCCCGGCGCACGTCGACCATGGCCGGCAGCATGTGCTGCGGCAGGCGCGCGCGGCAGGCGCCGAACAGGATGGTGGAGTCGAGCCGGGCCCCGGGACGCGGTGTCGCCAGCACGGCGATCACCTGCCCCAGTACCGGATGCGCGACCCCGACCGCCGCCGCTTCGGCCACCAGGCCGGTGCCGACCACGATCTTCTCGACTTCGCGCCCGCTGATTCGGTAGCCGCCGCTGACGATGATCTCATTACGGCCCTCGGCCAGGTAGAGGTAGCCGTCCAGGTCCTTGCGCGCGCTGACGCCGGGCCAGTAGCCGGGTTCGGAGTGGATACTGCTGCCGGGATTGCGGCCGGCAGGTCCGGCCGCCGGCGGCAGGAAGCGGAACTGCTCGCTGCCGGCTTGCGGATCGTTCCAGTAGCCGAGCGGCACCAGCGCGCCGCGGCGTACCAGTTCGCCCGTCTCGCCCGGTGCGCACTCGCGCCCATCCGCGCGCAGCACCAGCCATTCCGAATACGGGGTCGCGCGCCCGATCGAGCCCGGGCGCTCGTCGAGCTGGACCGGCATCAGGCTGGTCGAGCGGCAGGCTTCGCCGATGTCGTACAGCAGGTGGATGCGGGTATGCGGCAGCCTGGCGCGCACCAGTACGAGGGCTTCGCGCCCGATGCCGCCGCCGGCGCAGCTTGCGACACGCAGGCACTCGGCGGCGCGCTCCAGATCATGCTGCACCAGTCCTTCCCAGGTCGCCGGCAGCGCCGCCAGGGCGGTGATGTCGCTAATGGCGAGCAGTTTGGCCAGCGCCGCGGGATCGGCGCGGCCGGCCGCATCCAGCACGACGGTGGCGCCGGCGGCGAGGCCGGCCAGCAAGGCGTTCAGGCCATAGTCGCCGTGCAGCGGCAGCGCGGCCAGCAGGCGGTCGCCTGGCTTGATGCCGAGGCAGCGTGCCGTCGATGCGGCCCCGGCAACCAGGTTACGGTGCGACATGGCCACCCCACGCGCGCCGGCAGCCGGCCCCTTGCCGCCAACCGTGTAGACCAGCGCGGCCAGCGTGGCGGCGGTCGTCGCGGACTGCGGACCGGTGGCGCTTGATGCCAGGAAGGCATCCCAGGACTGCACCGGCAGTGCGCCGGCCCTGGGCGTTCCGGCACTGTGCACGACCACGCTGCGCAGCGGGGGGCAGCCGCCCAGGGCTGCGCCGAGGAAATCGTAGCGCTGGGCGTCGCTCACCAGCAGGCGGGCGCCGCAATCGCGCAGGATGGCGACGCACGCGCCGGCATCGAGGTCCGGATCGATCGGGACGAAGGCGCATCCCGCCTGCGCGGCGCCCAGCAGTGCAACCACCGCAGGGGTGCCGACCGGCAGGCAGACGGCCACCCGTTCGCCGTCGCCGATGCCGGCGGCCCGCAATGCGCCGGCGAAGGCAGCGATCGCGCCGGCCAGGCCGGCATAGCTGATGCGTTCGGCGCCGTGGCGCAAGGCGGTGGCCTGCGGCGTCCAGAGGGCCGCTTCCTCCACCAGTTCATGTGCCAGCTGGGCCATTTTTTCCTCCGATCATGCTCAACGTAAAAATGCATGATTGAGAAAAACTGCAAGCCGGTCATTGACTAGGATCAATAGAAATTGCTTGGTCACAGCTGTGTACGCGCAAGACCGGCCCGTGGCACGCGTGTCTAATTGACATAAATACATGATCGTTAAATTGACAAATCGCCGATAACCCGGTCTCGACACGCCCAGCCCGCGCGCCAGGCCCTTGAGTGCAGGAGAACGCAGCCATGAATGCTCCGCTGCTGACCACGCCGCGCGTGGAGCCGTTTTTCTTCGATGCCGAGCCTGGCACGCGCTTCAGTCTGTACCACGCGCCGAATCCTCATGTTGCGCCGCGCGGCGCCATCCTCTACGTCCACCCTTTTGCAGGTGAACTCAGCCGGACGCGGCGCATGGCGGCCCTGCAGTCGCGCGCCTTTGCCGCGCTCGGCTACGCTGTGCTGCAGATCGACCTGTTCGGCTGCGGCGACAGCTGCGGCGAATTCAACGCCGGGCGCTGGCAGATCTGGCAGGAGGATCTGGTGCTGGCCGCCAACTGGCTGGCCGAGCGCGAGAGCGGGCCGCTGACGCTGTGGGGCCTGCGCCTGGGGGGACTGCTCGCGCTGGACACCGCTGCCCGTCTCGATGCCCGCTGCGTCCTCTTGTGGCAGCCTTACATGAGCGGGCGCGCCTGCATCAACCAGTTCCTGCGCCTGTCCGAGCAGCTGCAGGATCCGGCGCCCGGCGCCCCGCGCAGCACGGCGGCGCTGCGTGCCCAGCTGGCAGTGCATGGCGCGATCGAGGTCGGCGGCTTCGAGGTGGCGGTACCCTTGGTGAAAGCGATCGACGCCTGCGACGCCGCCCATGTGGTCTTGCCGCCCTGTCCGGTGCACTGGTTTGCCTACGGCGGACCGGCGCCCGCGAAAGTGGCTGCCAGTGCGGCGCGCCTGGCCGAACGCTGGCGCCCGTTTGGCGCCAGCCTGCATTTCCATCCGCTCGAGGGTTCCCCGCTCTGGAGCGGCGATGGCGAACTCGATTGTCCTGGCTTGCGCGCCGCCACCTGTGCCCTGTTTTCGGGAGAACCGGCATGAAAATCGAACAGCGCGCCTTGCGCTTCCATTGCGCCGGCAACGCCCTGATCGGCATCGTCGACGTGCCCGAGCGTCCTTTGGCGCGCGGCATGCTGATCCTGGCCGACAGCAGCCAGTACCGTTCCGGCAGCCACCGCCAGTTCACCCTGCTCTCGCGCCTGCTGGCGGCGCGCGGCGTGGCCGTGCTGCGCTTCGACCGCCTCGGCGCCGGCGACAGCGAAGGCATCCCGGCCCTGCAGGGAGGCGAGGACATCGGCGCCGCGATGAAAGAATTTTTCATCCACGTGCCCGAAATGAAAGAATCTGTCATCCTCGCCCCGGGCGATGCGGCAAGCGGGGCGGCCCTGTATGCGGTGGGCGACGCGCGCGTGACGGGCCTGGCCCTGCTCGATCCCCTGCTTCCCCAGGTCGCCGCCGGTGTGCAAAGCCCGGCCTTGCACTACGGCCCACGCTCGGCGGCCGACCGCCTGCTGCGCCGCGCCGCCGCCTTCCGGCGCGCGGCCAGCCGCGTGGTCGGACGGGAGACCCCGACCCCGAGCGTGCCGCCGGCGCTGGCCCAGGCCCTGGGCGGCTTCGGCGGACGCGTGCTGCTGGTCTGCGGCGGCGCCGGCTCCCCGAACCTCGATGCCGCACGCGCGCTCGAGGGCCAGCATCCGCGCAGCCGGCGCGTCGAGATCGCCCATGCGAGCCTCGATGCGCGCCGCAGCGCCTGGCGCGACGCCGTCGCCTTTGCCTGCGCGGGCTGGCTCGGGTCCTGGTAACGGGTAGCCACCCCGGGGCGGCCCCGGGGCACGGGGGAACGCACCCACGGCAAATCGTCTATGATGATGCTTCTATACAAACATCATCTGTGCCATGAAATTTGACGTAGCAATCGTCGGCAGCGGCCTGGCCGGCCTGTCGGTGGCCCTGCACCTCGCGCAAACGCGCAAGGTCGCCATCATCTCCAAACGCGCGCTGCTCGACGGCGCCAGCGACTGGGCCCAGGGCGGCATTGCCGCCGTCCTCGATTCCGGCGACTCCCACGACCAGCACATCGCCGATACCCTGGTGGCCGGCGCCGGCCTGTGCGACGAGGCCGCCACCCGCACCATCGTCGAACACGGCCGCGCCGCCATCGAATGGCTGATCGAGCAAGGCGTGCCCTTCACCCGCGACGCCTCGGCGGAACTGGGCTTCCACCTGACCCGCGAAGGCGGCCACAGCCAGCGCCGCATCATCCACGCGGCCGACGCCACCGGCCACGCGGTGCAGGTCACGCTGGAACAGAAGGTGCGCGCGCATCCGAACATCTCGCTGTTCGAACACCACTGCGCGATCGACGTCATCACATCCGACAAGCTCACCGGCAAGGGCGTCCATGGCGGCGCGCCAAGCCTGGTCGGCCAGCCGCGCTGCCACGGCCTGTATGTGCAGGACGAGCAGAGCGGCAAGGTGCTCACCTTCGAAGCCGAGCACACCGTGCTGGCCACGGGTGGCGCCGGCAAGGTCTACCTGTACACGACCAATCCCGACACCGCCACCGGCGACGGCATCGCGATGGCCTGGCGCGCCGGCTGCCGCGTCTCGAACATGGAGTTCATCCAGTTCCACCCCACCTGCCTGTACCACCCCTACGCCAAATCCTTCCTGATCACCGAAGCGATCCGCGGCGAAGGCGGCCTGCTGAAGCTGCCGCCGGAAGCGGGTATCGCCGCCGGCACGCGCTTCATGCCGGCCCACGACGAGCGCGGCGAACTGGCCCCGCGCGACGTGGTGGCGCGCGCGATCGACTTCGAGATGAAGAAGCGCGGCCTGGACTACGTCCACCTCGACATCAGCCACCAGAGCCCGGAGTTCCTGAAGGAGCATTTTCCGACCATCTACGCGCGCTGCCTGGAACTGGGGATCGACATCACCAGGGAACCCATTCCCGTAGTGCCTGCGGTGCACTTCACCTGCGGCGGCGTGGTCACGGACCTGGCCGGCCGCACCGACATCCCCGGCCTGTACGCGGTCGGCGAGACGGCCTGCACCGGCCTGCACGGCGCAAACCGCCTGGCCAGCAATTCGCTGCTCGAATGCGTGGTCGTGGGCCGCGCCTGCGCCAGCCAGATCGCAGCCGCGCCGCGCGTCGACAACCCGGTGCTGCCGCCCTGGGACGAAAGCCGCGTCACCAACGCCGACGAAGAGGTGGTCATCGCCCACAACTGGGACGAACTGCGCCGCTTCATGTGGAACTACGTCGGCATCGTGCGCACGACCAAGCGCCTGGAACGCGCCCAGCACCGGATCAAGCTGCTGAAGGAAGAGATCGACGAGTACTACCGCAACTTCCGCATCACGCACGACCTGCTGGAACTGCGCAACCTGGTCGACGTGGCCTCCCTGATCGTGAATAGCGCCCTGTCGCGCCACGAAAGCCGCGGCCTGCATTATTCGCGCGACTATCCCGACACCCTGCCGAAAGCGCTGCCGAGCGTGCTGACGCCGGACCGGCGCTGAGCCAGCGCAAAGCCCGTGAATCGCAAGCTGCCCCTCTCCACCGCGCTGCTGTTGACGGTGCCGCCCCTGCTCTGGGCCGGAAACGCCATTGTCGGCCGCATGGTGCGCGACGCCGTGCCGCCCATGACCCTGAACTTCCTGCGCTGGAGCATCGCCCTGGTGGTGCTGCTGCCGCTGGGACGCGCGGCGCTGCGGCCGGGGAGCTCGGTGCTGTCCAACTGGCGCCGCTACAGCATGCTGGGCCTGCTCGGCGTCGGGCTCTACAACTCGCTGCAATACCTGGCCCTGCAGAGCTCCACGCCGATCAACGTGACCCTGGTTGCCTCAGGCATGCCGGTCTGGATGCTGCTGGTCGGGAAGCTGTTCTACAAGGCGCCGGTGAAGCCCAAGCAGCTTGTCGGGGCACTGCTGTCGATCGTGGGCGTGCTGGTGGTGCTGTGCCGCGGCGACCTGCAGCAGCTGGCCGCGCTGCGCCTGGTGGCGGGCGACCTGTATATGATCCTGGCGACGATCGCCTGGTCCTTCTACAGCTGGATGCTGATGCAGCAGCGCGATGTACCCGCTCTGCGCGCCGACTGGGCGGCCTTCCTGCTGGCCCAGGTGGCGTATGGCGTGCTGTGGTCGGCAGCGCTGTCGGGGGCCGAGTGGGCAGTGAAAGGGGTCGATGTCGCCTGGAGCTGGCCGCTGGCCGCCGCCCTGCTGTACGTCGCGATCGGCCCGGCGATCCTGGCGATGCGCTGCTGGGGCGCCGGCCTGCAAAAGGCGGGGCCGACGCTGGGCTCCTTCTTCATCAACCTGACGCCGCTGTTCACGGCGCTGCTCTCCTCAAGCTTCCTCGGCGAGGCGCCGCACCTGTATCACGCGCTGGCCTTCGCCCTGATCGTCGGCGGAATCGCCGTGTCGGCGCGCTAGATCACTGCTGGGGCATCAGGTTGGTGCTCCACCAGACGCTGGCGATCTTCCACTTGCCCTCGAGGTCCTGCATCATCTGCCAGGTCTCGATGCCGTAGTTGTAGACCTTGCCGTCCTCGACGAATTCGTAATCGAACATCACCCAGGCGACGTTCTTGTCCTGGGTGATCTTGACGTTGTAGAAGCGTTCCTCGACCGGGACCTTGCTCTCGCGGATGAAGCGCGCGAAGTCGTAATAGCCGCCGGCGCGGATGCCGGTCGCGGTCGTGTCGAAGCCTTCGCGGATCTTCTTTATGTTTTGAGGCGAGGCCGGCGACGAGAACGGGATATCGGAATTGAGCATCAGGGACGACAGCAGCTTGATATCCTTGGTCTTGAGCGCAGTCTGGAAGTCGGCCACGACCTGTTCGATCGCGCGCCGGTCTTCAGGCGTGCTGGTGTGGCGCCCGATGTAGGCAGGTGGCTCGGCGGCGTCGACAGTGGCGGTGGCGAACAGCAGGGCCAGCAGCGCGGTCAGCAAGAATCGCATGGTTTCCTCTTCAAGTTTGTGGAGTCCCTACGGTATCCACGGGCGCGCGCTGCGGCCAGCGCCGTGTGATGAACACCCGGAATCGTGTGTCGGATGAACCCGCAAGGATGCTAGGATCCCAGCAGAAAGGGAGGATGCGTCACGATGGCCGAAGGATTCGAAGTACATGACGAGGTGTCGGCGCTTGCAAGTTTTCTGGAGCGTCACCCGCGCGCGCTGGTGCTGACCGGCGCCGGCCTGTCGACCGCCTCGGGCATACCGGATTACCGCGACCGCGATGGCGTGCGGCGCGGCCGGCAGCCGATCCAGGGACCTGAATTTCGCCGCTCCCAGGCGGTGCAGCGCCGCTACTGGGCGCGAAGCATGATCGGCTGGCCGGTACTGGCCCAGGCGCGTCCGAACGCCGGCCACGAAGCCCTGGCCGCGATCGAGGCGGCGGGCAGGCTCGGCTCACTGCTCACGCAAAACGTCGACGGCCTGCACCAGCGTGCGGGCAGCCATGCCGTGCTTGAACTGCACGGCAATATCCATTCCGTGCTTTGCCTGCAGTGCGGCTTCCGGGTCCCTCGCGCGTTTGTACAGACCCAGCTGCAGGACTTGAATCCGCACGTCGCGAAGGCGGCAGCCCAGCCGCTGCCCGACGGCGACGCTCAGGTCGAACCGGAATTCCTGGACGAGTTCACGCTACCGGTGTGCAGCCATTGCGGCGGCACCCTGATGCCCGACGTGGTTTTCTTCGGCGATAACGTCCCGGCCGCGCGCACCGCCTGCGCGCTGGCCCAGATGGAAGCGGCCGACGCCCTGCTGGTGGTCGGCTCCTCGCTGATGGTGTATTCGGGATTCCGCTTCTGCCGCCTGGCGGACGAAGCCGGCAAGCCGATCGCCGCCCTGAACCTCGGACGCACCCGCGCCGACCACCTGGTCACGCTGAAGATCGAAGCATCCGCCGAACGCTTGCTGCCGCAGGTCGCGGCGCGGCTCGGCGCCCATCACCAGCCCGTTCCGATCGGGCTCATCGACGAAAGGGGAGTATCTTGAGGACATCGCGTCGTTCAATCGATTCACCAGGCAGCAGCACCGGCAGCGGCTTGCGCACCGGGCTGGCCGTGGCCGGCATCGGCCTGCTGGCCTCCTGGCTGGTCGTACGCAGCAAGACGGCCCAGGCCGAAAGCGAGAACCCGCCGCGCGGCAAGTTCGTCGACGTCGACGGCGTGCGCCTGCATTATCTCGAGCGCGGCAGCGGTCCGACCCTGGTCCTGTTACATGGGAACGGTGTCGTCGCCAACGACTTCGAGTACAGCGGGCTGATGAGCCAGCTCAGTGGACGCTACCGCGTCATCGCCTTCGACCGTCCCGGCTACGGCTATAGCGATCGTCCACGCAGCACGGTCTGGACCCCGGATGCCCAGGCCCGCCTGTTGCACCACGCGCTGCAGGAGATCGGGGTCGATTCGGCCATCGTGCTGGGCCACTCCTGGGGCACGATGGTGGCGCTGGCCATGGGCCTGCAAGTGCCGGACTTCGTGCGCGGCCTGGTGCTGCTGTCGGGTTACTACTACCCTACCCTGCGGCTGGACGTGCCTTTCGTGGCCCAGCCGGCGATCCCGGTCGTCGGCGACCTGCTGCGGCATACGGTCTCGCCACTGGTATCGCGCCTGCTCTGGCCCTTGCTCTGCAAGCGGGTGTTTGCGCCGATGCTGGTGTCGGAACGCTTCAAGCAGCTCTCGCCCTGGATGGCGCTGCGCCCGAAACAGCTGCGCGCCAGCGGCGCCGAAGCGGCGCTGATGATCCCGGCCGCCATGTCTCTGTCGAAGCGCCTCGACCAGCTGCGCGTGCCGGTCGAGATCATCACGGGAACGCAGGACAAGATCGTCAAGCCCACGCCCCATTCCGAGCGCCTGCACGAGGAACTCCAGGCCGGGGGTAAATCGAGCACGCTGCACCTGCAGCCCGGGGTCGGCCACATGGTGCATTATTCGGAGCCGGAACGGGTGGCGAGCGCGGTCGACGCGATCGCGGCGCAGGTGGGGGAACCAATCGGGATGCGCAGCCCGCAAGCGGAAGCATTGGCGCGGGCAAGCGAGAGCGGGGTTTGATCGGCTTCGCGTCCCTCGATACCGGTGCGGGAGCGCACCGGTTCCGTGACGCGTCGGCATGCCCACCCTACAAAGGCGGCAAACCGTAGGGTGGGCATGCCCACGCGTAAACGTCGAGTCGTGTTAGCCCACAATGCGCAAGGAGAAATCCGTCGCCCGCACATCCTTGGTCAGGCTGCCGATCGAAATCCGATCCACGCCCGTCTCGGCGATCGCCCGCACCGTCTCCATATTAATTCCGCCCGATGCCTCCAGCAGCGCGCGCCCTGCATTCACCTTCACCGCCTCGCGCATCATCTCGAGATTGAAGTTATCCAGCAGGACCGACTTCACGCCCGCCGCCAGCGCTTCTTCCAGCTGGGCGATGGTCTCGACTTCGATCTGCACTGTCACGCCCGCGTTCAGGGCCGCGGCATTCTCCAGCGCGCGTGTCACGCCGCCGGCCGCCGCAATGTGGTTCTCCTTGATCAGAATGCCGTCGTACAAGGCCATGCGCTGGTTCTTGCCGCCGCCGACGCGCACCGCGTACTTCTGCGCCTGGCGCAGGCCGGGGAGCGTCTTGCGGGTGTCGAGGATCGCGGCGTTGGTACCGGCGATGACGTCGACATACTTGCGGGTGGCGCTCGCCACGCCCGAGAGCAGCTGCATGAAGTTCAGCGCGCCGCGTTCGGCCGTCAACAGGGAGCGCGGCGAGCCGGAGATCGTGCAGACCACGCTGTCCTTGGCCATCAGATCGCCCTCGGCATACTTCCAGTCGATCTCGATGTCCTGGTCGACGGCCAGCATCACGCCTTCGAACCAGGGCGCGCCGCACAGCACGGCCTCTTCCCGGACGATCACGCGGGCCTGGGCGCGCGGCCCTTCGGGCACCAGCATGCCGGTCAGGTCGCCGGTGCCGACGTCTTCCAGGAGCGCGGCCAGGATGTTCTGTTCGAACGAAGCCTGCAGTTTTTCGTCGAAAGCATCGTGGGGATTCTTCAGCGTCGTCATGCGGGACCTACATTCGAATAGAGTTGGGTGTTCTGCTCCAGCGCGCCGCTCGGCAGCGCTTTCGCTTTCTTGGCGGCGGCAAAATCCAGCATGCGGTCGATCGCGCGCACGGCCTCCTTGCCGATCGCCGGGTCGACAAAGACTTCGTTGGCGCCGGATTCCAGCACCTCGGCCAGGTTTTTCAGGCCGTTCATCGCCATCCATGGGCAGTGCGCGCAGCTCTTGCAGGTCGCGCTGTTGCCGGCGGTTGGCGCCTCGATGAAGTGCTTGCCCGGCGCAGCCATGCGCATCTTGTGCAGGATGCCGTTGTCGGTGGCGACGATGAAATGGGTCGCGTCGAGCGTCTGCGCGGCGTTGATCAGCTGCGTGGTCGAGCCGACCACGTCGGCCTGCGCCACGACATTCGCCGGCGACTCCGGGTGCACCAGCACCTTGGCGTCCGGGTACTCGGCCTTCAGGAGGTCGAGTTCGATGCCCTTGAACTCGTCGTGGACGATGCAGGAGCCCTGCCACAGCAGCATGTCGGCGCCGGTCTGCTTCTGGATGTAGGAACCCAGGTGGCGGTCGGGCGCCCACAGGATTTTCTTGCCCTGCTCGTGCAGGTGCTTGACGATGTCGAGGCCGATCGAGGACGTGACCATCCAGTCGGCGCGTGCTTTTACCGCCGCGCTGGTGTTCGCGTAGACGACGACCGTGCGGTCCGGATGCTGGTCGCAGAAGGCGGCGAATTCGTCGGCCGGGCAGCCGAGATCCAGCGAGCAGGTCGCTTCCAGGTCCGGCATCAGGATGGTTTTCTCGGGGCTGAGGATCTTCGCGGTTTCGCCCATGAAGCGCACGCCGGCGACGACCAGGGTCTTGGCCGGGTGATCGCGGCCGAAGCGGGCCATTTCGAGGGAGTCGGAGACGCAGCCGCCGGTTTCCTCGGCCAGGTCCTGCAGCTCGGGATCGACGTAGTAGTGGGCGACCAGGACCGCTTCTTTTTCCTTCAGGAGGCGCTTGATGCGTTCCTTCAGTTCGGCTTTTTCCGCGGGCGTAGGCTGGGCGGGGATGCGGGCCCAGGCCTGGGCGGTGCAGGCGGTGCCGCCCTGGGGGTGGTCGTATTCGTAGGTTTGGATGGGCTGGATGTTCATGGCTCTTATAGACGGGCAATTAGACCGGCGCGAGGATTCGCACGCCGGTTGAACGCGTGGACGGCGAAGCCGTCCACCCTACAGGTACAGCCGAATCAGTCGATACCCTGGCTCTTCAGGTACTCTTCGTAGTTGCCGCGGAAGTCGACGACTTCGTTTTCCTTTACTTCCAGCACGCGGGTTGCGAGCGAGGAGACGAATTCGCGGTCGTGCGAGACGAAGATCAGCGTGCCTTCGTACTTGTCGAGTGCAACGTTCAGCGACTCGATCGATTCCATGTCCATGTGGTTGGTCGGTTCGTCGAGCAACAGCACGTTGTGGCGGCCCAGCATCAGCTTGCCGTACATCATGCGGCCCTTTTCGCCACCGGACAGCACGCGCACCGATTTCTTCACCTCGTCGCCGCCGAACAGCAGGCGCCCCAGGATCGAGCGCACGGCCAGGTCGTCGTCGCCCTCTTTGGTCCAGCGGCCCATCCAGTCGGTCAGATTGGCGTCGGTGGCAAAATCTTCGGTCGGATCCTGCGGCATGTAGCCGACGTTGGCGTTCTCGGCCCACTTCACGCGGCCCTGGTCGGCGGACAGGCCGGTGATCTCTTCGCCGCCGATACAGCGCAGCAGCGTGGTCTTACCCGCACCGTTGGCGCCGATGATCGCGATGCGCTCGCCCGCCTCGACCATGATCGAGAAGTTCTTGAACAGGGTGCGGTCGTAGGCCTTGGTGAGGCCTTCGGTCTCCACCGCCAGGCGGTGCAGCTTCTTCTCGCCTTCGAAGCGGACGAACGGGTAGGCGCGCGAGGACGGCTTGAATTCCTCGATCTTGATCTTGTCGATCTGTTTCGCGCGCGAGGTGGCCTGGCGTGCCTTGGACTTGTTGGCCGAGAAGCGGCGCACGAATTCCTGCAGTTCGGCGACTTTCTCCTTGGCCTTCGCGTTGTTCGCCAGCTGCTGGTTGCGCGCCTGGGTCGAGGCCAGCATGTAGTCGTCGTACGAGCCCGGATACACCTTCAGGGTGCCGTAGTCCATGTCGGCGATGTGGGTGCAGACCTGGTTCAGGAAGTGGCGATCGTGCGAGATGATGATCATCGTCGAGTTGCGCTGGTTCAGGATGTCCTCGAGCCAGCGGATCGTGTTGATGTCCAGGTTGTTGGTCGGTTCGTCGAGCAGCAAGATGTCCGGATTCGAGAACAGGGCCTGGGCCAGCAGCACGCGCAGCTTCCAGCCCGGCGCCACGGCGCTCATCGGGCCCTGGTGCAGCTCGCTGCCGATCTCCAGGCCCAGCAGCAGTTCGCCGGCGCGCGCTTCGGCCGAGTAACCGTCGTACTCGGCGACCTTGCCCTCGAGCTCGGCCGCTTTCATGTAGTCGTCGTCGGTCGCTTCCGGGTTGGCGTAGATGGCGTCGCGCTGGGACATGGCTTCCCACAGTTCGGTGTGGCCCATCATGACCACGTCGAGCACGCGCACGTCCTCATACGCGAACTGGTCCTGGCGCAGCTTGCCCAGGCGCTCGCCCGGATCGAGGCTGACGTTGCCGGCGGACGGCTCCAGGTCGCCGCCCAGGATCTTCATGAAGGTCGACTTGCCGCAGCCGTTCGCGCCGATCAGGCCGTAACGGTTGCCTTCGCCGAACTTGACGGAGATGTTCTCGAAGAGCGGCTTGGCGCCGAATTGCATTGTGATGTTAGCTGTGGAGAGCACTGGGGAAACCTTATAAGCGATAAGTACGATTAACCGTGCATTTTACCATCGTGAGCGCGGCCCGGGTTGTCAGGCCGCTCACAGAAGAGGTCGGCTCAGCCGCGCGGGAAGGTCGGGTAGCCGGCCATCGTCAGGCGGAAGCCCTGCTCGTTCGATACCAGGCTGGCCTGGGCACCGAAAGGAATCGTGACCCGGTGCGGCCCATGGCCGAAGCTCAGTCCCTCGATCACGGGAATCGGCAAGGTCTTGCGCAGGTAGGCCAACATTTCGCCGAAGTCGTAGCCATTGTCCATGGCGCCCAGGCGGTAGCCGGAAAAGTCGCCCAGCACCAGCGCCTGCTGGCGTGCCAGGATGCCGGCCTGCTGCAGCTGCAGGATCATACGTTCGACCCGGTAAGGGTGTTCCGCAATGTCTTCCACGAACAGGATGCCGTTCTCGATGCGCGGAAACCATTCGGTGCCGATCAGCGAGGCGATCATCGCCAGGTTGCCGCCCCAGATCGTGCCCGCCGCTTCCACGCGCGGGTTGCCGGCGACGGTTTCGAGAATCGTGTGGGTCGGGCCGGCCAGGCAGGACCAGAACTGGTCCCAGGTGAAGTCGTCGAGTTCCTCGACGCCAAAATCGCTGGCGGCGAAGGGGCCGGCGTAGCTCAGCGCGCCCGTTTTCGCATAGAGGCCGAACTGCAGCGCGGTGATGTCGGAATAGCCGACGAAGAGCTTGCCACTGCTTGCGAGTCGCTCGAAATCGATGGCCGGCATCAGGCGGGTCAGCCCGTACCCGCCGCGCACGGCCAGCACCAGATCGACCTCGGGATTCTCGGCTGCCGCGTACAGCGCGGCCAGGCGCGCTTCGTCAGTGCCGCCGAAGCGCTGGAAGGCGGCGCCGTGGTCGTAGTAATTGAAGACGCGGCAGCCGTGGGCTGCGAGACGGGCGATGCCGCGCTCGACCGCTTTCGGGTCCGGCACGCAGCCGGAAGGCGCCACGATGGCGACGCCGGGTTGGGGTTTGATCACAGGGTCATTGCCTGACGAAGAGGCGCGGTGTTGAGTCCGGCGCCATCTTACCGCGCGCATTGGCGTCGATCAAGGCAAGCATCCGCTCGTTCAGCTGGCTGGGCAGGTCGTGGCCCATGCCCTGGATCACTTCCAGGCGCGCGCCGGGAATCTGGTTTGCGGTGTCCTCGCCGCAGGCGAGCGGCACCAGCGGGTCGGCCGCGCCATGGATCACCAGTGTCGGCACTGTAATGGCGCGCAGCAGCTCGCCCCGTTCGGGCGCTGCGTTCACGGCCAGCATCTGGCGCGCCGTGCCGGCCGGGCAATAGCAGCGACGCAATGCGCGGGCGGCGCGGCGCCGTAGCTGCTTTTCCGGGGTCGGATAGACCGGACTCCCGATCGCCTGCTGCAAGCTGACGGCGGTGTCGATGATCGATTCGACGTCGTCGGGATTGGCAGGTTTGCGCAGCAGCGCTTCGCGCGCCGCCGGCGTCGGGCCGGGCAATCCGCGTTTGCCGCTGCTCGACATGATCGAGGTGAGGCTGAGTACACGCTGCGGATGGCGCGCCGCCAGGATCTGCGCCACCATCCCGCCCATCGAGACGCCGACCAGGTGGGCGCGCGCGATGCCCAGGCTGGACAGCACGCCGAGGGCATCCTCTGCCATGTCGTCCAGGTGGTAGGAGGGACTGCCAGGCAGTTTCAGGTGTTCCCTGATCCAGTTCCACAGCGCATTCGGCTTGCCTGCGCGGTCGAACTTGGTGGACAGACCGCTGTCTCGGTGGTCGAAACGGATGACGTAGAAGCCGAGCTCGACCAGGCCGTCGACGAATTCCTCGGGCCAGCTGGTCAGCTGCATGCCGAGCCCATGCACCAGCAGCAGCGGCGTGGACTTGGCGTCCCCGGCGGTGTCGAAGGCGATGCGGATTCCGTTGGCGGTGAGCGTGGGCATGGTGGCGTGTAAAAACGTGGCGCTGCGTCGCACTGCCTTGGTAGGCAGTACAAATCCAGCATAACATTTTCACAGCATGGGCGGCGCCCATGGCCGCGCATGCGTGCGCGGGCCTGCTTACTCGGCCGGAATGCGGCGTGCCGCAGCGCGCCTTTCGGCAAAGAAGCCCTTGAGCATTGCGCTCGCCTCCTCCGCCAGCACGCCGCCAACGACCTCGGTATGGTGGTTCAGCACCTCGTGCGCAAACAGGTCGAGCACGGAGCCGCAGACGCCGGTCTTCGGGTCGCTGGCCGCATACACGACGCGCGCCAGGCGCGCGTGCATCATCGCGCCCGAGCACATCGCGCAGGGTTCCAGCGTAACGTAGAGTTCGCAGCCGGGCAGCCGGTAGTTGCCCAGCTTTTCGCCGGCCGCACGCAGGGCCATGACTTCGGCGTGCGCGGTCGGATCATGGCGTCCGATCGGCTGGTTGTAGCCGACGGCCACCACTTCGCCATCCTTGACGACCACGGCGCCGACCGGCACCTCGCCCTGGGCGCGCGCCAGCTCCGCCTGCTCGAGCGCCAGGCGCATGAAGCGGGCATCAAGTGCGAGGCCGGCGAGCTCCGGCGTGCTGACGCTATCAGGCATCGGTGATCTCGGCCCAGCAGTTCGGGGTTTCGTGCAGCACCAGTTTATGAAGATGCAGGCCGGTGCCGAAGCGGTCGGTATAGGCCGCCTTCAGGATGCCGAAGGCGACTTGCGCCAGGTTCTCCACGGTCGGGATGCGGTCGATCACGACCGTCTTGTGGCCTGGCAGGCTGGCGAGGAATTCGCGCACCTTTTCGTCCTTGTCGTAGACGATGAAGGCGTGATCCCAGACGTCGACCAGGTACTCCTTGGCGAGCGCCTTGATGTCGGAGAAGTCCATGATCATGCCGTTGTCGGAATTGCCTTCCGCCTGGATCACCTCGCCCTGGAGCGTGATCTCGAGCGTGTAGCGGTGGCCGTGCAGGTTGCGGCACTGGCTTTTGTGGTCGGGAATCCGGTGGCCGGCATCGAATTCGAGTTTGCGGGTAATGGTAAGCATCAGCTTTTAGGGGATCTGGAGGAGTTTATGGGTCTGGAGGCTGAGCTTCCATTTCGGGTTCTTGCGGCAGGTCTCGATCGCCAGGCGCGTGTTCTGCGCGGCGAGAATGCCGTCCATCGGCTGCACGAAGAAGTTGTCGAAGTCGAGGTGCTCGTAGGCGGCCAGATCCTGGCCGGCCTGCGGGATCACGACCTTGATCTCGTTGCCCTTCTCGACCACCAGCGTCGAGCCCATCTTCGGACTGACGCAGATCCAGTCGACGCCGGCCGGCACCGGCAGGGTGCCGTTGGTCTCGATGGCGATGGTGAAGCCGCGCGCATGCATGGCGTCGATCAGCGGCGCGTCCAGCTGCAGCAGCGGCTCGCCGCCGGTGAAGACGACGTATTTACTGGGCGCGTAGGTCGCCGGCCACAGGCTGTCGATTTCAAGAGCCAGCGCTTCGGCATCGCGGAACTTGCCGCCGCGTTCGCCGTCCGTGCCGACGAAATCGGTGTCGCAGAAGGTGCACACGGCGCTGGCACGGTCCTGCTCGCGGCCGGTCCACAGGTTGCAGCCGGAGAAGCGGCAGAACACGGCCGGCCGGCCGGCGTGCGCCCCTTCGCCCTGCAGGGTATAGAAAATCTCTTTGATGCTGTAAGTCACGTTAAGCCTCTCGTCAACCTTCCATTATACCGCGCCTGCGCAGGCTTGCCGAGGGAGGGCCATTCACACCGCTTGTCGCTCGTGCACACGCTATACGTCACGGGTATTGACTAGCGACAAAATCCGACATCGCTACAGACGGTAACTTGATTAGCGGAAATTTCTTATAACCCGTCGGAAGGAGGAGCGTCATGAAAACAGTCGGCTGCCTTTCTGCCAGCGCCATCGCCATCGCGACCGCCCTCGCCTGCGCCGCCTGTGTCTTCGGCGCCGCCCTGCCGGTATCCACGGCCAGCTTCTCGGTGCTGACGACCCTGCTCTGGCTGCTCGGCGCCGGCGGCGCGATCTGCCTGCTGCTGCGCCGCGCGATCGAAGCCGACGACCGGGTGCATGAACTGGCGGCCCGCCTGGCAGGCGAACAGGACGCCCGCGCGAAGGCTGAAACCATTTTGGCCGATACCCAGACGGTGCTGTCGAAAGTGGTACGCCAGCAGGAAAGCGCGCGCGACGGCGAGCGTGGCCGCATTGCGCGCGACATCCACGAGGAGCTCGGCCAGACCCTGCTGACCCTGCGCGTCGAGCTCTGCCTGCTGCAGGCCGCGTCGAACGGCATCCACCCATCGGTGCACCAGAAGGCCGGCGCCATGGTCGGCACCCTCGACCTGGCCCTGCACTCGCTGCGCAGCGTGGTCAACGGCCTGCGCCCCCTGGCCCTGGGCGAAGGCCTGCGCGCCGCGGTCGAACGCCAGCTCGACGAATTCACCCGCCTGAACGGCATCGCGCACCGGCTCGATATCGCGCCGGGCACCCTGTCCGAACCGGAAAGCGCGCCCTACGAAGCCGAAGCCCTGCTCTACCGCGTCTTGCAGGAAGCGCTGGCCGGCGTCGCCTATCAGGCCAGCGCGACCGAAGTCGTGGTGTCCCTGCAGCGCGGCCGCGACGGACTGACGTTGCGCGTGGACGACAATGGCGCCAACGGCGACGCCGGCCGCCGCAGCGCCCTGCCCTGCGCCTGCGGCCTGGCCGGCATGCGCGAACGGGTCGAAGCCTCGGGCGGCGCCCTGCGTATCGCAACCGCGCCCGGTGGCGGGACGGCGCTGTCGCTGGTCCTGCCCTGTAGCCAGGGTCTCGCGCTGAGCTGAATTGTCAATCCGGAGGCTATTGCTGTAAATCAATAGCGCGCGGCGGTCGACGTTGGAAAATCGGTTCTTGTCAGCAATCAACAATTGCTTAACGGAATCTCAAGGGCCGACGATGACCAGTACAGCCATGCAATGCGCAAGCACCCCGGCGAACGATCCCCCGCTTCCCGCCAACGGAATCGGCAGCGGCCAGCATGCCGGCCTGCCGGGCACCCTGAGCCATGCGATCGCCCCGGCCACCGAGCTCGCCTTTGCCTATCAGCTGATGGAAATGCTGGCGGTTCCTGCTTTTGTCCTCGACAGCCACGCCCAGGTGTTGATCTGGAACCGCGCCTGCGAACGCCTGACCGGGGTGCCGGCCAGCGAAATCGTCGGCACCGACCACCACTGGCGCAGCTTCTACGACGAACCGCGCCCGACCCTGGCCGACCTGGTGATCCAGAACCGGCTCGACGAAATCCGGCATATCTATCCGCGCCACGGCAAGCCGCAAGCCGGTAGCGCGACGCCCCTGTCGGTGGAAACCTGGTGCGACATGCCGCGCGCCGGCAAACGCCGCTACCTGGCCGCCGACGCCAGTCCGATCTTCGACGACAGCGGCCGATTGAAGGCCGTGGTCGAGACCCTGCGCGACCTGACCGAGGAAAAGATGGCGCGCCTGGCCCTGGAAAAACTGGCGACCCGCGACGGCCTCACCGGACTGGCCAACCGGCGCTGCTTCGACGATACCCTGGCCGCCGAGTGGCAGCGCGCCCAGCGCCAGTGCCAGCCGATCTCGCTGCTGATGGTCGACGTCGACAATTTCAAAGCCTATAACGACGCCAACGGCCATCTCGGCGGCGACGAATGCCTGAAGCGGATCGCCACGGCGGTCGCCAGCGAGATGCGCGCCAACGACCTGGTGGCGCGCTACGGCGGCGAAGAGTTCGCCGTGATCCTGCCGAACCAGTCCCTGAAGGGCGCGGCCATCGTCGCCGAGCGCATCCGCAGCCGCGTCGAGCGCCTGCGCCTGCCCAACGGCCTGGCGCCGCTGCGCCAGGTCACCGTGTCGATCGGCGCCGCCACCGCGATCGCCGGACCGGACAACAGCGCCAGCGAGCTGGTGGCGATCGCCGACGCCGCCCTGTACCGCGCCAAGCACCTCGGGCGCAACCGGATCAGCCTGCCCTCGGCCGAAGGCTGAACATACATATCTGATCATGCTGTCAATTCTGTAGGGAATATCTTATGCTGCGCGCTGGATTTCTTCCCAAGGAGACAGTGTGTCCACTTTCAAACCGACGGCGCTCGCGCTGTCCGCGCCGATGCTGTTTGCGTCGGCCGTCGCGCTCGCCGCACCGAACACGCCTGCCAAGACCGGCGGCGACGTCCTGCCGTTCAAGGCGCTCGAGAAAACCCTCGCCAACGGACTGAAGATCATCGTCGTGCCGACCGGCCTGCCGAACCTGGTCTCGGTCACGATTCCGGTGCAGACCGGCTCGCGTAACGAAGTCGAGCCCGGGAAGTCGGGCTTCGCCCACTTCTTCGAGCACATGATGTTCCGCGGTACCAAGGCCTACCCGCCCGAGAAGTACCAGGAAATCATCACCCGCGCCGGCGCGCGCCAGAACGCCTACACCAGCGACGACCTGACGAACTACTACACGACCTTCGCCAAGGAAGACCTGGAAACCGTCCTGAAGGTCGAGGCCGACCGCTTCCAGCACCTCGATTACCCGATCGAAGCCTTCAAGACCGAGTCGCGCGCCGTACTCGGCGAGTACAACAAGAACAGCGCGAACCCGATGCAGAAGCTGTTCGAGGTGCAGCGCGATGCCGCCTTCAACACGCACACCTACAAGCACACCACGATGGGCTTCCTGAAGGACATCGAGGACATGCCTAACCAGTACGAATACTCGAAGGTCTTCTTCGACCGCTGGTACCGTCCGGAGAAGACCACCATCATCGTCGCCGGCGACGTCGATCCGAAGAAGACGGTGGCGATGATCGAGAAATACTGGTCGGGCTGGAAGAAAGGCAGCTACAGCGTGCCGGTGCCGGCCGAACCGGCGCCAGGTGGCGCCCAGTATCGCCACGTTCCCTGGCAGACGCCGACCCTGCCGCTGGTGACGGTCGCCTTCCGCGCGCCGGCGTTCTCGGACAAGGAAAAGGACAGCGCCGCGCTCTCCATGCTGCTGTCGCTTTCGTTCGGCCGTACTTCGCCGCTGTACAAGCGCCTGGTGCAGGACGAGCAGAAGGTCGACCAGCTGTTCGACTACAGCCCGAACCGGGTCGATCCGAACCTGGCCACGATCGGCGCGCGCGTGAAAAAGCCGCTTGATGCCTTGTACGTCCGTGACGCGATCCTGGAAACGGTCGCGCGCCTGCGCGACACCCCGGTCACCGCCAAGGAGCTGGCGGACGCGAAATCGGCCCAGAAGTATGGCCTGATCCGCACCCTGGATAACACCGAGCAGATCGCGGCCACGCTGGCCTCCTACGTCCACTTCAACCGCTCTTACGGCACCCTGAACCGTTACTACCGCCTGGTCGACAGCCTGACCCCGGCCGACCTGCAGGCCGCGGCGCGCAAATACCTGGTCGACGACAGCATGGTGGTCACCACCCTCGCCCACGACGCCCTCCCTGCGGGGATCGAGACCCTGCCGAAACTGGCCGCCATGGCGCCGAAAGCGGGCAATGCCGATTTCAATGTGCTGGTGCAGAAGTCGGAACTGCCGCAGGTGCGCTTCAAGCTGCTGTTCGCGGCCGGTTCGGCGCATGACCCGAAAGGCAAGGAAGGCCTCGCCGCGCTCACCGCCGCGATGGTCGCCTCCAGCGGCTCGCGCGAGCGCAAGATCGACGAAGTGACCAAGGCCCTGTTCCCGCTGGCCGGCAGCTTCAGTGAGCAGGTCGACAAGGAGATGACGAGCTTCAGCGGCTCGATCCACAAGGACAACTGGGACGAGTATCTCGCTATCGCCCTGCCGCTGCTGCTCGAGCCGGGCTTCCGCGAAGAGGACTTCCGCCGCCTGAAGGACGCGCAGAAGAATGCCCTGCTGCTGGACCTGAAGGACAATAACGAAGAGGAGTTCGGCAAGGAGCGCCTGCAGACCAATGTGTATGCTGGCACGCCTTACGGCCATCCGGTACTGGGTACGGTCGCCGGCATCGAGTCGATCACGCTTGACGACGTCAAGGCTTTCTGGCGCCAGGCTTACACGACGGGCGCCGTGCGTGCCGGCATTTCGGGCGACGTCAGCGATGCGATGACGGCTTCGCTGAAATCGGCATTGGCGCGTCTTCCTGCCGGCGCGGGCCTGCCGGCCACCAGCGTGCCGCAGGGCCGCAAGCCGAACGGGCTGGAAATCGAGATCATCGAGAAGAACACCCGTGCCACCGCGATTTCCTTCGGCCTGCCCCTGGAAGTGACCCGTTCGCACCCGGATTTCCCGGCCCTGTGGCTGGCCAAGACCTGGCTCGGCGAGCACCGTGCGTCGAGCTCGCACCTGTACCAGCAAATCCGCGAGCTGCGCGGCATGAACTACGGCGACTACGCCTACATCGAAGCCTTCCCGCGCGGGATGTTCCAGTTCTTCCCGAATCCGAACCTGGGCCGCAAGGCGCAGCTGTTCGAAGTCTGGATCCGCCCGGTCGCGCCGCAGAACGGCCACTTCGCGCTGCGCCTGGCGCTGTCGGAACTGGGCAAGCTGGTGGACAAGGGCCTGACGAAGGAAGACTTCGAGACCACGCGCGACTACCTGATGAAAAACGTGTTCGTGATGACCGCGACCCAGGACCAGCGCCTTGGCTACGCGCTCGACTCGCAGTGGTACGGCACGCCGGAATTCACGAAGATGATGCGCGACGGCCTGGCCAGGCTGACGGTGGACGACGTGAACGCGGCGATCAGGAAGCACCTGTCGGCGCGCAATCTGTCGGTCGTCTTCATCACGAAGGATGCGGCCGGCCTGAAGAACGCGCTGGTGAGCGACGCCTTCTCGCCGATCACCTACGACGCGGCCAAGCCGCAGGCGGTGCTCGACGAGGACAAGGTGATCGGCGCCATGAAGCTGGACATCAAGCCGGAGAACGTGAGGATCACGCCGGCGGCCCAGGCGTTCGCGAAGTAATTGATGAGCGCCGGCACTGAATCGTGCCGGCTATTCATGAGCTGGAGTACTAAATAAGACAAGGGGCGCCCGTGGACGCCCCTTGCTTTTCCTACTTGACCGTTCTTACTTGGTCATCTTGTCCCAGCCGTGACGCACGGCGGCCTTCATGTTTTCCCAGGTCGAGCCGGTCGAACCCGTGTTGCGGGCTTCCCAGCCGCTGCGCAGGTCGGGTTCGACTTCGTCCCATGGACGGTTGCGGTACATCTGGCTCTGGCGCATTTCGGAACCATAGCTGTAGGCCGGCTTGTAGCTGTCGTAATCCGACGCGCCTGCCGTGCTGCTGTAGGTGGCGTTGTAGTGATTACGGTAGTAGCTGTCGTCGTCGTCGGTGGTCATGCGGTCCCAGCCCGACTTGACGGCGTCCTTCATGTTTTCCCAGGTCGAACCGGCCTTGCTGCCGGCGCGGGTCGACCAGTCGCTGGAGAGGTCGCTTTCGACGTCGTTCCACTGGCGGCCGCTGTACTTCTGGTTGCGCGCCATTTCCGAGCCGTAGCTGTAGGCCGGCGCGTAATCGTCGTACGACGCGCCGCTGCTCGCGTAGTTGCTGTTGTAGTGGTTGCGGTAGTAGCTGTCGTCGTCGCCCGTCATGCGGTCCCAGCCGGACTTGACCGCGTCCTTCATGCGCTCCCAGGTCGAACCTGCCTTGTTGCCGGCGCGGGTCGCCCAATCGCTGGAGAGGTCGGTCTCGACGTCGTTCCACTGGCGGCCCTGGTACTTCTGGCTGCGCGCCATTTCCGAGCCGTAGCTGTAGGCCGGCGCATAATCGTCGTACGAAGCGCCCGTGGTTCCGTAGTTGCTGGTGAAGTGGTTACGGTAATAGTCGTCGTCGCTCATCATGCTGGAGCGGGCCGAGCTGCCGCCGAGCTGTTCGACCTCGACTTCGGTATGGCGCACCGTGTCGCGGATCTGCTGCTCGCGCTGCGTCACTTCCTTGTTGATCATGACTTCCTCGACCACGCGCGCCGATTTCTCGACCACGGCTTCCTCGGCCGTCTCGCGCATCTCGATCGACTGCTCCTTGAAAGCGGTGGCATCCGCGCCGCTGATCGGCTCGTTGACCGGACGGCGCTGCACGTTCACGTGCTCTTCGCGCAGCTGCACGTTCTCGTTGACCGGGGTCTCGACGATGCGCGAGTAGACGCGCACGCCGCCGCGCGAGACTTCACGCTTGCCGACCTTCAGCTGCTCCTGCACGACCGGGATGGCGGCGGTATTCGTATCGCGTGCCATGGCGGTGTCGCGCTGCATCGAGTCCGACTTCGAGCCGGTCAGCGACGAGCCGCTCAGCGACGAGCCTTGCAGATTCGAGGTCGAAGCGGCCGAGCCTTCCAGCGAGGAGCCGCTCAGCGACTGCGACTGGTTCTGCAGGTTGCCGGTGCCGGAACCGTAGCTGCCGGTCGACAGTTCGTCGCGCGAACCGAGCGGTTCCTGGTAAGTGGTGCCCATCGGGTTCGGATCGTTCAGCGACTGCTGGTTCATCGGCAGGCGGTCGTTATCCGACTGCAGCGACATCGACTGGCCGCCGCTCATGCTGCCGGCGCTGCCCAGCATGGCGCCCGAGCCTTCGGTCAGGCCGCCGCTGCCAAGGCCCCATTTTTCCGACTGCTCGTCGATGTCGATCGGGCCGTAGCGCTCGACGATGTCGGCGGCGCGTTCGACTTCCGGCTCGCTGTCGGTGTTCACGCGCAGCACGTGGTGGCCGCGCTCGACGGCAGCCGAGTATTTGGTGCTGTGGGTGCTGTCGTCCGTGCCGAAGATATCGCTGAAGAAGTTCTTGATGCTGGTGCCGATGCCCGGCTCGTCGTCGGTGCTGCTGGTGCTCATGCTGGTGGAGCCGGGGGCGGCGCCGCCGGTCGAGGACATGGTGCCGCCCGGCTGGGTTTCGTCGCCATGCGACAGGCGCACGTCGGAGCTGGAGAAGCCCGAGGACAGCAGTTCGTTCTTGGCGCTCATGGCGTCATTGTGATTGTCGAAAACGGCGATCAGAGTATGTTGCATGATGAGTCCTCCAGATGGTGTTGATTACTTCATTGGCGGGGTGCCGGATTCGTCGAAGCGTTCGACGCTGACCTGCTCGGCCTTCAGGACGACCGATTCCTGGTGGTGTTCCTCGCGACGGATCCGGGTGATGTGAAGCTCTTCCTTGATGCGCACGCGGCGCTCGACAACCAGGACTTCCTCGAGGACGGGCACGACCAGCGTGTCGCCCTCGTAACGGTTGGCGGGCGCCTCGTCCGGGGCCACGATGCGGTCGACCGGGACGTGCCGGACCTCCACCTCTTCGCGCCCGAGACGCTCGTCGATGGTGACTGGCTGTTCGACCACGGATTTGTGTATGCGAACACCGCGTCCCGTGTCCACCACGCGGGTGCCGACAGCGAGTTCTTCCGCGATCACGGGGACCCGTACCGGGTCCTGTTCCAAAGGTTCTGCGGGATTGCCTGCCATTGTTTCGACTCCGTGTGGTTGCTTGCGCGAGACAGAGGC
Organism: Massilia sp. Mn16-1_5; assembly: GCF_004798585.1. Classification (GTDB taxonomy): domain Bacteria; phylum Pseudomonadota; class Gammaproteobacteria; order Burkholderiales; family Burkholderiaceae_D; genus Telluria. Next base: position 371,942 of record NZ_PPXQ01000001.1, read on the forward strand.
CAGACTACTCCAAACAGCCGGGGCACCGCGCACCATTGACTGTTGTAAATGTTGAGGTATTCACCACGCGTGAAATCGGCGGGAAGCGCGTAAATAAAGGCGAAATGCGAAGCGCAGGGGCCTTGAAAAGGCCGAGAAAGGAAAGGGGGGCGGCCCCGGACGGGGCCGCGGAAAGGCGTGCTGCGGAACTAGTTGAACGGGTTGGCGACGTCCTGCACGTCGGGTGGCGGCAGGCGTTCCGGCAGGGTCTGCCCTTCCAGCTTCGCCAGGACCGCGCCGAGGATCTCGTGCAGGCGCCGCGCATGCGCCAGGCCCTGCTGGTCGGCGGTCAGGTCGACGTCGCCCGAGATCGTGATGCGGTCCAGGCGGTTCTCGATCATCAGGTTATCGATCTGCAGCACGTCGGCTTCGTTCGCATAGGGCACAAAGGTCTTCTTCTTCGCGGTCATGGATGGCTCCGGTTTCGATCTGGGGTTCAGGAAAAGAGATTCGGGAAGACGTATTTTTTCGGCTCCTTGTTCGTCTGCTTGGCGCGAATCCTCGGTAGCGCCAGCATGCGCTCCTTCTGCTGCTGCGTGAGCGAAGGCAGGAATTCGATGCCGAGAATGCGTTCCAGCTCCGCCACCGGGATCACCTGGATGTCGGCGTTCGCCTTGTTCTCGGTGAACCAGGCCGCGGCGCGGCCTTGGCGCGGGCTGTAGACCACCTTGTACAAATGGGTCGGCACCAGCACGTTGCCGATCTTGCGCACGTTGGTGCCGAGGTAGGCCGGACCGGTGATCACGTACAGCTCCCCTTCCTTCTTCGCCATCTTGCGCACCGCGCCTTCGATCGGCGCCCAGATGTGGCGGTTGTGGTCGCCGTCCTGGGGCACCATGTTCGCCAGCGTGAAGCTCTCGCGCTGGGTCACGCGGTCGGGCATGTCGCCGTTCGGCGTCATGTGCCCGCGGTCGTAGCCGCTGCGCGCATAGTCGTCGAGTTCGGCGCGCTGGCTGCGCGGCAGGCGCGGTTCGGGGTGGAAGGCATTGTCGCGCTTCAGGCCCTGGGCCGCGGCGACGTTTTCGGCGCGCAGGTGCTCGGCCGACCAGAGCGGCGTGCGGGTGACGCCCGAGTGCATGACGCCGAACACGCCGTAGCACAGCTCGCGCGTGGCTACCGCCAGCTTCGGATTGCGGATCTCGGGTGCGCGGCCGCCGGCGTAGTGGTCGGGGCACAGCGAGTTCGCTGCGAAAGCGAGCATCGGCGCCAGCAGGCCTGCCACCAGGGCCGTGCGGGCAATCATTTTCTGGAACATGGATGAATCGAAAGAGTGTGACGAATTCGCATTGTAGCCGACACATATGATGCGCCATCAGGACAGCAGTTCCGCGTCAATACGGGCGCACGATAGGGATGCAGAGGTGCATTGTTGAGAAGAATGCTCTAGAATTGCGGCTCTTTCGATAACATTCCATACCGGAAACAACCACCGCCGATGGAAAAGGTCCCGTTCCCGGAGGAGTTGCGACGCTTCGTGCTTACCAGCATACCGTCGGTTCCCTTCCTTGAAGCATTACTGCTGCTGCGTGCGAATCCGGCCCAGCAGTGGCATGCCGACACCCTCGCCCAGCGCCTGTACGTACGCGAGCGCACCGCGCAGACGCTGCTCGAGGACCTGTGCCGCGCCGGAATGATCGCGCCCTGCGCTGCGCCGAACGAACATTGCTACCAGTACCAGCCTGCCACCGGCGCACTGCGCGAACGCATCGACGCGCTGGCCGACTTTTACGCGCGGCACCTGGTCGAAGTTACCCACCTCATCCATTCATCTCTCGACCGCAAGGCGCAGCAATTCGCCGACGCCTTCAAATTGCGAAAGGACTCGTAATGGCGGTTACGATCTATATCCTGTGCATCCTGACCTCGCTGGCCTGTACCTGGCTGCTGTTCGGCAGCTACCGCCGCACGCGTTATCGCCTGCTGTTCTGGAGCGGCGCCTGTTTCGCTGTGATGACCCTGAATAACCTGTTCCTCCTGCTCGACAAGATCGTGTTCCCGACGATCGACTTCCTGCCGGCGCGCCTGATCAGCGCCTTCGTCGCCACCTGCCTGCTGCTGTACGGCCTGATCTACGAAAAGGAGTGAGCATGACCGATCTCTTCACCGGCGCCATCTGCATGGGTTCGCTCCTGATCGCGCTCTTCTTCCTGCGCTTCTGGCGCGATTCCGGCGACCGCTTCTTCCTGTATTTTGCGGCCTCCTTCTTCATCGAAGGCCTGCACCGCCTGTACTCGGCCCTGCACGACGCCGGCGGCGAGGATTCGCCCCTTCACTACCTGATCCGCCTGCTGGCCTATGGCCTGATCCTGTGGGCGATCCTGGAAAAGAACCTGCCCCAGCGCGGACGCGAGCGCGACCGCAAGTAGCGTGCGCCCGGGCCGCCGTGGGTCCGACATAATGCAGTCATGTGAACATTTTGATATGGAGAAGCACATGGCGACCAACGATCCACGCAAGCAGTCCCAAGCGCCGCAGCCAGGCACCGACGAACACAATCGCTCCGAGAACCTGCTGCCGGGCGACGAAGGCGCCGAGGACGGCCGTTTCGAAGTGGCCGAGGAAGTGAGCCTCGACATCCAGGGCGACGATACCCGCCGCGTCGGCCAGCTGCCGGGCAGCGTCACCGAATCGATGCCGGACACGGTCCGCACCGAACCCGAGGACGAGAACAAGGGCACGCCCTGACTTTTTCTCTGAACGGCAAGGACAAAGCCGCGGTCGCCCGCGGCTTTTTTTACATCGTGATGCCCATTTTGAGGCCTTCGATCGTATGCGCCTGCACGATCGGCTCGAGCCGATCGACCACGCGGCAGGTGATGTGGCGGCGCAGCTCGGGCGCCAGGCTTTCGTAATAGGCGTGGGTCAGCTGGAGGTCGTGCTTGTCGGCGTTGCGGGCGTCGGGCGCGTCGACGCCGAGCACGAAGACCGGGCGCGAACGGTCCGAATGGTTGGCCGTGCCGCGGTGGATGGTCAGCGCCGAACGCGCCGAGATGTCGCCCATCTTCGGCAGCTTGCGCTGTGCACGTTCCTCGTAGCGCGGCCACAGCTCCTGCGGCGGGAACATCGGGTCGCCGCTTCCCAGGTCGTCCCACTGGGTGCCGGGCGCGATCTCGAACGGCCCCATGTCCTCGCTCACGTCCACGGTCGTGATGTTGAAGGCGAGCGAATTGATGCGCCGCCCCTGCAGTGTCGCTTCGGGCGAGCGGAAGTCGCGGTGCCAGGGCTGGTGCAGCGCGCCCGGTCCCGGCACGTCGAATCCGGCTTCGACCACCTTGTAGTCGGGTCCGAGGATGGCGCGGCAGACCGCCACCACCCACGGGTGGCCGATGATGTCGGCAAAGCCCGACAGGCGCTCCGGATGCACTTCCACGTAATAGCGGTTCGGCCCGCGCGCGAGCGCCCCGCCCGGCTGGCGCTGGGCCTCTTCGAACAGGGTCGCGATGTCGCGTCCGAGCCGTTCGACCCAGGCGCGTTCGAAAGCGCCCTTGCAGGCGATGATGCCGTCGCCGTAGATCCCGCCCATGATGGCGGCGACGTCGTAGGATTCGGGGGCGGTGGCTGTGCTGCTCATGGCTGTCTCCTGTTCTCAAGCGCAGTCATGGTACTGCGAAAGCGCGGCGCCGGCGCGCACGGGCGTGCTTGAATCACCCGCGCGGCATTATTTGGCGGATGGTGGGCACGGGGCGCCCACCCTACGGCGTCCTGCGTGGAATTATTTGGCGGATGGTGGGCACGGGGCGCCCACCCTACGGGCGTCATGGTGTAGGGTGGGCGCCCCGTGCCCACCAAACGCAGCCGCCTTCACCACTCCAGCGTCAGCAGCAGCGCCCCCATGCGCGGCCAGCACAGACGGCTGATCTCGCTGCGCGAGGCCCAGCGAAAGCCGTCCATCTCCGGCGTCGGCGCGCCCGTCTTCGGGTGCGGGAAGTAGCTGCTGCAGTGGAGCGCAGCCAGGTCGCCCAGCTCGGCGCCGGCATCGACCCGGTACAGGTGCAGGCGCTTGTCGCGCCGGTAGTCGAATTCGCCCAGGTCCCGAAAGCGCGCTGGATCGAACGCGACCCCGGCCTCCTCGCGCAGTTCGCGCACGGCCGCTTCCAGCGTCGCTTCGCCCGGATCGCGCAAGCCCTTCGGAATGTCCCAGGCCGCCGTGTTCGTGACATGGCACAGCAGCAGCCGGCCTTCGTCGTTCAGCACCAGGGTGCCGCAGGATATGGCGAACTTGCTCATCGGCGCGCTTCGATCGCGGTGGCCAGCGCCTGTTCCAAGGCTTCGCGGCTGACCGGTTTGGTGAGGTGCTGGTCGAACCCGGCCTCGTGCGAGAGCGTCATGTCGCTGGCCGCGCCCCAGCCGGTCAGGGCTACCAGCACGGTGTCCTTCAGCTCGCTGCTGGCGCGCATGGCGCGCGCCAGTTCATGGCCGTTCATGCCGGGCAGGCCGATGTCGAGGAAGGCCAGATCCGGCCTCAGCGCGCGCGCCGCGGCCAGGCCGGCCGGGCCGTCGTGCGCCATGCGCGTCTCGTGCCCGAGGGCGGCCAGCAAGGCGGCCAGGCTTTCGGCTGCGTCGAGATTGTCGTCCACGACCAGCACGCGCAGCGGCCGCAGCGGCGCAGGCGCCTGGCTGGAACCTGCCGGGTCCCGGGCGTCGCCGGCGGCGCGACGCAGCGGCAGGCGCACGGTGAAGGTGCTGCCGTGCCCGCGTCCGGCGCTGAAAGCATGCACCCGTCCGCCGTGCAGCTCCACCAGGCGCCGCACCAGGGACAGGCCGATCCCGAGTCCGCCCTGGGCCCGGTCGAGACTGCTGCGCACCTGGGTAAACATCTCGAACACCGAACCGATCGCGTCGGGCGCGATGCCGATGCCGCTGTCGGTCACCGCGACCACCGCCTGTCCCTCCTCGCGCCAGGCGGACAGCGAGATGCGTCCGCCGCCCGGCGTGTACTTGGCGGCGTTGTTCAGGAGGTTGGACAGCACCTGCACCAGGCGCGTCAGGTCGGCGTCGAGCGGCAGCGGCTCCTCGGGCAGGCTGACCTGCAGCCGGTGCTTGCCGGCGTCGATGAGGGCGCTGCTGCTTTCGACCGCCATCGTCACCGCCGTGCGCAGGTCGATCGCTTCCTTTTTCAGTTCGATCCGCCCGCGCGTGATGCGCGCGATGTCGAGCAGGTCGTCGACCAGGTGGATCAGCTGGCCCAGCTGGCGGTCCATCATCTCGTGCACGCGGCCCGCCGTCGCGACATTACCGGGCGCCATGCGCAGCAGATCGAGGCCGGTGCGGATCGGCGCCAGTGGATTGCGCAGTTCGTGCGCCAGCGTGGCCAGGAACTCGCTCTTGCGGTGATCGGCCTCGGACAGGTCGGCGGCGATCCGGCGCAGCTCGTTCTCGGCGCGCTTTTGCTCGGTGATGTCGCGCGTGATCGTCGCCAGGCCGAGGTGGGCGCCGTCGGCGCCGTGCACGGCGAAGCCCTTGAAGTAGACCGGGACCGGGGCGGCCGCGGCGGAGGTTCCGCCACGCGCCGCGAAGGCAAGCTCGCCCTCCCATTTTTGCGGTGCGCCGCGCAGCGCCGGCAGCACGTCGGTGCGGACAAAAGCGCGGCAGTCGTTCGAGAAGAAGTCGAGCAGGCGCGCGCCGCTGATGTCGGCTTCGAGCCCGATTCCCGCCATCGCGCGTCCCGCCCGGTTCAGGTAAAGGCCGGTGCCATCGGGCGCGAAGATGCCGATGAAGTCCGAGGATTGCTCCGCCACCGCGGCCAGCCGGCGCACCCCCGCCTCGGCCTGGCGCCGCTCGCTCTCGTCGCGCAGATAGAGGGCGATGCCGCCGTCCGGCGTCGGGAAGCAGCTGATCTCGTACCAGCCGCCCCAGGCCGGAAGTTCGGCCTCGAGCCGGGTGGCCGCGCGCGCGGCGGCGCAGCGGCGGCAGGCGCTTTCGTGCGCACTGCCGTGCCAGTCGGGGAACAGGTCCCAGAAGACTTCGCCGAGCAGCTGCGAGCGGTCCAGGCCTGTGATCCGTTCGGCGGCCGCGTTGGCATAGCCGATGCGCCAGCTGGCGTCGACTGCGATGAAGCCGTCGAGCATGCTTTCCAAAATCGCGCGCGAGCGTTCCTCCGCCAGCTGGCGCGCCGCGGCTTCGGCGCGCTGGCCGATCACCAGCGAGGCGGTATTTGCCAGCAGGGCCAGCGCCGATTCGTCGCGCGCCGCGCGGGCCGAACCAAGCCGGTAATACCAGGTGAAGGCGCCCAGCACGCCGCCGGCCGGCGACAGGATGGGCAAGGCGCGGCAGCTGGAGAGGCCCGCCGCCAGCGCCTGCGCGCGGCAGCGCTCCCACAGCGGATCGCCGGCGATGTCCTGGCAGTCGACCGGCTCGCCGCGCCAGGCCGCGGTGCCGCCGCCGCCGCCTCCGGCGGCGCTGCCACGGCCGCGGCCGCGGGCGCAGCGGCCGGCAGCCCGGTCGCCACGGCCGGAACGAATACCGGCATCACCACCTTCAAGACGGCCGAGGTCGGGCGCGCGCCCTACACGACGCCTTTTATCGTGCCGCTGCCGATGCCGCCGATCAAGGAGCCGGTCAGCGGCCTCAGTCCCGAGCCGGGCGAATATCCCGACGAGAAGGAAGCCGGCCGTCTGCCGCATCAGGCCTGGAGCCGCTTTCCGCCGCAGAAGTTCTATTACCTGAAGGTCGAGGAGAAGGAGCACGAGTTCCATCCCGAACTGCCGAAGCAGAAGATCTGGGGCTACGACGGCATCACGCCGGGACCGACCTTCGTCGTGAAATACGGCGAACCGGTCCTGGTGCGCATCGAGAACGCGCTGCCGCTCGACCACGTCGGCTACGGCACGCCCGAGATCTCGACCCACCTGCACAACGGCCACACGCCTTCCGAGAGCGACGGCTTCCCGGGCGACTACTACAGCGAAAGGAAGTGCGGCTCGACCCTGAGCCGGCCTGGCAAATTCAAGGACCACCACTACCCGAACGTCTGCTCCAACTTCACCGGCTACCCGGACACCGGCGGCGACCATAACCTGGCGCTCGGCACCCTGTGGTACCACGACCACCGCATGGAGTTCACGGCGCCCAACGTCTACCGCGGGCTGGCAGGCTTCTACCTGATCTTCGACGAGCTCGATTGCGACGACGAGAACGACGATCACGAGGGCGCGCTGCGTTTGCCGTCCGGCGTCGGCAAGTACGATATCCCGCTGGTGTTCCAGGACCGCCGCTTCGATTCGGGCGGCTACCTGTACTTCGACCAGCTCGATCCGGAAGGGATCGTCGGCGACAAGTTCCTGGTCAACGGCAAGATCCAGCCCTTCTTCTCGGTCGAGCGGCGCAAGTACCGCTTCCGCATGCTGAACGGCTCGCCGCTGCGCTTCTACGAGTTCTACCTGGTGTATCAGGGTGTGGACCAGAGCTTCGTCCAGATCGGCAACGATGGCAACCTGCTGCCGGCACCGGTCACGACGACCAAATTGCGCCTGGGCGTGGCCGAGCGCGGCGATTTGATTGTCGACTTCTCCCAGTACCCGCTCGGTTCGAAACTCTACATCGTCAACAAGCTGGAACACCTGGACGGACGCGGGCCGACCGGGACCATCCTGAATCCCGGCACCCAGATCATGCGCATCGACGTCGACCGGGAGCCGGAGTCGCCCGACCTTAGCCGCATTCCGGCGGTGCTGCGCCCGCTGCCGCCGATCGACCTGCGCAAGTCGCGGCCCGAGCGCCGCTTCGACTTCGGGCGCCTGAACAATATGTGGACCGTGAACGACAAGCTGTTCGACGAGACGAAGCCGATCGCGTCGATCAAGCGCGGCGTCGAGGAGATCTGGACGCTGCGCGGGAAGGGCAGCTGGAGCCATCCGGTGCACATCCACTTCGAGGAGATGCGCATCCTGTCGCGCAACGGCCGCCCGCCGCCACCGCACGAAGCGGGGCGCAAGGACGTGTTCGTGCTCAGTCCCGGCGAAGAGGTGCGCATCCTGGTGTGCTTCCGCGACTTCACCGGCAAGTACGTCATGCATTGCCATAACACGGTGCACGAAGACCACCACATGATGGCGCGCTTCGACGTCGTGGCTTGACACAGTCTGGTCCAATAAAAACGAGGGGAACATCATGAAATCACGCAGGGCTTTCCTGGCGGCCGCGGCCGCCACACCGCTGCTTTACCCGGTCATCAAGCATGCGCAGACGCGCGAGCCGGTCCCGCTGCCCGCCGACGACGGCCGCCGCCTGCCCAACGTACTGCTCGAGACCCACGACGGCCGTCAGGTCCGGTTCTACGACGACCTGGTCAAGGACCGCATGGTCGTCATCAACATGATGTACGCGAACTGCAGCAACCTGTGCCCGCCGAACACGGCGAATCTGCTGCAGGTGCAGGAAGCCTTGCGCGACCGCATGGGCAAGGACGTCTTCATGTATTCGCTGACGCTGCAGCCGGCGATCGACAAGCCGCTCGACCTGCGCCGCTACATGGACAAGTTCGACATCAAGCCCGGCTGGACCTTCCTCACCGGCGACCCGGCCCACGTGGAGCTGCTGCGCCGCCGGCTCGGCTTCTACACGCTCGACGCGGTGGCCGACGCCGATCTCAAGCAGCATACGGGCATGCTGCGCATTGGCCACGATGCGCGCGACCGGTGGTCGATGATTCCCGCGCTGGCGACGCCGCGCCAGATCGTCAATTCGATTTCCGGCTACCTCTGAGGAGATGCAGTATGGTGCGTCGCATTGTTGCCTGCGCAGGTTTCATCGCGCTGTTCCTTCTTGCCCCGTTCGCCATGGCCGATCTGTATCGGGTCGGCCCCGTCGATCCTGCCAACGGCTACCCGCGCTGGTATCAGGATGCGACCGGGCTCGCGCTGAACCTGTGCGTCCCGAACGCTGCGGAATTATCCTCGGGAAGCTGCTTGATCTTCGCTGCGGACTTGCCCAATCCGTCCCAACCGGTACGCTTTCCGGACAATTTTTTGGACGAGCATTTCTGGTACAACCTGAATACCTCGGTGCCGACGGCCGCGGGAAAGGCCAAGCTGGTCATCGGCCTGGAAGGCGCCTTTCCCGGTCCCATCCTGGCAGGAACCCAGATCAGCTTTGGCCGCGTCAGGATCGTCATCGATGTTCCACCGCCGGGCGGGACCTACACCATCACCCATCCTTACGGGGTGGAGACCTTCCCCAATGTCGCGCCGGGGCCGCGGGCAATCGCCTTTACCGAAGATATCGGCCTTAACTGTCCCGTGGGAGACTTTACTTGTGCGTTGAGCAGCCGCGTCGGGCCGTTCCTGCGCGCGTCCGCCACACCCGGCGGTGCCGCCTTGCCTCCTGTGGTTCTCCCTGGCGGTAACACGTATCTGGCCGATCCGGCTGTCCCGACGCCGATTACGGGAAGTCCTTTTCCCAACAATAACGTTTTCAAGATCGAAGGTCCAAACGTCGGCGGCCCCGGTATCGACCTTGTCCAGACCACGCTGTTCAACCTGATGGGGCGCGTCTATACGGCGCCCATTCCCAGCAAGGTCGTGATCGATCGCGCCACCTATTCGCGCGATGCCGGCGGTGCGAAGATCGACCTGTTCGCGCAGACTCTCCCGAGTATCGGGTCGGCGCAACCGAACCTGTCCTTTGCAGGCGCCAACCTGCCGCCGACGCTGATGAAGGCGAGTGCAAACGGCAGGAATTTCTACGGGCAGGCGCGGTTGGCCCAGGCAGATTCGCTGCCGGCCTCGATCGTGGTCACGAACAACGCCGATGTGCCTCCCTCGACATTCGAGGCGAACCTGGTCGACGAGGTCCGCGTGACCCAGGCCGACTACGACGCGGAAACGCAGGTACTGACGATTTCGGCATCGTCCAGCGATGCGCTGATGAATCCTGCGCTGGTGGCCGAAGGCTTCGGCGTGCTCGTCGGCGGCACCCTGACGGTTCAGGGCCTTGCAGCACCTCCACCGTTTGTGCGTGTCGTCTCCGCAGCCGGCGGGCGCAGCCGGCTGCAGGTGTCCGCCACCAGGCTGGACGTGGTCGCCTCGGCCAATGCGCAGAACGACGTGGCGAAGACGCTGGAAAACCAGCCCGTCGTGATCGACGTGCGCCAGAACGACACCGACGCCGCTGCGCTGACCGTCAAGTTGCTGGGCGCCCCGGGCCACGGTAGCGCAACGGTCGACTCCGCCGGACTTGTCAACTACGTGCCCGCACCAAATTACTTTGGCATGGACACGTTTACCTATGTCCTGAGTGGACCAGCCGGTTCCAGCGACTCCAATATCGCGACGGTCAACATCGAGGTGATGATGGTCCCCATCAAGCCGCGGGCCGTCGCCGACACCGCCAGCATCACCCTGGCCGAGCCGGCCCCGACGCTGGTCATCGACGTGCTTGCCAACGACACCGCGGTCAATGGCACGCTCGACCCGGCCTCCGTGAAAATCGTGCAGCAAGCGCTTTCCGGAACGGCTGTCGCCGATCCCGCAACGGGAAAAATCGCATTCACGCCACAGGCTGCGGGAACGGCGGTGTTTTCGTACACCGTGTCCGACAGCACCAACACGGAATCGGATCCGGCCACCGTGTCCGTCGCCGTTGCAGCCGCCGGGACCGGCGCCGGACCTGGGCCGACAGGCACGATCGCCTTGTCCAAGGCAACTGCTTCCACATCGACCTCGAAAGGCGTGACGACAACGAAATGGGTGGTGGAAGGCACGGCTTCGCCGCCATCAAGTGCCCAGAGCGTGAGCGTTTCCGTCTTCATCGGGCCGACCGCGACCGGAACGCCGCTCGGCTCCGCCACGGTGGATGCGACAGGTTTCTGGCGCCTTGTGACCGAGTCGCCGCGCGGACCTGACGCGACGCGGACCGTCAGCGCAAAAAGCAGTACCGGTGCGGTGCGGGAGGGATTCCCGATCAAATAAGGAACGGTTTCGCCGGCGGCATGCCGGGTTGCGCACACCGCACCCGCTGCCACGGCCAACCGACTTGAGTGCATGGAGGTGGCGATGAGTCAGATTCAGGAACGCGAAGAAGAGGGCGGCGCAGCCGTGAACCCGAAGCGCCGCCTGCTGGGCGCAGCCATGGGCGCGGCCGGCGCCGCGGCGCTGGCGGCGCAGGCCGCTTACGAGGTCGAGCAGGCTGCCGCAGCCGCGGCGGGTGCGGCGCCTGCACCGGCCACGCCGCCGGCGGACAGCACGGCCAAAACGCCGTCCAGCGCGGGGAAGACCAGCGCGAAGTCTTCATCGGACGATGGCGGCAAGAGCGACGGCAAGGGCGGCGACGTGCGCGACGATTTCAGGAAGAGCACCCCGGGCCGGGCGCCGGCCACGCCGCCCTTCCTGGTGCCGCTGCCGATCCCGGAGATCAAGCGCCCGGAAAGCGGCCTCAGTCCCGAGCCGGACAAGTACCCGGTCGAGGACGAAGCGGGGCGCCTGCCGCACCAGGCCTGGGACCGGCACCGGCCGCGCGTCTTCTACCGCCTGCGCGTGAAGGAGGAGAAGCACTCTTTCCATCCGCACCTGCCTGAGCAGAAGATCTGGGGCTACGACGGCATGCTGCCGGGGCCGACCTTCGTGGCGCGCTACGGCGAGCCGATCCTGGTGCGCATCGAGAACGACCTGCCGCGTGACCACGTCGGCTTCGGCTCGCCCGAGATCTCGACCCACCTGCACAACGGCCACACACCCTCGGAGAGCGACGGTTTCCCGGGCGACTACTACAGCCGCGAGAAGTACGGCCCGACCTTGACGCGCGCCGGCCGCTTCAAGGACCACCATTATCCGAACAAGCTGTCCAACAGCGCCGATTTCCCCGACACCGACGGCGACCCGGAAGGCGCGCTCGGCACCCTGTGGTACCACGACCACCGCATGGAGTTCACCGGCCCCAACGTTTACCGTGGCCTGGCCGGCTTCTACCTGGTGTTCGACCAGCTCGACACCGGCGACGAAAAGGACACGCGGCCCGGCGCGCTGCGGCTGCCGAGCGGCGTCGGCGAGTACGACATTCCGCTGCTGTTCCAGGACAAGTCCTTCGATTCGGGCGGCTACCTGTACTTCAACCAGTTCGACCCGGAAGGCGTCGTCGGCGAAAAATTCCTCGTCAACGGCAAGATCCAGCCCTATTTTTCGGTCGCGCGCCGCAAGTACCGCTTCCGCGCGCTGAACGGCTCCTCGCTGCGCTTCTTCCAGTTCTATCTCGTGCACGAGGGCGTCGACCAGCGCTTCCACCACATCGCCAACGACGGCAACCTCCTGAGCGCGCCGGTACTGACCGACCGCCTGCGCCTGACGCCGGCCGAGCGCGGCGACATCGTCGTCGATTTCTCGACATTCCCGCTCGGCAGCAAGGTGTATGTCGTGAACCGGCTCGAGCACCTCGATGGACGCGGCCCGACCGGGCGCCTGCTCACGCCCGGTACCCAGATCCTGCGCTTCGACGTCGACCGCGAACCGGCCGAGCCGGATGTGAGCCAGGTACCGGCCGTGCTGCGTCCCCTGCGCGCACCGGTCGTGCCGCGCAATACGCGGGTACGCAAGTGGGAGTTCGACCGCGAGAACGATTTGTGGACCGTCAACGGCAGGCTGTTCGACGTCACCAAGCCCGCTGCGGTCATCAAGCAGGGCGTCGAGGAAGTATGGGAGCTGCAGGGCAAGGGCAGCTGGAGCCACCCGATCCACATCCACTTCGAGGAGGCGCGCATCCTGACCCGCAACGGCGCCGCGCCGCCCCTGCACGAGCGCGGACGCAAGGACGTCTTCGAGCTGCGTCCCGGCGAAACGGTACGGATCCTGATCTGCTTCGAGGACTACGTCGGCAAGTACATCATGCATTGCCATAACACGATCCACGAGGACCACCACATGATGGTGCGCTTCGACATCGTGCCCTGAACCGGGCATCCCTTACCAGAGCAAGGAGCATCATGCAGACACTCCGGTCTTTCCTCGCGATGGCCGCCCTGGCGCCGCTGGCCCGCCCGCTGGCACGGGCGGCGGCGCGCACGGGACAGCCGTGCCGGGCGCTTGCCGAATTCCTGCCGCATACGGCGATCCAGGCGCTGGCGGGGCGCGACCTGGTTTTTTATCCCGACCTGGTGCCGGGGCGCCTGGTCGTGGTGGACATGCTGTACGCGCAGCGCGCCGGCATCCTGGCCTCGCACGGCGCCGCGGCGCAGCCAGGCAAGGCCGACCCGGACCTGTTCCTGTACGCGCTGACCGAGCAGCCTGCCCCGTCCCTGCAGTCGGACTTGCGCCGCACCATGCGCAGCTATGCGCGGGAGCGCGTGGGCGCGTTCGCGCTGGATGGCGCGGGCGAGGTCGACGTGCTGCGCTCACGGCTGGTGCTGCTCGACGGGACGCCGCGACCGGCGTCGTGCGCCTAGGCCGGCAGCGGCGCCAGGCCGTGCCGCGCCCGCGCCCGTGTGCACTTGTCGTCGCCGATCTGGACTTCGCGGCAGGGGCTGGGCCGGCTTTCATAGACGCCGCAGGCCATCGGTCCTTCCGATCCGCGGCCGAGGGCGGCGCAGCGCGGGCTGGAGGCGTTGGTGCCGGCCATGCAGGCCAGGTGCGGAGTGACCTGTTCGCTCAGGCCGTCGGGCAGATCCAGGCCCTCGGTCCAGTAGAAGGACACGCGAAAGCTCATGCAGCAGGCGCCGCAGTCGAGGCAGGGATTCGATGAGGGGGTGCTCATGCGGCCGCTCATGCTCGTGGTCGTAAAAACAATATTTTTACCACGAATCCGCGCATGAAAAAAGCCGCCCGAAGGCGGCTTCCGATGACCGAGCGGCGTGCTTACTGGCCGCCTTATTGGCCCCGTTTTGCCCGTGCCTTGGCCGCGATGCGCATGCGCAGCGCGTTCAGCTTGATGAAGCCGCCGGCGTCGGCCTGGTTGTAGGCGCCGCCGTCTTCGTCGAAGGTCGCGATGTTCATGTCGAACAGCGAATCGGTCTTCGAGTCGCGCGAGACGACGATCACGTTGCCCTTGTACAGCTTGACGCGCACCCAGCCGTTCACGGTAGCCTGGGTGTGGTCGATCAGGGTCTGCAGGGCGACGCGTTCCGGAGCCCACCAGTAGCCGTTATAGATCAGCGAAGCGTAGCGCGGCATCAGGTCGTCCTTCAGGTGCGCCACTTCGCGGTCCAGGGTGATCGACTCGATCGCGCGGTGGGCGCGCAGCATGATGGTGCCGCCCGGCGTCTCGTAGCAGCCGCGCGACTTCATGCCGACGTAGCGGTTCTCGACCAGATCCAGGCGGCCGATACCGTGCTTGCCGCCCAGGCGGTTCAGTTCCGTCAGCACTTCGGCCGGCGACATGCGCTTGCCGTTCAGGGCCACGATGTCGCCCTTTTCGTATTCGATGTCGAGGTACTCGGCTTCGTTCGGCGCCTGTTCAGGGCTGACCGTCCAGCGCCACATCGATTCCTCGGCTTCCGCGCTCGGGTTTTCCAGGTGGCGGCCTTCGAAGGAGATGTGCAGCAGGTTGGCGTCCATCGAGTAGGGCGCGCCGCCGTTTTTGTGCTTCATGTCGATCTCGATGCCAGCGTCTTCCGCGTACTTCAGCAGTTTTTCGCGCGACAGCAGGTCCCACTCGCGCCATGGAGCGATGATCTTGACGTCGGGTTTCAGCGCATAGGCGCCCAGCTCGAAGCGGACCTGGTCGTTGCCCTTGCCGGTCGCACCGTGCGAGATGGCGTCGGCGCCGGTCTCGTTGGCGATTTCGATCAGGCGCTTGGCGATCAGCGGACGCGCGATCGAGGTGCCCAGCAGGTATTCGCCTTCGTAGACGGTGTTCGCGCGGAACATCGGGAACACGAAGTCGCGCACGAATTCTTCGCGCACGTCGTCGATGTAGATGTTTTCAGGCTTGATGCCGAACTTGATGGCCTTGGCGCGGGCCGGCTCGAGTTCTTCGCCCTGGCCGAGGTCGGCCGTGAAGGTGACGATCTCGCAGTTGTAATGGTCTTGCAGCCATTTCAGGATGACGGAGGTGTCGAGGCCGCCGGAGTAGGCGAGAACTACTTTTTTGATGTCGCTCATGGAGGTTCCAGTGTGGAGAGGAGGAGGGATTGAAGGTCAGCCGGTCCTTGCGGACCGACGATCAAACAAAGGTGGGTGAAAAATTAGTTATCTTCGATTTTACCGAGCAGCAGGTACTCGATCAGCGCTTTTTGAACGTGCAGGCGATTCTCCGCTTCGTCCCAGACGACCGACTGCGGACCGTCGATGACCTCGGCCGCGACTTCCTCGCCGCGGTGGGCGGGCAGGCAGTGCATGAAGACGGCGTCGGGATTGGCGCGCGCCATCTTGGCGCCGTCGACGATAAAGCCGTCGAAGTCCTGCAGGCGCTGCGCGTTTTCCTTTTCAAAACCCATGCTGGTCCAGACGTCGGTGCTGACCAGGTGCGCGCCTTCGCAGGCGTCCGATGGATTGTCGAACAGGGTGTAGCGCTGCGTCGATACCAGGCTCGGGTCGAGCTCGTAGCCCTTCGGGGTCGCGATGTTCAGGTGGAAGCCGAAGACTTCGGCCGCCTGCAGCCAGGAATACAGCATGTTGTTGGCGTCGCCGATCCAGGCCACCGTCTTGCCCGCGATCGGGCCGCGGTGCTCGTAGAAGGTGAAGACGTCGGCCAGTACCTGGCAGGGATGGTGTTCGTTGGTCAGGCCGTTAATCACCGGCACGCGCGAGTTGGCGGCGAAGCGCTCGATGATGTCCTGGCCAAAGGTGCGCACCATGATGATGTCGCACATGCGCGACATGACCTGGCCCGCGTCCTCGACCGGCTCGCCGCGGCCCAGCTGGCTGTCGCGGGTGTTCAGGTAGATCGCGGCGCCGCCCAGCTGGTGCATGCCGGCCTCGAAGGAGAGGCGCGTGCGCGTCGAGCTCTTCTCGAACACCATCACCAGCGTGCGGTCGACCAGCGGGTGGTACACCTCGTAGGCCTTGAACTTGCGCTTGATGACCTTCGCGCGTTCGATCACGTATTCGAATTCGTCGAGCGAAAAATCGGAGAACTGCAGGAAGTGCTTGATCGCTTTGGTGCCTGGCATAGTAACTGGGGAGGAAGAATATCCTCTTGATTATAAGGGTTTTTGCCCGCTCGGGTTGTATGGCTAATAAAGCGTCTGGGCCGACTCGTGCAGCAGCTGGCCATAGAGTTCGTGCCGGTGTTTCGCAATCTTCCCTTCGGCCAGCGCGGTCAGCACCGCGCACTGCGGCTCGGCGAGGTGCCGGCAGTTGTAGTACTTGCAGCCGCCGAGATAAGGCTTGAACTCGACGAAGGCGCGCTCGAGCATGCCTTCGCTGAGGTGATACAGGCCGAATTCCTGGAAGCCCGGCGAATCGATGATGGAGCCGCCGTCGGGCAGCCAGTACAGCCGCGTAAACGTGGTGGTGTGCTTGCCGGTGTCGAGCGCGGCCGAGATTTCGCGCACGGCGATGTCGGCGTCCGGGACCAGCAGGTTGATGAGCGAGGACTTGCCCATGCCCGACTGGCCGATGAAGATCGAGGACTGGCCCGCCAGCAGCGGCTGCAGCACGCTCAGTGCATGCTCCGGATCGGCCTTGGCCGAAACTTCGTGTACCGGATAGCCGAGCGCTGCATAGACGGCGGCGCGTTCGCGGGCGCGCGGCAAGAGCTCCGTGACGTCGGTCTTGTTGAGGATGATATGGGCCTCGATGCCGGCCGCTTCGGCGGCGACGAGCGAGCGCGAGACCAGATCGTCGGCGAAACCCGGTTCGGTGGCGATGACGATGAACAGGCGTGAGATGTTCGCCGCCAGCAGTTTCGATTTGTACTGGTCCGAGCGGTAGAGCAGGGTCTGGCGCTCGGCAATCTCCTCGATCACGGCCTGGTCGTTCGAGGTCTGTTTTAAATGGACGACGTCGCCCACGGCCACGTTGGTCTTCTTGCCGCGCGTGACGCACTGGAATTTGTCGCCATTCACATCGGCGAGGTAGTGGCGGCCGTGCGCCGCGATGATGGTGCCGGTCAGCTTGGTTTCTTTATTCACGCGCGGGTCCGTTCTTCGTAGAGTGCGTCGGCTTTCGCAGCGCAAATCAGGTCGTTCAGCGAGACGGCATTGCCCGCCGAGTGGGTGGTGTAGGCGACGATGCAGTGGCGATAGCGCACCGTCAGTTCGGGATGGTGGTCCTGGGCGTGGATCATCCAGGCGAGGGCGTTCACGAAGGCGATCGTCTCGTGGTAATCCTTGAACTCGTAGGAACGCACGATGCGACTGCCTTCCAGTTGCCACTGCGGCACCTCGCCCATGAGCGCGGCGAGGGCGCCCGCATCGAGCGCCGGCGCCCCGTGCGTGCAGTGCTGTCGGACCAGGCTCATACCGCCGCCGCGTTCAGGTGGGCGATGCGCACCGAGGCCGGCGGATGCGAATCATAAAAGGCCGAGTGCAGCGGATCTGGCGTCAGGGTCGAGGCATTGTCCTCGTACATTTTCACCAGTGCCGAGACCAGGTGGTTCGCGTCGCTGTGTTTCGCCGCGAAAGCATCGGCCTCGAATTCGTGCTTGCGCGAGGTGATCGCGTTCAAAGGCCCGAAGACGAAGGTGAAAATCGGCAGCACCAGCATGAACAGCAGCAGGGCCATGGCGTCGTTCGGGCCGGCCAGCAGCGGCATCACGCCCAGGCCCGTGTAGAACCAGGCTTGTTCCTTCAGGTAGCCGAGCAGGGCCAGGAAGGCCAGCGACAGTGCGAACATCACGACGATGCGCTTGACGATGTGGCGCAGCTTGAAGTGGCCGAGTTCGTGGGCCAGCACGGCTTCGATCTCGTGCGGGGCCAGGCGCTCGATCAGGGTGTCGAAGAAGACGATGCGCTTGGCCGCGCCGAAGCCCGAGAAATAGGCGTTGCCGTGGGCGCTGCGGCGGCTGCCGTCCATCACGAACAGGCCCTTCGAGGCAAATCCGACGCGCGCCATCAGGCCTTCGATACGGCTTTTCAGGCTTTCGTCGCTCAGCGGCGTGAATTTGTTGAACATCGGCGCGATCACGCTCGGATACAAGACCATCATCAGCAGCTGGAAACCGCTCCAGACCAGCCAGGTCCAGAACCACCAGAGCGAACCGGTCGATTCCATCAGCTTCAGGACCACCCACAGCAGCGGCAGGCCGATGACGGCGCCGACCAGCGCGCCCTTGACCATGTCGGTGAGCCAGAGCTTGACGCTCATCTTGTTGAAGCCGAAGCGCTGTTCCAGCACGAACTGGCGGTACCAGTCGAAGGGCAGGTCGAGCAGGCCGGAGATGATGGCGAACGCGGCGATCAGGCCGATCTGGTATAGCATGCCGGGACCGGCCGCATGGAGCAGCGCAGTGGACAAAGCCTGCAGGCCGCCGAGCAGGGTGAAGCCGACCAGGGTCAGGCCGCCCCAGAGCAGGGCGGCAATACCGAAGCGGGTCTTGGCGACCGTGTAGTCGGCCGCTTTCTGGTGCGTCTCGAGCGGGATCTTGTGCGCGAATTCAAGGGGCACGCTGCCGCGGTGGCGCAGCACATGCCGGATCTGGCGATTGGCCAGCCAGAAGCGCAGGCCCAGCGTGAGCACGAAGAAAACGACGAACAATACCGAAAACGCAAGTGAAGACATTCCGTGCCTGTGAGAAAATGCAGGATTGATTAGGCAAAGAGAGAATTATGTCACACCCAACCGATTCCGCAGTCTCCACCACCGTCCAGCGTCCCAACGACATGAACCTGGTGTGGGTCGACATGGAAATGACGGGCCTCGACCCGGATACCGACCGCATCATCGAAGTCGCTGTCGTCGTCACCGACATGCACCTGAACGTGCTGGCCGAAGGCCCCGTGTTCGCGATCCACCAGTCCGACGAAACCCTGGACAAGATGGACAACTGGAACAAGGGCACCCACGGCCGTTCCGGCCTGATCGACCGCGTGCGCGCCTCGACCGTGACCGAAGCGGACGCCGAAACGGCCCTGATCGCCTTCCTGAGGAATTTTGTTCCGGCCGGCAAGTCGCCAATGTGCGGCAACACCATCTGCCAGGACCGCCGTTTCATGGCGCGCGGCATGCCGAAGCTGGAAGCCTTCTTCCACTACCGCAACCTGGACGTATCGACGCTGAAGGAACTGTGCCGCCGCTGGAAGCCGGACCTGGCCTCCGGTTTCAAGAAGCACCAGAAGCACACGGCCCTGGCCGACATCATCGAGTCGGTCGAAGAACTCAAGTATTACCGCGAGCACTTCATCAAGTTGTAATCGGAGCACGCGCAGCCGCCAGCCGGAGCAACTTATGCTCCGGCAATAGCCTGCCTGTGGGACAATCGGAAGATGCGCCGACTTTTCACCACCGATCCTTCCCGCCCCCTGGCCGGCGTACGTGCGCTGATCGCCGCGCATGATTGGAGCACCTGTCCGCTCGGCCATCCCGACACCTGGCCGCCGGAACTGACGACCGCCGTCGGCATGTCGCTCGACTCCGCCTTCCCGATGTTCGTCGCCTGGGGCCCGGACCTGCGCTTCCTCTACAACGACGCCTACGCCATCATCCTCGGCTCCAAGCACCCGGCCGCGCTGGCCCAGCCCTTCCAGCAGATCTGGGCCGAGATCTGGTCGGACATCGTGCCGATCATCGACCGCGCGCTGTCGGACAAGTCCGCGTTCTACGAAGACCTGCCGCTGACGGTCGTGCGCCATGGCTTTCCCGAGCAGGGCTATTTCACTTTCTCCTACTCGCCCCTGCACGATGGCAACGGCAAGGTCGCCGGCATGTACTGCACCGCGATTGAGACCACGGCCCGGGTCCAGGCGGAACGCCGCGCCGCGCTGGAACTGAAACTGTCCGACCTGCTGCACCCGTTGGGCACGCCCGACGAGGTGCTGTCCACGGCCAGCGCGCTGCTGGGTGAAGAGCTGGGGCTGAGCCGCGCCACCTACGCCGAGGTGGACGACGCCGGCCGCGCATTCACCGTGCGCCACCAGTGGAATGCCGGCGGTGCCCGGGAATTGTCGCGTGCGAGCTACCCGCTCGACGGATTCGGTCCGACGCTGGCCGCGCTCACGCGTGCTGGGGAAACCCTGGTCGTCGACGATGTCGACACCGACCCGCGCTGCGCCGAGGCGCGCGCCATCTTCCACGCGGAAGGAGCGGCCGCCGTGCTGACCGTGCCGCTGATGCGCGCTGGCCGCCTGGTCGGCTTCCTCAGCCTGAACCGCGCCCAGCCTTATCGCTGGACCGATGCCGATGTGCGCTTTACGCGCGGAACCGCCGAGCGTACCTGGGGTGCGCTGGAGACGGCGCGCGCCCAGGCCGCGCTGCGCGCCGAGCGCGACCGTAGCCGCTACATCTTCGACACCATGGTCGAAGGCTTCGCGCTGATGGACCCCGACTGGACCATCACCCGCATGAACGCCGAGGGCCTGCGCATCTGCCACAAGACGGCCGAGGAGGTCGTCGGGCGCAACCATTGGAAGCTGTTTCCCGAAGTGGAGGGCAGCGAAGCGGGCCACATGCTGCACCGGGCGATGGAGCAGCGGGTCGCCGGCGCCGTCGAGTACCGCCTGCCGCCGCTCGACGGGCGCGGCGGCTGGAACGAGATCCGCGCCTTCCCGACCCAGGACGGCGGCATCGCCGTGTTCTTCCGCGAGATCACCGACCGCAAGCAGGCCGAGGAACAATTGAAGGTGGCCGACCAGCGCAAGGACGAATTCCTCGCCATGCTGGCCCACGAACTGCGCAACCCGCTGGCGCCGATCAGCGCGGCGGCCATGCTGCTCGACATGGGCTCGCTCAATGAAACCCGGGTGCGCCACAGCAGCGCCATCATCGGGCGCCAGGTGCGCCACATGACGCGCCTGGTCGACGACTTGCTGGACGTCTCGCGCGTCACGCGCGGCCTGATCGAACTCGATCGCAGCCTGCTCGACGTGCGCGCCATCGTCGACGAAGCCGTCGAACAGGTGCGCCCGCAGCTGGGCGCGCGGCGCCAGCGCCTGTCGCTGCACCTGCCCAGCGTGCCTTTGACAGTCGAGGGCGACCGGGCGCGCCTGGTGCAGGTGCTGGCCAACCTGCTCGGCAACGCCGTGAAATACACGCCTGAAGACGGCGCGATCGAGATCGGCGCCGAGATCCGCGACGGCAAGCTGGTGCTGGCCGTCAGCGACAACGGCATCGGCATGGAGCCGGAGCTGACCGCACGCGCCTTCGACCTGTTTGCCCAGGCCAAGCGCAGCTCGGACCGCTCGCAGGGCGGCCTCGGGCTCGGCCTGGCCCTGGTGCGCAACCTGGTCGAGCTGCACGGCGGAACCGTCACCTGCGCCAGCCCGGGCCTGGGGCAGGGCAGCACCTTTACGGTGACCCTGCCGCTGGCGGCGGGCGCGGCTTCAGCCCAGGCGCTGCCGGAGGCCGCGTCAAGGCGCGCCGGCGGCCTGCGCCTGCTGGTGGTGGACGACAACGTCGACGCCGCGACGACGCTGGCCATGCTGCTGGAAGCGAGCGGCCACGAAGTCTTCATCGAACACGAATCCCTGCGCGCGCTGGAACTGGCGCGCAGTGCCCGGCCCGATGCCTGCCTGCTCGACATCGGCCTGCCCGACATCGACGGCAACGAACTGGCACGGCGCCTGCGCGCGCAGCCGGAGACGGCACATAGCGTGCTGATCGCCGTGTCGGGCTATGGGCAGGAAGCGGACCGCCGGCTGGCGCTGGATGCGGGCTTTGCGCATCACCTGGTCAAGCCGGTGGATCTGGAGAATCTGATGGCGGTGCTTGCAACGGTGCGGCCAGACACTCGGAATGCTGCGTAGGGGGCATTGCGGCCAATGGCCGCAATGCCGGGTTCACCGGGCTCCGCCCACGCGGTACATGGCATGCATGTCGAAACGCTTGTAAAAATGGTTTCGACGTGCATGCGCCGTACCGCGTGGGCACAGAGTGCCCACCCTACATTTACGGCATGCGGGTGTAGTTGACCGGGACGTAACGGTAACCCTTGCCCTCCTTGCGCAGGTAACCCATGCCCGGGAACTGCAGGTGGGCCGCGCCGATCAGCGCGCCGTCCTTGGCCGCCGCATCGAACAGCTTCTTGCGCGCGGCAGCCGCCGCCTTCTGGTCGCCGTCGAAGCCGATCGTTACCGCCGGATCCTCGAACTGCACCGCGCCCACGTGGATCAGGTCGCCGATCACGACCATCTTCTGGCCACGGCTCTCCACCACGAAGGTGGTGTGGCCCGGCGTGTGGCCATGTCCGCCCTGGGCGCGAATGCCGGGCGAGACCTCGATATCGCCATCGAAGGTCTTGAACTTGCCGGCCTTGACGTAGGGATCGAGCGCGGCCATCGCGTTCTTGAAGCTGCCCTTGCCGTCTTCGGGCGCCTTGTCCATGTTCGCCTGGCTCAGCCAATGGTCGGCTTCGCGCTTGGCGGCGCGCACGACCGCGTTCGGGAAGGCGGCTTTCGATTGTGCGCTCAGGCCGCCCAGGTGGTCGCTGTGCATGTGGGTCAGGTAGATCTCGTCGACCTGCTCCGGCGTGTAGCCGGCGGCCTTCAGGTTCGCCTGGATCTTGCCCAGGGTCGGGCCGAAGAACACGCCGGCGCCGGTGTCGATCAGGATCAGCTTGCTGCCGGTATTGATCAGGAAGGCATTGTCCGAGGTTTCGAGCGGGACCTTCAGGTGGGCCTTGGCCAGCGCCGCATTGGTCTTGTCGGCCTTCTGGGTCAGCAGCTTGTCAACCGGCAGGTCGACGGTGCCGTCGGACAGGGGCGTGACTTCGAAGTCGCCCAGCATCATGCGGTAATAGCCGGGGGCCTGGGTTTTGGCCATCGGGGCGGCGGCGAAGGCGGGAGCGGCGAAGAGGGCGGCGAGCAGGCACAGGGAGGTGCGTTTCATGGGGTCTCCATTGGATGTGGTCGATATGGCAGCGTTGCGTATCGTACATCAATGGAGGTGGTAGTAGGCAAGCGCCGTAAACGCGTGGAGTCGGGACTCCACCCTACGAAGGGTGGAGCGGGCGACGAACCGCTCTCGACTCCACGCGTTACAGCATCAGAACCTTAGGTGCTTACTTCTTCGCCGCAAACGCCTTCTTCAAGGCATCCGCCGCATACTGCTCCGCATCCTTCGCCTTCGGCACCACCGCGCCCATGCCGAAGAACTCGTGCGTCACGCCGCTGTATTCCTTGTAGTCCACCGCCACGCCATCCTTCTTCAGCTTGTCCGCATAGGCTTTACCCTCGGACAGCAGCGGATCGATCTCGGCCGCGATGATGGTCGCCGGCGGCAGGCCCTTGAGCGAGTCGGCCTTCATCGGCAGCGCATACGGATTCTTCGGGTCGCCCTTGTAGTGCTTGAAGAACCAGCCCATCATCGCCTTGTTGAGCGGCTTGGCGTTGGCGTTCTTCTGGTACGAAGGCGTGTTCATGTCGTCGTTCACGACCGGATACACCAGCAGCTGGTGCACGGGCAGGGCGACCTTCTTGTCGCGCGCCATCATCGAGACCACGGTCGCCAGGTTGCCGCCCGCGCTCTCGCCGCCGACCGCCACGCGCGTCGGGTCGCCGTTGAATTCCTTCGCATGCTCCAGGGTCCACTGGTAAGCAGTGAACGCGTCGTTCGGCGCGGCCGGGAAGGGATGCTCCGGCGCCTGGCGGTAGTCGACCGCGACCATGATCGCGTTCGCCATTTTCGCGAGGGCGCGCGGGCTGGCGTCATAGACCTTGGTGTCGGCAATGACGAAGCCGCCACCGTGGTAATACATCATGATCGGGAACGGGCCCTTGCCTTCAGGCGTGTAGATGTGGACCGGGAAGCTGGCGTCGCCGCTGCCCACCGTCATGGTCTTCATCGTCACGCCGGGTTCAGGCGCCGTCGATTTCTTCATGTCGGTCAGGACTTTCTTGACGGCGTCGGCCGGCGTCGGCTGCTTGCGCGCTTCCTCGGGCGTCAGGGTCTCGATCGGTTTCGGGTTCAGCGATGCGTGGGCGTCGAGCACCTTCTGCATGTGCGATTCCGCTTTGGGCGGCTTGGCGGCGTCGGCAGCCCAGGCGCTGGTGGCGAGCAGGGCGGCGCTGGCGAGCAGCGTCAGTGGCAATGCTTTTTTCATGGGAGTATCCTTTTCGTCAATTTTTGTATCACGCAGCACGGCGCGCCGCCTGTGATTACCGAGGCTCAGGGTCGCAGGGGAAAATGAATTCGTCCGTGCGTTCACGCGCATTGACGAAATTGATGATAAAGATGGCTAAGTACCTTGCACGAAAATGGTGCGCCTCCTGCAGCGCAGCAATCCTTGTGGTGTAATTGCAGTCTTTGCCTGAT
The DNA here is from genome assembly GCF_004798585.1 of Massilia sp. Mn16-1_5. Classification (GTDB taxonomy): domain Bacteria; phylum Pseudomonadota; class Gammaproteobacteria; order Burkholderiales; family Burkholderiaceae_D; genus Telluria. The sequence continues at coordinate 396,250 of NZ_PPXQ01000001.1, forward strand.
TCACGCAGTCCGACTTCATGCGCGCCACCTTCATCCAATGGCTGCACGGCTTCCTGCCCCAGCCTCTCCCCGCCGGCAACACCGAGCGACTTCGTGCCGGCATCGGCGCCTGCATCGGCCTTTTCCTCACCGCGCTGCTCACCCACGTGCTGGAGCCAAGCCTTGCGTCCTGGCTGATCGCGCCGATGGGCGCCTCGGCCGTGCTGCTGTTCTGCGTACCGGCCAGTCCGCTCGCACAACCCTGGTCGGTCGTGGGCGGGAATACGATCTCGGCCCTGGTCGGCGTCGCCTGCCTGCACCTGGTGCCCGATCCGCTGCTGGCCGCGCCGCTGGCCGGCGCACTGGCGATCGGCATCATGTTCGCGCTGCGTTGCCTGCACCCGCCGGGCGGCGCCGTCGCCCTGACCACGGTGCTGGGAGGGCAGGCGGTGCACGACGCCGGCTTCCTGTTCGCCCTCAGTCCGGTGGCCCTGAACTCGGCCCTGATCGTGATCGCGGCCATCCTCTACAACAACCTGACCGGCCGCCGCTACCCGCACGCCCAGCACGCGGCGGACAAGAATGTCCACGCCACCGGCGACCCGACACCGGGGGCGCGCCTGGGTATTACCGAAAGCGACCTGGAAGCGGCGCTGGCGCGTTACGGCGAAGTGCTGGACGTCAGCCGCGACGACTTGCTGGCCATCGTCGACGACGCCCGCCAGCTGGCGCTGCACCGCCACTTCAACGAGCGCACCTGCGCCGAGCTGATGTCGACCCACATCGTCTTCGTCTCGCCGCGCGACACCCTCGAACACGCGCGCGAACTGCTGCTGCGCTACCGCCTGCAATCGCTGCCGGTGCTGGACGAAAGCCGCCACCTGCGCGGCGTGATCGCCCAGGACGACCTGCTGCGCATGGTGGGCTGGGGGATGCGCCTGCGCCAGCTGGTGCCAGGGGCAGGGCCGTACGTGGAGGATGCGATGCGCCAGCGCGTGGTGGCGCTGGACGCCTCGGCGCCGCTGGCGCAGCTGGTACCGCTGCTGCGCGACGGCGGCTATCACCAGGTGGCGATCACCGGCGCCGATGGCGCGATGGTGGGGCTGGTCAGCCAGTCCGATTTGTTGGCAGCCTTGAGCGAGGAGCGGTTAGCCGCCTAGCGCCTGGACCTAGCGTCCTATTCCGATGCCAATGCCCAGGCCGGAACGTCCACCGCTGCCGAATCCGCCGAAAATGGAGGTCGATACCCCGCCGCGGTAGCTGCCGTTCTTCGTCGCCATCTGCACGACGCAGTTGCGCCAGGGATCCGTATTTGCAGCGAAGCCGAGCTGCACGCAGGCCGGCCCGTATTCGGCCATCATGCGGTCCATCTCCGCTTGCTGCTGCATGGCCTTTTCCTGAGGGCTTGCACATCCCAGCAAGCAAACGACGCTTGCCGTCATCAACATGGTTGCGCGCATGGCGGCCTCCTTGAGTGATCGATCGAACCGGCTTGAGCCCGGCAGGCTATGGATCGATCATACCTCGCAATCGATTCAGGCGATTTCTACCGGACGGCATGGCGTGGCCGTGACACGGCGTCCGATTGGGTGTCCAAGGTGAGTGGTAGGCACCGATGCGCATACGCGCACTCACCTGTCCCAGGAGGCTGTCATGAATCGTTCTCTCCTTGCCGGGCTCCTTCGCAGCCTGGTCCTGCTTGTGCTCGTCCCTGTGTTCGTCCTTGCGCTGCCATCCTCGACCGTGTTGGCCGCGACGCCGCAAAGCCGCTTCGCCGACGTGGGCGGCCAGCGGATCCATTACCTCGTGGCCGGAAAAGGCGACCCGGTGATCCTGCTGCACGGTTATGCCCAGACCAGCCACATGTGGCTGCCGCTGATCGACAAACTGTCGCGCGAGCACCTCGTCATTGCGCCCGACCTGCCGGGTTTCGGCCAGTCCTCGATTCCCGCCCAGGGCGTCACCAAGACGCAGATGGCGCAGGACGTGCACGGCCTGGTTGCCAGCCTGCGCCTGCCCAGCGTCAAGCTGGTCGGTCACGACATCGGCCTGATGGTCGCGTACGCCTACGCCGCCCAGTACCGCAACGAGGTCGGCAAGATCGCACTCATGGACGCCTTCCTGCCGGGCGTGGGCAACTGGAAAGATGTCTGGTTGCTGCGCGACTTATGGCATTTCCACTTCTACGGCCCGACGCCGCTGGCCCTGGTCAAGGGACGCGAACGAATCTACTTCGAACACTTCTGGAACGATTTCGCGGCCGACAGGAATCGCTCCATTCCGGAAGGGGACCGCAAGCTGTACACCGCGGCCTATGCGCGCGAAGGCCGCATGGCCGCGGGTTTCGAGGTGTTCCGTGCGTTCGAGCGGGATGCCGCCGATTTCGCCGGCTACGCGCGCACACCGCTTACGATCCCGATGCTGGTGCTGACCGGCGAGAAGGCGTCCGGCCAGGTCCTGATCGACCAGGCCCGGCTGGTCGACAACAAGGTCGAAGGGGTAATCGTGCCGGGCGCCGGCCACTGGCTGATGGAAGAGGCGCCGCAGGTCGTGATACCGAAACTGGTAGAGTTCCTGAAATGAGGACTGGTCAGGAAAAACAGACATGCATCTTGCACAGGGAATCCGCACGGTAGCTGCACTCGAAGCGGCCAAGGGCCTGGTCGTCCTGCTCGCCGGTTTCGGCCTGTTCGCCCTGCTGCACCGGGACGTACAACAGTTTGCCGAGGCACTGGTCAGGCATGGCCACCTGAACCCCGCCTCCCATACGCCGCGCGTCTTCATCGAGTATGCCGGCAAGCTCGACGACGCGCGCCTGCAACAACTCGCCGCCGCGGCGCTCGCCTATTCGGCCGTGCGTCTGGTCGAAGCCTACGGCTTGTGGTTCGAACGGGTGTGGGGCGAAGGTTTTGCGGCCCTCAGCGGGGCGGTCTACGTCCCGTTCGAGGTGCGCGAGCTGATCCACCGGCCCAGCCTGCTCAGCCTGGGTCTGCTGCTCGTCAACCTGGGGATCGTGCTGTTCATGGTGTACAGCTTGCGGCAACGAATGGCGCGTCGGACACTCCGATAACCCGGGCCACGGGATAGCGGAGTTGCCGTTTGCACCAGCTAGAATGGAGGTTTTCCTGTGACCCGCTCTACCATGAACAACCATTCCCGGTTTACGATCAACCGCCATTTAATCATCTTGATGCCCAAGCAACCAGTGCTCGACTGGATCATGCGGGTCGATCCAGATCCGCCTGCTCTAACCCTCGAACAATTGCGTCAGGACCAAAATGCTTTTCTCGTCCCCAATGCCTTGAGTGACCACGAAGATGCCGAGAAGTGGGTGAAACGCAGATGGCAGATGTTCTTTGAAGAATACCTGAATGAGTGGTACACGGTCGAATCCTGGTGGCCACAGAAGCGGACTTACAAGATGTTTCAGGAGTGGTTCGAAGTCCAGCATCACTCGATGGTATGGGATTTGGCCATGAGCGAGCCCATCGGCTACGAGGATTGGGATTCGCTAGATGACGAAGAGCAGTCTGACTGAACGAGGCGTAACCCTCGAGTGTGGGGATCTGCTGTTCATGGTGTACAGCTTGCGCCAACGAATAGAGGTCCCGAAGGATCTATGTTAGCGCGCTAACGGTTACCCGCCGACGAAGCGCGTACTGTGAAGCTCGTTGACTTACAAAAGGAGAGCTTCATGCGTACCAAACTTTCGCTCGCGGTCGTCAGTACCGCATTGTTGCTGGCTGCCGGATCGGCCGAGGCCGGCTGCGGCAAGGGCGCCGTGGCCGGCGGTGTCATCGGCCACGTCGCAGGCAAGCATGGCGTGGCTGGCGCCGCGATCGGGTGCGCGGTCGGTCACCATGCTGAAAAGAAAAAGGAAAAACAGAAGCAGCAAGCTGCCGCGGCGGCAGCCGCGCAGAATCGCGCCGCCCCCGCGGGCGAGGACGCCAAGCCAAGGAAATGATGTGATTTGGTGAACGGTCGCCCGGGTTCTGAAACCGAAAGCAAAAAGCCCGGCATATCGCCGGGCTCCATTACTGTAGGCAATGCCCGATCAGGCCGATTCCGCCCCACAGCACTTCTTGTACTTCTTCCCACTCCCGCAAGGGCAGTCGTCATTGCGCCCGACCTTTGGCGTCTCGTGCCGCACGGTCTCCACCGCCGCCTTGCGCAGTGGCAGCCAGTACTTGTAGATCGCCGGCAGGTTCGCTTCGATTTCCAGCGCCAGCTGGTGCGCCTTGACCGGGTCTTCGACCAGGGGCAGTTCTTCTTCCTCGATCTCGTCGGCGCCCAGCAGGTACAGGGGACGCATCAGTTCGGCGACCTCGGATTCCCAGATCGGGTCCCAGGAGCCGGGACGCAGTTCCATGCCTTCCCAGAAGCCCCAGCACCAGGCTTCGGCGTCGATCAGGGTCTGGCCCTTGTGCTCGTGCTCGCAGTAGAGCGGCTCGAATTCCTTGGGCGCGACTTCGAAGGTGATCAGGACTTCGTTCATGAAGCGCATGATCAGGTTGATGATGCGTTCTTCTTCCTTGCCGTTCTTCCATTTCGGCACGGCGGCGTCGCCTTCGCCCCACACGCGCGGCAGCCATTCGGCCGGCATGATGGTTTCCGGACCGATCGCAATCGCGGTCAGGTAGCCGTGCAGGGTGTCCATCGTCATCGCGTCTTCCGGGCTGCGCTCGGAGAGGAGGAACTGGTCGAGTTCGTCGAATTCTTTTTCGGTGAGGGGCTGTTCGAGTTGCATGGAGTGCTCTTAATGTGTGCTTTAAATGCGTGAAGTCCGTCAGTTTAACGCCTCAGGGCCGCCAGGCGTACGAAATAACACGCCGCGACTTACAATAGCGATATGCATAACGAGTCTATTTCTTCCGACGAAAGCGCGGCGCACCCATTCTCCCGGCTCGATCCGGGCTGTGTGCTCGACGCCGTCGACAGCGTCGGCCTGCACGGCGACGGCCGCCTGCTGGCCCTGAACAGCTACGAAAACCGGGTCTACCAGGTCGGGCGCGACGAGGGCGAGCCGGTCGTGGTCAAGTTCTATCGGCCCGAGCGCTGGAGCGATGCCGCCATCCTGGAAGAGCACGCTTTTGTGGCCGAGCTGGTCGAGCACGAGATCCCGGTGGTGCCGGCGATGACGATCGACGGACGCACGCTGCACAATTTCGACGGCTTCCGTTTCGCCGTCTTCCCGCGCCGCGGGGGCAGGGCGCCGGAACTGGGCGACCCCGATACCCTGGAATGGATGGGGCGCTTCATCGGCCGCATCCACGCCGTCGGCGCGGTGAAACCCTACGCTTTGCGTCCCGAGCTTAATCCCCAGACCTTCGGACGCGAGCCGTTCGATTATCTCGTCAGGCACGACTTCATTCCGTCCGAGCTGCGCGCGACCTATGCCAGCGTGGTCGAGCAGGCCCTGGATGGCGTCGCGCGCTGCTATGAGCGCGCCGGCAGGCAGCCGACGCTGCGCCTGCACGGCGACTGCCACGGCGGCAACGTGCTGTGGACGCCCGACGGGCCGCACTTCGTCGACTTTGACGACAGCCGCATGGGGCCCGCGATCCAGGATCTGTGGATGCTGCTGTCGGGCGAGCGGCACGAGATGGTGCGCCAGATGAGCGACGTCCTGGCCGGCTACGAGGACTTCTGCGAGTTCGACCCGCGCCAGCTCTACCTGGTCGAAGCCCTGCGCACCCTGCGCCTGATCCACTATGCCGGCTGGCTGGCGATGCGCTGGGACGATCCGGCCTTTCCTGCGGCTTTCCCCTGGTTTAACACGCAGCGCTATTGGCAGGACCGCATCCTCGAGCTGCGCGAGCAGGTCGCCCTCATGGACGAGCCGCCGCTGTGGCCGGTATAAGCAGGAAAATACGCGGGATTTACCGCGCAGTTCGGCGTGCCGTGATTGCCGGGTTTCACCGATAATGGACGGGCGCGCCCTATAACAGAGAATGAGCATGGAACCAGCACCTCACGACGATACCGACTTCACCATCGACATGCCGCCCGCCCTGGCCCAGCATGTGCCGCCGGCCGCCCCGCCGGCGGACCGGGAAGGTTCGGAAAAGATGGCGATCAAGGAAGCCATCGCCCGTGTGGAGGCGGAAGCGAAAGCCAACGTCGCCGCCGAGACGCGCGCCCACGCCGAGGCACGTGCCCGCTCGCTGGCCGAGGAGCGCGCCGCCCTCGATGCCGCCGCCGCGGCCGCCGCGCTGGCGAATGCCCAGGCCTCGGAAGAGGTCATTGAACTCAACCGCGACCGCCTGGAAACCCTGCGCGCCGCCGCCTTGGCCACCAACGAGCGCCTGGAAGCGATGCGCCTGGAAACGGCCGAGCTGCGCGCGCGGGTCCAGGCCGACACCGAAGGGCGCCTGGCCGTCGAAGCACGCGCCCGTGCGGCCGAGGAAGCCCGGCGCCGCGCCGCCGAGCAGATCGAGCTCGAAGCCGCGATGGCGCTCGAGGCCGCGCAGGCCGCCGAAGCCTTGCTGATACAGACCGAGGAAGCGCGGCGCCAGGCCGCCGAGCGCGTCGCCGCCGTCCAGGCCGCGCGCGAAGAGGTGCTGCACAGCGCCAGCGCCGATGCGCGCGTCGCCGTGCTGGCGCGCGAGCGCGAACGGGCCGAAAAGGCCGCGCGCCAGACCGCCGAAAAGCTGGCACAGGTCGAGGCCGAGGCGCTGGAACTGGCCGTGCAGCGCGAGCGCGCCGACCAGATCGCCCTGAGCTCGGCCTTTGCCCGCGCCACCGCCGAAGCCCGCGCGCTGGAAGAGGCGCGCGCCCTGGCCCACGTCGAGCACGAGCGCGAATCGATCGCCCAGTCGCAGGCCGATTCGACCCGCATCGCCGCCGACACCCTGCGCGCGCGCCTGCAGCTGGAGAAGGAATTGAGCGACGCCGCGCTCCACCGCGAGCGCCTGGAACAGACCGCCGCCGCCACCGCGGAAGCGCGGCGCGATGCCGAAGCGCGCATCGCGGCCGCAACCGAAGCGCGCATCGAGGCCGACCGCAAGCTGCGCGAAGTGGCCCTGGCGCGCGCCGAAGCCGAACACGAAGCGGGCCTGCAAGTCGAAGCCCGCCTGCAGGCCGAGACCCTGGCCGCCCAGCATGCGCGCGAGCGCGCCGAGGCCGACCGCGAGGCGGCCCAGGCGGCCGAGGTGGACGCGCGCGAGCAGGAACGCGAGCGCACGCTCGCCAACGAGCGCGCCGTGCTGGCGCAGGCCGCGGCCGACGCGAGAGCACGCGCCAACGCGGCCCAGGAAGCCGAGCTGGCGCTGGCCAGAGAAGCGCTCGAACGCGAACAGGCGGCAGCGGACCTGGCCGAACGCCGCGCCCAGGAGGCGGAGAACTTGGCCGCGGCCGAACGCGCGCGCTTCGATGCGGAGAATGCGGCGCTGGCGCGCCAGCAGGAAAAGCTGGACGCCGAGCGTGCCCTGACCGCGGCCGCCACGGCGCGCGCCGAGGCCGAAGCGCTTGATGCGGCAGCGCTGCGCGAGCGGCTCGACGCCGAACAGCGCGCCGCGCAAGCCGCGCAGGCGGCCCTGGAAGCGCAGCGCCTCGAGACCGCGCAGGCCCTCGAGGCGGCGGCCGCGCAGCAAGCCGCGGCAGCCGCTGCGCAGGCCGCGCTGGATGCAGCCGCCGAACTGGAACGGATGCAGGCCGAACGGCTAGCCAGCGAACAGGCGCGCCTGGCCGCGACCGAAGCGGCCCTCGAGGCCGAACGCGAAGCAGCCGCCGCTGCGGCGGAAGCCCTGGCCCATGCCGAACGCAAGCTGGCGGCCCAGCGCGAACAGCTCGATTTCGATACCCGTGCGAATGCCGCCGCGGCCGAACGCCTGGCGTCGGACGAGGAAGCGGCGCTGGCCGCGCGCGTGCGCTGCGAAGCCGAGGAAGAAGCGGCGCGTCTTGCGCGCGAGCGCGAGCTGGCCGAATCGGCGGCCGCGCAGGCGGCCCTGGAGAAACGCGACGCCCAACGCGCGCTGCTGGAACACGCGCAAGCCCACGCCGAGATGCAGAAGCGCACCGCCGCGACCACGCAGCAGATGGCCGACGCCCGGCGCGAATTGCTGGACCTGGAAACGAAGCGTCTGGAAGAGCAGGCGGCCGAGCTGTCGGCGACCGAGGACGCCATTGTCGAGCGCAAGTCGGAAGCGCGTCAGCGCACGGCATCGGAAAACATTACCCGCGAGGTGCTGGGCCGGTTGAAGAAGCAGCCGTCGGCGCAGCAGGCTGCGGCACGCCTGGCCGAGGTGATCATGGCCCAGCGCAAGAACACCAGCGAATAATCATCGATATGTAAAACGTATCACCGGTCAGCGGTGATACGTAATCAATATCACTGCGCGCCCTTCGGCGCATCGCTCGGCGATACGGGCGACACCGGCCCGGTATTCACCGCATTCACGAAATACTCGGTCTCACCGAAGCAGCTGGTCGGCACGCCGCGGTGCTGTTCGTAGCTGATTTCTACTCGCTGACCCATGGTCGACTGCAGCTTCTGCACCAGCTTGTCGTCGCGCACGGTGAAGGCGAAGCGTTCCGGAATTGCCCCCGGCATGCTCGAGAGCAGGATTTCGCCTTCCCAGGTCTTGCACAGCCAGCCCTTTTTCGAAAACTTCTGCAGGTAACCGGCCCGCGTGCCTTCCGAATACGACCAGGTCAGCGTGAACCAGGTGTAGAGCCCGCCGATGACGACGAGGGCGACGACGAGGGACAGCAGGATGGCGACGGCGCGTTGCGGCATTGCTTTCGGCATGGTGTCAGGAATAGTGAGTGGAAGAGGGCGCTCGGGGCGCGGTGGCGCCATTCTGCCACGCGCGCCCCGATTGTCAAAATGGCAGCGTCGCCATTTAAGGGAGTCCTAAGACGCTTAAACGATCTCGGCCTTGTCGTGGGTTTCTTCCAGCGCCAGGCGCCTGCGGTGCCGCACCGAGGACCACAGCGAGACCAGGATGAAGGCCAGCCCCGACAGGCCCGTGAACCATTCCGGAATGTGGTAGTGCACGCTGGCGAACATGATCAGCGCCAGGATGCCGATCGCGTAGTGGGCGCCGTGCTCGAGATACACGAATTCCTGCAGCGTGCCCTTGTAGACCAGGAACACGGTCAGCGAACGCACGAACATCGCGCCGATCGCCAGGCCCAGCATGATGATGACGACGTCGTTGGTGATGGCAAAGGCGCCGATCACGCCGTCGAAGGAGAAGGAGGCGTCCAGCACTTCCAGGTAGAGGAAGCCGCCGATGCTGCCCTGCGAGATCATCTTGCCGATGGTGGGGTCTTCTTCCTCTTCTTCCAGCAGGCCGCTGATCCAGTCCACGCCCACATACACGAGCACCCCGACCACGCCGGAAATCAGCACCGGCAGCTTGCGCGGCTCGGGCATCAGGCTCATGGCGAAGAACACGGCCAGCAGGGTGAGCAGGATGGCCAGGCCTTCGGAGCCGTACTTACCGACCTTTTCCTCGATCCAGCCGAGCCAGTGCAATTCCTTTTCCTCGTCAAACAGGAAGTTCAGGAAAACCAGCATCAGGAAGGCGCCGCCGAAGGCCGAGACTTCCGCATGGTGTTCGGTCAGGTGGCGCGAGTATTCCTGCGGGGTCTGGATCGCCATATGCCAGACGTCGATCAGGCCCAGGCCGGTGGCGACCGAGACGATCACCAGCGGGAACAGCAGGCGCATGCCGAACACGGCCACCAGGATACCGACCGTCAGAAACAATTTGCGCCAGAACTCGTTCCAATGGCGCAGGACCGACGCGTTGACGACCGCATTATCGAAGGACAGCGACACTTCCAGCACGCCCAGCACCGCCGTGATCCACAGCGCGCTGAGCAGGCCCGGCATCCCCCCATGTTCGAAACCCCACCAGCCCGCCAGCGCCATCAGCACGATGGTCACGGCAAAGGAAAGCCTGAAGTGTTGCATGTCGATTCCTCGTTTTCCGTTTTGTTGTTTGGTATTGGCAAAATGCCACAGTTTTCTCTATCTTAACCGCAGCAGGGGCCTCATGGCGCAGTGCAGGCCGCTATCAGGTCGCTATCGGGCATTGCTTCTGCGATAATTCCGCCCGGCATATGCATTCAACCCGGGGCACTTCCCCGCACAAGGATTCCATGGACTACGCTTACCTCGTCACCCCCTTCCTTACCTGGCTGATCGTCGGCCCGATCAAGTTCCTGATCAACAGCGCGCGCCAGCGGCGCTGGGCCTTCAACCTGGTCGGCAATGGCGGCTTTCCCAGCAACCACAGCTCGGTCGTCACCAGCATGGCGACCCTGATCGCGCTGCGCGAGGGCATCGGCCACCCGGCCTTCGGCGTGGCGGTCACGCTCGCCTTCATCGTGATGATCGACGCCAACAGCCTGCGCCAGCACGTCGGTCGCCAGGCCGCCGCCATCAACCAGCATGCCGCTGGCCTTAACCGCCTGTCGCTGGGCGCCGCCAACCACAAGGTCCTGCGCGAGCGCATGGGGCATACCCTGGTGGAAATCTGCGGCGGCATCGCCACCGGCATCGGCATGGGTTTCCTGGTATTCAATTTGTTTGGCGGTTGATCGTCGTTCACCCCGGGGCCGTGCCCCGGGCTCCGTGCATTTCGTCCGATATGCATGCAGCTCATCGCAGCATTTCGCAGTTCATCCATCCAAAATAACAACGCGCGGGATCGTCAATTGACGGGTGGGGCCGCCTCCTAGATACTGCGCGCTGACAGTTTCTATCCAATTTTTATAAATACACGTCAGAGTCCAATCTGGGAGATCCTCAATGCTGCGCAACACACTACTTATCCTTGCTATCGCGTCCACTTTGGCCGCCTGCAACAAGGAGGCCAAGGACCAAGGAAAGCCCGACGGCAAAGCCGTGGCAGGGGCCAGCCAGAAGGACACCCGCCCGGACCAACTGCTGGTCGCGCCGCAGGACCTGCTGACGGTCTCGAGTGACGCCCTGGCCTCCGGTCCCGTGATCACCGGCTCGATCCAGCCGGAACGCCGCGCCGACCTGCGCGCCGAAGTCTCGGCCGTGGTGCTGCAGGTGCTCAAGGAAAACGGCGAGCCGGTCAAGAAAGGCGACCTGCTGGTGAAACTCGACGAGACGGCGATCCGTGATTCCCTGGTCTCGGCCGACGCCGGCGTGACCGCAGCAAGCCAGGCGCTCGACCAGGCCAACCGCCAGCTCGAGCGCCTGAAAACCCTGCGCGCCTCGGGCATGACCTCGGCCGCGGCCCAGGATGAAGCCGAAGTACGCCGCAACAGCGCCCTGAGCGAACTGTCGGCGGCGCGCAGCCGCGCGGCGCTGGCACGCCAGCAGATTGCCCGCACCTCGGTGCGCGCGCCCTTTGACGGCATCGTCAGCGACCGCAAGGTGTCGGCCGGCGACACCGCCACCATCGGCAAGGAGCTGGTGAAGGTCATCGATCCGACCAGCATGCGTTTCGAAGGCCGCGTCTCGACCGACAAGATCAGCACGATCAAGGTCGGCCAGCAAGTGAAATACCATATCAACGGCTACGGCACCCAGCAGTTCACCGGCGTCGTGCGCCGCATCGACGCCTCGGCCAACGACATCACGCGCCAGGTCGAAGTCCTGGTCGGCCTGACCGGCGAACAGCCGCGCGTGGCCGGCCTGTACGCGGAAGGCCGGATCGACGCCGAAACGTCGAACGTGCTGATGCTGCCGGAAAGCGCGCTGGTCAAGGCCGGCGACAAGACCTACACCTGGCGCGTGAAAGGCAATCTGCTGTCGAAAGTCGACCTGCAGACCGGCGCGCGCGACCAGCGCACCGGTAATATCGAGATCAAGGCAGGCCTGGCCGCCGGCGACACCGTGCTGCGCAACCCGAGCTCGAACCTGAAGGATGGCCAGAAGGTGCAGTTCGCGGGCGCCGCCCCCAGCAAGACCCTGGCCAGCGCGACCGTCCCGGCCGCCAAGGGTAACTAAGGGAAACTGAGCCATGTTCCTTTCTAATTTCTCAGTCAAGAAGCCGATCGCCACGATCGTGCTGATCGTCGGCATGATGTGCATGGGCCTGCTGGCCCTGTCCAAGCTGCGCGTCAACCAGAACCCGGACGTCGAGATCCCTGTCATCGTCGTCAACATCCCGTATCCGGGCGCTTCGCCGGAAACCAGCGAGCGCGAGATCGTCAACCGCCTGGAAAAGCAGATGCTCAGCGTGCCGGGCGTGACCGAGGTCGAGTCGTATGCGAACGAGGGCAGCGCCACGATGGTGCTGCAGTTCGACTTCAAGCGTAACCTGATCGAAGCCTCGGACGACGTGCGCAACGCCATCTCGGCGGTGCGTTATAAATTGCCGACGGAAATGCGCGAGCCGATCCTGCGCCGCGTCGATCCGGCCTCGCAGCCGATCATGCAGCTGGCCTTGTCTTCGAGCGCGCAGTCGCACGCCGAACTGTCGCGCCTGGCCGAAGACGTGCTGGCCGACCGTTTCCGTGCGATCGAAGGCGTGTCGACCGTCAACGTCAACGGTTCGCTGCGGCGCGAGCTCTCGGTCCTGCTGCGAGCCGATAAACTGCGCGAATACAACGTCTCGGTCAGCGAAGTGGCGAACGCCCTGCGCAACCAGAACACCAACGCGCCGGTGGGCAAGGTACGTGGCGAAATGGACGAGAAGGGCATCCGCCTGATCGGCCGCATCGAGCGTCCGGAAGACTTCTCGCAGGTCGTCGTCAAGCGCATGGGCGAGACCATCGTGCGCCTGAACCAGGTCGCCGAGATCCGCGACGGCTTCGCCGACGTCGACAGCGCCTCGATCCACAGCGGCTCGCCGAACGTCGGCATCTCCATCGTCCGGACCCGCGATGCCTCGACCGTGTCGATCGCCAAGGAAGTGCGCAAGCTCGTCGAGGAAATCAACAAGGAACTGCCGAAGGGCAGCTCGCTGAACATTACCCGCGATGGCGGCAACGAGGCGCAATCGAGCCTGAACAACGTGATCGAGTCGCTGGTCTTCGGCGCCGTGCTGACCGTGTTCGTGGTTTACGCCTTCCTGAACTCCTGGCGCTCGACCCTGATCACGGCGCTGTCGCTGCCGACCTCGGTGCTGGCCGCCTTCATCGCGGTCTGGCTGTGCGGCTTCACGCTGAACTTCATGACCCTGCTCGGGCTGTCGCTGGCGATCGGCGTGCTGATCGACGACGCCATCGTGGTGCGGGAAAACATCGTGCGCCACATGGAAAACGGCGCCGACCGCCGTACCGCGGCCCTGGTCGGCACTTCCGAGATCGGCATGGCGGTCGCGTCCACGACCTTCTCGATCATGGCCGTGTTCATTCCGGTGGCCTTCATGCCGGGCATCGCCGGCGAGTGGTTCCGTCCGTTCGCACTGACCGTGACCTGCTCGGTGCTGGTCTCGCTGTTCATCTCCTTCACGCTCGACCCGATGCTGTCGGCCTACTGGGGCGACCCGCCGGGCCATCATCATGCGCCGAAGAAGGGCATCTCGAAGGTGCTCGGCCGCTTCAACGACTGGTTCGACCGCCAGGCTGCGCGCTACGGCAACGTCATCGCCTGGGCGCTGCACCACCGCCGCTGGATGGGTGTGATCGCACTGGCCACCTTTATCGGCGCGATCTTCCTGCAGGGTAGTTTCGGCGGCACCAGCTTCCTGCCCAAGGGCGACGGCAACAAGATCATGATCGAGGTGCGCACCCCCGCTTCCTCGAGCCTGGAATATGCGCGCCTCAAGATGGAGCAGGCGGCCGCGCTGGCGCGCACCATTCCGGAAACCCGCGCCACCGACAGCGTCATCAAGCCGAGCGGCGGCTCGATCTATATCGAGATCGGCAAGCGCAACACGCGCAACCGCACCGCGGCCGCCATCGGCGCCGAACTGCGCACCAAGGTAGCCCAGCTGGTGGGCGCCGAGTACACGGTGCTCGACGACCTGAACGGCGGCGGCAAGCCGGTCCAGATCGAGTTCACCGGCGCCGATTCACGCAAGCTCATGGAGCTGACCACGGCCTACATGGACAAGCTGCGCCAGGTGCCGGGCGCGGTCGACGTCACGCTGTCGCAGCAGGATCCGAAGAACGAGCTGCAGATCGAACTCGACCGGGGACTTGCGAACTCGATGGGCGTGTCGGTGGGCGATGCCGCCACCGCCTTGCGCGTGGCCTTCGCCGGTATCGAAGTCGGCGACTGGGTCGACCCGACCGGCGAGACGCGCGACGTCGCGGTGCGCCTGCATCCGCAAGACCGCGTCAACATCGAAAACATCGAGCGCCTGCCGATCGCGATTGCCGGCACCAACATGATGGTGCCGCTGGAACAGATCGCCCGCATCAGCATGGGTAAAGGTCCGTCGGAAATCGTGCACAAGGACGGCAAGCGCGTGATCACCGTCTCGGCCAACGCGCAGGGCCGCTCCAGCGGCGAAGTCACGGCCGACGCCATGAAGCTGGCCAAGACCTTCGACTTCCCGCCGGGCTATGGCCTGGCCCTGGGCGGCGCCGGCAAGGATCAGCAGGAACTGTTCCGCGAAATGACGATCGCGCTGCTCGGCGGTATCGGCCTGATGTACCTGATCCTGGTGATGCAGTTCGGCTCCTTCACGGCCCCGCTGGGCGTGATGCTGTCGCTGCCGCTGTCCCTGATCGGCGTGGTGCTGGCGCTCCTGATCACCGGGGGCACCCTGAACCTGATGAGCTTTATCGGCATCATCATGCTGATGGGCCTGGTGGCCAAGAACGCGATCCTGCTGCTGGACGCGGCGCGCGCCCTGGAAGCGGAAGGCTACGACCGCGAGGATGCGCTGATGAAGGCGGGCCGCATGCGTCTGCGCCCGATCCTGATGACAACCTTCGCGCTGATCGCCGGCATGCTGCCGGTGGCCCTGGCGCTCGGTCCGGACGGCAAGTTCTACCAGCCGCTGGCGGTGGCCATCATCGGCGGGACGATCACCTCGACCTTCCTGACCCTGCTGGTCGTGCCGACCTTCTACGACAGCATCGAGATCGCCCGCGACCGCATGGCGGCCAAGTTCCATCGCCGCGTGGAGCGCTTCACCGCACTGCCGGCCTTCGTGATGACCTTCATCGAAGCGATCCTGACGCTGACCTTCGTGCGCCTGGTGTTCCGCCTCGTCGTGCGGGGCTTCCGTCTTGCCACCGGCCGCGGCCGCAAGCCGGCGGTGCCGCTGGCCAAGGCGCCGGTTGCCAAGGTGACCGAAGGCGTATAAAAGCGTCGCTGCAACGTGAAAAAGCCCGCGCGAGCGGGCTTTTTTTCGTCTTGGCGCTGCTTAGTGGATGCTGCCCGCGCCGCCGGAACCGGGCTTGGTGGAAGCGGGGCCGGTGCCGGTCGTGTTGCCGGTATGGCCGACGTGATCGGTGCCCGCTGCCGGGGCGCTCTGCATCGGAGCGCCGCCCGGATTGGCGCCGCCGGTCGTGTTGCCGCTGGCATCGACCGGCTTGACGCCGTCGACCCCGCTCGCGCCGCCCACTGCACCTAGGCTGTTCTCCTGCGTGCCTTCCTCCTTGCCGACGGTGCGCGGCGTATTGTTGGTGTTGTACTCGGTCGAGGACAAACCCGCATTGCCCGAGTTCCCGGTGGCGCCGCTCACCCCGGCAGCCGAACCGCCGCCGCTTCCTTCGACCCGCTCGGTCACGTGGGCGGCATCGCCGGCGCCCCCGATGCCGGAATCCTTCTTGCTGCAGGCGCCGAGCGTGGCGGCCAGGAAAGCCGCGGTCAGTACGACGGTCGGTATGGTCTTCATCTTGCGCATGGTGGAGCTCCTCATTCGATGGCTTGCCGCTGCCGCGCACAGTTGGCGGCACGGGGATGAAGTGCATTGTGTCACGGTCCTGCGGCATGCACTGTGCGCTGTTTGACAGAGCGGAAACAGCCGGGCGTGATGCTACAGGCGGAAGGCGCAGCCGAAAGCGGGCGCTCGACAGCACGACCAAAACGAGGGACAGGGAGGAGAGACGAAAGCCTGCGTACAGCGGGGCTGCCGCAGGACTGCATTGAAACGCCGGCGCAGATTGCCGGCCAGGTGCAAACGCGGAGCCCGCGTTGTGGGGCTCCGGTTTTTGGACAGACCTGCCGGTTAGCGGCCGGTGCCCGTGGTGCCAGTGCCGGTGGTGCTGCCGGTACCCGACGAGTCGGTGTTGCCGGTGGTGCCGCCCGAGGTGGTGGTGCCGGTGGTGCCCGAGGTGCCGCTGGTGCCGGTGGTACCGGTAGCGCCCGTGCCGGTGGTGCCGGAAGCGCCGGTGCCGGTGGTGTCGCCGGTGGTGCCGGTTGCGCCCGTGCCGGTGCCCGTTGCGCCGGTGCCGGTAGCCCCAGTGCCCGAGGTGTCGCCGGTGGTGCCCATTGCGCCGGTGCCGGTTGCGCCCGTGCCGGTTGCGCCGGTGCCGGTGTCACCCGTGGTGCCGGTGGTGCCGCTCGTGCCCGACGTCGAGCTCGGCGAAGTTGCCGAGGTGTCGCCCGTTGCGCCGGTGCCGGCGGTATCGTTCTTCTTGCATGCGCCGAGCATCGAAGCCAGCAGGGCAGCGGTCAGCAGGATTTTTGGTGCTTTGGTGATTGCGTTCATTGTTTACACTCCTCGTTCACGTCTATCTTGTGCCGATGTCTCCAGGTGAGGCGGTGGAGAACAGCGGCGCCAGTTCGGTTCTGCCATGAACCTCTTGTCGGACGCATCGGTGATTTGATGCGGCCTGTGCTCATTGGCATAACCACCAGGGAACCGACGCAACACGCGGCCCCGTTCAGTGCACGAATTCGACTGAAAAAATTAGACTGCCGTGCCTACCGACAGTTCGTCGAATTGTCACCTTCTTGCTTTGTTCCGCGATCGAACTAGCGGACTTTGATACCGGTCAAACAGTTCTCCGTTCAACCGTTTCCCCCAGCGACAGCTGGATGGTTGGTGCAGATGCCTTTATTTCAAGGCCTCTATTTCATGACATTTTTGTATCGTCCGGCGTGTCGCCGGCGATCGATTCGAGCAAGGCCGGGATCTCGTCCGGGATCTCGCGCGCCAGGTAGCCGAGTGTGCCCATGCGTTCGGCCAGGCGTTCGCCGGCGCGTGCATGCAGGGCCACGCCCCAGCAGGCGGCCTGTTCCAGGCTCGCACCGCGGGCCGCAAGGCCGGTGATGATGCCGGCCAGCGTGTCGCCCGAGCCGGAGATGGCCAGGCCGACATTGCCGCCTTCGTGCTGCCACATGTTGCCCTCTGGCGAAGCGATCACGGTGCGCGCGCCTTTCAGTGCCACCACCGCGTTCCATTGCGCGCTCGATGCCAGCGCCCGGGCGTCGGGCCCGGAGACGATCTCGTCCTTCTCGATGCCGGTCAGGTGCGCCATCTCGCCGCAATGGGGCGTGACGATGACAGGCTGCTGGAAACGGAAGGCTTCACCCGGCGCCCAGCCCGGCGGCGCATGCAGCAGCGTGCCCATGGCGCAGGCGTCGAGCACGACGGCGGTGTCACTGCCCTGCATGCGTTCGAGCAGGCCGTGCACCAGTTCGGCCGCCGCCGCTTCGTCCTGCATGCCCGGTCCGATCAGCATGGCGTTCACGCGGTCGGCCAGCGGGTCGAGCCGGGCAATCGCTTCCGGCAGGAAGCCCCCGGCCTCGGTTTCGGCCAGGCCGATGACGCGCGCCTCGGGCATGGCCAGCGCCACCAGCTGGGCGACACTGGCGCCGGTGGCGACCGTCAGCTTGCCGGCACCGGCGCGCAAGGCGGCGGTGGCAGCGAGGATGACGGCGCCCGGCATTTCGCGCGAGCCGCCCAGGATCAGCACGTGCCCGCGTACTTCCTTGTCGCCTTCGACGGCGGGCATCGGGAGCGGCCACTCGCGCAGGAGCTGCGTAGTGACGTCGTGCACGGCGGCAGGGGCGTGGATCGCATTCATCATGTTCATCGACACGCTGCCTCAGGCTTTCGGTGCGGACGGCACGTCCTTGCCGACGGTAACCGGCGTACCGGTGTTCTCGAGCGGAGCGACGAAATTCACGAGGCGCACCACCAGGCGGCCATGCTTGCCCTGGATGGGGTCGAAGGAATACGAGGTGACCGAGCAGTTCGGCACGTCGCCGGCGCGGTCGAAAGCCAGGATGCTGGCTTCGTCGAGGCGCTCGATCAGGTAGCGGAAGCAGTTGACGATCACCTGGTGGGCGACGATCACGACGCGCTCGTGGCACCAGTCGCGGCTGAGGGTGTCGAGCACGCTGCGCAGGCGCAGGATGACGTCGCACCAGCTCTCGCCGCCCGGCGGACGGAAGTAGAACTTGCCGACGTGCTGGCGCTGCGCATACAGCTCGGGATACTTGTGGGCGATGCCGTGCGTGGTGAGGCGGTCGAGGATGCCGAATTCCTTCTCGCGCAGGCGCTCGTCGGCATTGATAGCCAGCAGCGTGTCGCGCTCGAGGCGGCGAATCAGGATCTTGGCGGTCTCGGCCGCACGCACATAGGGCGAGTGCAGGACGACGTTGGGGCGCTCGTGCTGGGGCAGGCTGGCGAACCAGGAGGCGAGGGCTTCGGACTGGCGGATGCCCAGCTCGGAGAGCGGCACGTCGACGTCGCGCTCGGCGATGTCGATTTCGTGCCCGGCAGCAGCTTCGGCAACGTCACGTGCGACGTTGCCTGCGCTTTGCCCGTGCCGGATCAGCCAGAGTTCCTGTGGCCACTTTTGTTCCATTACCTGCCCGTCGTTGATGTTGACATGACATCATCATAGACAGATTCGGCAGGTGGACCGCGCACGATTCCGTGCGCAAACTAATAACTTTTTTAAGGGTCAGGCGGTCTGTTCTTCGCTGTCCAGATTGGTTTCCGCGTCGCTATTAAATACCGCGATGTTGGTGGCGCCAAGTACGCGCGAAGTAATGGTGCCGGCCGTAATCGAGCCGCTCACGTTCAGGGCGGTGCGCCCCATGTCGATCAGCGGTTCGATCGAGATCAGCAGGCCGGCCAGGGCCACCGGCAGGTCGAGCGCGGAAAGCACGATCAGGGCCGCGAAGGTGGCGCCGCCGCCGACCCCGGCCACGCCGATCGAGCCGAACACGACGATGGCCAGCAGCGGCAGGATGAAGCTCGCGGTCCACGGATCGATGCCGACCGTCGGCGCGATCATCACGGCCAGCATGGCCGGATAGATGCCGGCGCAGCCGTTCTGGCCGATGGTGGCGCCGAAGGAGGCGGCGAAGTTGGCGATGCCTTCTGGCGTGCCCAGGCGCGTGGTCTGGGTTGCCACGCTCATCGGAATCGAACCGGCGCTGGTGCGCGAGGTGAAGGCGAAGGCCAGCACCGGGAAGATCTTCTTCACGTAGCGTGCCGGGTTCAGGCCGCTGAGTGCCACCAGGATCAGGTGCACGCCGAACATCAGGATCAGGGCGCTGTAGGACGCGAGCACGAAGCTGGCCAGGTTCAGGATGTCCTGCAGGCTGGAGCCGGCCACGACCTTGGTCATCAGCGCGAACACGCCATAGGGCGTCAGGCGCAGCACCAGGGTCACCATGCGCATCACGATGGTGTGGGCGACGTGCACGAAATGGCTGAAGGAGGCGAACTCGCTCGGCTTCTTGGCGGCGATGCCGGTCGCCGCGATGCCGACAAACACCGAGAAGAACACGACCGCGATGGTCGAGGTCTTGCGCGCGCCCGTCATGTCGAGGAAGGGATTGGCCGGAATGAACGAGAGCAGCATCGAGGGCAGCGAGATCTCCTTTGCCGTCGACAGCGAGCCCTGCAGGTATTCGCCGCGCGCCACCTCGGCCGCCGACGCGGTCAGGCCGACGGCGGTGAGGCCGAACAGTTTCGCCATCAGGATGCCGATCATGGCGGCCACCGCCGTCGTGGCGATCAGGATGCCGATGGTCAGGGCGCTGATCTTGCCGAGCGAGGCGGCATCGCGCAGTTTCAGGATGGCGCCGATGATCGAGACCATGATCAGCGGGATCACGATCATCTGCAGCAGTTTCACGTAGCCGCTGCCGAGCACGTCGAGCCAGGCATTGGTGGCCGCGACCGTGGGCGAACCGGCGCCGTAGATCGCCTGCAGCGCCGCACCCAGCAGCACCCCCAGGCCGAGGCCGCTGAAGACGCGCTTGGTGAAGGAGGCGTGGGCCGCCTGCATGCGGTAGAGGAGGGCGCAGACGAGCAGGGCGACGGCGAGGTTGAGGATCACGGGAAGCGTCATGTCGTTCTTCTTATAAAACCAAAATACTTGATCGCAGCATTCTATAGGCAAACCGTTTGCGCCGCAGAAACAAGGCCTTGTCGTTTCATTCACGGGCCATGACGGCTTGTTATCGTTTCGTTGTCCTCGCACGACGAAAAATGGAAATCCAGTGTGGATATCCGATAGTGTTTCCTGGGGGATTCGAAAATTTCTATAATCCAATGAGCTAGGGCTCTGCCTTCCACTTACTTTTCAGCGGTCGAATCATGTTCAAGAACATCACTATCAAGACGCGCCTCATCTTTGTCATTGGCTTTCTCGCCATCGAACTCATCGCCGGTTTTGCGGTCGGCATCCTCAACCTGGAGAAGTCGAACGATGCGATGCAGAGCATGTACGACGACCGCCTTGTGGCCCTTGCCGAGCTCAACAAAGTCCAGCAGATCGTGATGCTGAACCAGATCCTGGTTTCCAAGGCCATCGCGACCGGCGACCCGGCCGGGCCGATCATGGAGCAAGTCGAGGCCAACATCGCCGAGGCCAACAAATCCTGGCAGGCATACAGCACCACCAAGATGGCGGACGACGAAAAGCAGCTGGCCCAGCAGTTTGCGGCATCGCGTGCACGTTTCCTGGACCAGGCCCTGAAGCCCATCATCGCGGCGCTGAAAGAAGGCGATATCGATCGCGCCACGGCGCGCATGAATGGACCGATGCACAAACTGGCGATCCCGATGGGTAAGAACATCGCCGGGCTGGTCAAGATCCAGACCGACGTGGCCGCTGCGGACTTCAAGCGTTCGCAGGAAATCGTCGCGCTCGTGCGCCTGGTCTGCTTCGGCGGCCTGGTCGTGGGTTTGGTGATTGCCGCCTGGCTCGGCTGGCTGCTGGTGCGCGCCATCGTGCGTCCGCTCGAAGAAGCGGTCAAGATCGCCGGCGCCGTTGCCCAGGGTGACCTGACCCAGCGCATCGAGGTGCGTTCGAACGACGAAACCGGCCGCCTGATGGCCGCCCTGCGCGACATGAACGACGCGCTGGTCGAGATCGTCACCCGCGTGCGGGCCGGCACCGACACGATTTCCACCGCCTCGGGCGAGATCGCCGACGGCAACCTCGACCTCTCTTCGCGCACCGAGCAGCAGGCCGGCTCGCTGGAAGAGACGGCTTCCTCGATGGAAGAACTGACCTCGACCGTCAAGCAGAACGCCGACAACGCGCGCCAGGCCAACGTGCTGGCGGGCTCCGCATCGGCGATCGCCGGCAAGGGCGGCGAGGTCGTGGCGCAGGTGGTCGAGACCATGGGCTCGATCAACGACTCCTCGCGCAAGATCGTCGACATCATCGCGGTCATCGACGGCATCGCCTTCCAGACCAATATCCTGGCGCTCAACGCGGCGGTGGAAGCGGCCCGTGCCGGCGAGCAGGGCCGCGGCTTCGCGGTCGTGGCCGGCGAAGTGCGCAACCTGGCCCAGCGCAGCGCCGCTGCCGCCAAGGAAATCAAGAGCCTGATCGACGACTCGGTTGGCAAGGTGCAGCACGGCTCGCAGCTGGTCGACCAGGCCGGCGCGACCATGAAGGAAATCGTCGCCAGCGTCAGCCGCGTGACCGACATCATGGCCGAGATCAGCGCCGCCAGCCAGGAACAGACGGCCGGCATCACGCAGGTCAACGAAGCCATCGTGCAGATGGACCAGACCACCCAGCAGAACGCGGCCCTGGTCGAGCAGGCCTCGGCGGCGGCGCAGTCGCTGCAGCAGGAGGCGGCGGTGCTGGCGCGTACCGTGGGCGCTTTCCGGATCGAGGGCGGTGCCGGTGCGCCGGCAGCGGCAGCAGCAGCGCCGGTCCAGCGTCCGGCTGCGGTGGCCAAGCCTGCGGCGCCTGTCGTGCGCCCGGCGCTCGCCAAGCCGGCCGTTCCCAAGGCCGCCACCCAGCCGCGTCGCGCGCCGAAGGAAGTCGCAGCGACCGCCGGCGACGGCTGGGAAGAGTTCTAAGAGTCCGGTCAGGCGGGCACGGCGCGGTTGCTCTCGACCAGCGCCGGTACCTGGTCGGCCTCGACCGGGCGGCTGAACAGGAAGCCCTGGTAATCGTCGCAGGCCAGCGTGCGCAGGATAAGCAACTGCTCCTCCGTCTCGACGCCTTCGGCCACCACGGACAGCTTCAGGTTGCGCGCCAGGTTCAGGATCGAGCGCACGATGGCTGCGCTGTCCTCGTCGCGGCCGAGGTCGCGGATGAAGGCGCGGTCGATCTTGAGACGCTGCACAGGGAAGTGTTTCAGCGCCGCCAGGCTCGAGTAGCCGGTGCCGAAATCGTCGATCGACAACTCGACCCCGAGCGCGCGGATCGCGTGCAGCAGGGCGTCCACTTCCCCCTCGCGCCGCATCAGCGCGGTCTCCGTGATTTCGAATTCGAGCGCGGCCGGATCGACGCCGGTGGCCTCGATGCAGCGCTTCATCATCGCTACCAGGTCTTTCTGGTCGAACTGGCGCGGGGACAGGTTCACCGCCACTTTCAACTGTGCCCCGTCCGCATTCCAGCGCGCCAGCTGGCGGCAGCTTTCCTGCAGCACCCAGGCGCCGATCGGCACGATCAGTCCCGTGCGTTCGGCCAGCGGGATGAAGCGCGCCGGCGAGACCTCTCCCAGTTCCGCGCTGTTCCAGCGCAGCAGCGCCTCGAAGCCGACGATCCGGCCCGATCCGAGCGCGACCTTCGGCTGGTAGACCATGCGCAGTTCGCCGCGCTCGAGCGCGCGCCGCAGCTGGGCTTCGACCGTGAGCCGTTCATCGAGATCGTCCTGCGCGCTTTCCGAGAAGAAGTGGATGGTATCGCCATCGGCGCCGCTGCGGTTGCGCGCGCTTTCGGCACGGCGGAACAGTTCGTCCGCGCTGTGTCCGTCGTCGGGAAAGAGCGACACGCCGACCCGGGGTTCGAGGAAAAACTCGCGGCCGTTGACGGTGAAGGGGCTGGACAAGCGGCCATGCAGGGCTTGCGCGAATTCTTCCAGTTCGCCGCGGCCGTGGTGCGCATGCACCGCCAGCGCAAACTCGTTGCTCTTGATCCGCGCCACGCCGACGGCACGCGGAAGCTGCGACTGGAACAGTCTGCCGATCTCGCGCAGCGCCGCCTCGCCCGTTTCGTGGCCGAGCAGGTCGCTGATCTCGTGCAGGCGGGCCAGCGACACGACCAGGACACCGAGTCCTGCTCCCTTGGCGGCGGCGTCGGCCAGTTCGGCCTCGAGCAGGTGGCGGAAGTGATTCCGGTTCGGCAGGCCGGTCAGGTCGTCGAAGTTCGCCAGGTAGGCCAGGTGCGCCTCCGCCCGTTCGCGCTCGGTGATGTCGGTGAGCAGGTTGACGAGCTGGACCTGGCCGGAGGCGTCCAGCAGTTGCGAGGTCTGCTGGATCACGCTGCGGGCGTCGCCGGCACCGTCTTCGACAGTGGCCAGCGCCTCGTCGGTGCGGCCAGTGCCCAGCACCAGCGCGTAGCGCCGCTCGCGTTCGGCTGCCCCGGCCGGGTCCAGTACCTCGGACTCGAGCCGCCCGGCCAGTTCGGCCGGCGTGCGTCCGACGAAACGCGTGAAGGCCTCGTTCCAGACTACCAGCTGGCGCGCACCGTCGAGCACCCAGATCGGGGTGCGCACCGCATTCAGGATCGCCGCCAGGTAGCCGGCGCTGCGGCCGGCCTGTGCTTCGCTCGCTTCCAGGCGCGCGATCAGGGTTTGCTGGCGCCGCGTGTCGCGTGCGACCCGCCAGGCCAGGAAGGCCAGCGCCAGGCATACCAGGGTCAGCAGCGACGCGGCCGTCCATAGGCGTCCATACCAGGGCGCCAGCGCTGCGGACTTGTTCATCCCCGTGATGATTACGAGTGGATAATTGCCGACTGCATCGTAGCCGTAGAGCCGTGCGAGGCCGTCGACCGGGCTGATCGTGTCGAAGTCGCCGCGCGGCCGGGCCGGCAGATGCTTCTTGAACAGGGGAGTATGCGCGAACGAGCGTCCGATGCTCATCGGCAAGGTGGGCCCGCGCACCAGCATCGTGCCGTCGCGGTGCAGCAGGGTCACCGAGCCGCCTTCGCCCAGTTCCACCAGGCTGTAGATGCGCTCGAACTGTTCGGAGTCGACTTCGGCCAGTATCGAGCCGATGCGCCGCCCCTCCCTGTCGCGCAAGGGCCGTACGACTTCGATGATGCCGCGCCCGGTGCGCCGGTCGACCGCCGTGATGCCGATCCGGAGTCCATCGGGCTGGGTCAAGGCGCCGGCAGGTGCGGCAGGGGCGGGCCTGGCCGCGCCCTGCGGTACCCCGCTCGCCAGCAGGCGGCCGTCCGGCCCGAAGACATGGAGGCCGAGCAGGTATTCGCGCGCCGGTCCCTCTTCGTCGAAATAGACGAGCCGCTGGACTTGTCCATCGGCCGCCGGCCGGTAGCCGCGCTCGACCTGGCGCAGCGCCTGGTCGACCGCCTGCAC
This sequence comes from Massilia sp. Mn16-1_5, assembly GCF_004798585.1. GTDB lineage: Bacteria > Pseudomonadota > Gammaproteobacteria > Burkholderiales > Burkholderiaceae_D > Telluria. Next base: position 420,815 of record NZ_PPXQ01000001.1, read on the forward strand.
CACGACTTGCGATTGGGCGGCGAAGGCGATCGCCAGGTTGCGCAGCGTGGTTTGCTCCTGGCGCAGGGTGTCGCGGTAGCTGACGTGGAGCATGGCCGCGGTGCCGAGCACCAGGGTCAGGATCAGCAGCGCGGCGAGGCTGGCGAGCCGGGCCGGCGCATACAGGCCCGGTTGCGTGGGCGTGCCGGCAAGCGGAGAGGATGGACGTTCGCTCATGTTGGACGCATCGGTTGGCGCGTGCGGGAGTGTACGCGCAGTCATGTCCTGCGTTCGGATTATGCAATAACGGCCGGTATCACGGCACATGGATGTGCTGGGCCGGGATCCATCGCGGCGCGGGAAACAAAAAAGGAGTCGACGATTGCTCGTGACTCCTTTGATGCTGCTGCTGAATTCGTGGTAGGCCGTGCGGGATTCGAACCTGCGACCAACGGATTAAAAGTCCGCTGCTCTACCAGCTGAGCTAACGACCCGAAAGAAGCAAGATTATAGGGCGCGGCCGCCGTGCTGTCAAACGAACACGCGCAAAATGTTGCAGTGCAGCTTTACTTCAGCGCGGCCAGGCGGTCCTTGGCGGACTGCGCGGCCTGCGACTCGGGGAACTTCGAGACCAGGGTCTGGAGGGTCTTCCTGGCCTTCACTTTGTCCTTCAGCTCGGCGTAGCTGGTGGCGATGTTGAGCATCGCGTCCGGCGCCTTGGCGCTGCTGGCGTAGGTGGTGGTCACGACTTCCTGGGCGGCGATGGCGTTCTTGTAGTCGCGCTGGGCGTAGTAGGCGTTGCCTAGCCAGTACTGGGCGTTGGCGGCGTAGGCCGATTCCGGATAGCGGCGCACGAAGTCCTGCAAGGCAGTGGCGGCGCGCTTGTAGTCGCCGGTCTTGAAGACTTCCATTGCGCCGTCGTAGGCCTGCTTTTCGGACGGCAGCACCTGCGCGGTTTCGCCGTCGATGGTTTCGGCGCGCGGCTCGAGCTTCTTGATGCGGGCATCGAGGTCGGCGTACAGGGTGCGCTGGTTGTTCTGGGCCTTGCTGACCTCGTTTGCCAGCACTTCGATCTGGCCGCGCAGCTTGGCGATTTCGGCCAGCATCTGCTCGTTCTGGTTCAGCAGGTCGAGGGTGGCGTTCTTGTCGGCCTTGGCGTCGAGACGGGTGGTGAGGTCGCGCGTGATATTGTCGACTTTCGCGCGCAGGTCGATGATCGCGCGGCGCGCCTCATCGTCGTCCAGGATGCCGGCGGAGGCCTGCAGCGGCAGCGCAAGGGCGAGCAGCATGGCGGCAAGGCGGGACGGGGTCAGTTTCATCATGTCGTATTCTTTCTCTACCGGTGAGGCAATGGAAAACGGGGCGGCTTGCAGTCTGCACTGCAAGCCGCCCCGCTGTCAATTCGCCGAGCCTTAAGACTCGATCAAACGATTACTGGTAGACGATGTCCGCACGGCGGTTTTCAGCCCAGGCGGCTTCGCCCGAACCGGTTGCCTTCGGCTTTTCTTCGCCCAGCGAGACGGCTTCCATCTGGCTTTCGGCCACGCCCTGGGTTGCCATCGCACGGCGGACGGCTTCGGCGCGCTTCTGGCCCAGGGCCAGGTTGTACTCGCTGCCGCCGCGATCGTCGGTGTTACCTTGGATCAGGATCTTGCGGCCCTTGTTCTGGTTCAGGTACTGCGAGTGGTTGGCGACCACTGGCTTGCCGTCTTCACGGACGACGTAGCTGTCGAAGTCGAAGTAAACGCTGCGGTTGGCCAGCACGCCTTTCGGATCGTTCAGCGGATCGACGGTGGCGGTTTCAACCGGGTTGATGTCGCGCGAGTCGGCGACTGGGGCCGGGGTTGGGGCGCGCTCTTCGACGGCCGGTGCAGCCACCGGGGCTGGCGATTTGCAGGCTGCGAGCAGGGCAGCGGTGGCGATGATGAAGGATACACTCTTAACGTTGCGCATGGGTTTTTCTCCTGGTCTTGGTTGGTGGTTTACTTCTTTTACTGCATTACTTCATGAAGGGGCCCCAGCTGGGTTCCCGAATGTTTCCCGCTTTGGTGGACAAACGCTGCTTGACGCGGCCATCGGTCGATACGACGGCCAGCGAGACACGCCCGCCACCCTTGTTCGCATACATGATGTATTTGCCGTTCGGCGAAAAACTCGGTTCGGAGGCCCCATCGGCCAGGCGCAGTTCCTGGCCGCTTGCCAGGTCCTTTGCGTAAAGAGAGAAACCGCCGTCGCGCTGGGAAATCCAGGCCAGGGTCTTGCCGTCCGGAGACACGCGCGGGCTGATGTTGTAGTTACCGTTGAAGGTGACGCGGGTAGGCTGGCCGCCCGCGACGCTCATTTTATAGATCTGCGGGCCGCCGCTGCGGTCGCTGGTGAAATAGATGGTCTGGCCGTCGGCCGAGAACTGCGGTTCGGTGTCGATGCCGGTGCTGTTGGTCAGGCGGCGCAGGCCGGAACCGTCGGCGTTGACGATGTAGACCTGGTAGTTGCCCGACTTCGACAGGGCGATCGCCAGCTTGCTGCCGTCCGGCGACCAGGTCGGTGCCGAGTTGCTGCCTTTTTCGTTGGCGATCACGCGGCGCTTGCCGGTGACCAGGTCCTGCATGTAGACGACCGGCTTGCGGTCTTCAAAAGAAACGTAGGCAACCTTGCCGCCGTCCGGCGACCAGGACGGCGAGATGATCGGCTCCTTGCCGTGCACGGCGACGATTTCGTTCTCGCCGTCGGCGTCCGCCACGGCCAGTGCGTAGCTGCGGCCGGCGCGGTTTTCCTTCACGTAGGCGATGCGGGTCGAGAAGATGCCGCGCACGCCGGTCAGCTTTTCATACACGTCGTCGGCGATGCGGTGACCCTGCAGGCGGATGTACTTCGGCTGCACTTCGCCGCCCATCTGCGAGAGCTGGCTGCCCTTGACCGTGTCGTAGAGTTTGTAGCGCACGGCGAAGCGGCCGTCCGGCTGGCGGGCCACGCTGCCGACCACCAGCGCATCGGCGCCGCGCGCCTTCCAGCTGCCGGCGTCGACGCTGGCGCTGTCGCTGATCACTTGTCCGGCGTTGATGACCTTGAATACGCCGCTGCGCTCGAGGTCGGCACGAACGATGGCCGAGACCTGGTCCGGCGCCAGCGATTCGTCGGCGAAGGCGGCGACCGCCACCGGGATCTGGTTGCTGCCGACGCCGGCGATTTCGACTTGAAGCTGGGCATTGGCCGCCGAGCCCATGAGCAGGGTGGCGCTGAATAACAGGTAATGAAGTTTTTTCATGCGTTCTATTCTCGGTAAAGAGTAACTAGTCCAGGTCTTTCATGGAGAAATTGACCACGATTGTGCGCTCCACCGTACCATCTTTCTTCTTTGGAAGCGGTGACGATTTGTTAATGCCGCGCTCCACCGCATCGTCGAACTGCGGCACGCCGCTGCTCTTGGTGAGGCGCACCGACAGGATTTCGCCGGTCGGCAGCGTCTCGACCTTGAACACGGCTTTCGGATTGCCCGGCACATCGGTGCTGCCGGTGAAGCTCGTGTTGCTCTTGATGAGGGCGGTCAGCTTGGCCACATAACCGGGATCGGATTTCGGCGCGCTCGACTTGGCCGCGCTGCCGGTAGTGCCGACGGCGCCCATCATGCGCTTGAGTTCCTCGTCGCGCATCTTGTCGAGCTTGGCCTGTTCCGCTTTCTCGGCCTTGGCCTTGGCGGCTTTCTCGGCGGCGAGTTTCTTCTTCTCGGCTTCAGCCTTTTCGGCGGCCAGCTTCTTCTCGGCCTCGAGTTTCTTCTTCTCGAGTTCCTTCTTCTTTTCCTCTTCCTTTTTCGCCAATTCTTTGGCCTTCAGCTCTTCGCGTTCCTTCTTCTCGGCCAGTTCGCGCTCGCGCTCACGCTCCTTCTTTTCCAGCGCTTCGCGCTCACGCTGCTTCTTCTGCTCGGCCAGTTTCTTTTCGCGTTCGAGATTGATGTCCGGCGGGGCTGGCTTGACCGGCTCCGGCTCGACGACCTTCGGCGCAGGAGGCGGCGTCGGGACAGGCTCCGGCTGCGGCTCGGGCTCGACCACTTCCGGCGGCGGTGGAGGGGGCAGCGCAGGAGCGGCGGCCGACTCGACCTTCATGTCCCACACCTCGGCCTCGACCGCGGGCGGTTCCGTGTTCTGCCAGCTGATGCCGATCCACAGGAAGGCCAGCAGCAGGGCGTGCACGGCCAGCGCCAGCACGATGGCGCCGGTGCGGTTCGGTTCTGGCGGCACCGTGTAAGGGGCGCCGATGGTGGCAGGCTTCGTTGCGGACATTGCTTATTTGGTTGCGAGACCGACGCGGTTGATCCCCAGTTTCTTGGACTCCGAAATCAGTTCGATCACGTCGGCGTACTTGCTGTCACGGTCGCCCGCGATCATCACCGGATAGTCGGGATTGCTCTCGTGCAGTTCGCGCAGGCGTTTCAAGAGGGCGGCGCGGTCCGGCATCGTTTCGGCGGGGACGGTTTCCTTGCCGCTCACGCCGATCGCCAGCGTGGCGTCGGGCTTCACGGTAATGTGGATGTAGGTGTCCGGCGGCAGCGCCGACTTCTCGGCGTTGGGCAGGTTGACCACGTTCGGGGTCTCGTTGGCCGGTACCGCCATGAAGATGATGAGCAGCACCAGCATCACGTCGATGTAGGGCACGACGTTGATTTCGGATTTCAGTTTGCTGCGGCGTCCGCCGCGCATGCTGCTGGAAAAGGCCATGATCGATTCTCCGGATCAGCGCGACTGGCGCTGCAGGATGTTCGAGAATTCCTCGACGAAGCTCTCGAAGCGGGTCGCCAGGCGGTCGATGTCGTGCGTGAAGCGGTTGTAGGCGACGACCGCCGGAATCGCGGCGAACAGGCCGATCGCGGTGGCGATCAGGGCTTCGGCGATGCCGGGCGCAACCACTGCCAGGGTCGCCTGCTGGACGCTGGCCAGGCCGCGGAAGGCGTTCATGATGCCCCACACGGTGCCGAGCAGGCCGATGTAAGGCGACACGGAACCGACCGAGGCCAGGAAGTTCAGGTGCAGGTCGAGACCGTCGAGCTCGCGCTGGAAGGCGGCGCGCATGGCGCGGCGCGAGCCGTCGAGCACGGCGCCCATGTCGAGCGCATCGCGCGAGGCTTGCTTGCCCTTGATAAATTCGCCCATGCCGGCTTCGAAGATGCGCGCCAGCGGACCGCTCTGGTCGCGCTGGGCCGAGGCCGACTGGTGCAGGGTGTGCAGGTTGCCGCCGGCCCAGAAGCTGCGTTCGAACTGCTCGGTCTGGCGGCGCGCGGCGCGGATGGCGAACAGTTTGCGGAAGATGTACGACCAGCTGACCACGGACAGCACCAGCAGGAGCAGCATGATGAGCTGGACGATGAGGTGCGCATTGCTGATGAGGGCAAGGAAGGAAAGGTCGTGGGATGGGGTCATCGGGTGTTAAAGCAAATGAGCAATATTGTTGAATGGATCAAGCGGCACGCATTTTATCAGCCACATCGCTCGGGAGCGAGCGTGGACGCATGGCGGCGAGGTCGACGCAGCCGACTTTGACTCGGGCTTCGACCAGCAGGAGATCGCCTTTATAGGCTTTCTGGGCGAACTCGACCGAGGCGCGGCCGAGCTTTTCGACGCTCAGCGTGAGGGTGACCTGGTCGTCGAGACGGGCCGGCGCGTGATAGTCGAGGTGGGCGCTCTTCACGACGAAGCCGGCGCCTTCACGGTCGAGCAAGGCTTGCTGGTCGACCCCGGCGGCGCGCAGCCACTCGGTGCGGGCGCGCTCGAAAAACTTCAGGTAATTCGCGTAAAACACGATCCCGCCGGCGTCCGTATCTTCGTAGTAAACCCGTACTGTCCAGGTGAAAGGCGCAGGCATTCTTATTTGCTAAAAATGATAATAGGAAACATTTTACGCTAAGCGCGCGTATGTATGCTAGCGAACACACCGCCGGGCACAGCACGGCGGTATGTTCGCAGGAAAAATCCATAGAGCGCGGCGTAGTAGACGAGAGACGACGCTGTCAGGACAATAACTGTAACACTTTCTCACAATTATCGAAGACGGGGCGCACGCTGTGCCGTAGGGTGGGCGCCCCGTGCCCACCGGGCGCATTGGGTGCGCGTCCGTCGGTGGGCACGGGGCGCCCACCCTACGACTTACGCCCGCTTGATATTGAAGGGCGAGAAACCCTGGCAGGTCGGCATCATCTCGATGCTGTTCACATTAATGTGCGGCGGCAGGGTCGCGATCCAATAGGCGGTCTCGGCGATGTCCTTGGCCGTCAGCGGCGTCGTACCTTCGTAGACCTTGGCCGCCGCCTCGTCGTTGCCCTTGAAGCGCACGTTCGAGAATTCGGTGCCGCCGCACAGGCCGGGCGCCAGGTTGGTGGCGCGTACGCCGGTGCCGACCAGGTCGGCACGCAGGTTCAGGGTGAACTGCTCGACGAAAGCCTTGGTGGCGCCGTAGACGTTGCCGCCAGGGTAAGGATAGTGGCCGGCCACCGAGCCCAGGTTGATCACCAGGCCGCTGCCGCGCTCGACCATGGCCGGGAGCAGGGCGCGGGTCATCGTCACCAGGCCCTGGCAATTCGTGGCGATCATGGTTTCCCAGTCTTCCAGCGGCGCTTCGTGGGCTGGCGAGGTGCCCAGCGCCAGGCCGGCGTTATTGATCAGGACATCGATCTGGCGCCAGGATTGCGGCAGCATCGCCAGCGCTTCCTCGATCGACTTCTTGTCGGTCACGTCCATTTCGACCGGCAGCGCCGATTCGCCCAGTTCGGCCGCCAGCGACTGCAGGCGCTCGATGCGGCGTGCGGCCATCACGACTTGGTGGCCATTGCGGACGAAGGTGCGCGCCATTTCGGCGCCGAAGCCGGCCGAAGCGCCGGTGATGAAAACGATCATGGTGGATTCCTCTGGTGGCGGATGCAGCAAGATTGTAGCCGAAATGACCATCTTGTCTGATCTATCGCAGAAGTTGTCGGGGTGGCAGGGCATTCCTTGCCCTCGGCGGGCGCTTCACATACAATCCTGAGTCCATTTATGTCTCACACAACTGGCGAAAACCGTACTTCAGTACGGGAAAGGTGGGGTCCCACCGGGGAGTGTGAGATTTCATCCGCCGTTCGCCTGGGCAGCCGACAATGGTTCGCGTGCATTGCGCGTGGCCGGCTGCATCCTGGGCCGCGCGCCGATCCGACATTGCCGTTGTCCGGTTCTCTTATCGATTGGAGTTTTGTTCATGTTTGCAAAAGATCACACGCTGGCCAAGGTTGACCCGGAACTGTGGGACGCCATTCAGAAGGAAAACACCCGTCAGCAAGATCACATCGAGCTGATCGCGTCCGAGAACTACACCTCGCCGGCCGTGATGGAGGCGCAGGGCTCCCAGCTCACGAACAAGTATGCCGAAGGCTATCCGGGCAAGCGTTACTACGGCGGCTGCGAATACGTCGACGTCGCCGAGCAGCTGGCGATCGACCGCCTCAAGGAACTGTTCGGCGCGGAAGCGGCCAACGTCCAGCCGAACTCGGGTTCGCAGGCGAACCAGGGCGTCTTCTTCGCGATGCTCAAGCCGGGCGACACCATCATGGGCATGTCGCTGGCCGAAGGCGGCCACCTGACCCACGGCATGGCGCTGAACATGTCGGGTAAATGGTTCAACGTCATTTCCTACGGCCTGACCGAGCAGGAAGACATCGATTACGAAGCCATGGAACGCCTGGCGCGCGAGCACAAGCCGAAGATGATCATCGCCGGCGCTTCCGCCTTTGCGCTGCGCATCGATTTCGAGCGCTTCGCCCGCATCGCCAAGGAAGTCGGCGCCTACTTCATGGTCGACATGGCCCACTACGCCGGCCTGATCGCCGCGGGTGAATACCCGAACCCGGTGCCGCATGCCGACTTCGTCACCTCGACCACCCATAAATCGCTGCGCGGCCCGCGCGGCGGCATCATCCTGATGAAGGCCGAGTACGAGAAGCAGATCAATTCCGCGATCTTCCCGGGCATCCAGGGCGGTCCCCTGATGCACGTCATCGCCGGCAAGGCCGTCGCCTTCAAGGAAGCGCTGTCGCCCGAGTTCAAGCAATACCAGAAGCAGGTGGTCAAGAACGCCGCCGCCCTGGCCAACACCCTGACCGAGCGCGGCCTGCGCATCGTCTCGGGCCGCACCGAGTCGCACGTGATGCTGGTGGACCTGCGTGCGAAAGGCCTGACCGGCAAGGAAGCGGAAGCGATCCTGGGCCAGGCACACATGACCTGCAACAAGAACGGCATCCCGAACGACCCGCAAAAGCCGTTCGTCACCTCGGGCATCCGCCTCGGCAGCCCGGCCTTCACCACCCGCGGCTTCAAGGAAGAAGACGCGGTCAAGGTCGGCCACCTGATCGCCGACGTGCTGGACAACCCGCACGACGCCGCGACCATCGAGCGTGTGAAGGCCGAAGTCAAGGTGCTGACCGACAAGTATCCGGTGTACGCGAAGTAAGCGGAATCACCATTCAGTAGCAAACGTAGTAGAGTTCAGGAACGGCACCGGGTGTCCGGCTGTCGTTCCTTTGCATTAGCCAGCATCATTCAGTACCACCGGCGCCCATGAAATGTCCGTTTTGCCAGCATGAAGACACCCAGGTCCTCGATACGCGCGTATCCGAGGAAGGCGACGCCATCCGCCGCCGGCGCCGCTGCGTGCAATGCGACAAGCGCTTCACCACCTACGAACGCATCGAACTGTCGATGCCGATCATCGTCAAGAAAAACGGCAGCCGCACCGAATTCGCCAGCAGCAAGCTGCGCGGCAGCCTGATGCTGGCTCTGCGCAAGCGCCCGGTTTCGGCCGAGGCGATCGACGCCGCCGTCGCCTCGATCGAGGAAAAGCTGCTCACCAGCGGCCGCCGCGAAGTCGATACCGGCTATGTCGGCGAGCTCGTGATGCAGGAGCTCAAGCGCCTGGACGAGATCGCGTACATCCGCTTTGCCTCCGTCTATAAAGACTTCAAGGACCTCGCCGAGTTCCAGCAGGCGCTGGTCGAAGTGGGCCACTCCCGCAAATAAATCAAACGCTGTCGACCTGCCTGCGCACGCTTGAGCGAGCGCAGGGGCGCGCATGGCTGCGCTGTTAACTTCTCGGTTCGCGCGAATTCCCGCGCCTTGAACCGTGGAGGTGGTCCTTGCAGCGCGCTCGATCCCATGGCTTTACCCTCATCGAAGTCCTGGTCGCCCTGTTCGTACTGGCGCTCGGCGTGGCCGGTGCGGCGGGTACCCAGCTGTCGAGCGCGCGCCTGCGTCAGCAGGCGGCGCTGGAATCCGAAGCCGTCCAGCTGGCCGCTTCGCTCGGCGCGCGCATGCGCGTGAATGCGGCGCAGATGGCGCTGCCCGACGCGTCCAATCCCTATCTCGGTTTCGCTTACGACGCAGCCGGCGGCGCACCCGATGCGCCGCCCGTCCAGTGCTTCGGCGCCGCCTGCAATCCCGCGCAGCTGGCCGCCTTCGATCTCTACGAGGCGGCGCGCATCGTGCAGGATGCCTTTCCCGGCGGGCGCATCGCCGTCTGCCGCGATGCCGGCGGCTGGAACGCGGCCCTGCAAGCCTTCGAGTGGACTTGTTCCGGTGGCGCCGGCGCGCCGGTCGTGGTCAAGCTGGGCTGGCAGGCGCCGGGTGCGTCCACGGCCCAGCCACGGATTGTCATGGTGGTGGCGGCATGAAGGCGCATCCACGCAAGCAGCGCGGCATGACCCTGGCCGAGCTGCTGGTCGCGCTGGCCGTCGGCCTCGGCGTGCTGCTGGCCGGCGCGGCCCTGATGATCAGTGCCAACAAAGCCTACGTCGCCCACGAAGACGCGGCGGGCATCGACGATGGCGGACGCTATGCGCTGGCGCTGATCGGACGGGCGGTGCGCCAGGGCGCCTTTGTCGACTGGGAGCGCCACGGTGCGCCCGACAAGAACGCGCCGGCGCCGCTGGCGGGACTGGACAGCCGTTCGCTGGTCAAGACCAGCTTCGGGATCGATGATCCGGTGACAAGCGCCGTCAACGGCAGCGATGTGCTGGCCCTGCGCTATCCAGGCGCCGGGAAAGCGCCCGATGGCGACGGCAGCGTGGTCGACTGCGCGGGTTTCCCGGTGCACGAGGCGAAGGAGGGCTGGAGCATCTTCTATGTCGCGCGCAATGGCGACGGCGTGGCCGAGCTGCGCTGCAAGTACAAGGGCGCCGCCAACTGGGGCGCCGACGCGGTCGTCGCCGGCGTCGACGGTTTCCAGGTGCTGTATGGGGTGGATACCGACACGCCGCCCGACGGCATCCCGAACCGCTACGTCAACGCGAGCGCACTGTCTGCGCTCGACGCCGGTCTCATGCCCGGCGAGCGCAACGAAAAGACGGCCTGGAAGCGTGTCGCCAGCGTGCGGGTGGCATTGCTGCTACACGGCGAAAAGGCGTCCAGCGCGCCCGTGCAGCCGGTCGGCTATGCGCTCTTCGGACCGGCCTACGGCGCGGCGCAGGGCGGCGCGGACAAGGGCGTGCAGCTGGCGCGGAGCGAGCTCGATGGCGCCCGTCCGGCGCCGGCGCGGCGCCTGTTCACGGCCGTGTTCGCGGTCGGTGCATCCCAACCCTGAGGCGGCCATGCGGCGCCAACCATCCGAGCGCGGCGCGGCGCTCGTCACCATGCTGTTCCTGATGCTGGCGCTGCTGATGATGTCGTTGTCGAGCACGCGCGCCGCGCTGGCGGGCGCCAGGTCGGCACGTTATGAGCGCGACCGCCAGGTCGCACACGCGGCGGCCGAGGCGGCGCTGCGCGACGCCGAGCGCGACATCGAGGGCGCGGCCGGCCCGGCTTCGCCGCGTACCGCGATTTTCACGGCGCTGGATGCCGATGCGTTCGATCAGCGCTGCAGCGGCCGCGCGGAGAAGACAGGACTGTGCAAGCCGGCGAAGGGCGCCGCGGCGCCGGCCTGGCAGGCGGCGGATCTGGCCGAGGCGGGGGTCGAATACGGCCGCTTCAGCGGGCGGACCCTGCCGACGGGCAGCGGCAGCCTGCCGGCCACCGCGCCGCGCTACCTGGTCGAACTGCTGCCCGCCTCGCCGCCGGCGGCGCAGCCCCTGTTTCGCATCACCGCGCTCGGCGTCGGCGCCGATGCCGCGACGGTCGTCGTTTTGCAGAGCTATTACCGCCGCGCCACCGGCACCATTCCGGCCAAGCGCCTGGGCTGGCGCGAGATTGCCAACTGGCCCGAGCTGCACCGGGCCGCGTCCAATTGAATCGAGGAGAAAACGATGTCCTGGTCTCGCGGTTTCACGCTGGTCGAAATGCTGGTCGTGCTGCTGATCCTTGCCGTCCTGTCAAGTGTCGCCTATCCGGGCTACGCCGCTTACCTGACGAAGACGCGGCGCATGGAGGGAAAGGTCGCGCTGATCGGCGCCATGCAGCGGCAGGAGCAGCACCACGCGCTGCACCATACCTATGTCGCCTTCTCGCAGGCCGAGCCGGTCGCGGGACTGCCCTGGTGGTCGGGCAGCGGCGCCGCCACCAGCTTCTACGAACTGGACGCCGAGGCTTGCCCGGACAGCGAGTTGCGCGACTGCGTGCGCTTGCGTGCGCGGCCCGGCACGGCGAACGTCGATGCGCGCTTCGCCGATCCCGAATGCGGCACCTTGAGCCTGGACAGCCGCGGCGGGCAGGGCGCCAGCGGAAGCTCGAACCGCTGCTGGCCATGAAGCCGCCTTTGCCCCCGGCGCGCGGCTTTTCCCTGCCCGAACTGCTAACCGTCACCGCGATCGCCGCCGTCCTGCTCGGCGTGGCGCTGCCGGATCTTGGTGCCCTGCTGCGTGCCCAGCAGCTGCGCGCTGCCACGAACGACCTGTTCGGCGCCATCGGCCTGGCGCGGGCCCAGGCGATCGCGCGCAACCAGCATGTGCTGGTGCTGCCGCGCGATGCGGCGGGCGCCGACTGGCGCCAGGGCTGGACCGTGTTCGCCGACCGCGACGGCAATGGCTTGCCCGGACCTGGAGACGACATTCTTGCCGAGCACGAAGCACTCGCGGCCGGCTTGACTGCCGACTTCTCCTTCACGAGTCCTGCAGCGCCGTATTACATCGCCTACAATGGCGCCGGGCGCAGCTGCAGTACGAGCGGCGCGGCGCGCTGGGGCACGCTGTCGCTGTTTCATGGCGGCGCGATCCGCCGGATTAAAATTAACATGCTGGGGCGGGCGCGTGCCTGCAACCCGGCGCATGACACCAATTGCGAGGGCGCGGAGGCGCCGGGCTAGGACGCGAACGAATACTGTGCAGATCAAGAACGATACGGAAGCGATGGCGCTGGCCCTCGAATGGGCCGCGAAGGGCATGACCATCACGGCGCCCAATCCGCGCGTGGGCTGCGTGATCGTGCGCGACGGCGAAGTCATCGGCGCCGGCCATACCCAGCCGGCCGGCCAGGCGCACGCCGAGATCCAGGCCCTGCGCGACGCGGCCGCACGCGGAAACGACGTGCGTGGCGCCACCGCCTACGTCACCCTGGAACCCTGCAGCCATTACGGCCGCACGCCGCCCTGCTCGAAGGCCCTGGTCGAAGCGGGACTGGGACGCGTGGTGGCGGCGATGGGCGACCCCAATCCCCTGGTCGCCGGGCGCGGCATGGCGCAACTGGAGGCGGCCGGCATCGCGACCGCATCCGGTCTGCTGGCCAATGAGGCCCACGAACTGAACATCGGCTTCTTCTCGCGCATGCAGCGCGGCCGACCCTGGGTGCGCCTCAAGACGGCGGCCAGCCTGGACGGCATGACGGCCCTGGAGAATGGCGAGAGCCAGTGGATCACCGGGCCGGAGGCGCGCCAGGATGGCCATGCCTGGCGCGCGCGTGCCTGCGTGATCCTGACCGGGATCGGGACCGTCAAGGCGGACGATCCGCAGCTCACGGTACGGGGAATCGATACGCCGCGCCAGCCGCGCCGCGTGGTCGTCGACAGCCGCCTCGAGATCGCACTCGATGCGAAGATCCTGCAGGGAGAGCCATGCTGGATCGTGGCCGCCTTGCCGCATCCGGACAAGGAAGCGCAGTTGCGCGCCGCCGGCCACGAGGTGATCCTGTTGGCGAACCATGCCGGCAAGGTCGACCTGCCGGCGCTGATGCTGGAGCTGGGCCGGCGCGAGATCAACGAAGTGCACGTCGAGGCCGGATCGAAGCTGAACGCCTCGCTGGTGCGCGAAGGCTGCGTCGACGAACTGCTGGTCTACCTGGCACCGAGCCTGATCGGGGCCGGACAGGGCATGTTCGCGCTGCCGCCTTTGAAGCGGCTGGCGGACAAGGTCAACCTGCGCTTCCACGACGTCGCCATGGTCGGGGCCGACCTGCGCGTTTTGGCCAGACTGAATAACGAAGAACCAACCTGAAGGAATCGCAGCATGTTTACTGGAATCGTCGCCGCCGTCGGCAACATCAACTCGGTCGCGCCGCTGGCGGGCGGCCTGGACGCGGGCGTGCGCCTGCAGATCGACGCCGGCAGCCTGCCGCTGGCCGACGTCGCCCTGGGCGACTCGATCGCCATCAACGGCGCCTGCATGACGGTGGTGGAGAAGAGCGCGTCGAGCTTCTGTGTCGACGTTTCGCGCGAAAGCCTGAACAAGACCGTGGGCCTGGACGCGCCGGGCGAAGTCAACCTGGAAAAGGCGCTGACCCTGGCCGAGCGCCTGGGCGGCCACCTGGTGTCGGGCCATGTCGACGGCCTGGGCCGCGTGCACAGCTTCGAACCGGTCGGCGAATCGCGCGAACTGGTGATCGATGCGCCTCAGGAGCTGGGCAAGTTCCTCGCCTATAAAGGCTCGATCGTGGTCAACGGCGTGTCGCTGACCGTGAACCGCGTCGAAGACCTGACGGTCGACGGCGCCAAGGTCTGCCGCTTCTCGATCAACCTGATCCCGCACACCATCGAGGTGACCACCCTCAAGCACCTGCGCGCCGGCTCGCAGGTCAACCTCGAGATCGACCTGATCGCGCGCTACGTCGAGCGCATGCTGTCCGCCGCCAAGGCCTGATTCTCATCCTGCGCCTGCGTCTCCGGCGCGCTGCCATTTTCGGCAGCGGGCGGCGCCGGTGTGCGCGGCCCGGGCAAGGCCGCATCGCGGCGCAGGCCGAAGCGCGCCATGGTGTCGGCCGTCGACGGGCGGTGCAGGGCGATCAGGCGCTGGGCGATGTCGCCGATGGATGCGGACATCCTCGTCCGGTTCAGCTCATGCAGCTTTGCCAGCGTCGTCACCTGTGCGTTCTCGGGGCCGTTGTTCAGCTTCTCCATGAACTGGTCGGCCTTCATCACGCGCAGGCTGTCGCTGTCGAAGCGGCGCGGACGGTCGATGCGCGCGTTCGGGGCCAGCAGCACCAGGGTCTCGACCGGTGCGTCGTCCAGGTCGAAGGCTTCGAGCGCGTCGCGTAGCACCGAGACCTGGCGCGCCAGCGCTTCGAACGGAGAGGGGATCGGATCGTAGCGCTTGTCCGCTTCGCTCCAGCGCAGGAACTCGCCGTCCTCGGTGATCTTCAGTCCGTGCGAGAAATGGCGGGTATTGAGCAGATAGAAGCGGCGCGAGCGGTGGATCAGCAGATGGTCGATCGCCGCCGCCGCGCCCTCGTTCGAGACCAGCCGCAAGTCGTGCACGACCGCGGTGCGGGTCGAATCCTTGAGGTAGAGGTCGATCAGGGCGGTCGCTTCGCGCTCGGCCAGTATCCCGGCGCGCATCATGCGCAGTTCCTGCGTGATCAGCGGCCGCTTGTCGGGACCCGCCAGCGCCAGCATGCGCTCGAGTATCGCGACGACGGGCATCTTGTTGTCGCTATCCTTGTAGATCATGGTCAACTCCTGCTGAGGTCGAACTTCCACTCTAGCTTTGCGTCAACTATCCGCCTTCATCTTTCTTAAGTGCAAGCAAGATTATTCCGTCTGCATACAAACTGTTGCGCTCCAGACTCAATCAAATGCGCGTAGACTGCGCTCCACAATAAACATGAGCCTGCCCATGAGCCGGCTCATCACGAGGAGAGCAGATGAGAATCAAGGAAGCTTTGTTGGGGACGGCCCTGCTGGCCGCCACGGCTGCGCATGGCGCCCAGATGCGCGACTACCGTTCGGTGGCGATCAGCGCCGGCGGCGAATCGATCGCCGCGATCGAATCGAGCGACCCTGGCATCCCGGGCCAGCGCGCCCACGCCGCCATCGTCGTACGCGATGCCGCCAGCGGCCGCATCACGGCCCAGTACGATCCCTGCGCCACCTGCTCCTACGATTTCCCGTCCTGGTCGCCCGACCGCAAGGGCCTGGCCTTCATCGCATCCAATCGCGAGACGGGCGAAGCCACGCTGTGGGTCGCCCGCGACGGCGAGACGATCGCCGCGGCCAGCGTGAAAGGCGTGGCGAATACCGCGCGCTGGTCGCCCGACGGCGCCAGCATCGCATTGCTGGCGACCGTGGGCGCGAAGAAGCAGACCGGTGCGGTGGAAGCGGGCGCGCGCCAGGTCGGCGAGATCGGTATCGAGGAAGACGCCCAGCGCATCGCCCTGGCCCCGGCCGCCGGCGGTACCCTGCGCCTGGTCTCGCCGCCGGACACCTTCGTCTACGAATACGACTGGACGCCGGATGGACGCGGCTTCGTCGCCACCAGCGCCAAGGGCAATGGCGACAACAACTGGTGGGTCGCCACGCTCGGCCACGTCGACATCGGCAGCGGAGAATTGCGCGTGATTGCGGCGCCGAAGATGCAAATGAGCCTGCCGCACGTCTCGCCCGACGGCCGCACGGTCGCTTTCGTCGGCGGTTTGATGAGCGACTTCGGCTCGGTCGGCGGCAACGTCTACACGGTGCCGCTCGGCGGCGGCGAACCCGTCGACGTCACGCCGAACTATGCCGGCTCCTTCAATGGCCTGGCATGGAAGGGCACGCAGCTGCTGGCATCGAGCCTGCAGGGCAGCGAGATGGCGATCGTGGCGATCGATCCGCTTGCGAAAACCGCCCGTACGCAGTGGGGCGCGGCGGTATCAAGCAACGGTTCGGCCGATGGGCGCATCGTCTTCAGCGCGGATGGCGGGTCGGCCGTCTCGGTCGTCGAATCCTACGAGCAGGCGCCGCGCATCCTCGCCGGGCGCATTCCTTCCTTGAAGGCCATCACGCGCGACAACGCCGGGTTCGCGCCCCAGGTGTCGGCGCGCAGCATCGTCTGGACCAACGAGGGCATGCGCAGCCAGGGCTGGCTGATCGGACCACGCAAGCCCAAGGCCGGGGTCAAGCATCCGATGGTCGTGATCGTGCACGGCGGACCGGCATCGGCCGCCACGCCGCGCTTCGTCGCCGAAGGCGAATTCGGCAACCCGCTGGTACGCGAACTGACGGCGCGCGGCTTCTACGTGTTCCAGCCGAATCCGCGCGGCAGCTACGGCCAGGGCCTGGCCTTCACGCAGGCGAACCGGCGCGACTTCGGCGGCGGCGACTGGCGCGACATCCTGGCCGGCGTCGACGCCGTCATCAAGCAGGCGCCGGTCGATGGCGCGCGGCTGGGCCTGATGGGCCATTCCTACGGCGGCTTCATGACCATGTGGGGCGTGACGCACAGCCAGCGCTTCAAGGCGGCGGTGGCCGGCGCCGGCATCGCCAACTGGATCAGCTACTACGGCCAGAACGGCATCGACCAGTGGATGGTGCCCTTCTTCGGCGCCAGCATGTACGACGATCCGGCCATCTACCGCGCCGCCTCGCCGATCGAGTCGATCAGGAATGCGAAGACGCCGACCCTGCTCTACGTGGGCGAGCGCGACGTCGAGACCCCGGCCGTGCAGTCGATGGAGTTCTGGCACGGCCTGCGCGCGATGGGCACACCGACGGCGCTGGTGATCTACGATGGGGAAGGGCATGCGATTCGCAAGCCGGAGCATCAGCTCGATCAGAGAAAGCGCACGATCGAGTGGTTCGAGAAGTATTTGAAATAAACGATTCGTCGACGTTGAACGCGTGGGCGGGAAACCCGCCCACCTTACGGGTCAGTTCGCAGGTACAGTCGGCGTTTCCTTCGCAGCCTGCTGCACCGCCGCCTCCGCCTTCTTCTCCGGATACAGCACCACCTGCACGTAATTCTCCGTGTTCAGGTAACGCCGCGCCGCTTCCTGCACTTCGCCGGCGCTGAGGGCATTCACGCGCTGCTCGTGCGTCAGGATGTCGGCGGGATCGGTCTCGTCGATCAGCGCCGCCTGGATGCGGCCCAGCCAGTAGCCGTTTTCGCGCAGCGCCTTGCGGTGGTTCTGGATCCAGTTCTGCTTGACCTTGGCGAGATCGCCCGCACTCGGGCCATCGCGCTTGAGGCGCTCGAACTCGTCGAAGGTGGCCTTTAACACCTTGTCGACGCTCTCGGGACCGGTCGGCAGCGTCACCGACAACGTGTAGTTCCCGTAGGGGATGCGGCCCAGCTGGGCGCTGGCGCTGCCGCCGTAGATCAGGGACAGCTGTTCGCGCAGCACCTCGATGATGCGGATATTCAGGATCTCGACCAGCGCCTGCAGGCGCATCTGCTCAGGCTCGGAGAAGGGCGCTTCGCCGGTGAAGGTGAGCGAGATCGTGCTTTTCGGTTCGCTGCCGCTGTACACGGCGCGCTTGACCACGCCCTTCACCGGACGCAGGCCGACGTCGCGCCAGGCGGTCGGAATGTCGGGCGTGGGCAGGCTGCCGAGATAGGTGGCCAGGAGCGGCTTCATCGCCTTCGGATCGAAGCTGCCGACGATCACGAAAGTGAGGTCCTTGGCGCTCGAGAAGCGTTCGCGGTAGATGGCGATGCTGCGGTCCAGGCTGATCTGCTCGAATTCCTCCGGCCGCAGCGGGCGCGGCGCGCGCGGGTGGCTGTTGTAGAGCGTGGCGACGACGGCGTCGCCGAAGCGCGCGCCCGGCTGGCCCAGGCGGTTGCGCGCCGCTTCGACCTGCTTGCCGATGAAGGACTTGAACAAATCCTCGTCGCGGCGCACGGCATCGAAGCGCAGCCACAGCAGCTGCAGCATGGTCTCGACGTCGGTCGCGCCGGACGAGGCGCCCAGCACTTCGCTGTAGCCGGCCAGACCCATGGTCACAGCGGCCGCCTTGCCGGCCAGGACCTTCGAGAGGTCGAGCGGCGAATAGTCCTGCAGGCCCATGCTGGCGACGATGGCGTTGGCGTAGCGCGCATTCAGGATGTCGGCGTCGCCGAACAGACTCTGGCCGCCGTAGCGCGCCGCGCTCATCACGATCTGGTCGTTGCGGAAATCGGTCGGCTTCAGGATCGCCTTGACGCCGTTCGAAAAGGTCAGATAGGTCAGGCCGAGCGCCTTGTCCCCGGTTTCGCTGACGATGCTGCCGGCCTTGGGCGGCTTGGCCATCAGCTGGCTGCCGAGCGCCTTTTCCTCGTGCGGCGCGACCTCGGCCTTTTCCGCCGCGCTCAGGGCCGCCAGCAGCGCCTCGCCCTGCGGCGGCGGGGTGTCCGCGCGCTCGATGCCGGTGTAGATCACCAGCTTGCCCGAGTTGGCCGGGATGGTGCGGCGCGCATAGGCGTTCATCTCGTCCAGCGTCACCCCGGGCAGCATCTCGTTGGCGTAGCGGTATTCGGCGGCAATGCCGGGAATCGGTTCCTGCTGCAGGAAGTTGCGCATGTACTCGGCCACGTAGGCGCCCGAATCGGTCTTCTCGCGTTCGCTGTACAGGCGCTCGAAGCTGCGCAGCATGTTCTTGCGGGCGCGATCGAGTTCGGCCTGGCCGAAACCGTAACGGCGCGCGCGCTCGTTCTCGCGCACCAGGGCGTCGATCGCCTTTGGCGCGCCGCCGGGACCGATCACGGCGCTGGTGTTGAAGGATTTGTAGAAAGGGGTAAGCTTGCCCAGGGCGCTGCCGCCGCGCAGGAAGGGCGGCTCGGCCAGCTGCGACAGCTCCTGCAGGCGCGCGCCCAGCATGCCCGTGAACAGGCCTTCGACCAGCTGCTCGCGGTAGCCGCGCACGGTGTCGGGCTCGCGTACCGGCTGCACCGGGTAGCGCACCAGGATGCTGTTGCCGCCGGCTTCCTTGTCCGTGACGACCACCGCTTCGGTCTCCTCACGCTGCGGGATCTCCGCATACACGCGGGGCCGCGCCGGCTTCGGGTTCTTCAGCTTCGAGAAGTGGGTCTTGACCAGCTTTTCGATGGTCTTCGGATCGATGTCGCCGACCGCCACCACCGCCATCAGGTCGGGACGGTACCAGTCGCGATAGAAGCGCTTCAGGGTCTCCGGCTTGAAGCTGCGCAGCACTTCCTCCTTCCCGATCGGCAGGCGCTCGGCATAGCGCGAGCCGTTGTAGATCTTCGGGTAGATTTGCTTGCCGATGCGGTCGCCCGCGCCTTTCCCCAGCCGCAGTTCTTCCAGCACGATGCCGCGCTCCTTCTCGATGACGTCCTCGTCGAAGGAGAGGCCGTGCGCCCAATCCTCGAGAACCTGGAAGGCCTTGCCCAGGTTCTCCGGGCGGTCGAGCGGGATCGGCAGGATGTAGACGGTTTCGTCGAAGGAGGTATAGGCGTTCAGGTCGGCCCCGAACTTGACCCCGATCGACTGCAGGTAGTCGACCAGCTCGTGCTTCTTGAAGTTGGTCGAGCCGTTGAAGGCCATGTGCTCGACGAAGTGGGCCAGGCCCTGCTGGTCCTCGTCTTCGAGGATCGAGCCGGCCTTCACGACCAGGCGCAGTTCGAGCTTGCGCTCGGGGCGCGTGTTCTTCTGAATATAGTAGGTCAGGCCGTTGGGCAGCTTGCCGACCTTGACCTGGGGGCCGACGGGAATCGGCGCGTCGAGCTTGAGGGCGGCGCCGGCGCTGAAAGGCTGCAGGAAGAGGACGGCGGCGAGACAGGCGTAGCGGACGAATTGAGCGAACATCAGGGCTTCCGTGGATAGGCGTCGAGGGGCCATTGTACCGGGCGCGCGGTGTACGGGCGCACGTCAACGCGTGGAGTCGGGACTCCACCCTACTGCTTCTTACACCGTGATGCGCCCCACCTGCAACAGCGTTTCCATCTCGCGCGCCGGCAGCGGCTGGCTGTACAGGTAGCCTTGCAGCACCTTGCAGCCGATCCGGCCCAGGTAGTCGCGCTGGGCCAGGGTCTCGACGCCTTCGGCTACGACCCGCAGCGACAAGCCTTCGGCCAGCGCGATGGTGGCCTGGGCGATCGCCGCGCTGCGCGGGTCGCCCGTGATGTTGCGGACAAAAGCCTGGTCGATCTTCAGCTTGTCGAGCGAGAAGCGCGACAGGTAGCCGAGCGAGGAATAGCCGGTGCCGAAATCGTCGAGCGAAAGCGAGACGCCCATCGCGCGCAGCTCGGCCAGCTGGGCTTCGGCCGCCGTGGTGTCGCCCATCATGACGCTTTCGGTCAGTTCGATCTCGAGATAGCGCGCCTCCAGCCCGGATTCCAGCAGGGCGTTGCGCACCACCTGCGGCACCGTGCCGGCCTTGAACTGGTGCGCCGAGACGTTGACCGCCACCGGCACGCGCGGCAGGCCGGCATCCTGCCAGGCCTTGTTTTGCAGGCAGGCCTGGCGGATCACCCAGTCGCCGATCGGCAGGATCAGGCCCGTGTCCTCGGCCAGCGGGATGAAGTCGGCCGGCGAGACCCGGCCCAGCTCCGAGCTGTGCCAGCGCAGCAGGGCTTCCATGCCGAGCACGCGTCCATCCTCGCCCGCCACCTGCGGCTGGAAGTGCAGGGCCAGCTCGGCCTGGCCGATGGCGCGGCGCAGGCGCGTCTCCAGTGCAAGCCAGCGCATCGCCTCGGCGTTCATCTCGCCCTTGAAGAAGCGGAAGCCGTTACGGCCGGCGTCCTTCTGGTGCGCCAAGGCCGCGTCGGCGGCTTTCAGCAGGTCGCCCGGTACGTCGCCGTCGCGCGGGAAGACGCTGATGCCGATGCTGCCGGTGACGACCACGTCGTGCCCGACCACGGAATGCGGCTGGGCGATGGCTTCGATCAGGCGCTGGGCGGTAAAGATGATGTCCTCGGTATCGTCGCAGCTGGTGAGCAGCACGAATTCGTCGCCGGACAGGCGCGCGACGGTGTCGGCCGGTCCCGCCACCTCGCTGGCGCGGCGCGCCACTTCGCGCAGCAGGGCGTCGCCGGCGGCGTGTCCGAGGCTGTCGTTGATGCGCGAGAGGCGGTCGACGTTCACCAGCAGCAGGGCCAGCTGGCTGCCGTCGCGGCGCGCCGCGGCGATCGCCTGCTGCAGGCGGTCGTGGAACAGCGAGCGGTTCGGCAGCAGGGTGAGCGCATCGTGGTTCGACAGGAAGTCGAGCTGGTTATGGGCCGCCTTCAGCGCCGACAGGTCGGTCGAGACCGAGACGTAGGCAGTCAGATTGCCGGCGTCGTCGCGCACCGCGCTGATGCTGGTGCGCTCCGGGTAGACCTCGCCGTTCTTGCGGCGGTTCCAGATCTCGCCGCGCCACTGGCCATCCTGTTCCAGGCCGTTCCACATGCAGCGGTAGAAGCCGGCGTCGTGGCGGCCCGAGCGCAGCAGGCGCGGGTTCTTGCCGACGACGTCCGCTTCGCGAAAGCCCGTGATCTGCTCGAAGGCCGGATTGACCGCGACGATGTTGGCGCAGGCATCGGTCATCATGATGCTTTCCTGGGTGCTGTCGAAGACCTGGCGCGCCAGCTCGAGCCGGTGTTCGCTCTCGCGCAGGGCGGCGTCGGCCTCGGCGCGCGCCGTCGCTTCCAGCTGCAGCTGTGCCGCGTGGCGCTGGACCACGGCGTACAGGTTCAGGTTTTCGTAGGCCACCGCCAGGTGGGCGCCCAGGGTCGCGGCCCAGCGCGCGTCCTCGCGTTCGAAGGCCGGCGCGCTCGGCGCGCGCACGAGGAACAGCCAGCCATGCAGGTGGCGCTGGTCGCGCACCGCCAGGCCGAGGAAGGAGCCGCAGCGCGGCAGGCCGGGCGGCAGCGTGGCGAGCAGCGGGTCGCCCTCGGCCAGCAGCAGGGTTTCGCGCGTTTGCAGCAGGGCGCCGGGCAGGCGGGTGCCGGTGGCGTGCGGCGCCAGCTGGGCGTCGTCGAGTCCGCGCGCGGCCAGGTGGCTGACCGTGCGTTCGTCGCTTTCGAGCAGGCACAGGGCCAGCTGGTCGGCGTCGAGGATGCGCTGCGCAGCCTGCAGGAACAGGTCGACCAGGCCCTCGACCCGGCGCTCGCTTGCCAGGCGCAGGCACATGTCTTCGAGCGCGGCCAGGCGGGTCGCGAGGCGGCTGTCGGCGGGCGGCGGAACAGGTGGCGCGGCTGGCTCGGGTGCGCTGCGCGCCTGCTGCGCCGGGGCGGAGGGCGCAGTGGAGGAGGCAGTAGCGGCGCTGGCCTGTGCGGCGGCCGACAGGCCCAGTTCCGCGTTCACCGCGGCCATGATGTCCTGCGGATCGGAAGGTTTCGACAGCACGGTCTGCACGCCGCAACTGCGTGCCATCGCCACCGTCTCGCGTTCGGCATACACGGCCGAATAGAAAATGACGCGGGTCGCGGCCAGGGCGCGGTCGGCGCGCAGGCGCTGGACGAACTCGTAGCCGTCCATGGTCGGCATCAGGATGTCGGTGATGATCAGGTCCGGGCGTTCGGCCCGCACCAGTTGCAGGGCGGCGGCACCGTCCTCGGCTTCCAGCAGCCGGTGTTCGGTGAAGCCGAGGAGGGCCAGCAGATAGGCGCGGTTGCTCGGCCGGTCGTCGACGATGAGAATGGTGGCCATCAGTTTCGCTCCCGGGCTGCGGCGGTGAACTGATGCGTGAACATTGGTACCAGCATGACTACTCCATGAATACACCGGCGGCAGCACGCCGGCGCGTTAGACCCGATCCTTGTAAATCATAATCCTTTGCATGTCGCATACACCACAAAGTTGCTTATTAAAACATGGAATTTAACAATTACTTTTGAATAAATGCATTCTGTTGCACGTGTGCAACGTTAGTTGTTGTATTTGACACACTGGCTTTTGCGTCCATGTGGTCGAGTTCCTCGCATCGGACTCGGTTAAACGGCAACAAATCCTTTAAAATAGCGGATTACGCACGATGCGTCACCGTTTCAAGGATTCGAATGTCTATTTCTAGTACTCAGGAAATCGTTGCCGAGCTGCGTGCCGGCCGGATGGTCATCTTGGTTGACGAGGAAGACCGCGAGAACGAGGGCGACCTGGTGCTGGCGGCGGACTTCGTCACCCCGGAAGCGATCAACTTCATGATCCGCCACGCGCGCGGCCTGGTCTGCCTGACCCTCAGCGAGGAAATCTGCGACAAGCTGGCCCTGCCGATGATGACGAGCCGTAACGGCACCTCCTTCGGCACCAACTTCACGGTCTCGATCGAAGCGGCCGAAGGCGTCACCACCGGCATCTCGGCGGCCGACCGCGCCCGCACCATCCAGGTCGCCGTCGCCAGGAACGCCAAGCCGGACGACCTGGTGCAGCCTGGCCACATCTTCCCGCTGCGCGCGGTGAAGGGCGGTGTCCTGATGCGCGCCGGCCATACCGAAGCAGGCTGCGATCTCACCGAAATGGCGGGCCTGACCCCGGCCTCGGTGATCTGCGAGATCATCAAGGAAGACGGCACCATGGCGCGCCTGCCGGACCTGATCGAATTCGCCAAGGAACACGGCCTCAAGATCGGCACCATCGCCGACCTGATCCACTACCGCAGCGAGAAAGAAAATCTGGTCGAGCGCGTTGCCGAGCGCACCCTGAACACGGCGCAGGGCGAATTCAAGCTGGTCGCCTACCGCGACAAGCCGAGCGGCTGCGCTCACCTGGCGATGGTGCACGGCGACGTGCAGCGCGCCAACGAGACCCTGGTGCGCGTGCACCAGCCGGTGTCGATCCTGGACGTGCTGGAACACCGCGCCACCACCCACTCCTGGACCATGGCCTCGGCCATGGAAGCGATCAAGAAGAGCGACTCGGGCGTCATCGTGCTGCTCAACTGCGGCGAGACGGCCGAGCAGCTGTTCGCGCAGTTCACTTCGCTGGATGCGCCGGGCGCGCGTCCGACCGGCCGCGCGGCCACGATGGACCTGCGCACCTACGGCATCGGCGCCCAGATCCTGAAGGACCTGGGCGTGGGCAGGATGAAGCTGCTGGCCAATCCGCGCAAGATGCCGTCGATGACCGGTTTCGATCTCGAAGTCACCGGATACATTGCGAATCCGTCGGCCTGACGCGTTACCATACATATCTATTACACGAACATATCAAGAAGAGGGCAGCCATGACCGTAGGAACTTATGAGAGCAACATGACAGGCGAGGACCTGCGCATCGGAATCGTGCAGGCGCGCTTCAATGCCGACGTCGGGCATGGCCTGCTGTCGTCCTGCCTGGCCGAGCTGAAGCACCTGGGCGTGGCCGACGAGGACATCCTGCACGTGACCGTGCCGGGCGCCCTGGAAATTCCGCTGGCCCTGCAGAAGATGGCCGAGACCCAGCAGTTCGACGCCCTGATCGCACTCGGCGCCGTGATCCGTGGCGAAACCTACCACTTCGAGCTGGTCTCGAACGAGTCGGGCGCCGGCATCACCCGCATCGGCCTGGACTACGGCATCCCGATCGCCAACGCCGTGCTGACCACCGAGACTGACGAGCAGGCCGAAGTGCGCATGGCGGAAAAGGGCGCCGACGCGGCCAAGGTCGCGGTCGAGATGGCCAACCTGCTGCTGGCGCTGGAAGAGCTGCACCCCGAGGAAGAAGAAGAGTAAGCGAAAGACGAACATGACCGACAAGACCACCCACGCCAACCCGAGCAAGAACCGCACGCCGCGCCACCGCGCGCGCGAGTTCGCGCTGCAGGGCCTGTACCAATGGCTGCTGAACAATGAGCCATCGAGCCAGGTGGCCAACAACATCCGCGCCGCCCACGGCTTCGACAAGGCCGACGGCGAGTACTTCTCGTCGCTGCTGAACGGCACCATCACGACCTCGGTCGAGCTGCGCGAGACCATCGCCCCGCTGATCGACCGTCCGGTGGCCGACCTGTCGCCGATCGAGCACGGCGTGCTGCTGCTGGGCGCCTTCGAACTGAAGAACCACCCGGAGATCCCGTACCGCGTCGTCATCAACGAAGCGGTCGAGCTGACCAAGTCCTTCGGCGGCATCGACGGCCACAAGTACGTCAACGGCGTGCTCGACAAGCTGGCGTCGAAGCTGCGTCCGGAAGAGGTCGGAGCCGACGCACGGCGCTGATTCCCTCTATATATAGTAGGGCGGCAAAAAGCCACCGACGCTGAGAAGCGCGGTGGCTTTTTGTTTTGTTGCGGTATCGATTGGCCATGCTCGCCTGTAACGGCTGTGCACCGTAGGGTGGGCATGCCCACGCGTACGTGTGCATGCGATGGCATATCATCTCCATAAGACCATGCACGGGTGCGTTCATGCCGCAGCCGAGCATGCGAAAAGGCGCAGGCTTTCCAAGCAACAAACCGCGTGGGCATGCCCACCCTACGGTGCATTACCGTCTCGACATAAAAAAGCCACCGCAAGCGGTGGCATGAG
This sequence comes from Massilia sp. Mn16-1_5, assembly GCF_004798585.1. Lineage (GTDB taxonomy): Bacteria > Pseudomonadota > Gammaproteobacteria > Burkholderiales > Burkholderiaceae_D > Telluria. The sequence continues at coordinate 446,274 of NZ_PPXQ01000001.1, forward strand.
GCGTGAACGATCGGTGCTTACAGCGTCGCTAGGGCGTCCGTGTGCGGTTCGGCCGCGGGCTGCTCGGGCTTGGCCGGTGCCGGGGTGGCGGCGGGGGCGGCTGGGGCGCTCTTTACGACCATCTGGGTCGGTGCGGGCGGGGTGACCGTCGGGACCTTCTTGCCGCCGGCAACCATCTTCAGGCGCTTATATTCGGCCAGCACCTTGGCGCCGTAGCCCGAATCGTCTTCCATGTCGGCCGCGCCGACGTAGGTCTTCAGGCCGCCTTCGACGGAACCGGTGCGCTTCACGTAGTCCTTCAGGATCTGCGCGCCGACCTTGATGTTGGCGACCGGGTTCAGCGCGGCTTCGGCGCCGCCCAGGCTTTCGAACTTGTCGTGGTGGACCTTGGCCATCACCTGCATCAGGCCCTTGGCGCCCATCGGGCTTTCCGCGAACGGGTTCAGGCCCGATTCGATGGCCATCACGGCCAGGATCAGCAGGGGATCGAGCTTGATCTCGTGGGCCGTCGTGTAGGCCGTCGAGACCAGCATGTTGGCCGCGTCGCCGGCCACGCGGTAGCGCTTGGCCAGCCAGGAGGTGACGTTCTGTTGCTGCTTGCTGTTGCCGAGGTATTTGTGGTCGGCCTTGTCTTGCGTGGTGTCCACCGCGGCATCCTGAACCGGGGCTGGGGTAGCGGTCGCGACGACGGTACGGACAGGTGCGGCGACGGTTTCTGGGTGCAGCAGTTGCGAAACTTTCTTCGCTGCATCTGGATTCAAGTACAGCAGGGCCAGTACCGCCACTGCCGAGAGACCGAACACGGTCAAAGTGTGTTGCATTGTGGTCAGCAGACCACGCGCCGTTTTGCTCACTTGTGAAAACGTGATTGGCTGGCTGGCCAGGTGGACGAGCCTTGCGCTCGTGCCGAACAAACGATTGATCATCGAAGTCCCCTTTGTCGCGGCGAAAAGGATCCCGTCGCGGCGCTCAGGCGCTGCGGAGGTACCAATGCCGTGCATCAGAAAAATCGTCAGGGCTTCCAGTGCGGAAGACCAAAACGCCGTCATTGCTTTGCTTCAGCTGGCGCTAGCCCAGGGCGGGTGCGGTCCAGTGGCTCAACAACTGTCTCGGGGGTTCAGGCAGACGCCTGGTGGAAACACTCCTTAAAATGTCATTGGGGCCCCGACCCCGTGAAGTTATGAGAGCGGCTACAATCTGCTCTGAAAAATGGCCGCCTCATCAAGTAGGAGGGATTGTAGGAGGTCGTTTATACCAAGTCAATACTAGCACGACTGCGCTTTATAACTTATAGATCTGACTTTTGGGTCGTGAGCTCAGCAATACCTTGCCAAATCAAATACTTGGCGCAGGTATTTGATTAACCTCAAGCAAGTGAAAAAACAAGCAAAACTTGATGAAATATTCAGATCTTCGGGATTTTATGTCCCAACTGCAACTAAATGGTGATCTTCAGCGTGTAACTATCCCGGTTTCCCCGAATTTGGAGATGACCGAGGTCGCCGACCGCGTCCTGCGCGCCGGCGGACCGGCTTTATTGTTTGAAAATCCGACCGGCCACACGATCCCCGTGCTGGCCAACCTGTTCGGCACCCCGCAGCGCGTCGCACTGGGCATGGGCGCGGACGACGTGAGCGAGCTGCGCCGCATCGGCCACGTGCTGGCGCGCCTGAAGGAACCCGAGCCGCCGCGCGGCTTCAAGGACATCATGGGCCTCGGTTCGCTCGTGAAGGCCGTGTGGGACATGGCGCCGAAGGAAGTGAAGGGGGCGCCTTGCCAGGACATCGTCTGGGAAGGCAAGGACGTCGACCTGGGACGCCTGCCGATCCAGCATTGCTGGCCGGGCGATATCGCGCCCCTGATCACCTGGGGCCTGGTGATCACCAAGGGTCCGAACAAGAAGCGGCAGAACTTAGGAATTTATCGCCAGCAGGTGCTGGGACCGAACAAGGTCATCATGCGCTGGCTGGCGCACCGCGGCGGCGCCCTCGACTTCCGCGAGCACACGATCGCCAATCCGGGCCAGCCCTATCCGGTGGCGGTGGCCCTGGGCGCCGACCCGGCCACCATCCTCGGCGCGGTGACGCCGGTGCCGGACAGCCTGTCCGAATACCAGTTCGCCGGCCTGCTGCGCGGCCAGCGCACCACGCTGACGAAAGCCATCGGCAGCGAACTGCGCGTGCCGGCATCAAGCGAGATCGTGCTCGAGGGTCATATCTATCCGGACGAGAACCATCCGTCGGGCTTCGAGCATGCGCTGGAAGGGCCCTACGGCGACCACACCGGTTATTACAACGAGCAGGACAGCTTCCCGGTGTTTACGATCGATCGCATCACGATGCGGCGCGACCCGATCTACCACTCGACCTATACCGGCAAGCCGCCCGACGAGCCGGCCGTGCTCGGCGTGGCGCTGAACGAGGTTTTCATCCCGCTGCTGCAAAAGCAGTTCAGCGAGATCACGGATTTCTACCTGCCGCCGGAAGGCTGCAGCTACCGCATGGCCGTGGTGCAGATGAAGAAGCAGTATGCCGGCCATGCCAAGCGCGTCATGTTCGGGGTCTGGAGTTTCCTGCGCCAGTTCATGTATACCAAGTTCATTGTCGTGGTCGACGAGGATGTCGACGTGCGCGACTGGAAAGAGGTGATCTGGGCCATCACGACCCGGGTCGATCCGACCCGCGACACGGTGCTGGTCGATAACACGCCGATCGACTACCTCGACTTCGCCTCGCCGATCAGCGGCCTCGGCAGCAAGATGGGCATCGACGCCACCAACAAGTGGCCGGGCGAGACCAATCGCGAATGGGGCACCCCGATCGTGATGACGCCGGAAGTCAAACAGCGGGTCGACGACATCTGGCAGCAGCTGGGGCTATAAGAGATCGTGCGTCGCGCGCGGCGCTGCTCCGTTAGACTCGGCCTTCGATCAAGAACCTTGAAGGAGGCCCGATGAACATCCTGATGGTGCTGACCTCGCACGACCGCCTCGGCGACACCGGCAAGAAAACCGGCTTCTGGCTGGAAGAGTTCGCTGCTCCCTATTATGTATTCAAGGATGCCGGCGCGACACTGACGCTGGCTTCGCCGCAAGGCGGCCAGCCGCCGCTCGATCCGAAGAGCGACGAGCCCGACGCCCAGACCGAGGCGACCCGGCGCTTTCAACAGGACCCGGCCGCGCAGCAGGCGCTGGCTAATACCGTCAAGCTCGCCAGTGTCTCGGCGGAACAGTTCGATGCCGTGTTCTATCCCGGCGGGCATGGTCCACTCTGGGACCTGGCCGAAGACCGGGATTCGATCCGCCTGATCGAATCCATGGTGGCGGCCGGCAAACCGGTTGCCGCGGTCTGCCACGCGCCGGGCGTGCTGGGGAAGGTGAAGGGACCGGACGGCAAGCCGCTGGTGCAGGGCAAGCGCGTCACCGGCTTTACCAATACCGAGGAGGCCGCGGTCGGGTTGACCGATGTGGTCCCGTTCCTCGTCGAGGACATGCTGGTGAAAAATGGCGCCCAGTACAGCAAGGCAGGGGACTGGGCGCCGTATGTGCTGACCGACGGCTTGCTGGTAACCGGCCAGAATCCGGCCTCGTCCGAACCGGGTGCGCATGCCTTGCTGGCCTTGTTGAAACAGGCATGACAACAACCGGCCCCAAAACCCCCGGGGTCGGTTATAATGAGGGCTGGCGGGCCCCTGCGCATTGTGGCATGGTTTACCTGGTCAGGTCGGGAACGAAGCAGCCAAAGCCGTTCACCGCAAGTGCCGCAGATCAGGCTCGCCTCCTTCGTTTTTCCTCGCTGTTCCCCCTTCCTTTTCGTCCCTTCGTCAGCACGCGTCCGCCCTAAACAATTGTTTGTGCGGCAAAGACAAATGTTGCACGCGCATCCATCGTCTTCAGCCTGGCCTCAGCCGGGAAACTGCCCGCCACGGCCCAACTGCGGTAAAATCGCGGTATGTCCTATCAAGTCCTCGCCCGCAAATACCGCCCCAAGAACTTCGAAACGCTGGTCGGCCAGGAGCACGTGGTGCGCGCGCTCACGCATGCGCTCGATACCGGCCGCCTGCACCACGCCTACCTGTTCACGGGCACGCGCGGCGTCGGCAAGACGACGCTCTCGCGTATCCTTGCCAAGTCGCTCAACTGCACCGGGCCGGACGGCACGGGCGGGATCACGGCCCAGCCGTGCGGAGTATGTGAGGCTTGCCGCGCGATCGACGCCGGCCGCTTCGTCGACTATATCGAGATGGACGCCGCCTCCAACCGCGGCGTCGACGAGATGGCCCAGCTGCTCGAGCAGGCCGTCTACGCACCGAGCAATGCGCGCTTCAAGGTCTACATGATCGACGAGGTGCACATGCTTACAAACCACGCGTTCAATTCGATGCTGAAGACGCTCGAGGAACCGCCCGAGCACGTCAAGTTCATCCTCGCCACCACCGATCCGCAAAAGATCCCGGTCACGGTGCTGTCGCGCTGCCTGCAGTTCAACCTGAAGCAGATGCCTCCCGGCCACATCGTCGGCCACCTGGAAAACATCCTGGGCCAGGAAGGCGTAACGTTCGAACAGCCGGCCCTGCGCCTGCTGGCGCAAGGCGCGCACGGCTCGATGCGCGACGCGCTCTCGCTGACCGACCAGGCGATCGCCTATGCGGCCGGCGCCGTCACCCTGGATGCGGTGCAGGGCATGCTGGGGGCGCTCGACCAGTCCTACCTGGTGCGCCTGCTCGACGCTTTGGCGAACGAAAACGGCGCCGACCTGCTGGCCGTGGCCGACGAGATGGCCAGCCGCAGCCTGTCGTACAACGGCGCGCTGCAGGATCTCGGCACCTTGCTGCACCGGATCGCGCTGGCGCAATCGGTACCCAACGCCGTGCCGCAGGACCTGCCGGAGCTCAGCGACATCCAGCGCCTGGCCGCGGCCTTCGATCCGCAGGAAGTACAGCTCTTCTACCAGATCGCCGTGCACGGCCGCAACGAGATCGGCCTGGCACCGGACGAGTACGCCGGGTTTACGATGACCCTGCTGCGCATGCTGGCCTTCCGGCCGGGGCAGGGCGGTGCGGAACGTATCGCCGCGCCCGTTGCGGCAGCAGCGCCGCGGGCGCAGGCACCGGCGGCGCGTGCCGCCGCACCAGCCGCCAGCCCGGCAGCAGCGCCGGCCGCGCAAGCGCCTGCCGCCGCGCCGTAGCGCCCGGCCGCACCACCGCCGCCGGCCAATCCGGCACCCGCCATGAACTCGGCGCGCGCCGCGATCAATGCCGCGCTGGAAGCGGCCCGTGCCGCCTCCGGCCCGCGCGTGGCGCCCAAGCGTCCGGG
>NZ_PPXQ01000020.1 GCF_004798585.1 Massilia sp. Mn16-1_5
GACGCCCTGCTGCTGCACCGGCACGCCCTGCGCCGGCAGCGGCGCGGCCGGCAGCGGCGGCGCCGGAACCGGCTCCATCTTCGGCAGGTTGCGGCGCGCGCCGGCATGCGCGGGCGGTGCCGGAAGATCGGCCGGACGCGGTTCGCGTGCAGCCTGCGACATCACGATCAGCAGCTGGCGATTACGGTCGACGCCGCCCAGCGGCTGGCAGACCACACGGCCGAAGGCGCCGGCGGCGACCTTCTCGACCTGCACCACCTTGGCGACCGCGAGGCCGGCCGGGTACATGCCGTCCAGGCCCGAGGTGACGATCACGTCGCCGACCTGGATGTCGGCATCGGGCGCCACGAAGCGCAGGTCGAGCAGGCCCGAGCGTCCGCGGCCATAGGCGATGCTGCGCAGGCCCGAGCGCAGCACCTGCACGGGAATGGCCTGCTCGCGGTCGGTCAGCAGGGTGACTTCGGAAGTAAAGGGGAAGACGCGGGTGACCTGGCCGATGACGCCGGCGTTGTCGATCACCGGCAGGCCGAGCTGCACGCCATTGCGCGAGCCGCGGTCGAGGACGATGCGGCGGGTCGAGGGATCGCGTGCGTCGTACAGGATCTCGCCCATGATCGACTGCACCGGCAGGTGCTCGCGCGCCTCCAGCAGGCGCCGCAGGTGGGCGTTCTCCGCCGTCTGGAGCTGGGCCTCCTGCATCGCCTGGGCCTGCGCGACCTGCTGGTTCTTCAGCTCGCGCACTTCATTCTGCAAGCTCGAGAGCGAGGAAAAATAGCCGCCCATGCTGGAGACGGCGTCGCGCGGCATCAGCGCGGCCATCTGCAGCGGATAGAGCACGGTGGCGGCGACCTGGCGCACGGTGGTGAGCACGTGCATGCGCGCATCGACCACCAGCAGCACCAGCGACACCAGCGCGAATACCGTCACCTTGACCCGTGCGGGGGCGCCCTGTTTGAAAAGCGGCGGAGGACTGTAATCCATGAATTTCAATAATGGCGGAGCATCCGCCCAGAATCAGCGCAGGCAGGCGGCCGGTATTGCACCGGCGGCCTGCCCAGGGTCTTGCACGATCGAGCCGAAGGCTTCTTTATTCGTACGAGAAGATCGAACCCAGCTTGTCATTGTGTTCCAGCGCCATGCCGGAACCGCGCACCACGCAGGTCAGCGGATCTTCGGCCACCAGCACCGGCAGGCCGGTCTCTTCCATCAGCAGGCGGTCCAGGTCGCGCAGCAGCGCGCCGCCGCCGGTCAGCATCATGCCCTTCTCGGCGATGTCGGCGCCCAGTTCCGGCGGGGTCTGCTCGAGGGCGTTCTTGACGGCCGAGACGATGTTGTTCAGCGGGTCGGTCAGCGCTTCCAGGATCTCGTTCGACGAGATGGTGAACGCGCGCGGGATGCCTTCGGACAGGTTGCGGCCCTTGACTTCCATTTCCTTGACTTCCGAACCCGGGAAGGCCGAACCGATGGCCTTCTTGATCGCTTCGGCGGTCTGTTCGCCGATCAGCATGCCGTAGTTGCGGCGGATGTAGTTGACGATGGCTTCGTCGAACTTGTCGCCGCCCACGCGCACCGAGCCTTTATAGACCATGCCGCCCAGCGAGATGATGCCCACTTCGGTGGTGCCGCCGCCGATGTCGACCACCATCGAGCCGGTCGCATCCGATACCGGCAGGCCGGCGCCGATCGCGGCCGCCATCGGCTCTTCGATCAGGTAGACCTGCGAGGCGCCGGCGCCCAGCGCCGATTCGCGGATCGCGCGGCGCTCGACCTGGGTCGAACCGCAAGGCACGCAGATGATGATGCGCGGCGACGGACGGAAGAACTTCGAATCGTGCACCATGCGGATGAACTGCTTGAGCATCTCTTCGGTGACGGTGAAGTCGGCGATGACGCCATCCTTCATCGGACGGATCGCTTCGATATTGCCCGGCACCTTGCCCAGCATCTGCTTGGCTTTCTTGCCGACCGCCTGGATCGTCTTCTTGCCGTTCGGGCCGCCCTGCTGGCGGATCGCGACGACCGATGGTTCGTCCAGCACGATGCCCTGGCCGCGCACATAGATCAGCGTATTGGCGGTACCCAGGTCGATTGCCAGGTCGTTCGAGAAGTAACTGCGTAAAGAACCAAACATGTGTGTCCTGATGCGCGAAACCGCGCGTAAAAATTTAATCGGGAATCCTCGCCGCACCTGCGCCTGCTTCGCGCCCCGCGGTCTTTTCCTATACGGGCCGCGCTCATTCGGCGCAGACCACGCATTAGCCCGCCATTCTACCTTATAATTTGCCGATTAAACGCTGAAAACAGGGGGTTTTCCCCTCTAGTTCCTGAAGCGAGATCGACGGGATTAACAAGGTTTTATCGACCGTAGCAAGGCGTTCAACAGCGCAGCGCCCAATTCCGTTATCCGCCCAACCACATTTTGAACGCGGCCCGCGCCGCGCCTTTTTGCCATGTCCCTGACTCTTTCAGACGTAAAACGCATCGCCAACCTGGCGCAGCTCGAGATGGACGATGCCCATGCCGAGACCGCACTGGGCGAGTTGAACGGCATCTTCGCCCTGGCCGAACAGATGCAGGCGGTCGACACCAGCGGTGTTGCGCCGTTGTCGCATCCGCTGGCCGCCATCCTCGCGCTGCCGCTGCGCCTGCGCGAAGACGTGGTCACGGAGGAAAACCGCCGCGACGACTACCAGGCGCCTGCGCCAAAGGCCCAGGACGGTTTGTACCTGGTGCCGAAGGTGATCGAGTAACCCTGCCCTCACGAACAGAGTACGCACCATGCATAACAAGACCATCAAAGAACTGTCCGCGCTGCTGCAGGCGAAACAGGTGTCGAGCACCGAGCTCACGCGCCACTTCCTCGACCGCATCGCCGCCAGCGGCCACAACGCCTTCCTGCACGTCGACCCGGCCCTGTCGCTGGCCCAGGCAGCCGCGGCCGACGCGCGCATTGCCGAGGGCAGCGCCGGCCCCCTGACCGGCGTGCCGATCGCCCATAAGGATATCTTCGTCACGCGCGACTGGCGCACGACTGCCGGTTCGAAGATGCTGGCCAACTACGTCAGCCCCTTCGACGCGACCGTCGTCGAGCGCTTCAACGCGGCCGGCATGGTCACGCTCGGCAAGGTGAACTGCGACGAATTCGCGATGGGCTCGGCCAACGAGAACTCGGCTTTCGGTCCGGTGCAGAACCCGTGGGACGCCCTGGCCGTGCCGGGCGGCTCCTCGGGCGGCTCGGCCGCCGCGATCGCCGCGCGCCTGGCGCCGGCCGCGACCGCCACCGACACCGGCGGCTCGATCCGCCAGCCGGCCGCCTTCTGCGGCGTCACCGGCATCAAGCCGACCTACGGCCGCGTCTCGCGCTTCGGCATGATCGCCTTCGCCTCCTCGCTCGACCAGGGCGGCCCGATGGCGCAGACGGCCGAAGACTGCGCCCTGCTGCTCAATGAAATGGTCGGCCACGACGGCCGCGACTCGACCAGCCTGACGCCTGAACAAGGCAACCTGCACGAAGATTTTACCCGCGACCTCGACAAGCCATTGAACGGCCTGCGCATCGGCGTGCCGAGCGAGTACTTCGGCGAAGGCCTGGCCGCCGACGTCGAAGCCGCCGTGCGCGCCGCGCTGGACCAGTTCGTGAAACTGGGCGCAACGCTCGTCGACATCTCGCTGCCGAAAACCGCGCTGTCGATCCCGACCTACTACATCATCGCCCCGGCCGAGGCCTCCTCGAACCTGTCGCGCTTCGACGGCGTGCGCTACGGCCACCGCGCCAGCGAGTACAAGGACCTGGCCGACATGTACAAGAAGACCCGCGCCGAAGGTTTCGGCCGCGAAGTCCAGCGCCGCATCATGGTCGGCACCTATGTGCTCTGCCATGGCTACTACGACGCCTACTACGTGCAGGCGCAGAAGATCCGCCGCCTGATCGCCGACGACTTCCAGGCCGCGTTCACCGACAAGTGCGACGTCATCATGGGCCCGGTCGCGCCGAGCGTCGCCTGGGACGCGGGTTCGAAGACGAACGACCCGGTCGCCAACTACCTGGCCGACATCTTCACGCTGTCGACCAGCCTGGCCGGCCTGCCCGGCATGTCGATTCCTTGCGGCTTCGGCGCAGGCGAGAAGAACGGCAAGCGCCCGGTCGGCCTGCAAATCATCGGCAACTACTTCAGCGAAGCGAAGCTGCTGAACGTCGCGCACCAGTACCAGCTGGCGACCGACTGGCACCAACGCGCGCCTGAAGGCGTCTAAAACGTAAGGTGGGCGGGTCTCCCGCCCACGCGTTCAACCAGCGCCAGCACAGAGAATACAAAGAGAGAACACCATGCAATGGGAAGTCGTCATCGGTCTTGAGAACCACGTCCAGCTCACGACCAATTCGAAAATCTTCAGCGGCAGCTCGATCCAGTTCGGCGCCGAGCCGAACACGCAGGCCAGCCCCGTGGACCTGGCCCTGCCGGGCGTGCTGCCCGTAATGAACAAGGGCGCCGTCGAGCGCGCGATCCGCTTCGGCCTGGCAGTGGGCGCGAAGATCGCGCCGCAGTCGGTCTTCGCCCGTAAAAACTACTTCTATCCGGACCTGCCGAAGGGCTACCAGATCAGCCAGTTCGAAGACCCCGTGGTCCAGGGCGGTACGATCACCTTCGGCTACGAGAAGGATGGCAAGCTGGAGACGAAGACCGTCAACCTGACCCGGGCACACCTGGAGGAGGATGCCGGCAAGTCGCTGCACGAGGACTATGCCGGCATGACCGGCATCGACCTGAACCGCGCCGGCACGCCGCTGCTCGAGATCGTCTCGGAGCCGGAAATGCGCAGCGCCGCCGAAGCGGTGGCCTACGCGAAAGCCCTGCACTCGCTGGTGATGTGGCTCGGCGTCTGCGACGGCAACATGCAGGAAGGCTCCTTCCGCTGCGACGTCAACGTCTCGGTACGTCCGCTGGGCCAGCAGGAATTCGGCACCCGCTGCGAGATCAAGAACCTGAACTCCTTCCGCTTCATGGAAGAGGCGATCCACTACGAAGTGCGGCGCCAGATCGAGCTGATCGAAGACGGCGGCAAGGTCCAGCAGGCCACCCGCCTGTGGGACCCGGACCGGAAGGAAACCCGCGCCATGCGCTCGAAAGAGGACGCGCAGGACTACCGCTACTTCCCCGACCCGGACCTGCCGCCTTTGATGATCTCGGAAGAGTGGATCGAGCGTATCAAGGCCGACATGCCGGAACTGCCGGAAGCCATGCGCCAGCGCTTCACCGGCGACTACGGCCTGCCGGAATACGACAGCCTGATCCTCACCTCCTCGCAGGCGATGGCGAACTACTACGAAGCCGTCGTCGCGAAAGCCGGCAAGGAAAACGCCAAGGCGATCGCCAACTGGATGATGGGCGACGTCTCCTCGACCCTGAACCGCGAAGGCGTCGAGATCACCGAATCGCCGGTCGAAGCATCGCAACTGGCGCTGCTCATCAAGCGCATCGCCGACGGCACGATCTCGAACAAGGCCGGCAAGGAAGTCTTCGCGGCCATGTGGGAAGCGAAATCGACGGACGAGAACCTGGCCGACATCGTGATCGAACAGAAGGGCCTGAAGCAGATCTCGGACACGGGCGCACTGGAAGCGATCGTCGACGAGGTGCTGGCCGCGAATGCGAAATCGGTCGAGCAGTACCGCGCCGGCAAGGAAGCGGCGATCAACGCGCTGATCGGCCAGACCATGAAGGCCTCGAAGGGCAAGGCGAATCCGGCGCAGGTGACGGAGCTGCTCAAGAAGAAGCTGGCGGGTTGAGACAGCCTGTATCGACAAAAAGCCGGAGCATGCTCCGGTTTTTTTATGCCCGCACAAGCCACGATGTTTCGGACTTTCAGAAATATCAGTACTCGATGCGTTGTAAAACAAAAAATTTCGGAATTTCAGAAAATGCTTCAAAAGTGCAGCTATACTGGACATTATTTCTGAATTTCCGAAACAATGACCATGAACGCCCTACCTGCCCTTCTTGTTTCCCCCGATGAGCTGGGTCCTTTGGTGCGACAGCGACGCCGAGCTCAGCAGTTGCGTATCGATGACGCAGCAGGACTGCTCGGCGTATCGGTCGATCTGATGTCGCGGCTCGAAAACGGCCAGGGCAGCGTACGCCTGGACAAGGCACTGGCAGTGCTCGATGGCCTTGGCCTGGCATTGCTCGTCGTACCCAAGGAGCATCCCTGGGCGCACTCCGCCCGGCCGGCAATCCTGCCGGGTAAGGCAGGAGAGAGCTCGTGAGATTCGAGCTCGAGGTCTACGCCGGCGAGTCCCTGATGGCGCACATCGGGCACGACCCGCTGCCGGATGCGTGGGCCTTGACCTATACCCCTGCATGGCTCGGCAATCCGGGGGCTTTTCCCTTGTCGCCGTCCTTGCCGCTTGCCGCGGCGGGGCATGGATACGATTCGCGTTCGATCAAGCGCTTCATCGAACACCTGCTGCCGGAAGGGCATGCCCTGGATGTGGCCATCGCCACCAATGGCCTCGCCAGGTCGAATGTGTTCGGCCTGATTCGCGCACTTGGCCAGGAAACCGCCGGCGTACTACGCTTCCAGGACACGCAGGAAGGCATCGCTACGGCTTCGGCCGGACACGAGAAGCGCGAAATTCCGGTCACGGAACTGGACGCGCGCATCGCGGACCGCGACATGCCGTTCACGGTATGGGACGGCAAGGTACGTATGTCGGTCGCGGGCGTTCAGGACAAGCTATTGGTCTACCTCGACGCGCCGCTCGAACAGGGCGGACGCCTGTTCCTGGTCGAAGGCCCGCGCCTGGCATCGACCCATATCCTGAAACCCGACCTTGCCTCCCCCCGGCTGCCGCACCTGGCGGTCAACGAACACTTCTGCATGACGCTTGCGCGCCGCATCGGCTTGCCCGCGGCCGAGGTCCAGTTGCTGCGTACGCCTCGCCCGGTGCTGGTCGTGCGCCGTTTCGACCGTATCGTGCAGGAGCAAAATGGAGAAGCACGCGTCCAGCGCCGCCACATGGTCGATGCCTGCCAGGCCTGCGACCTGCCCGTCAGCTTCAAGTACGAGCGCAATCTCGGGAAGGAAGCCGCCGTGCGCGATATTCGCGAAGGCATGAGTTTCGAGCGCCTGTTCGGCCTTGGCGGGCTGACGGCCAACAAGGCACTGGCCAGGCTGGCGATGCTGCGCTGGGCGCTGTTCCAGTTCCTGATCGGGAACAGCGATGCACACGGCAAGAACTTCTCGTTCTTTGTCGGCCCGGGGGGCTACCTCGAACCGGCGCCCTGGTATGACCTGGTCAGCCTGGTCCAGTATGCGCACATCGATACCGACCTCGCAATGGCATACGGCGATGCGTTCACATTGGACGAGGTCACGCCGTTTGCCCTCGCAGACTTCGCCGCACGTTGCGGCATCGACCGCAAGCTGATGCGGCGCGAGGCAGAGCGCCTGGCCAATGCGGCCAGTACCGCCGCTGTCGAATTGGCGCGCTCGAACGCATATCAGGACGAGGAACCTGCGTTCGTCGCGCAGATCGCGGCGTTCATCAACCAGCAGGCCCAGCGCCTGGTATTCCTGGCCCGCGAAGCGGCGACGATCCCCGCCGCGCTTCTCTGATGTCCGGCCGCGCTCTTGCAGGGAGAGCGCTCACCGCGGCTTCCTCGCCTCGCTCATCATGCACACGTAATCGGCCAGCGGCATCACGCCCAGTGCGCGCCGGTTCGCTTCGACCGCCTGCACGCTGGCCTCGTCCGGCAAGCCGAAATGCGGCGTGGCCCACTCCTCCGGGCTGAACTGGGTGCCGTAGCGCTGCGGCTTGCCTTGCGCTTTCAGCACGCGGTCGCTGAAGCGCGCAAAATCGCTCAGCGGCAGTTCGCCGTCGGCCGCGCGCAGCATCATCACGGGCAGCAGGGCCGCCTGGAACTTCGGAGCGATATCGGCATGCTGGGCCAGCAGCCAGGCATGCTGCACGCCCTGCTCGCCGACCTGGCGCGCGCTCGGGAAATCCTGCGCGCGCACCAGCGCGTGCAGCCAGCGCAGGTTGTCGTCGTCGATGCGGTTGACGGCCCGTGCGGCGGCTTCATCGCTGCGGTCGGCAAGATACGCGATGCGCGCCTTCTGGTCGCGCGCGACGCGCTCGGCCAGTTCGGCGCGCAGGGCGGGATGGGTGAAGCTGCGCGCGTCGTCGCGCGCAGCCAGCGCTTCGTCCGACTCCTGCGGATGGGCTGCCTGCCAGGCGTCGGCGCCCGGACAGGCGGCACCCGCCGCCGATGCCGCGCACAGCAGCGCCAGCCCCGCCGCAAGCAGGCGCCTCATCGCTCAGACGCCGTAACGCGTGCGATACGCCGCCACCGCCTCCTTGTGCTGCCCCAGTTCAGCGCCGGCGCCTTCGCCCGACAGGTAAGTAAACAGGTCGTCCAGGTTGGCGATCGAGATCACCGGAATGCCGAACTCCTGCGCCACCTGCTGCACCGCCGAGCCTTCCGACAAGGCGTCGTCCTTGCCCGAGCGTTCCATGCGGTCGAGCGCGATCAGCACGGCGGCAGGTTCCGCGCCGGCGGCGCGGATCATGGCGACCGATTCGCGTACCGAGGTGCCGGCCGAGATCACGTCGTCGACGATCACGACCTTGCCCTTGAGGCCTGCGCCGACGATGGTGCCGCCTTCGCCGTGGTCCTTGGCTTCCTTGCGGTTGTATGCATACGAGGTATTGCGGCCCTTGGCGGCCAGGGCGACGGCGGTGGCGCTGGCCAGCGTGATGCCTTTATAGGCCGGGCCGAACAGCATGTCGAACTCGACGCCGGAATCGAGCAGGGTCTGGGCGTAGAACTGGGCCAGCCGGCCCAGCGTGGCGCCGTCGTGGAACAGGCCGGCGTTGAAGAAATAAGGCGAGAGCCGCCCGGCCTTGGTCGTGAATTGACCGAATTTCAAGACTCCGGTCTCGACCGAAAACGCAATAAACTCCTGGCGCAGATTGTTCACACGGCTCTCCCTGTATTCGAAAGAGCGTATTTTAATCTGCGCCGGCCGTGAAAACGACGCTTACCGGCGTTTTCACTCTTCGGCCAGGCGCGCCACCTGCTCGGGCGTGATCGGCTTGACCAGGTGGCGCTCGAAGCCGGCGGCTTCGCTGCGCTCACGGTCGCCGTCCTGGCCGTAGCCCGACAGCGCGATCAGGCGGCAGCCTTTCAAACCGGGCAGCGCGCGCAGGCGCGTGGCCAGTTCGTAGCCGTCGAGGACAGGCAGGCCGATATCGAGCACGGCGATGTCCGGGCGCAGGCGCGGTGCCGCTTCCAATGCGCTGACCGGATCGTTGAAGACGCTGACCTCGTGCCCGTGCACGGAGAGCAGCATGCCCAGCGTCTCGGCCGCATCGGCGTTGTCGTCGACCACCATGAAGCGCCGGCCTGTGGCGGCCGGTAGCGGCCCCGCGGCCGCCTCTGGCTCACTGCTTGGCGCCAGCGCGTGCACCGGCAGGCGCACGATGAATTCGCTGCCCTGCCCCAGGCCTGCGCTGCGCGCTTCGACCGTGCCGCCATGGAGCTCGACGATGTTCTTCACCAGCGCCAGGCCGATGCCCAGGCCGCCTTCGACGCGGTCGACGCTGCGCTTACCCTGGAAGAACAGGCCGAAGACCTGGGGCAGCACCTCGGGCGCCAGGCCGATGCCGTTGTCCTTGACAGCAATGCGCAGCCAGCCGGCGCCGTCGCGCCGGGCCGACAGCGTCACCGCGCCACCGTTTTCGGTGTAGCGCGCGGCGTTGGTGAGCAGGTTCGACACCACCTGCGCCAGGCGCATCGGATCGCCTTCCCAGTCCATGCCTGCTTCGACCTCGACGGACAAATGGTGGCCGCGCTGCTCGAGCAGCGGGCTGGCCATCTCGACCGCTTTTGCCAGCGGGACGGCCAGGTCGCCGCGTTCGGACTTCAGTTCGATCTGGCCGCGCGTGGCGCGCGCCACGTCCATCAGGTCGTCCACCAGGCGCACCAGGTGCTCGACCTGGCGCTCGATAATCTCGCGCTCGCGCAGCGCCGCGCTTTCCTCGCGCATGCGCATCAGCTGCAGGGCGGTGACGATCGGCGACAGCGGGTTGCGCAGTTCGTGGCCGAGCATGGCCAGGAATTCGTCCTTGGTGCGGTTGGCCGTGGTCAGCTCGTCGAGCAGGCGCTCGCGCTCGGCGTGGGCGCGCTCCAGGCGGAGCAGCGCTTCGTCGCGCTGGTGGCGTTCGGTGGCGTCGCGCGTGAAGCAGCGCGTGTAGCGCAGGGTACCGCCATCCATGCAGCCGTTCGAGCTGATCAGGACGTGCTTGACCGAGCCGTCCTTGCAACGCAGGCGCGCCGGCTGGTCGATCAGGGTGCCGCCGGAGAGCAGCGTCTTCAGGATATGGTCGATGACGTCGGCGTCGACGTGGAAGTCGGCGATATGGCGGCCGACGTATTCTTCCCAGCCGTAGCCGAGCATCTGCAGCTCGGCCTTGTTGGCCCACAGGATGGTGCCGTCCGCGCCGACCTTGTGCAGGCCTTCGGCGGCGTTCTCGACGAAATCGTTCAGCTCCTCCTCGCGCCGCTGCAGGGCGCGCTCGGCTTCCTGGCGGCGCGCCACTTCCTCGTCCAGCGCGCGCGCCTTGCGTTCGAGCCTGACGAGTTCGAGCGGCTTGCCCATCACGTCGTGCAGCACGCCATCCACGGACTGGGTGCACGCATGCTGGTGGGCGGCGCAGACCTGGTCGAAGCGGGCGGCGAAGTCGGCGTTCGGGAAAGCCTCCCAGGGATAGGCGCAGAACAGGGAAAAGCGCATCTCTTCGCCCAGTTCGTTCCACAGCTGCTCGAGGCGGACCGCGGCGCTGTAGTTGCCGTCGGCGCACAGCAGGGCGACCATTTCGCCGAAGGCGTGCAGGGTACCGGCATGCTTGCCCAGCTGTGCGCAGGCAGCACGGATGATGGCCTTGAAGCGCTCGCCATCCGGTTCGCCGGCGACCATCAGGCGCTCGAGCGTGTCGCGTGCGTCCAGGAAGACCAGGCGCGTGCCGGCGGCATCGCCGTGCTTCAGGCGCGCGCACAGGGCTTGCGCGTGCTCCGGTGTCGCAATGACAAGACCGGCGCCGCCGATCGACAAGGCGGCATCGACGAACCCGGCAACCTCGTCGACCAGGCGAGCATTGTCATCGTAGAAACGCACGATATGCGCGTTTTCATCATGGTTCTCCAGCGGCGCTGCGTCGTCTTGAATGAGCACTGTTGTCTTTCCCCTTGGTTGCTGCCGCGCACGCAATGTGTCCGGCCATAAGGATCAAGTTTAACAGATGGTGCCTGTAAGGAATGCCATGCACGGCAGAGCTGTACACACAGTGCAACAAAGGTATGGCCTGCCGGCAACAGATAAAAAGCGCTACACTACTGCCCTGCCGCACTGCGGGCCGAATCGCGGACCTTCCGACCCACTTCTCTTCTTTGATCCATGCCACGAATTATTTCCGCCAACCTGAACGGCATCCGTTCGGCGCACAAGAAAGGTTTTTTCAACTGGCTCGCGAATGCCGACGCCGACTTCATCTGCGTACAGGAACTGAAAGCCCAGGAAGCCGACATGACCGAGGAATTCCTCCGTCCGCACGGCTACCATGGCCATTTCCACTACGCCGAAAAGAAGGGGTATTCGGGCACCGGCGTGTATAGCCGCCTGGCGCCGGACAACAAGCGCATCGGCTTCGGCTGCGAGGAATTCGACGCCGAAGGCCGCTACACCCGCTGCGATTTCGGCAATCTCACCGTGATTTCGGTGTACTGCCCTTCGGGTTCGTCCTCGCCCGAGCGCCAGCTGGCGAAGTTCCGCTTCATGGAAGTCTTCCTGCCGCACCTGCAGGAGCTGAAGGCCGAGGGCCGCGAAGTCGTCATCTGCGGCGACTGGAATATCGCGCACAAGGAAATCGACCTCAAAAACTGGAAGAGCAACCAGAAGAACTCGGGCTTCCTGCCGGAAGAACGCGCCTGGATGACGCGCCTGTTCGACGAACTGGGCCTGGTCGACGTGCACCGCACCGTGGCGCCGGAAGCGGCCGACTACACCTGGTGGAGCAACCGCGGCCAGGCCTACGCGAAGAACGTGGGCTGGCGCATCGATTACCACGTCGCGACCCCGGGCATTGCGGCCAAGGCGCATACGGTGTCGGTCTACAAGGACGAGCGTTTCTCGGACCACGCTCCCCTGATCATCGACTACCACTTGTAATCAGGCAGGCCAATCGAGCGTACGTTCACTGCTGAACGTACGCGTCTCTCCGGTCAGTGGGTCCTCGAAACTGATCGTGCGCGCCAGCAGCTGCAGCGGCGCTGAAAAATCGTCGCCCTTGCAGGGCAGCGCCACCGGATAAAAGGCGTCGTTCAGGATCGGTGCGCCGAGCGACGACAGGTGCAGGCGCAGCTGGTGCTTGCGACCCGTGTGCGGGTGCAGGCGGTAGCGCACGACATCGCCGCGGCGCTCGACGACCTCGATCAGCGTTTCCGAATTCGGCTCGCCCGGCACCTCTTCGCTGACGAAAAACTGCGCCGCATCCTGCATGCGGCTGCGGTAAGTAAAAGGGAATTCCCTCCCCGCGATCGGCCCCGCCAGCGCCTCGTACACTTTTTTCACCACCCGCTTCTGGAACATCGACTGGTACTTGCCGCGCGTATCCGGGTTGTGCGAGAAGATCACGACGCCGGCCGTTTCGCGGTCGAGGCGGTGGATCGGGACCAGGTGCGGCAGTTCCAGCTGGGCTTTCAGGCGCACCAGCAGGGTCTCGTGCAGGAAGCGTCCGGTCGGGATCATCGGCAGGAAATGCGGCTTGTCGACGATCAGCAGGTGCTGGTCCTGGAACAGGATGCGCTCCTTGAACGGGATCGGCGTTTCAGGTTCGTCCAGCTCGCGGTAATACCAGATGCGCATGCCCTGGCGGACATGGCTGTCCGCTTGCAGCGGTTTTCCCGTCGCGTCGACGACTTCGCCGCGCTGCAGGCGCGCGGCCCAGGACTCGCGCGCGACGTCCGGGAAGCGCTCCGTCAGAAAACGCAGCATGCCGCCGGCCAGCGTCTCGGTCAGCCACAGGTAGCTGGGCGCGACGCCGTTGCGGACCGGCAGCGGGACATAGGAGTTGGCTTCTGCCTGGTGACCCATTTATCGGATAGCGACGTTGGTGCGGTAAGGCGGCAGGCGATTCACGCTGGTGCCCTTGCTGCGCGCATACAGCGGCAGCAGCACGTTCATGTGCTGTTCCATGTCCTTGATGCGGGTTTCGCCGCCCGGGTGGGTGGACAGGAACTCGGGCGGCGCGCCCTTGTTCAGCATCGCCATCTTGCGCCACAGGGCGATCCCCGCACGCGGGTCGTAGCCGGCGCGGGCCGCGATGTCGAGGCCCACCAGGTCGGCCTCGCGCTCTTCGTCGCGCGAGAATTTCAGGACCACGCCTTGGCCGATCATGCCGGTCACGGTATTCGTGATGTTCGGGTCGATGCCGAAGATGGCCGAGCCGAGCGCGCCGGCGCCGCGCGCGACCATCGAGGTGATGCCGGATTTGGCGGTGCGCTCGCGGCCGTGCTCGCGCAGTGCGTGGGCAACTTCATGGCCGATGATGGCGGCCATTTCGTCGTCGGTCAGTTTCAGCTGGTTGATAATGCCGGTGAATACGCCGATGCGCCCGCCCGGCATGCAGAAGGCATTCACCTGGGGCGAATCGAACAGGTTGACTTCCCAGTTCCAGTCCTTGGCGTTGGCATTCCAGCGCGGCGCATAGGGAATGATGCGTTGGGCGACGCCGCGTACCCGCTTGGTCTGCGGATCGGTGGCCGGCACCAGCGCGCCTTTTTGTTGCGCCTGCGACAGCATCTCGCGGTACTGCTGGGCCGCCGCTTCGTTCATCTGCTCTTCCGGAACCAGCACGCGCACGCGCGAGAGCGGCTTGACGGCGATGCCGTCCTGGACGACCTGCTCTTTCTGGGCCTGCGCCGGGCTGACGCCGGCAAGACTGGTCAGCAGCGCGATGCAGAGGGTAAGGTGTTTAAGTTTCTTCATGTTGGTAACCGATGTGCTGTTTTTGTCAACAGCATCGTCTCAGAAAAGCGCCGATGGGACCGCACGATTCCTCACCCGCGCTTTGCTTTCTTGCGCAGCCTGAACACCGCCAGGCTCCCGCGCAGGTTCGGCAGGAAACTGACCGGCTTGCCCTCGGCCAGCGCCACGTAGTCCAGCACCTCGAGACCGCACTCCTCCGCCAGCTCCTTGAAGTCATAGATCGTTGCGCAGCGCACGTTCGGGGTGTCGTACCACTGGTACGGCAGCGAGCGCGAGACCGGCATGCGGCCTTTTAAAAGCGCGACGCGGTGCGGCCAGTAGGCGAAGTTCGGGAAGGAGACGATCGCCTCCGTCCCCACGCGCACGATGTCGCGCAGCAGGGCCTCGACGTGCTGCATCATCTGCAGCGAGGAAAGGCACAGCACCGTGTCGAAGGAATTGTCGCCGAACAGGCCGAGGCCCGCTTCCATGTCGTGCTGGATCACGTTGATGCCGCGGCGGGTGCTTTCCAGCACCTTGTCGTCGGCGATCTCGATGCCGTAGCCGGTGCAGCGCTTGCCCTTTTCCAGGTAGCGCAGCATGGCGCCGTCGCCGCAGCCGACGTCCAGCACATGGGCGCCGTCGCTCACCCAGTGCGCGATGAAGGCCAGGTCGGGGCGCAGCGTCGTCAAGTCTTCGAACTTCATGCGGCCTCCCCTGCCAGTTGTTCGGCGATGCGGTCGTAATAGGCCCGCACCACGCCCATGTAGCGCGCGTCTTCCAGCAGGAAGGCGTCGTGCCCGTGCGGCGCGTCGATCTCGGCGTAGGTGACCTGGCGCCGGTTCGAGATCAGGGCTTCCACGATCTCGCGGCTGCGCTCCGGCGAGAAGCGCCAGTCGGTGGTAAAGGAGGCGATCAGGAACTGGGCGCGGGTCGATGCCAGCGCTTTCGTGAGGTCGCCGCCATGCTCGCGCGCCGGGTCGAAGTAGTCGAGCGCCTTGGTGATCAGGAGGTAAGTGTTCGCGTCGAAGTACTCCGAGAACTTGTCGCCCTGGTAGCGCAGGTAGGACTCGATCTCGAAGTCGATGCCGAAGTCGAATTTGTAATCGTTCGATTCGGCGGCGTTACGCAGCTTGCGGCCGAATTTTTCCGCCATGTCGTCGTTCGACAGGTAGGTGATGTGGCCGACCATGCGTGCCACTTTCAGGCCGTTCTTCGGCACCACGCCGTGCTCGTAGAAATCGCCGCCGTGGTAGTCCGGGTCGGTGAGGATGGCCTGGCGCGCGACGTCGTTGAAGGCGATGTTCTGGGCCGAGAGCTTCGGGGTCGAGGCGATCACGATACAGTGGCGCAGGCGCTCGGGGAACATGATGCTCCATGAGAGGGCCTGCATGCCGCCGAGCGAGCCGCCCATCACGGCCGCGAACTGTTCGATGCCGAGGCGATCGGCCAGGCGCGCCTGGGCCGCGACCCAGTCCTCCACCGTCAGCAGCGGGAACGCCGCGCCATAGGGCTTGCCGGTGGCCGGGTTAAGGTGCATCGGGCCGGTCGAGCCGAAGCAAGAGCCGAGGTTGTTGACGCCGATGACGAAGAAGCGGTCGGTGTCGACGGGTTTGCCCGGTCCGACCATGTTGTCCCACCAGCCGAGGTTTTTCGGCGCGTCGGCATAGGTGCCGGCGACGTGGTGCGAGGCGTTCAATGCGTGGCAGATCAGCACCGCATTCGATTTGTCGGCATTGAGCGTGCCGTAGGTTTCGTACATCAGCGTGTAGTTGTCGATCTGCGCGCCGCTTTGCAGGAGCAAAGGTTCGGCGAACTGCATCGCTGAAGGAGAAACGGTTCCAATGGATCCCATGAGACTTTCTTGATGATGTGTGTGGCGGCCGCTTTTAACATCATGGCCGCCTTCGGTAGGACGGTATTACGTGAGCTGGAGCTGTTCGACCGCGTCAAGGATCTCGCCCGGCTCCATCGAGCGCATGATGCGCCGCATTCGGGGTGCGATCTGGGCCAGGTCGGCGTTCAGGATTTCCTGCTTCACCGACAGCAGCTGGGCCGGGTGCATCGAGAATTCGCGCAGGCCCATGCCCAGCAGCAGGCGCGTCAGCTTGATGTCGCCCGCCATCTCGCCGCACACGGCGACGTCGATGCCGGCCTTCTGCCCTGCCGCGATCGTCATGCCGATCAGCTGCAGGACAGCCGGATGCAGCGGGTCGTACAGGTGCGCCACTTCGTAGTCGACGCGGTCGATCGCCAGCGTGTATTGAATCAAATCGTTGGTGCCGATCGAGAGGAAGTTCATGCGCCGCACGAACATCGGCAGCGCCAGCGCGGCGGCCGGGATCTCGATCATGGCGCCGACTTCCACCGCTTCGTCGAACTTGACGTTCTGTTCGCGCAGCTGGGCCTTGGCCTGCTCCAGGATGTTCAGGGTCTGGTCGATCTCGAAGGCGTGCGCCAGCATCGGGAACAGGATGCGCACCTTGCCGAAGGCGGAGGCACGCAGGATCGCGCGCAGCTGGGTCAGGAACAGCTGCGGTTCGGCCAGGCAGTAGCGGATCGCGCGCAGTCCCAGCGCCGGATTCAGGGCCGTGTGCTCGGTCGTGTCGAGCGGCTTGTCGGCGCCCACGTCGAGCGTGCGGATCGTCACCGGACGGCCCTTCATCGCCACCACGGCGCGCTTGTACTGCTCGAACTGCTCGTCCTCGTCGGGCGCCGTCAGGCCGTGGGCGCCGCGGCCCATGAACAGGAATTCGGAGCGGAACAGGCCGATGCCGGTCGCGCCGGCGTCGAGCGCATGCGGGCAGTCGTCGGGCAGCTCGATGTTCGCCATCAGCTTGATCGCGGTGCCGTCTTTCGTCACGGCGGGCGTTTTCTTGAGCTTGAGCAGGCGCTTTCTCGCCTTGGTCAGCGCCGCCTGGCGCGCGCGGTACTGTTCCAGCACCAGCGGGCTCGGATTGCAGATCACGACGCCGGCGTCGCCGTCGACGATGACCCAGTCGTCCTGTTCGATCAGGCGCGAGGCCTGGCTCATGCCCACTGCCGCCGGGATGTCGAGCGAACGGGCGACGATCGCCGTGTGCGAGTTCTGGCCGCCGACATCGGTGACGAAGCCGATGAAGGAGCGCGATTCGCCGGCGCGGTCGCGGAAGGCCAGCATGTCGGCCGGCGAGATGTCGTGGGCGACCACCACCATCTGCGGCTGGTAGCCCTCGTCGCTGGCCAGCACCGGCGGCACGCTCAGGGCGGTCCCCATCAGGACTTTCAAAACGCGCTCGGCGACCTGCTGGATGTCGTGCTTGCGCTCGCGCAGGTAGGGATCTTCGATCTCGTCGAACTGGGCCGAGAGCTCGTCGATCTGGGTCACCAGCGCCCATTCGGCGTTGTAGTGGCGCGTGCGGATGATGTCGAGCGGCGCTTCCGAAATCATCGGGTCGGACAGGATCAGCGCATGGACGTCGATGAAGGCGCCCAGTTCGGTCGGCGCATCCTTCGGCAGGTCGGTCCACAGTTCCTGCAGGTTGCGGTGCACTTCGGCGATCGCGTCCTGCAGGCGTTTCACTTCGGCTTCGACCTGCTCTTCCGGGACCAGGTAGTGCTTGACGTCGAGCGCGGCCGGCGTGAGCAGGTGCGCGCGCCCGATCGCAATTCCGCGCGAGACGGGGATGCCGTGGAGCGTGAACGACGCCATCGAGGGTCCCGAACGGTAGCGGCCCGATTCCGGCATTACTCGCCTTCGCCGAACTTGTCGTTGACGAGGGCGGCCAGTGCCGTGATCGCGTCCTGTTCGTCGGCGCCGTCGGCCTCCAGGGTGACTTTCGCGCCCTTGCCGGCGGCCAGCATCATCACGCCCATGATCGACTTGGCGTTGATGCGGCGGCCATTGCGGGTGAGCCAGACTTCGCTTTTGTACTTCGCGGCCAGCTGGGTGAATTTGGCGGATGCGCGGGCATGCAAGCCCAGTTTGTTGATAATTTCAAGTTCTTGTTGAATCATGTTTTCGTTTTCTTTTCAATCGTCAGAACTGCATCCTGGGTACTTCTAAACCTGGAGCGCTTGAAAAAGCCTCAGGGCAAGGCGCATCGTCGAAGACAGTACGCTAGTACGGCGAGACGATGCAACGCCGCCATGAGGCTTTTTCATGCGCTCCTAACCGACGCGGATACGGTTATCCACGCGTACCGCGCCGTTTTGCGCGCCGGCCAGCGCCATCTCCACCACCACGTCGAGCGTGTCTCTGCGGTAGGTGATCGCGCGCAGCAGCATCGGCAGGCTGATGCCGGCGATGACTTCCACGCGGCCATCGATCGCCAGCGAATTGCAGCAATTGGACGGCGTGCCACCTTTGATGTCGGTGATCACGAGCACGCCGTCGCCCTCGTCCAGGCGTGCGATCGCCTCGCGCGCCCGTGCGTTGACGGCGTGCGTGTCCTCGTCGGCGGCAACGTCGATCGCCTCGAAACGCTCGGTTGGGCCACGGAACACGTGGGCCACCGCCGCGATGAATGCCTGGCCCAGCGGTGCGTGGGTCAGGAGCAAAATACCTACCATGTCATTTTCCTGTTGCAGCCTCGACGGCGTCGATGAACATCGCCGCCACGTCGAAACCGGTCTGGTCGGTGATCTCCTGGAAGCAGGTCGGGCTGGTGACATTCACCTCGGTCAGGAAATCGCCGATCACGTCTAATCCTACCAGCAACAGC
The DNA here is from genome assembly GCF_004798585.1 of Massilia sp. Mn16-1_5. Lineage (GTDB taxonomy): Bacteria > Pseudomonadota > Gammaproteobacteria > Burkholderiales > Burkholderiaceae_D > Telluria. Next base: position 18,729 of record NZ_PPXQ01000020.1, read on the forward strand.
CCACGCTCGGCCAGCATCGGCCCGAGGGTCTCGGCGATCTCACGGTCGCGCTCGGTGATCGGCTGGGCGACGCCGATGCCGCCAGCTGCCAGGTTGCCGCGCACTTCGGTCCCTTGCGGGATGCGCGCCAGCGCGAAGGGGACTGGTTTACCGCCGATCACGAGAATGCGCTTGTCGCCCTTGACGATATCAGGAATATATTTTTGCACCATAATGGTGCGCTTTCCATTGTCGCTCAGGGTTTCGATGATGGCGCCCAGGTTCATGGCGTCATGCTTCACGCGGAAGATGCCGGTGCCGCCCATGCCGTCGAGCGGCTTGAAGATCACGTCGCCATGCTGGGCGTGGAAGGCGCGCAGGCGCTTTTCCGAAGACGTGACCAGGGTCGGCGAAGTAAATTGGCTGAACTGGCCGATGGCCAGTTTCTCGTTGTGGTCGCGGATCGCCGAAGGCTTGTTGAACACGCGCGCGCCCTGCTTTTCCGCCAGTTCCAGCAGATAAGTCCCATAGACATATTCCATGTCGAAGGGCGGATCCTTGCGCTCGATGATGGCATCGAAACTCGACAGGCGCAGGTCATGCGCCTCATCCGCGCGATACCACTCGTCCTGCTCTCCGGTCAGGTGGATGCGCCGCACTTCAGCCGAAACGACACCCTGCTCGAGCGCCATGTCGCGCTGCTCGAAGGCATAGATCTCGTGGCCGCGCCGCGCCGCCTCGCGCATCATCGCAAAGGTCGAGTCCTTGTAGATTTTGAAACCCGATAAGGGATCGGCGAGGAAGGCGATTTTCATGGAGGGTCCTGTCTGGATAATGCCCACGATTTTATCCGGAATCCCGAAGTCGCGCGGCCGGGGGGCCAGTCTGGATGATTCCCTTCGGCACATAGTGCCAATGAGCAAATTGACGAAGATCGAAAGCACGCCTGAGCGCGCGCAAACCCGCATGCGATTGCCTGGGCGAGGATGGCTGCATGGATGCCCAACTCGACCACCAACGGGAACAGGATCGCCTGGCGGGCGTGTACCGCGGCTGGCATGGCGGCGCCGCGCTGGCACGCTACGCCTGGCACCGGCCCGACGTCGTCATGCAGCACGCGATGCGCATGCGGGTCGTGGCGCGCATGCTGGCCGCCACCGTCGGCACCGACCTCGGCAAGGTGCGCGCCGTCGATGTCGGCTGTGGCAGCGGCGGCTTCCTGCGCCAGCTAATCGACTGGGGCGCGACGCCCGCTCACCTGCTGGGCACCGAACTGCAGCAGGACCGGCTCGACCTGGCCCGGCCGCGCACGGCGCCGGAAGTGCGCTGGCATTGCGGCCCGCTGGCGGCCCTGCCCGCCGCCAGCGCCGACCTCGTCAGCGCGAATACCGTCATTTCCTCGGTGCTGGATCCGGAATTGCGCCAGCGCCTGGCCGCGGACATGTGGCGCGTCCTGAAACCGGGCGGCTGGTGCCTGGTGTTCGACTTCCGCTACAACAACCCGCGCAATCCGCACGTGCGCAAAGTCACGCGTGCCGAGCTCGACACTTATTGGCCGGGTCATCGCCAGCAATACGAGACCTTGTTGCTCGCGCCGCCCATCGGCCGTCCGCTGGCCGCCATGCCGGCGCTCGTGACGGAGGCAGTGGCGGCGCTGGTGCCGCCGCTGCGTTCGCATTTCATTTACATGGCGCAAAAGGAGCGGTAGGGTGGGCGCCCTGTGCCCACCAAAATGATGAATTAACGCGGCGCATGGTTTTGGTGGGCACAGGGCGCCCACCCTACGCCTTAATACACTTCCGGATTTGGATCCGTGCGTTCCATCTCGAGCGAGGCCGCTAGCAAGCCCAGGCGCGCCACCACGCCATATACGTAGAACCGGTTCGGCGCCGCCGTCCCCGGCTTCGCCTTCAAATCCGGCACCGCATGCTGCTGCGCGAATGCCAGCGGCACGTACTGCGAACCCGGCGCGTTCAGGTTCTGGTCGATGCCCTTCTCGGCGTGCACGCGGTAGAAGCCGCCGACCACGTAGCGGTCGATCATGTAGACGACCGGCTCGGCCACGGCGTCGTCGATCTTTTCGAAAGTCGGCACGCCTTCCTGCACGATCAGGTCGGTCACGGCGACGCCGTCCTTGATCACCGACATGCGCGCGCGCTGCTTGAGCGAGAGGTCGCGTACTTCGCTCGCATCCTTGATGGTGATGACGCCCATGCCGTAGGTGCCGGCGTCGGGTTTGACGATCACGAAGGGTTTCTGCTCCTTCATGCCGTATTCCTTGTATTTCTTCTTGACCTTCGACAGCAGAGAGGACACGGCATCGGCCAGTGCCTCGGTGCCCTGGTCGTGCTCGAGGTCGACCTCGCCCACCTTCGCGTGCAGCGGATTGACCAGCCACGGGTCGATGTCGATCAGCTTGCCGAATTTCTTGGCGACTTCGTCGAACGCCTTCAGGTGGTTGCTCTTGCGGCGCAGCGCCCAGCCGGCGTGCACCGGCGGCAGCAGCGACTGCTCGTGGATGTTTTCCAGGATAGTTGGGATGCCGCTGGATAAATCGTTGTTCAGCAGGATCGTGCACGGATCGAAATCGGCCAGGCCGAGGCGGCGTCCGTTGGGCGAACGCACCAGCGGCTCCACCACCAGCATGTTCCCGTCCGGCAGCGCCAGCGGGGTCGGCTGGGTGACGTCCGGCGAGAGCGAACCGAGGCGCACGTGCAGGCCGGTCTGGCGGAAAATCTGCATCAATCTCGCCACGTTCTGCAGGTAGTGCGGGTTGCGTGTGTGGGTTTCCGGAATCAGGAGCAGGTTGCGCGCGTCCGGACAATACTTGTCGATCGCCGCCATCGCCGCCTGCACGGTCAGCGGCAGCATCTCGGTGGCAAGGTTATTAAAACCGCCCGGGAACAGATTGGTGTCGACCGGCGCCAGTTTATAACCGGCATTGCGCAGGTCGACCGAGCAATAGAACGGCGGCGTGTGCTCCTGCCACTCGAGGCGGAACCAACGCTCGATCGCCGGCGTGGCGTCGAGGATCTTTTTCTCTAAGTCGAGCAGCGGGCCGGTGAGGGCGGTGGCGAGGTGCGGAACCATGAAAGTGGGCGTCCTTATTGGCTTCTTGGCAATGAATGCCCTTATTTGGGGCAAGTTTCCCCATTTTAAAGGCTTCTGCTGCACCGCACGAAAAAAGGGCGCCCCGCGGGGCGCCCTTTTGCACTTTATGCTAACTGGGTCGCGGTTTTACGAATGGTACGCCGATTCGCCGTGGCTGGTAATATCCAGGCCCTCCCGTTCCTGCTCTTCCGGCACACGCAGGCCGATCACGATGTCGACGATTTTAAAGGCGACGAAAGCGATCACAGCCGACCAGATGATGGTCACGCCCACCGCCTGGGCCTGCACCCAGACCTGGTGACCGATCGAATAATCCGGCGAAGCCTTGTTGGTGACGTAGTCCCAGACGCCCTGCCCGCCCAGCTGCGGCGAGGCGAACACACCGGTCAGCAGTGCGCCGACGATACCGCCGACACCGTGCACGCCGAAGACGTCGAGCGAATCGTCCACGCGCAGCATGCGCTTCAGGCCGTTCACACCCCACAGGCAGACGAAACCGCCGACGATACCGATCACCAGCGCACCCATCGGGCCGACGAAACCGCAGGCCGGGGTGATCGCCACCAGGCCGGAGACGGCGCCCGATGCGGCGCCCAGCATCGAGGGCTTGCCCTTGGTCAGCCATTCGCCCATGGTCCAGGCGACGGTCGCGGCGGCGGTCGCCAGCAGGGTGTTGATGAAGGCCAGCGCGGCAACGTCGCCCGCTTCCAGCGCAGAACCGGCATTGAAGCCGAACCAGCCCACCCACAGCAGCGAGGCGCCGATCATGGTCATGGTCATCGAGTGCGGGGCCATCGATTCGCGGCCGTAGCCGACGCGCTTGCCGATCACGTAGGCACCGACCAGGCCGGCGACTGCCGCGTTGATGTGCACCACGGTGCCGCCCGCGAAGTCGAGCGCGCCCTTCTGCCACAGCCAGCCGGCGGCGTCGGTGACGGCGGCGAGCGTGGTGGCGTCGGTGATCGCATCAGGACCGGCCCAGAACCAGACCATGTGCGCGACCGGCAGGTAGCCGAAGGTAAACCACAGCACGATGAACAGCATCACCGCCGAGAAGCGCGCGCGCTCGGCGAAGGCGCCGACGATCAGGCCGCAGGTGATGGCGGCAAAGGTGCCCTGGAAGGCGACGAAGATGAATTCGGGAATCATCGTCTCCTTGCTGAAGGTGCCGGCCATGCTGAACACGCCGGCAACTGGATCGTAGATGCCGTTCAGGAAGGCGCGATCGAAGCCGCCGATGAAGGGGCTGCCGCCGGTAAAGGCGAGCGAGTAGCCGTACAGGCACCACAGCACGATGATCAGCGAGAAGATCATGAAGATCTGCAGCAGCACCGACAGCATGTTCTTGGCGCGCACCAGGCCGCCGTAGAACAGGGCCAGGCCCGGGATCGACATCATGATCACCAGCAGGGTGGCGGTGAACATCCAGGCGGTGTCGCCCTTGTTGATGCTCGGTGCGGCCCACGCCGGCAACGCAACACCCAACGCCAATGCGGCGCCCAGGACTTTATTCGTTATTGCTTTCATTGGGATCCCCTTACAGTGCTTCGTTGCCGGTCTCGCCGGTACGGATACGGATGACCTGATTGAGGTCGGATACGAAAATCTTGCCGTCGCCGATCTTGCCGGTGCGTGCCGCGCCCTGGATGGCGTCGATGACTTGGTCGACGATGGCGTCGTCCACGGCCGCTTCGATCTTGATCTTGGGAAGGAAGTCGACCACGTACTCGGCTCCACGGTAGAGCTCGGTGTGTCCTTTCTGGCGGCCGAAGCCTTTGACTTCGGTCACCGTCATGCCCTGCACGTTAATCTCGGACAGCGCCTCGCGCACCTCGTCGAGCTTGAAGGGTTTGATGATGGCGGTAATCAGTTTCATCGCATTGCCTCTTTCAGAAAGTTTTTGATACGGACACAACGGCCGCCGACTTGCCCAGGTTGCGTCCTTGCGGGCTGAGGTAGGCTTCGGTATTGGCCTTGATCCAGGCCAGGGAGACGCTGGCAAAGCCCAGGTCCTTGGTCAGGCCGACCTTGTAGTCGGTGTACGAGAGACCACCGTTGTTCTTCACGCGCTGGCGGCCTACGTGCAGGTTCAGCACCAGGCCTTCGACGGCGGTGACGGGCACGTTGGCGCCGAGGTCCAGGTAGCCGCTCTGCTTGCTGTCCGGCGTGCCGAACAGGTTGGAAGTCGAGTGCGAGTACTTCAGGTAGGCGGGACCGAAGCCGACCTGGCCGTAGAGCTCGAAGGTGTTCGCGTTCGGATTCAGGTCGTTCGACGGATACCAGTAGTACAGGCCGCCGACGTCATAGCTGATCGCGTCCGTGATCTGGCCGCGCTTGCCGGCGTACAAGTCGACCTCGACATCGCCGTCGCCGCCCAGGTCCTTGGTCCACTTGATGGTCGACAGCCAGGTCCCCACGTACAGACCGGTCGGCGTATGGGTGTAGTCGGCGCCGCCCTGCAGCGCGGGGTCGAAGCGGGTCTGCGACAGGCCGCGGTAGCGGTACTCGCTGGTCAGCGCCGCGTTATAGCTGACCTGGTGCTCGGGTGCCGGGGTTTCCTGCGCCTGCGCGCTGCCCATCATTGCCAACGCGAACGCTACACTGCTTGCCAACTTGTTCTTCATACGATTCCCCTGTTTGGATGGACGGATAGTGGTGTCTCTGGTCGCCTGAGTTGCAGCTTTATTCATCCTGTAGCAGAATGCGTGCCAGCTCACGGGGGCATCCCATGTGCTTGATTTCTCGCTCACACGCCCCACTTTCGGTGGTAATCACCACAAATTCGTGCGCGGCCGACACAAGACACGCCGCCACGCACTAAAACGAGGTCGCCGCGCACCAACGTGGTGCGCCGTCTCGCTGACCAGGACAGATGGACATGAATAATTTCTTCAACGACTTGCAAGGCAAGATCAACCAGGCGATGGAAAGCTCGCCCGCCAAGGACATCGAGCGCAACGTCAAGGCGATGATGACCCAGGGCTTTTCCAAGCTCGACCTGGTGACCCGCGAGGAATTCGATATCCAGGCCCAGGTGCTGGCAAAGACGCGCGCGAAACTCGAAGCGCTCGAGCTGCGCGTGGCCGAGCTGGAAGCGCGGCTGACGGAGACGGCTCCGAAGGTGTAATGTGCGCTGCCGGCGCTCACCCTTTTCAGGAAGCGCCATGAATGCAAACGACAAACTGATCGGCACTTCATTACCTCCGCAAGAGGTGTCGATCGACGTACTGCGCGAGAAATACGCGAAAGGCGATGAAATATCCATCGCCGATGTGCGCCTGCGTGTGGCGCGCGCCCTTGCCGCGCGCGAGGCGCCGGAGCTGCGCGCCGAGCTGGCCGACCATTTTCTCTGGGCCATGGAGCATGGCTTCGTCCCCGGCGGGCGCATCAACTCCGCCGCCGGCCTCGATCTGAAAGCCACCCTCATCAATTGCTTCGTCCAGCCGGTCGGCGATTCCGTCACGGGCATCGAAGACAATTTGCCCGGCATCTATACGGCGCTGGCCGAAGCGGCGGAAACCATGCGCCGCGGCGGCGGCGTCGGCTACGACTTCAGCGCCATCCGTCCCTTCGGCAGCCTGGTGCGCGGCACCCGCTCGCGCGCTTCCGGCCCCGTCTCCTACATGGAACTGTTCGACGCCTCCTGCCGCACGGTCGAATCGGCCGGCGCCCGGCGTGGCGCCCAGATGGGCGTGCTGCGCATCGATCATCCCGACATCGAACGCTTCATCGCGGCGAAAGACCGCGGCGCCCTCTCCAACTTCAACATCTCGGTCGGCGTGAGCGATGCCTTCATGCATGCGTTGGAAGCGGATTCCCTGTTCCCGCTGGTGCACCGCGCCGAGCCGGGAGAAGAACTGGTTGGGGCGGGCGCCCACAGGCGCGAGGACGGTCTCTGGGTCTACCGCGAAGTCCGTGCGCGCAGCCTGTGGGACAGCATCATGGCCTCGACCTACGACCATGCCGAGCCGGGCGTGCTGTTCATCGACCGCATGAATGGCGAGAACAACCTCTGGTACTGCGAACAGCTGCGCGCGACCAATCCCTGCGGCGAACAGCCCTTGCCCGCCTATGGCTGCTGCGATCTCGGCTCGCTCAATCTCACCAGCTTCGTACAAGCGCCCTTCAGCGGCGAGGCCCGCTTCGACTTCGAGCGCATGCAGGAGGTGGCGGCCGTCGCCGTGCGCATGCTCGACCTGGTGCTGGACGCCACCGAATGGCCGCTGCCGCAGCAGGCGGCCGAAGCACGGGCCAAGCGCCGCATCGGCCTCGGCTTCCTGGGGCTCGGCAGCGCCCTGGTAATGCTGGGCCTGCGCTACGACGCGCCCGAGGGACGCGCCCTGGCCGCGCGCATCGCCGAGCAGCTGCGCGATGCCGCGTACGCCGCATCCGTGGAGCTGGCGCGCGAAAAAGGCGCCTTTCCCCTGTTCGACGCCGAGCGCTACCTGGAAGGCGCTTTTGTGTCGCGCCTGCCGCAGGCCTTGCGCGAGTCGATCCGCACGCACGGCATCCGTAACTCCCATTTGCTCTCGATCGCGCCGACCGGCACCATCGCGCTGGCCTTTGCCGACAATGCCTCGAACGGCATCGAGCCGGCCTATTCCTGGACCTACCAGCGCAAGAAGCGCATGCCGGACGATTCGATGCGCGCCTACGAGGTGCAGGACCACGCCTGGCGCCTCTACCTGCGGATGCAACCGGATGCGACGCCGGAGGGTCCGCTGCCGCCCGCCTTCGTCACCGCGCTGCAGATGAGTGCAAGCGACCACCTGCGCATGCTGGAAGCGGTGCAGCCCTTTGTCGACACGGCGATCTCGAAGACGGTGAACGTGCCGCTTGAGTATCCCTTCGAAGACTTCCGCGGCCTGTACCTGGAAGCCTGGCGCGCCGGCCTGAAGGGGCTGGCGACCTACCGGCCGAACACGGTGCTGGGCAGCGTGCTCGGCACTGTCCCTGCGAACGACAGCCCTCCCCTGCTGGAAGACGACCCGTTGCGCAAGCGTTTTGATGGCCGTCCGCTCGGCGAACTCGAGTCGGTTACCTCGAAGATCGAGTATTCGACCCAGGAAGGCCGCAAGACCTTTTATCTGACGGTCAGCTTCATCCGCGCCGAGGGCGTGGTGGACGGCCTGCCGGTGATGATCGAGCGTCCCTTCGAATTCTTCATGCCGGCCAACCAGAGAAGCGACGGCCAGCAGTGGATCACTTCCTCGATGCGCCTGCTGTCGATGCTGGCGCGCGCCGGTGGACCGATTGCCAAGGCCCTGGCCGACATGCGCGACGTGGTCTGGGAAAAGGGACCGGTGCGCTGCGGCTTCCTGACCCGCGAGGACGGCACCCGCGTACCCGTGTTCCACGACTCGGAAGCGGCGGCGGTCGGCTTCATGCTGCAGCGGATCCTGGTCAATCGCGGCTTCCTCGACAGCCAGGGCAACCAGGTACCGGTGGCGCAGCTGGCGCGCCAGCTGGCCGCACGCGCACGCGCTGCCGGCCTGGACGCGGCGGACGCAGCCCCGCTGCCGGCCAGCGCGCCAACAGCGGTGACAGGCGCCAAATGCCCGGAATGCGGCGCCCGGGCGTTGCGCAAGCGCGATGGCTGCACGCGCTGCGAGAACTGCCAGTATGTAGGGGAATGCGGCTGAGTTATCGCGCCAGGGAGTCCGGCGCGGTGATACCATCACGGGACCAGGCCAATCTCCACGTGCATGACGACCCAACACATTTCCCACGCCCCCGACGGCGGCATCAATGAAGACCTGATCGCGGTATTCGAATCCGGCGCCACGACCGACCTGCTCGTGCTCGACGGCGCGACCTCGGTCGCCGATGCCGATTACGTCGACGCGCGCCAGGGCGACGTCGCCTGGTTCGTGCAGGCCTTTGCCGCCGAAATGGAAGGCGCGATCGCCGCCAGCCTGTCCCAGGGCGCGACCGTGCGCAAGGCGGTCGACGCCGTGCACCGCCGTTACCGCGCGCTGGCCGCCGGCGCGGCCATTCCCCTGTACGCGCATCCGCTGGCGGCCCTCACCTGGATCCGGGTCCGCCGCATGGCCGATCATCTCGAGCTCTCGCTCTACTGCCTGGGCGACTGCAAAACCTTCGCCATCGATGCCGCGGGCGCCGTGCACGATCTCGATCCCTACGTGAATCCGTACGAAGCCGTGCTGCAGGAAGCGATCGGCGCGCTCGACCTGGCGGAGGTGAGCGATCCGTTTGTAAAGCGCGCGCGCCTGCTGCCGATGCTGCGCGCGCGGCGCGAGGCCCAGCACGGCGCCCCGGCGCCGGAAGGGCTGTGCCTGGCGCCGCAGGGCGAATTCAAGGCGCGTGAGTATGCACTGCGCCTGCCGCTGGACAGCGCCGTGCTGGCGATGACCGACGGCTTTTACCGCCTGGTCGATCCCTACGGCCTGTATGCGGTGGAAGAACTGGCGCAACGCTGCCGCAGCCTGGGGCTGGCGGCGCTGCTGGACGAATTGCGCGCCTTCGAGGCCGCGCGGGCAAACGCCACGCTGGCCGTGAAAAGTGCCGACGATGCATCGGCGCTGCTGTGGAGAACACATTGAACAAGCAACTGAAACATGCGACTGCGGTCTGCTTCGCACTCGGCCTGGCGTGGTCTGCATCCGCCGCTGCGCAAGACATCGGCCGCCCATCCGAAGTACGGGTCGCCGTCGTCAACGTCGAGCGCCTGCTGGCCGACTCGCAGCGTGCCCGCGCCACCGCCGCGAAAATCGAGGCCGACTTCCTGCCGCGCCGCGAACGCATCGCCGCCCAGCTGCGCCAGCTGCGCGCGCTGTCGGCCAAGCTCGAGCTGGATGCGCCCCACCTCGACGACCGCGAAAAACTGGTGCGCTCGCGCGCCGTGGGCGAACTCGAACGGACGATTGCCCGCGCCCAGGCGCAGATCAGCGACGACTACGCCGATCGCACGGCAGCCGAGCGCGCCGCCCTGGCCAAGCGCATCCATGACCTGATCCAGAAGCTGCCGGCCCAGCTGGGCGTGGACGTGGTCCTGACGCGCACGGTGTGGCACCGGCCGCAGATCGACGTGACCGACAAAGTGGCCGCCATGCTCGACCGCTGAGGCCGGCGTGGCCTCGGCGCCACGTCTGCCAAATTTTATCCGGGTATTATTGCCATCCTATTTTTATCCGGGTAATATCTCCTCATTCGCGCTCGCCCGAGCGCGCCTCATAGGGAGAGTCATATGTATCCAAGTCATTGCATCGCCTTTGCCGGGACCGAGCTCCTGGCCAGGGGCGAACTCGTCGACGTCGTGCGCGCCGTGAAGGCCGCGCTCGACCAGGGCACCGAGCGCTCGGTCGCCCTGCTCGACGCCGCCACCAGCAAGCCGGTTGAGATCAATTTCATCGGGACGGAAGAAGAAGTCCTGCAGCGCATCCCGCGTGCCCCCGGCCGTAGCGCCGGCCGTCCCAAGCTGGGCGTGGTCCCGCGCGAAGTGACCCTGCTGCCGCGCCACTGGGAATGGTTGTCGAAACAGCCGGGTGGCGCCTCGGTGGCGCTGCGTAAGCTCGTCGAACACGCCTCGCGCGATGCGGTGGCGGCCGACACCATGCGCGAAGCGCGCGATGCGGCGTATCGCTTCATGCACGAGTTGATGGGCGACGCGCCGGGTTTCGAGGAAGCGTCGCGCGCCTTGTTCGCGGCCGACGGCGAGCGCTTCCGCAGCCTGGTGGCGGACTGGCCGAAGGATGTGCGCGCGCACCTGCTGGAGCTGGCAGGGCCGGCCTTCGCGACACAGGCACCGGCAGCGTGAAGGAAAAAAATGCCCGGTCGGGTGACCGGGCATTTTTATTCTTACTAACAGGACCGCCAGGACTTACTTGGCGCTGCTCGCTTCCTTCGCGGCCTTGGCGAAATCGCCCGCCGCGATGAAGGAGATGGCGCCCGGCTTGATGTACTCGCGCATGGCTTCGTTCACCTGCGCCAGCGTCAGCTTGCGTACCTGGTCCTCGATTGCCGCATCGAAGGCCATGGTGCGATCCATGGTCAGGTAGTCGGACAGGGCATTGGCCAACGCCTCGTCCGAAGTGCGCGAGACTTCCTCGCCCTGCAGCCAGCCCTTCTTCGCTTCAGCCAGTTCCGCTTCCGTGAAACCTTCGCTCACGGCGCGCTGGAGCTCTTCGCGCAGCACCGCTTCCACCTTGGCCGTGTTCTGCGGCGCGCTCATCGCGTAGGCCATCCAGATGCCGGCCGGGTCGCGCGCCGGGATGCTCAGCTGCGAGCCGACGCCATAGGACAGGCCCTCCTTCTGGCGGATGCGGTCGGCCAGGCGCGAACGCAGGGCGCCGCCGCCGAGCATGTAGTCCGCCATCACCAGTGTCGGATAGGCTTTCGCGTCGTTCCTGAGCGGCACCGGGTGCACGGCCAGCAGCAGGCTGCTCGCCTTGTCCGGCGTTTCCAGCGCCAGCTTCTGGCCGGCGACCGACTTGATGCTGCCTGGTACGCGCACGAATTTCTGCTGCGCGTTCCAGTTACCGTACAGGCGCTCGACTTGCGCCTTCAGCGCGGCCGGATCGAAGTCGCCGACCGCGGCGAAGGTGGCGTTGTCGGCGCCGTAGAAGGCGGTGTGGAAGGCCCTGACCTCCTCCACCGTGGTCGCCTTCTGCGCGGCCAGCTTCTCTTCCAGGGTCAGCACGTGCTTGACGTGGCCTTCCGGCGTCGTGTCGAGCAGGCGCGAGAGCGCCACGCTGGCTTGCGGGTTCGGCTCCGGAATCGACTGCTCGGTGGCGTTCACGTTCGCGCGCTGGAACTCGCCGAATTCGGCTGGCGTGAAGGCCGGCTTCTTGAGCATCTCGGCCACCAGGTCCATCACGGCGGGCAGGTTCTCGCGCGTGGTGGTGACCGAGGCGACCAGGCCTTCGGCGCCGCCCGAGATGCGGGTCTGGGCCTTGAGCTTGTCGAACATGTCCTTCAGCTGCTGGCGCGATTTATCTTGCGTGCCGTAGCTCAGCAGGCCGGCCGCGAAGGCGCCGGCGGTCGCCTTGTTGCGCAGTGCTTCCTCGGTGCCGAAGCGCAGCCGCACCGTCGCGGTCACCAGGCCGCCCTTGGTCTTCTTCGGCAGCAGCGCGCCCTTCAGGCCATTGGCCAGCTTGAAGCGCTGGGTGCGCGATTCGATGTTGGCCGGGCTCGGGTCGAACATCTCGCCCTGCGCCACGACTTCGCGGCCCTTGTAGTCCTTGACCATGGCGGCGACGTCGACCATGCCCGGCACGATGGTGCGGTCGGCGGCGTCGGTCGGGATGAACACGCCCAGGGTGCGGTTCGAGGCCTTCAGGTATTTTTCGGCCGCGGCCTGCACGGCCTTGGCATCGGTCTTTTCGACCTGGTCGCGGTTCACGAAGAACAGGCGCCAGTCGCCCGCCGCCATGGCTTCGGTCAGGCCGATCGTCAGGCGCGCGCTGTTGTTCAGGGCCAGGTCGATGTTTTTGGCGATGGCCTGGCGCGCACGCGCCACTTCTTCCTCGGTCACCGGATTCGCTTTCAGGTCTTCCAGCACCTTGAGCAGCGCGTCCTGGGTCGGCGCCAGCGGCTGGCCTTTCGGCACGACGGCGCCGAAGATGCGGTAGCCAGGTTCGAGGTTGCTGACCGCCGAGAGGTCCAGGCGCGTGGCCAGCTTGGTTTCGACCAGGGCCTTGTGCAGGCGGCCCGACGGCGCATCGACCAGCACGTGGGCCAGCACTTCGAGCGCCGCGGCGTCCGGATGGCCGCTCGGCGCCACGTGGTAGCCGGCGCCGACGTACTGGGTACCGCCGGTGCGGCGCACGGTGACGGCGCGTTCGCCGTCCTGGGTCGGTTCGGCCGTGTAGGTCGGCTGGATCACGCGTGTCGGCTTCGGGATCTTGCCGAACAGGGTATTGATCTGGGCCAGCACCTTGGCTTCGTCGAAGCGGCCTGCCACGATCAGCAGCGCGTTGTCCGGCTGGTAGTACTGCTTATAAAAAGCGCGCAGGCGCAGGATGTTCACCTGCTCGATGTCGGAACGGGCGCCGATGGTCGACTTGCCGTAGTTGTGCCAGTCGTAGGCGACCGCCTGCAGGCGCTCGGTGGTGACGCCGATCGGATCGCTTTCGCCGATCTCGAATTCGTTGCGCACGACCGTCATCTCGCCCTTGTTGGTTTTGGTATTCCACAGGTCGTCCTGGGAAATCGGCGAGTTGATCATGCGGTCCGCTTCCAGCGCCAGCATGAGTTTCAGGTTATCGTCGTTGGCCGGGAAAGTCGCATAGTAATTGGTGCGGTCGTACCAGGTGGTGCCGTTGAAATCGGCGCCCAGGCCATTCAATACTTCGACCGGGCTTTTCGTGCCCTTCTTGACGCCGAAATTGGCGGTCGGCTTGAACAGCAGGTGTTCCAGCAAGTGCGCCATGCCGGTCTCGCCATAGTTTTCGTGGCGCGAGCCGACCATGTAGACCATATTCGTCGTCAGCGTCGGCTTGGAGGCATCCGGAAACAGCAGGACGCGCATGCCATTGCGCAGGCGGTATTCGGTGATGCCTTCCACCGAGGTGACTTTCACCGGGCCGGCCGCTGCTGCTGCCACGGCGGACTTCGCCTGCTGGGGCGCGGCCGGACCTGCTGCAAACGCCGGCGACAGGATGCCGGCACTGACCATCAACGCAATGAGAACTTTCACGTTTTATTATCCCGATTTATTTATACATATACAGACGCGATTTATATGTTCGCGCCCGCCCTATTCAACAACGTCGCTATTCAAACTGCGTAATGGCGATTCGCTGCATTCCCTAATTTGATCCTTAACAATGCCGTCCGGCTTGCTTAATGTCAATGCCGAATTAATTGGCCCGTCATGACGATTTAAATAAACAGACTAAATAGAGATGGTGCAACACATCATTGCCGAAGCGTTTATCGGTCCATGCCGCGGCCCTGGTCCGGCAAGGGCCGCGCAGGCTTTGCGCAGACAGGCGATAATGGTCGCCCTCATACGTTTCACCCACACGACCATCTACCTCACATGAACGATTTCAACAGCGTTCCGCTCGAATTTTTTCAGGACTACCCGGTACCGGGCGTCAACTTTATCGATGTTGGCTGCATTTTCGATAATCCTGAGCATTGGCGCCTCGCCATCGATACCTTGCACGCGGCGACCGACGGCTTGCACTTCGACTTCATCCTTGCGATGGATGCGCGTGGATTCATGATCGCGGGCGCCCTTGCCCTCGAACACAAGGTCGGCTTTGCCATGGCGCGCAAGGCGGGCAAATTGCCCGGCAAGGCGATCAGCATCGATTACCAGCGCGAATACGGCAGCGCGACCATCGAGATCCAGCCGGAGCGCATCAAGGGCCAGCGCGTGCTGATCGTCGACGATGTGCTGGCCACCGGCGGCACCATCGAAGCGGCCGCCTCCCTGCTGCGCCAGCTTGGAAAAGAGGTCGTCGGTGCAGCGGCGCTGTTCGATATCGCTTTCTTCAGGGACAAGCGCGCGCTGACGATGCCGATCGTGACCTTGCGCGACGTCTGACCCCTTCTCCAGGCACCTGAACCTGCAGGCGCCGCACGCTTGGGTGCGCTCAACAAGTGGCCTCCAAAGCGGTGCCACCATCCTGCGAGTCCCTACTTGCCAGGAAGCCCATGAGCCTCGCCGTGTTACGCAGCCGCGCCCTGTCCGGCATGGAAGCCCCCGCCGTCAGCGTCGAAGTCCACCTGGCCAACGGCCTCCCTGGTCTGACCATCGTCGGCCTTCCCGATGCCGAGGTACGCGAAGCGAAGGACCGGGTGCGCGCCGCCTTGCAGAACGTCGGCTTCGAGATGCCGGCGCGGCGCATTACCGTCAACCTGGCGCCGGCCGACCTGCCGAAGGAATCCGGCCGCTTCGACCTGCCGATCGCGCTCGGCATCCTGGCGGCGTCCGGCCAGATCCCGGCGCAGGAACTGGAGCGCTACGAGTTCGCCGGCGAGTTGTCGCTATCCGGACAGTTACGTCCGGTTCGCGGCGCGCTGGCGATGACCTTTGCCATCGGGCGCAGCAGCCAGGGTACGCGGCGCGCCTTCATCCTGCCGCGGGCGAATGCCGACGAGGCGGCGCTGGTGATGGACGCGGCCATCTACCCGGCCGATACGCTGTTGCAGGTGTGCGCCCACTTCGCGTCCGGCGACGGCGCCGCGCGGCTCGACCGCTACCGCAACGAGCGGCCGGGAGAAGCCGTGAACTATCCCGACTTTAGCGATGTGAAGGGCCAGCAGCATGCGAAGCGGGCGCTGGAGATCGCCGCGGCCGGCAGCCATTCGCTGCTGCTGATGGGGCCGCCAGGCGCCGGCAAAAGCATGCTGGCGGCGCGCTTTCCGGGCCTGCTGCCGCCGATGACGGACGAGGAAGCGCTGGAAGCGGCCGCCGTGCAATCGCTGAACGGCAGTTTTTCCGCCGAGCGCTGGCGGGTGCGCCCCTTCCGCAGTCCGCATCACACCAGCTCGGGCGTGGCCCTTGTCGGCGGCGGCTGTCAATTCCACTAATTAATGCGACTGCACACTTAAAACCGCGACTCGGAATGCTTCTGGTTTGTCCGAACCTATCGTCCAGACAGGTAAGAGAACGTGTTCTTCTTGACAGCTTATTGGGCCGGGCGCACATTTGAAAGCGCTGTATTTACAGCGCAATTCTTCGGGTTACCCATGCGCGGACTTTTGATCTGCCTGTTCGCATTGACCGGCGCCGCGCTTCGTTGGCAGCAAGAACAAGCTCGGCTCATCGCTGCTAAACGTCCCATCTTTGCTGAACATGATCGCACCCTGTTCCACGCGTTGTTGCGAAATTGTACGGACATCGTCTGGTTCAAGGATATCGACGGCGTCTATCAGCTATGCAGCCAGGCTGCCGCCGCCGCACTGGGTCTGTCGCCGGATTTAGTTGTCGGAAAAACCGACGCGCAACTGTTCGCTTGGGACGTTGCTCTTAAACATGCCGAAGTCGATCGCAAGGTGGTTGCCAGCGGAGACAGGCATGTTGAGGAACAGGTCATTTCAAATACAGACGGCAGCCAGATACGGGTCGTGGAAATGATCAAGAGTCCGGTAGCGCTGTCTGACGGGACCATCGTTGGCGTACTAGGCATTGCCCGCGACATCACTGTTCGACGAACGCAGGAACGCAAGATACGCGAACAGGAAGCGCTGCTACTGGAGATGAGCACCCTGGCGCAGGTGGGGGGCTGGGAAATCGATGTAGTCGCGGACACTTTCAGATGGACTCCTGAGACAGCCCTTATTCACGAGCTGGACCCAGCTCTTCCGCTGACACTTGAGAGGTTGCTTGCCGACTACGACGAGGTTGAGCGTAAACGGATCGAAAGCGCACTTGCGCAAACGTTCGAAACGGGAACGCCAAACGACCTCGATCTGGAACTTAATCTTCCTAGCGGCGCCCATAAATGCGTGCGCGCCCATTGGCGCACTGCGATGACCGATGGCAAAGTCACGCGTGTATGGGGTATGGCGCAGGACGTGACCGAGCGGCGCAAGCTTGACGAGTCGATGCGCATGGCAGAGTTGATCTACAACACCACGCCAGACGCCATTTTAGTGACCGACGATCAGGGACATGTTGTCGACGCCAATCCAGCCTTCATGAGGCTTGTTGGACATGCGCGCGAAGACGTCATCGGCATGTTGCCGCGCCAACTCCTGGCCAATCCCGATGAAACCCGATTGCTTGAGGCGATTACGCATGCTTTAAACGAAGACGGGCACTGGGAGGGCGAGATACGCTTGCGTCATAAGGACCAGAGCTACATCGATGCCTATCTGGATATCGATATCATGCGAGACAAATCTGGCAATCAGTCCAGGCGTGCCATCCACATACGCGATCTTACTGATCAGAAGAACAAGGATGAGCTGATATGGAAGCATGCCAACTTCGACCGGCTAACCGGCTTACCGAACCGCAGTCTTAGCTTTGACCGGCTCGAGCAAGAATTGAAGAAGGCAAGGTCCGACGACGGCTGCGTCGGCGTGATGTGCATCGATTTGGACCGGTTCACCGGCATTAACGATATGCTCGGCCATGACCAAGGCGACGCGGTGCTGATTGAAACGGCGGCCAGGCTGCGCGCCTGTGTACTGGAGACGGCAACGCTCGGTCGTTTAGGCGGCGACAGTTTCGCAGTGATCGTGGCGGGACCACGCGCCCACCTGGAACTTAATGCGGCGGCGATCGTCGATGCGCTGGCCAGACCGTTTGACGCCGGCACTGACCGGATTCATCTCTCGGCCAGCATCGGCATCACCTTGTACCCTGACGATGCACAAGATGCACACGGCCTGATGAACGGTGCGGAGCAGGCGATGGTCCGGGCCAAGCGCGCTGGAGGCAACAGGTTCCAATATTTCGCGGCAGCGCTCCAGCAAAGCGCGCTGGCTAAGCTCAGATTAAGCAGGGACTTGAGACACGCGATAGCCGGCAACGAACTGGTCATGCATTACCAACCCATCGTCGACATGCGTACGGGGCGTATTCGCAAGGCCGAGGCGCTGATTCGCTGGCTGCCCCCCACGCATGGCTTGATCGGCCCGGCACAGTTCATTCCCTTGGCAGAAGAGTCAGGCCTGATCGTTCAGATCGGCAACTGGGTGATCGACGAGGCGATCGCCAGCGTGGCGCGCTGGCAGCGCGAACTGGGCATCGACATTGAGTTGAGTGTGAACCAATCCCCTGTCCAATTTGAGCATGGCGGAGACGTTAGCTGGATAAAGCGCCTGGCCCAGGCGGCCTTACCCGCGCATAGCATCACGGTCGAGATTACGGAAAGCATGCTGGTGAACGATTCGGACCGGATGCGAACCAACCTCAAGCTGCTGCAAGAGAACGGCGCTAAAGTGTCGTTGGACGACTTCGGGACTGGCTTCTCGGCATTATCGTACCTGAAGCTTTTTGACGTCGATTACCTGAAGATCGACAAGTCGTTCATCCATCATCTCGAAGCCAACGAAAATGACAAAGCGCTCACGCAAGCGATCATCGATATGGCGCATAAACTGCACATCGAAACCATCGCGGAAGGCGTGGAAACCACGGCGCAGCGTGACATTCTGACAGCATTCGGGTGTGATTACCTCCAAGGCTACCTTTATTCGCCTCCAGCGGCGCGAGAGGTTTTCGAGCAACTTCTCGAACACCAACATACCTAAATGCCACGCTAAACAGCATAAATGCCTATTGCCACAAAAAATGAAGGACGAATAATTCAAAATCGAACTCTTTAGTCCGGCAATTATCTTTCGCATTCACGAATAATTTAACCCGCCAAATCACTCAGAGCCGACTCTTTCGTTAAGCAGGCACATGAGAAATACATTCACAGCCAAAAAAAAACACATACATGGATCGATGCTAAACTGCTAAGACCCAAGCCTTTCCAAATTGTCCATATACGCAATTATTATCTGGCGCGAACTTGATATGCAATCCAACCAGTTAGAAGTAATGGGATTGGTATTTGCTCGAGCACGGAGCAATTTCAAAGCGTCCACCACGGCAGGCTGAAAATAATCCTTTTCTAGTTGGTTTTGCTTATCCCAACCTGGTGCGACGGTGCCGCGATCGGCCGCATCTTTGAGATCTTCCTTCAGTGCGGTATAGAGCGCCCTTAACTTCATCTTTTCAAAAGGGACTATATCTGTCCGGTCAGGCAACCGATCCATAATATCTTTAGCACGTTGCGAGAACTGATACAGCGCCAGTCGAACTGCCTCTCGTTCTTGTACAGTAGCATTCATTTACTTGTAATTTTCAGGCTCTATGTCTTTTGATAAAACGATTATTCGCATCCTCTACGCTGGCTTCAGCGCACTCAGGCTCCAGAAGGATATCACAATATCCCATCAAACAAAAACGCTCATCAACGTCGAATATTTTCCAGCAATCTTCAAATAGCATTTTTCATTGACCTGAGAATATTGCACCACATGAAACCGTCTGTGAAATCTCAGGCGTCAGCATGATAGCTCTCCATCGACAACGTCACATTGAGAATATCAATGTCGACGCTCCCCCTCAGTTCATGCATCTTAAAGAAAATACCCTTTTCAAGATAACTTAGCAGTATCTTTATATCCATTGGCTTAACGAGATAAGAGCAGAAGCCGGCCAGACGGGCTCGCTCGATCCATTTTTCTTGACTCCACCCACTTACCGCCACCAACACAATCTCATCGGAATCAGCACGATTTCTAACCGCATCGGCAACGGCAAACCCATCCACGTCCGCCATCTCCAAGTCGACGAAAACAAGGTCTGGCTTAAAGTCATTTAACATCGTTAAAGCAGCACTGCCTCCTGGAGCTCCGCGCACATCCAATTTTGCAAACCTGAAAATTTCAACGAACAACTCAACGTTATCTTCACAATCATCCACAAAAAGTATTTTTTCAATCTTCATATTCAAAATTTTCAGAACTGCTGAAAGTGCGAAACCTCTACTCCAAGCCAAATTAACTTGGAAGAAACCAAATTTTTACCAGTTAGTCAACAATCGCCATTTCGCTTACCTTTTCAAACACAAAAGGGCGACCGATAAAAAATCAAACCTAAATATGCTCCTGCAGCATAACATTTACTGAGCAGTCCCTATTGGGTAGAATTGGGGCAAGAGTTTGTAACAGGAATAAAAGATAGTTGAAGAAAGGTGGAAAGACGTAAGCCTTCGGCATTATTACTTTTAATTGATTGCACATGAACATACTAATTTAATGCAATCGCTTCATACTGCTCTGCTAGCATCTCGTGTGCGGCACTTATCCAAAATTTGCTAACATTTCCACCAATGTAGTTTCCGAAAATTAATGAGAATCTCTTCAGGAAGCATCTATGTCATACCGTGCACGAAGGGACCATCTAATGGCACAGAGAGTTGAAGTGGGAATCATATTCTTTGAAATGCTCGGCGAGGTGGATGCGGCCACCTATCTTCGGCAGGAAGGTGTTCCAGAGGAAATCATTCATCGCGTGCTACACATCCCTCATCTTCGTCGTCGTTGTCAAAGTTCATCTTTACAGAATTTGATCGGCCAACGCGATTGATGAACCGAATTTTTGTCCTGTATTTGACATATAAATTCAAAAATGACGCACACATTTTCGTACTCAGACATGGGAGCGCTTTACCACCCATCTACATTATCTTAGCCGGAACACCCTACAGCCGTTGCCACAGTTCAACAATACACTTGCTCACATCCGACGTCTTGCATTGCTACACCACATCATGTACGCTTACGCAATTTTGTCAATACATCAGTGCTTCCGAGGCTGAGTTTTGTTGCAGACCGATTGTTTTTTTTGCAATTTCAGCAAAAATTTGGCAAATTTTACAATGACGAACAAAGCATGCTGTTCTGCGTGCTGATCAGATCACCGTTACTCTTACAAGGTGCGGTGCAAAAAAACAAGCAGTCCTCAAGGCAAAATCTCGGCCGAACTCCTGGCGTACTTCACCGACTATTGCAAAAATGCAACTCTCCTCCGAAGGAGGAAGGTTGCGTTGGTCAGCTCTTCTGCAGCGCGACTATCAACTGTTTTGTCCTTAAGTGTTTAGCGACCGTAACGAGTGAATGAATGACGACTCAGCCTTATGACCCGGATACTGTGACTTTTCTCGCCGACGGCGGCGAGATGGGCATACTCATGCGTGCACACGATTGGGCTAATTCTCCACTTGGGGAACCCAGCACATGGCCTCAGTCATTGCGATCATTCGTCGGCCTGATATTAAATTCAAAATTCCCGATGTTTGTCGCATGGGGTACCGAACTTGCATTTCTCTATAACGATGCTTACGCTGAAATTCTTGGCGATAAACATCCTCTGGCGCTCGGTCGGCGCTTCGATGAAATCTGGTCTGAGATCTGGCATGACATTCATCCAATTGTTGAAAGTGCGATGGCTGGGCATGCTACGTACTTTGAAAATCTGCCTTTCACAATGAATCGAAAAGGGTACGATGAACAAACATGGTTCACGTTCTCATATTCGCCCCTGCGCGACGAAAATGGCACGGTTGCCGGTATGTATTGTGCTTGCACTGAAACGACGGCGCAAATGAATGCGGAGCGACTTCGGATCCAGGAGAACGAAAGTTTGCGTGACCTTTTCGAGCAGGCGCCTGGGATCATGGTTGTCTTCCGAGAACCCAGCCACGTCTTTGAGATCGCCAATGCCGCTTACCGTCAGTTGGTTGGAAATCGTGAACTGATCGGCAAGACTGTACGGGAGGCTTTACCGGAAATCGATGGACAGGGTTTTTTCGAGATGCTCGACCGCGTGTACACCACTGGTGAACCGGTACAGGGACGTGCAGCTCCGGTTCAACTACGGCGTGCATCCGATGGAGTGTGGGAAGAGCGCTTTTGCGACTTCGTCTATCAACCAATAAAGAATACGGCAGGCAAGGTCACCGGGATATTTCTCGAAGGCAGCGATGTGACCGAAGCGGTCAAGGCCCAGTCAGTCATACGTGAAAACGAAGAGCGCTTGCGCCAACTAGCCAATACGATTCCTCACCTTGCATGGATGGCCGACGCCGATGGTTGGATTCATTGGTATAACGACCGATGGTACGAGTACACCGGTACCACGCATGCGCAGATGCAGGGGTGGGGCTGGCAAAGCGTCCATGATCCGGACAAATTATCCGAGGTGATGGCTCAATGGACCGCGTCGATCAAGCTTGGCACGCCATTTGAAGCCACGTTCCCCTTGCGTGCCGCCAATGGCGAATATCGCACCTTCTTTACCTTGGCAGCGCCTTTACGCAACGCCGATGGAGAGATCCTTCAATGGTTTGGAACCAATACCGATGTGACAGGCATCGAGCAGGCCCAAGAGGAACTACGGGCATCGAATCGTCGCAAGGACGAATTCCTGGCGATGCTCGCACATGAGCTGCGTAATCCCTTGGCGCCGATCAGCTCCGCAGCCGAACTACTTAAGCTTAACGATTGCGAGGGCAACGTAGCACGACAGACGGGTGACATCATTTCGCGCCAGGTTCAGCATCTGACCGATCTGGTAGACGATTTGCTGGACGTATCGCGTGTAACCCGCGGTCTTGTCACACTTCAGAAAGAGGCCGTCGATATCAACGTTGTGCTTGACGATTCGGTCGAACAGGTACGCGCGCTCATCGATAGCAAGCGGCAGCATTTGAGCGTTTTCCCATCAAGAAAGAGTGTGCTGGTTGAGGGCGACCGGACCCGCCTGGTGCAGATTTTTGCGAACATTATCAACAACGCTGCTAAGTACACACCTGAACAGGGGTACATTGTCGTCCAATTGACTACGTTGGGTCATGAAGTCGAAGTTGTGGTTGAAGACAATGGTATCGGTATTTCACAAGACTTGATTGCTCATATATTCGACTTGTTCACCCAAGCAGAACGTTCGCCCGACCGATCGCAGGGAGGACTTGGCCTTGGACTTGCACTTGTTAAGAGCCTGACGGAGCTACACGATGGCAGCGTCTCTGTCACTAGCGCCGGCCCGGGCCGCGGAAGTCGGTTTGCCGTTAGGTTGCCACTGGTCGAGCAAGTGGACGCCGAGCCAGCCCTGCCGAGTCAGCCATCGAACGTCGTACAGTCGAGCGACCGTTTGCGCTTGATGGTCGTTGACGATAACGTCGACGCCGCAGAGGTACTTGCGCTCCTTCTGGAAACAGTTGGGCACGACGTTGTCGTCGAACACAGCGCATTAAGAGCGCTTGCGCGTGCACGCGAACTTGCACCGCAGCTCATTTTCCTCGATATCGGCTTGCCCGACGTGGACGGCTACGAGCTGGCCCGGCGCCTGCGCGCAATGCCTGAGACGGCGCAGGCAGTCCTTGTTGCCGTTACCGGATATGGACAAGCGCAGGATATGGAACGGACCAAGGCTGCGGGAATCGACCATCACCTGGTCAAGCCAGTCAAACTTGCGTCGATTTTGTCTTGTTTGCCCACGTTAGAGCATTTTGAGAGCAACGACGACGCGAGCGCGTCTTCCACCTGAAACGACCACGGCCATGCAGCCAGGCCAACGTCTTTTACGTTTGCCTGATGCGTAATGCACGTTGCCTGCATCGTCTTGGCTGGCGCACGGCCGTTGCCGCTCGTGCGCCAGTTTTTCCTGTTTACGTTACAGCACTAAAGCGTCGATTCTCGAAGGAAGAACGCGGTATTACGAAGCGCGTATATTCCCTGCGAGGTGACCCGACAAGCTCGACGCCATGCCTTTTAGGCATATTGCAAAAGCGTTTTATGTGAAGGGGCGATTTCGGTTGCTTGACTATGCTCGTTACGCTTAATTTCGTTGGACGGACCGATCTGGAAGGTGTCGACAAGAGAGCCGAGTTGACGCGCCTGTTCCTGCATGGACTCAGCCGCGGCGGCGGCTTGCTCAACGAGTGCGGCATTTTGCTGCGTGACATGATCCATCTGGACAATGGCCTGGTTCACCTGTTCGATGCCGGCACGCTGCTCATCGCTGGCCGTAGCGATTTCGCCAATCAAGCCGCTTACCCGTTTGATGCTGTCGACCACTTCATTCATCGTCGCGCCGGCCTGGTCGACCAGGCGCGTGCCAAGGTCCACCTGTCCAACCGACTCGGTAATTAAATCTTTGATGTCTTTCGCCGCCGCTGCAGAACGCTGCGCCAGGGTACGCACTTCGCCTGCCACCACGGCAAAGCCTCGTCCTTGCTCGCCAGCCCGGGCTGCCTCCACGGCCGCGTTCAACGCGAGGATATTGGTCTGGAATGCAATGCCGTCAATCACGGTGATGATGTCGGCGATCTTGCGCGAGGACGCGTTGATGGAACCCATCGTGGTCACGACGTCTGCCACAGCCGCACCGCCGCGCTCGGCTGTCTCGGACGCTTTCGTCGCCAGGTGACTTGCTTGCCGGGCATTGTCGGCATTATGCTTGACGGTTGACGTGATCTCTTCCATCGATGAGGCCGTCTCCTCCAAGGAACCTGCTTGCTGCTCGGTACGTGAGGAAAGATCCTGATTACCCGAATTGATCTCACTGGAGGCGACAGCGATCGTATTGGTGCTTTGCCTAACGCGTGTAACGATATCGAGCAAGGACGCATTCATGTCCTTCAATGCGCTCATCAGCTGCCCCGTTTCGTCCTTCGAATGCACGTTGACGTCGGCGCTCAGGTCGCCTTTGGCAACACGCTTGGCAATACGCACAGCGTATTCCAAAGGCCCGGTGATATTGCGGGCAAGCCACAATGCGATAACGGTCGCAGCAACTGCGGCGCCTACGCCTCCCCCGGCGAGCGTCCAGCTCATCAAACTAGACAAGCTGTTGACAGTGTTGCCTCGCTCACTCATCAGAGCTGCCTCTTCGGCCTTGATGTCGGCAAGGAGCTTGCGCATCGCGTCCATGGCCTGCTTACCCTTGCCGCTTTGTTCAAACGTCACCATCGCAGTCAAGTCGGCATCGTTTGCGTTCTTGCGCAAAGCGATACCCGGGTCGATCGCGGTATCGATCCACAGCCGCGCTAGAGCGGCCACGCGCTGCAGGCGCTCTTGCTGACGTGGATTGTCTGCCGTCAGCTTTTGAGCAGCTTCAATATGGGTAATGAATGCAGTCTTGCCAGTCGTGTATGGTTCCAATGAAGCGTCTTGGCCGGTCAAGGCGAAACCACGCTCCCCGGTTTCGATATTGAGTAGACTGGTCAAGGCCTTGTCGACTTCCCCCATGACTTGATAGGTATGAACGTTCATATCGTTGGCTGCGGCCAGACGAGAGAAACTGATGTAAGACAGACTGATTACGACAACTAAAAGGGTGACGACTGCGGCGAAACCGAGATGAAGACGCACACGGATTGATAAATCAGAAAGGCGCATAATGAACGGACGAGAGTCGGACAAGAGTGATATTTACCGGAGCGGCACGGCGCCCCCGCTGAGTAATTTCCAAGTGGAAATATACACCCACGTCTTTAGCTTTCGCTGCATTTTCGACAGATCCGTCAGCTTCTTGCCACAGCTACTAGTAATTTAGCAATGTAAATTGCGAAAAATTGTCAAGCTTATAGTGGATGGAAAACAAACTTGGCAAAAAAAGGGCTCCACCGGGGTGGAGCCCAACTTGCCGATGTACACCTGGCTACGATAGACAATCAAAGGATACAGGTCATGCTGGGACGATTGCAACGCACCTGTAGCTTCTTTACATTACAAGGTGTTGTCATGGGGTTGAAGACTGAACGTAGGGCCGGCAATCAACTGGTATATCGATGAGAAACGTCGTGCCGGTCTCTGTAGAGCTGTCGACTGCGATGCTGCCGCCATGGCTTTCCGCGACGTTCTTGACAAAGGCCAGGCCAAGCCCCCACCCCACTTTGGACGACATCGTCTGCTCACGCGCTAGGTAGTCAAATATTCGCATCTGGTGTTCCTTCGGAATGGGATTGCCGGTGTTGTGAACCGATAGCATCAACCGTCCCCGAGCTTCTACTGCCATGAGCTCGATACCGCGGCCATCGCCATACGCCTGTCCATTATTGATCAGGTTTTCAAGTGCACGTCGCATGAGGTTACGAGACCAAAAGCCTTTAATGGACTCCACATTGGCGCGAATGTCGATACCGTGTGGCTGAGCGTAAGCTTCGCGCACCTCCTGGATCAATTCTGCGACGTCAAATTCCGACACCGTCAAGGCCAGCTTCTCGCCGGTGTTCGTAGTTAGCGCGTCGAGCAGGTCGGCCATCATCTGTTCCAGGCGCTCGGCACTGGTTGCAATTTTTTGGGCAGCGCGCTTGGCCGCGTCCAAGTCAGGTAATGCCTGGATCAATTCGGCGCCATTGGCGATGATCCCCAAGGGCGTTCTCATATCATGCGACAAGGCTGCCGCCAATTTGCGTTGCAGTTCGCTTTGAATCATCGTAAATTCGCGAATCGCTTCCCGAATCGCCGTGTTGATCGAGCGATCGATGATGGCCCAGTCGGCAACTGTCAATTCGACTTGTCCTGCCGCTTCGACAACAATCGACTCGCGTAGGATCTGATACTCATGCACCACCTGGTCGGCCCCGAAAGACGTCATGCGGGCTCGCTCCCCGCCGTGGGCGGAGGCGGCGTTGTTGCCGCTTGTTGCATTCTTGCGAGGATAGTTAGGGCTAAGAGCTTCTGCGATGTTATCGAAAAACGCCGGGATGGTATTGGTGATAACGGGACTTCGCAATGCATCAGCGCCGTCGATACGCGAGCGAATCTCGTGCTCCCAACGGGTCATGACCTTGTCACGCACCGCCAGAAACTGTTGGGCGGTCGTCGACAAAAGCCGATCATTAGAATTTTGGTCGGTTGCTAATGACATATAATTAATGAGTATTAGGCAACCATGACGGTGCCGAATGGACAATGAATCGACACCTTGGCAAGCCTTGGTGCCGATGCGAGGGCGGGGGCGACAGTAAGTCACTTTCTCCATTTTACACTGGATCGCCATGGCCACGACCTACGCTCAGGCTGGCCCGTCGAGATTTAACAATTTAGCGCCTCGCACGCAACACTTACCGCTACGGCAGCGGTGCGCTGTATAATGAATCGTACGGACACAAAATCAGGTTTTCACCATATCGCCTGCTAAAAGGGCAACGTTATGAATCAGCAAACGCTTTCTCGCCGTGTTTTGGTTGTGGACGACAATGCCGACGCGGCGCAACTGGTCGCCGATTTCATGTCGCTTAAAGGGTATGTCGTCGCAATAGCGAACGGCGGTCGCGAAGCGTTGGAGACGGCGGAAAAATTCACGCCGGATGTGATTTTTCTCGATATTGGCATGCCTGGAATGGACGGCTATGAGGTCGCTACTGCTTTGAGGAAGGCAGCGACGCTTCCGACGCCGCGCATCATCGCATTAACCGCGTGGGGTGATGCGGCCTCACGAGAGCGTACGGCCGCATGCGGCTTTAACGCCCATCTCGTCAAACCGGCCCGTCTCGAAAGTTTGCTCAGCGAAGCGATCCTGGACGCTTCACCACATTAAAAGCGAAGCGCTCGGCCTTTTTGAACAATGTATTGATCATCTTGCGCATTGTTCCTACAAGCTATCGATGTATCGCATCGCGTGCCTCCTGGCTTTATGTAGCGCCGCTTGCGCATTAGGTGCGCGCTGTGTCCTCGAGCGCGTAAGCGTTCCTGAATCGATCGTGTAACTCCATCCCCACTTGTCTTGCCTTTCGCCGGCACCATGGGCGAACACTGCTACGTCGTGTCCCTTGTAGTTAAATGCGTCATCAGCCATCTGGTTGTTTTAAGCGAAATCGTTTCTCGTTTCCTTAGCCCTGCACGTCGATGTTCTCTACTATGCTACACGCTCTCATCGTGGGCATCTCCCATCCATCGTCAAGACAATCTATCTGTCTTCATCGCCGCGCCAGAACATCTAGCCGCGCCATGATAAATGCGCGCAAAAATGAGGATAGTCACAAGCACGGTCTCGTTTCGGCCGGATTCGATACGCATGACTAAAAGTCCGTCGCAACTGCTGCCTCATCTGGATTCGTCATCTTCCATATAAACCATACGTACAAGGCACGTCGACCTACATGCGCAGCGCTTGCAGACCCTCATGTCTGACCGATGGTTTTTATCTTATACACGCTGCCAATGAAGCTCTGATTCCCGTTCCCAGGCGATTGATCTGGAACGCCAAAGTACTCTTTTAGCTCAAGAGGCTTACTACGAGTAAAAAGTATGGCATCGATTTGGGGCAAGGCCGTCAATCGTGACTACCTGGGTTATCTACCACCTCGAAAAACTGACTGGAAGCAGTTTTGTTACGTGTTCTTGCTATCAACGCAGTGCCTTTAGCGATGCGCCGCCAAGAACAACATCAGCAGTGCTAGCGTGCATGTGCCACACGCACATTGTTTGAAAAACTAACTTTGCGATGCATTCGCCCTTTGCACACTGACCAAGGCGGCGGCGTCGAATATCGCACTGCGCCTTCTACGTTTGTCATCGAACCAGACGCAATCGACGCCGTTGACTGCAACGGGACTGAAGTTCCCTGTTCGTCGCACTGTCATGAGCTGATCACTGTTCTTTAGTCGAACCGTCATGCCTTTCTCGAGCATTTGCCTCTCTCCGTCACTTCAATTCATCGGTACTATAGTTGCTATTGATGAAATAGGTGTGACATGGAAAGCATTCGTGTGACACATTGTTGGGCTAGCTCGGGCGAGTCAAGCAGACATCTGGTACAGGACGCCCGCATTGGACGCATTGACCTATCCGATTTCAATAGGGTAGCTGCTTCATCGATGCTGCCGCGCTGATACTGCATCGATCACATACTGGTACAAGCGTGCAGTGGAAATCATGTCGTCATCGGTCATGGTCCCGCAAATGAAGGCGCGTTGGATTCTTTCCATGACCAGGTCAGGCACGCCGAAAAGGTCGTTGAAGCGATTGACCTGCTGCAGCCGTTGTTCAACGTCGCCAAGTTGCTGGCCAGTCGTTTTCGTACTTGGCAAAACAGGCGCATGATCGTACATGAGGGTCTTTCGTGGAGGTATTCATTAATTGTACGATAACAATTGCCTACTCACCGCTTCGTAAACTAGCAACGCTCAGGCAATGATGCCCGTTGCCGTTACATGTCCATGCCATTCTTCACCGAGCCAATTGATATACGTGCATTCAAGGCCGCTTATACCAAATTGAGCCAGGACATCGTCAGCCGTCCATTGGCCAGCCTTCATTTCTGGCAAATTACAATCTGGAAACTCATGCATGATCACCGTTTGTACGATGACTCTTGCAGTCCAACGACGCGCAAGAACGTCTAGAAGAAGCTCCCGCGGTTCGTGTTGCCCCACGAGCGTATAGGTCAGGCGGAAGATGTCCATTGTGCCCTCCAAGTGTACTGACAGCTCCATTGATGCCACGTACTAAATTACTCATCTTTAAAAAAATCTTAACCCTGGGCGTCGTCATTGTCAGGTGTGGGAGCGCTGATTATGCAGCTGGCATGCGAAGTGTTGGATGCGGCCGACAGTGGTATCTGGCATGCATAAATCAGGCATGCCGTTGAGCTTGAAGTTGAACAATGCGTGAGGTCAACCTTGAGACTTGGGAATCATTCACCAGTACAATAGCGCCTTCGAACAAACGTTGGATCTCCCATGGCCTCAAGTACGCTGAACTTCCTCGACGGTGGCGGAACAACCGCAGAACTCATTCGCGCCTTTCCCTGGAGCGCAACGGAGCTTGGGCCAATCGAGACCTGGCCAAGCGGCTTGAAAACGGTTGTCGGGGTACTCCTTCGCTCGCCCGTTCCCATCGTCACCTTGTGGGGCCTGGACGGCTACATGATCTACAACGACGCCTATTCGGTCTTTGCCGGCGGACGCCATCCACAACTGCTTGGATCGAAGGTGCGCGAAGGGTGGCCGGAAGTTGCATCGTTCAACGACAACGTCATGAAGGTTGTCATGACAGGCCAGACGCTGAGCTACGTGGAGCAGGAGTTGACGCTGCATCGAAGCGGCAAACCCGAGCCTGTGTGGATGAACTTGGATTATTCGCCGATTACCTACGAGAACGGCGATATCGCCGGCGTCATTGCCGTGGTGATCGAAATGACGGCCAAAGTCAAAGCGGAGCGGCATATCCAAGGTGAGCGCGCTCGACTCTCGGCCATGTTCGAACAGGCGCCAGGTTTCATGGCACTGCTGACAGGTCCAGAGCATCATTTTGACTTGGCCAACAGCGCTTTCCAGGAACTGATCGGGAATCGACACTGGAACGCTCAACGTGCTCGCGACGTCTTGCCGGAATTGGATCAGCAGGGCTACTTCGACATACTCGATGAGGCTTATGGGACAGGCGTTGCCATTACTGGCCAGGCGACACCATTTCAGCTCGACCAGGCCGATGGTGCGCCGGGCCCCTTGCGTTACCTTGACTTCGTTTATCAGCCGCTGAAGGATCCCAACGGCGAAGTCTTCGGCATTTTCGTTGAAGGATCGGACGTGACCGAACGTGTCCGTGCCGAGTCTGCCTTGCGCGAAAGCGAAGCGAAGTTCCGCGCCTTTGCGCAAGCGATGCCGCACCATGTGTGGACGGCGCCGGCCAATGGCCAGCTCGACTGGTTCAACGACCGCGTCTATGAATATACCGGTGTTGCCGAAGGCAGACTCGATGGCGATAGCTGGGGTGACATGGTTCATCCCGACGATATCGAGTTCGTCGGACAGCGTTGGAATGAATCGGTCTTAACCGGCGCCCTGTACGAAGTGGAGTTTCGTATCCGCCGTCATGACGGCGTCTACCGTTGGTACCTCGTGCGCGCCATGCCCATGCGCGACCAAGCTGGACAAGTAGTTCGCTGGATCGGTAGCAATACCGATATCGAAGAGCAAAAAACGACCTCGCAAGCGCTCGTTCATCTGAATGCGACCTTGGAAGAGCAGGTGTCGGTTCGTACCGCCGAACGCGACCGGATCTGGCGCCTGTCAAAAGACATCATGCTCGTTGCCGACTTGAATTCGCAGCTTAGCGCAGTCAACCCGGCATTTACATCCACTCTCGGCTGGCGAGAAGGCGATGTGATCGGCACGTCATTCCTTGACCTCGTCCATCCTGATGACGTGCAACCCACGATCGAGCAAATCAGCTCGCTCACCAGTGGCGCACATGTTTTCCGTTTCCAGAACCGCTACCGCCGCAAGGATGGCAGCTACTGTACGCTTTCCTGGACTGCCGTTCCCGACACCAACTTCATTCACGCAATCGGTCGGGACATTAGCGCCGACCTTCAGCAAGCTGAAGCGATGCGTCGAACCGAAGCTGCCCTACAGCAGGCGCAGAAGATGGAAACGATCGGCAAGCTAACCGGAGGCGTTGCGCACGACTTCAATAATTTGTTACAGGTCATCTCAGGCAACTTGCAGCTGATGGCGCAAGACGTGTGCGACATGCCGCTTGTACATCGGCGCGTTGAGAATGCGCTTGCCAGTGTCGAACGGGGGGCAAAGCTTGCCAGTTCACTGCTATCGTTTGCGCGCAAGCAGCCCCTTGAGCCGAAAGTTGTGAAGGTCAGCCGGCTCATCATGGGCATGGAAGACATGCTGCGACGCAGCCTCGGAGAGGAAATCGAAATGGAAACGGTCGTCTCCGGTGGTCTTTGGAGCACGGCGGTCGATGTCGCCCAACTCGAAAATGCAATCCTTAATCTCGCCATCAATGCGCGCGACGCGATGGACGGTCGTGGCAGGCTGACCATCGAGGTCAACAATGCCTTACTTGACACCGCTTACTGCGCCTCTCACCCCGACGTCGCCCCAGGCCAATACGTCGCTATCGCTGTCAGCGATACCGGTAGCGGCATGTCGCCCGAGGTGCTGCGCCAAGCATTCGAGCCATTCTTCTCGACAAAAGCGGAAGGTAAAGGCACTGGACTTGGTTTGTCGATGGTGTATGGCCTGGTAAAACAGTCCGGTGGCCACATCAAGATTTATAGCGAGCTTGGCGAAGGCACGACCATCAAACTTTACTTGCCTCGCTCGCTTGAGACGGAAGATACCTACGCAAGCCTTGAAACGCAGCCAGTCATCGGTGGCAGCGAGACGGTGCTTGTGGTGGAAGACGACGACGCCGTACGGGCCACCGCGGTGGACATGCTCACAACGTTGGGCTATCGCGTCCTGAAGGCCAATCATGCGACGGCGGCCTTGACGGTGATCGATAGCGGTATTCATGTCGACCTGCTCTTTACCGATGTTGTCATGCCCGGACCGCTTCGCAGCCCCGAGATGGCCCGCAAGGCAAAAGAGCGTTTGCCTGGGTTGGCCGTGCTGTTCACCTCCGGCTACACCGAGAACGCAATCGTGCACGGCGGACGCCTTGACCGCGGCGTGGAATTGATCGGCAAACCCTACACCAAAGAAAGTCTTGCGAGGAAAATCCGGCATGTGCTGGCTAATGAACAGCAACGGCAAGCCGAAAAGCCCCAGCACGTGCAGCCCGATACGCAAGTGCAGACCTCGCGCGCCAAGTTGAAAGTGCTGCTTGTAGAGGACGATCAGGATATCCGCGAAAACACCCGCGACATGATTCAATTTCTAGGCTACGACGTCATGGCGGTCGGCACTGCGGAAGACGCGATGGAGCATCTTACCCTGGACATCGATATTCTTGTTTCGGACTTGCAGTTACCCGGCATTCAGGGGGACGATCTGATCCAACTAGCCAAGGCAAGAGTGCCGCACTTACGCGTCCTGTTAGCAAGCGGGCTTGGCAGCGCGAATCTGCCAGGCGTGGACGCATTGCCGAAACCATATAGTCTTGACACACTGCGTACTAAGTTGCTTGGGGCGCACAACCTATCAAATCAAGGCGCGTAAGCAGCGAAAAGAGCTTGCCAAGGATTCATCGGCGACCTGTGCGACCCTGCTTGTGATAACACCGGTTGTAGAGTGTTCGTTAGCAAAATGTTCGGTCGTGACCCTGTAAAACGTGCGACATCGACAAGTCTGCTCGGTTATATTCATGCGGTGCTGCAGGTTTCTCCTTGAGCCCGCTTAACTGAGCACCTTCAACCCGGCGTGATTGCCGGGTTTTTTTATCTATCGAAGTTGCAACGCTTCGCCTGTCAGCTGCCAAATTCCAGCTCATCGTTAAGTTGTGGGCGCCAGTAAGGCGGATACAGTGAGCTCTTTTGTATCTCAGCAGCATACCAGTCGATATGAATAACATCGGGATAGCTCGATACTGGGATAACCTGCCCAGGCTTAAACACAATCATGATGGATGAGGGACGTTTGCGCTCGACATCGTCGCTGTTATACACCTGAACAGAAACAAACACAGGCGCGGGCGAGCTGTTCCTTAACGCCGGCAGGTCGCCGTGAAATACATCATCATGAATTTGGGCTCTTGCGTCCATCGAACCATGACGCGGACTTTCCTCGACCGTTAGAAGCTCAATGTAGCCCGTTTCGCCTCTCTCGAAGAAGAGCACATTGACCCTCCAGCCTGGCGACCGGGCACTATTGACCCGAAATTTAAACGTATCTTGCTGAACACGTGAGCGCGTGCGTCGCACGGTAGCGAGCTTTGGCGCATCCACATTATTTAAAAGCCGAAAGACATCGGTGTTGTACAGCATCGACACGCCATTCATCGGCGGTACAGTTAAACAGTGGCCTAGCGGAATTTCAGGATGTTCGCCCTGTAGGTTGCAACGGTGGCTTGGAAAAAACGGTAACTCATGCATGTTTCACTCCTCTGGCAAGAGTAAAGCGTCGAACGATTAAATTGTGCTAAACGTCAGCCTGCTACCAAGTGTTACATGAGGATTATGCACCCGTATAAAATCGTCACCTAATCTATATTTTTTTGTCTTGCATTTACCACAAATCTGTAACGAAATAATGCTGCCTGCACATATTTTCATCGGAACGATCTTCCTTGCGCACCCGAGCGAAACTGTGGATGCAATTAAACGAAAATTTCCTGATTACATTTCTTGAATGGTATAAGAAGAATTTAGTAGGAGCATCTTTTCCTAGCTTGGACCTAGTGGAAAGCTATTTCTCTAAAATAATATGAAAGAAGATTTGCGGGATCGATTTGAATCTACCGAGTAGGCGACACATCCCTTGCTCATAGTGCAATGAAAGAAAAGACGAGGTGCCTATGCGTAGATCCATTCCTGTGGCTCTGCTATGGATACTGCCGACATCCGATTCCTTCCAGCGGCTTTTGACTGGTACAGAGCCGTATCGGCTGCTGTCAAGAACGCGCTTAGCGATTCTTCGCCTTGACCAAACGTCACCGCGGTTGCAACGCCAATGCTGACGGTAACTTTCTGGTTAGGACTGAACGCATGCGCAATGTTCAAGTTGGCAATAGTGTTCAAGACGCGTTCAGCGACAGCCTTGGCACCACAAGCGTCAGTCGCCGGGAGCAAGACAACGAATTCCTCGCCTCCATAACGCGCCGGCAAGTCCGTTTCACGCGTTACTTGGGCAGAGAGCGCCTTTGCAACCTGACGCAGACAAGCATCTCCCGCAGGGTGACCGTAATGGTCGTTGTACTGCTTAAAGTGATCGACATCAATCATCAAGAGCGACACGGGCGCATTGCTTCTTTTTGCGCGCGCGTACTCCCGGCTCAGCGCACTATCGAATGCCCTTCGGTTGGCCAGTTGAGTCAATCCATCTTTCAATGCCAGTGCGGACAGCTCACTATTGGCCTGTGCCAAACCATCACTAACGAGATGAAGTTGCGTTTCAAGCCGCTCCCTGATGGCAAGCTGGTTTAATAACTTCGTTCCTCCCCATGACAGTAGTGCGATAAAGAACACCAGGCTCCCAATGAGCTGTACTGCAGAGTTGCGCCAGCCGGCATAGATGTCATCGGACGAATGCGCCGCAGCGACAATAAGCGGGAAGCCCTCGAGATGGCGGTAACTGTAGAGCCGTTCGACGTTATCGATCTTGGCCGTAAGCAGTGACGTCCCCGCGTTGCCATGTGTGCGATAAAGCTTCATGAGTGGGCCGGTTGACACGTCTCGGCCAATGATTTGCTCAGAAAAAGGTCGCCGGTAATACAAGATGCCCTCATCGGACGCGAGCAACACGGTGCCGGCCTGACCGACGTCTAGCTTGCTGTAAGCGCTTTCGAAAAAATCAAGCTTGATCGTTGCCAGTGCAACACCGGCAAATGTGCCATCTTCATGCTCGAGCCTCCGCGACACAGGGATGATCCAGATGCCTGTTGACCTGCTACGGATCGGCGCACCAACACGTGTGGTGCGATCAGCATGCGAGCGGTGGGAGATACTCTGGATCGATTTGGGGTGCCGGCAAAATCGCTTCGTCAACGCAGGTCCTGTCGGTCTGTCTTCGATCCCATTTATACAAGAAGCTCTTTCGAGTACGACGATGACCGCCAACAGTTTTCCAAGACGCGATCACGCCCTCGTCCATCAAAAGTTGGATAGTACTTCTGGACATGCCAAGCAGTTTTGCAGCTTCACTGCTGGTGAGAATAGGATCCTTGACCATGAATAACAGACAATGTTCTGCTTCCGGGTCTTGTAGTATAGCCGATGACCTACGGCGCTCTTACGACGATTCTATGCGTGGACTCGTCGTTGTCACTGTTCGTTAGCTCTTTGCCTTGATTGACGATTAACAAGCGCAAACGCGAGGGTGGCGGCAAACCAACAAATGCCGGATTTGCCGATTTGTCCATAGACTTATGTCCCATGGGAAACTATGATCATACAAATCCTCACTAAATCTCACACTCGATCTACATGGCTCCGATGTCTGTCTACCGCCAATTGCAAGAGCTCAGTGACAAAAAACGTCCCGTGGCACGACTTGTCGTGGCAGCGCTGCTCGTAGCTTCTGTTTTGGCATGTACATTCGCTGTCTGGGAACTATGGACATCCAGACGCGACCGCCTCGAAAGCGCGGCCGTTGCTACGTCAAATATGGCGCGTATCCTGGCCTTGCATGCGCAGACAACATTCAAAGCGGCCGATCTCGTCCTGGAAGACATGGTTGAGCGTGCAGAGCGTGAGCAACTAGGTGCTTCTGCTCGAGACCGGTTACGTGATCATCTGGAGCGCGTCGCTGGCAAGGCGCGGGAATTGCACGGCCTTTTTGTCTATGATGAACACGGTGAATGGGTGTCCACTTCCCTGGGGCGACCTGTTAAAGCAAATAATTCGGATCGCGAGTACTTCAAGTATCACCCTCCACGGCTGCTTATCCGCTCTCTCAGGACGAAGCCGAGCGCCTGATGGCGGTAGAGGCTTCAAAGATGGCCAATGTTCATCCTGACGCTAACATGGCACGTATTGCACACCTTGCCTCACTGGCGACGAATTCACCGATCGCGCTTGTATCGATCCTAAGTTCAACGATTCAATGGTGCAAAGCCTCGTTAGGACTACCGATCGTCCAAACCAAAAGGGAATGGAGCTTTTGTACCTACACCATCCTGCAAAGCGTTCCTTTTATTGTCGAAGATGCAAGGAGAGATACGCGCTTTAACACCTCTCCATTAGTGCTGGCAGGTTCCAAGGTGTCCTTCTACGCTGGAGTAGCCTTGCACGATAGGGATGGGATGGCCATCGGGACACTATGCGTGATGGATCGTGAGCCACGCAAATTGCGCGTCGCAGAACTGGACGCCCTTGTCGACTTGGCAGCCATTGCCAGTAAACATCTCGCTTCAAGCGAATAGCAAATCGCCGGCAGCGCGCAAAGCTGAGGTAATCAAAAGAGCGCGTACAACTCATATGGTTTTGCCGCGACGAGTGCGCCCCGCTCTGCCACGTTAAAAGCGCCTGACAAAACAGCCAGGACTGCGTTGCAGCGCCTCGCCATACCCTCGTACTGCCTTCGGCGCTGCGCCTTGCCCTGACAGCTTTGTTAGGCACTCTACAGCGGGTGAACCGAGGGTCCGGATGATGTGGCCAGATGAGGCGACGCCCCAAGCTAGTAGCCCTTGATTACTTTCAGCCCGCGGCCTTGAATCTTTGCCGACTCATCAATGCGTATGCAAAGACGCGCGGCACCAGCAGAGTCAACGCAAGGCTGAACGTTCGCACGAGCCCCATCATACGTCAGCTTTGAGAGCGTCGCTTCTAACTGAGCCTTCTCCATGCGCATGGCAACGATCTGGTCGTGATTTGGCAGTATCCAGAACGCCAAGGCAGCAACTCCCGTAGCAAATGCAGCGATCACGATAAGGGCACCGCCATAGATATTCTGGCGAGCTAGCTTTGTCGCTTCTTCATAGGCCTTGGCAGCACGATCAGCATGGGCATTGGCGTTTGTCCAGCGCGATGCAATTGCTGTGGCGGCCTTGGCAGCCGCATCGGGCAGTTTCTCATCAAGACGGAGGGCGATCGCCTCGGGTAATCGCTCGCAGCTAAGTTCAAGCGTTGCGGCAGCTTGGGAGACTTTAGCGTGAGTAGCCTGTGCATGATCAAAATTTTTCTTGGCCGCGTTCCAAAGCGAATAAATAACTTGCGACGTCGTTGGTTGCTCACTCATATCAGCGTCCCGGTGGTTTCATGGATGGCCCCGTGCGCTGTAATGTCAGCTCGGCCGCCTGCTCACGCCCCTGCTCAATTGCGAGCGTTATCTGCTGCTCTTGGTTGATTTGATGACCATACTGAAGATTCAGGTCACGAATATCGGACAGCGCAATGAACTCGAGCTTTCCCTGCGGGGTGACGTGAACCATCAGTCCCGCTCCGGAAGCATCGCTGGCGCTTGCCAGTTCGCCAACCAACTGCAAGTATTGACTAACCTGTGGGGCAGTTGGCTCAACGTCAGAAGGGCTCAACGCGCTAGATGTGAACTGGTCGATGTAATCGGCCATGGATACCTGCGTCGCACCCGCATGTCCCATGTCCACAAAAGGTGACAATCGCAGATCGATCCCCCGCCCAGGGTGACCCACAATCTCGGCGAACCAGTGTACTTGCCGGGAAACAGGGAGAAACTGAGGATGGTCAGCAAGGACATCACGAAGCGCGTCGCGCTTGATGATGTCCTTTGAACGATCGGCGTTCTCCCTTTTGAACTCAAGCAAGCGACACACCCCAGGGAAAGTGAGCCATACATCTGCAAGGAGGGGATCCAGAGGTGTCTGCTGCGTGTTGTTGATGCTCGCAGCGGGAATGTGAAGGTCGGCTTTGCGGCCAAGCGAGACACCCATTCCGTATAGAAAATTACCGATGACAATATTTTCGTAGGGTGTACGCAGGATTTTTTTCGAAAAAGTCACTTGGTCTATGGTGTTATAAGCAGGTCTCATTGTCTCATGATTGCCGCCAAGTAACACCAGAGGCGGTCCTACATTGCTTTTTTTCGTTTTCTGGCCGTGACTATGATGTGGCTTCTTGCGGTTGCCACTCACCTGAGCGGTGAAGCAATTGTTACTACTCAGGACTGAAGCGCACCGCGTCTAGGCAATTAACAAATTGGCCCGGTGGGCGGACAAGTTACGCATTTGCACTATGATGGCATAATGCCCTTGCACGCCACCCGCTTACAAATGAGCGAAGACTTGACCGCTCAGCCTTATGATTCCCCAAGACTATATCCAGCAATTAGTGTTAAAAGCCGACATTGCCGAGATCATCGGTCGGGTAGTTTCGCTCAAGCGCGTCAAAATGAATTTCGTTGGACGCTGCCCGTTTCATCAGAAAGAAGCTCCTGACGAAGCGTCAGATGTGATTGCCTTCACGGTTTCTCCCGTCAAGCGTTTCTACCACTGTTTTTCATGCGGCGCGCATGGCAGCGTGATCGGCTTCATGATGAAGTTTAACGGTCTGTCATTCCGGGACGCAGTTTCGCAGCTAGCAGTAGCTGCTGCGATGGATCCACCTCCCGAGGCCGAGCCCAGCCGCATCAACCAGTCTACAGAAATGAGGCAGATGAGGGAGACGCTCGAGACAGCGCTGCGCTATTACCAAGGCGAACTGCCTGGAGCGGACAAGGCGATTACTCTGCTCAAGGGCGCCGGCATTTCTGGCGCGACGGCGAAACGCTTTCGCATTGGCTATGCGCCAGACAGCTGGGACAATTTGGCATCGGTATTCGGGCACAGCTATCGCACACGCTGTGCAGAAGCAGGCCTGGTGGTTGTCAAGGAGGAAGACGGCAAGGCGTACGATCGGCTACGCGACCGGATCATCTTTCCGACCGTCAATGGCCGTGACCAGGTGCTCGGCTTGTCCGGTCTTGCAGTATCGACACGACCGCATATCGCACAATACTTGCGTAACACCGCCCAGCCGAAGAAGCGTCGCCAGTCTGGCGGCGCTGATACCATTGGCCCTGGCGCCGAGGACAAGGGCAGCATGTTCGGGCTGCAGCAGGCGATCGTGGGCATGCGGGCGGAAGGCTTCGCTGTGCTCGTGCAGGACTGCCTGGATGTCCTGCGGCTACATGAAGCAGGATTACGCAATGCGGTGGCCCCATCGGTTGCCGGCAAAATGCGCACCGAAAATCTGACCCGACTATTTCGAAGCACCGCAGTGGTGACCCTGTGTTACCCGCGTACCCAGCGCGGCGCACGCGACGCTTGGGCTGCCATGCAGGCGGCCCTTCCAGCATTGCGCGATGATGTGCAAGTGCGCTTCGCCTTAATGCCTGAAGGCCTGGGCCCAGGTGATGTACTGCGGCAGACCGATGGCGCCGCGTTGTTTCGGTTGCTGCTCGATGCAGCTGTTCCACTGTCGCAGTATTTTCTGCAGGGACTCGCCTCGCAGGCCGATTTCCGGTCAATCGAAGGCCGCTCCAAAGTGCTCGGTACGGCCGATCAGATGCTTGAGCGGGTCGTCGCGCCGAACTTTAAAGCCCAGCTGGCCGACGCGGTACAACAGCTCGTTGACGACCAGCTCGAATTGCTGGACTCGGTCGATGAACATGATCACTGGCTTGCGAACGCCATCCGCACAGCAAACTCGCGCCTGGTGATCGTTTCACCCTGGGTGACCAGTGCGGGCATTCACCGGTTCAATCTGTGCGCCAATATTGCAACGGCCATCGCGCGCGGTGTCAGGGTCGACATTTATACCGACCCTGAGTTCAACACGCAACTACGGCGGCGTTCGCCCGCAGCGCAAGCTTTAGGTGCCAGCGCTGAGCGCGAACTGCAGCAAGCGGGAGCATACCTGCACCGCGTACCGCGCATGCACAGCAAGATCGTCGGCATTGACGATCATGCATTATGTATCGGCTCGTTCAACTGGTTGAGCGCAGCTAAAAGCGGGAGCTATCGACGGCACGAAGTGTCGCTCGTCCATCGGCATGGCGACGTCGGGATCAGGATTGCGGGACTGTTGGCCACACTGAACGCGGGCCGCGACATGAACACGGCGTGAGCATCAAAGTCCATCCGATGAGGTAGAGCAACTGAGCATGCCGACTTGGCGGGAACTTAAGCGGCTTGGATTAAGCTTTCAGTACTTACAAGGACATGAACCCTGCATTTCGCCAACACGTGCATTGATATCCGCTTTGTTTCTTGGAATCGGTCAGCCTCAATCCCTCGCTTCGCTCGCTCGCACACTTCAGTCGGCAGATATTGTAGAAACTGACGCGAATGACGAGCACTTCTAGCTTGTACAACACCTTGACCAGTTCAAGAAAGCCCCCTCGGCCGTGATCGACAACTGTGAAGATTCTGTTGCTGCGTTCTCCAATAACTATTGGTGCGCGTACTTTGCAAGCACCGCTTACCATACCTGCACGAGGGCATGCTGTTTAGCGGGCGACAGCAACAGGATGATTTCGTCCAGCCGAAACGGTCTACCGACGATCTACCCGGATAGCCGATTCGAGTTGAGCCAAGGTACAGGGCATTAACAGCTGGGCGTCGACGCAGCTGCTCTTCGACGGGCACAAGGTCGTGACAACAGGCCCCCACAACACTAGTCTCGCTAAAGGCTGCACTCTTTTTGATTGCTCCGCGGTGAGAAGGGGATCTTTATTACTGCTGAGCGTACTCACAACTATCAGCTCAAACACCTGACTCTCTAGAGCTTGGCGGAGGCTCTTGACATCGCCAAGGCAGCGGACCTCGCAATTGACGGTCTCGAGCAAGAGTTTCATTGTCCCTTGGGACAATGGATTCTGTTCCACTAAAAGTGTAAGCATCATCATCGAACCCGCTGACGTTTTCCCTAGCCAAATTTGGAAGGAGCACGATCGTATGAAGTATTGGGCGCAGGTGAGGCTGTACGTTCGACTTTTTACAAAAACAGCCGGCTTACAAGGTCACCCATTTTCCGGTGTACAGAATCGGCCCAGTCGGTCCACTTGGGTCTGGCGAACCGCCCTGTGGCTCAAGCGAAACCGCCAGTAGCACGGCATCCTTGCCAATGTCTTCAGTGTCGAGTGCGAGGGAGGTGACTTGATCGTTGGATAGCAGTCCAAGGGACCGTGGCGTGCCAGAAGCGTTAATCGCCCAAAGCTGCAAGGTACGATTGCCTGGAACGGATATGCTGCCAGCGACATTGACCCTGAGCCGGCGTTGGCGACTGTCTGCAGACACAATGAACGCGGTTTGTGCCTTCTCGTCGTTCAAGGCAGCGATGCGATCGATCCTTTGCTCTTGACGAGGCAACGTGAAGCTGAGCACGAGCGTCACCGCAATTGCACCTAGCCCAAGTGCAAAACCACCCCAAACCGAAATTGCTTTAATTTTCCGAAACGCCCACGAAGGTGCGTTTTTATTCAGGCCCAGCCGTTTTTCGATGTTGCGCCAAACGCGCGCTGGAGCGGCAATCGGCCGCGGCAGCTCAGCTATGGCACTGAAGTGGCGGTGCCAGCTATTGACCATGTCTCGTAGCTCGCTATCGTCGTCGAGCCATTGTTCAAAGCGGCGACGAGACCTGCCTTCAAGCGTGCCCAGGGCGTACGCGGCGGCCAGTCGGTCTCGCAAAACTCGATTGTCCGTCGGCCTCATGCTGCTACTCGCTTAGTTAGACAAGCCTTGAGCTTTTCCAATCCACGCCGTACCCAAGTCTTGATCGTTCCAATAGGCAGATCCAGTTGGAGTGCGGCTTCACTGTGCGACAAACCAAAGTAATAAACGATGCCAATGGTTTGCCGCTGTCTGCTGTCGAGCTTTGACATACAGTATGCTAAAGCACGCGCATCGTCCGATAGCTGTATCCGGGACAGCGGCCCGGGCGCCGGATCGTGCAAGGCGCTCGCAATATCGTCCTCGAATTGTTCGCTGTCGATTGCGACTGTGTCTACGTGACGGCGATAAATGTCGAGCGCCTTGTTGCGAACGATCGCACTCATCCAGGTCATCGGCGCTGCCAGATGCGCCTGGTAGTCCATTGCCGCATGCCAGATCGAAACATACCCCTCCTGCAGGGCCTCCTCGGCAAGCTCTTCTTTCTTCAATATGCGCATGGCCAAACCAAACAGTTTCGCTGACGTCGAGTCATAAAGAGTTCGAAAGGCGGTTGCGTCGTGCAAGCCTACGCGCCCAAGCAGCTGGCGTAGCTGCTCATTACTGCCGATGTCATCGATCACAATAGCCTTTTATAGAGTTGCCATAATTACCACTAAGCTATTGTAGCCCGACAGTGCCGGCGCTCCAGTTGAACTCTGTATCAAGTTCATTCGTTGCTTACAAAAATGTTCATGTAAAACGCAGAAGGTATTTTCAAGCTAACGTCTGTTCTCAATAATTTGCTTCCTCGTCGGCTGCGCTTTGGCGGAGTTTGGGTCGTTCGCGTCCTGCCGCATGCAGGTTGTGCTTGCTTAGCAAGCGGTACATCGTTGTGCGCGACACTCCGAGCCGGCGCGCGGCCAGGCTGACGTTTCGGCTACTCCTCTCAAGACACTCTCGTAGTGCCTGCTGCTCAGCGCGCAGACGTGTCTCATCGAGCTCAGCTTCGTGTGTAAGCGCAGCCGGCGACAAAAAGCCCAAATCCTCAGGCCTGATCAGGCGTCCTTCAGCCATGACTAACGCTCGGCGTACGCGATTGATGAGTTCTCGCACGTTACCTGGCCAATCATGCTCAGCGATCGCTTTCAAGGCCGCCTCCGAATAGCCCTTGAGCCGAAATGCTTTGTCACTCGCATAGGTGACGAAGAAGTGCTCGGCCAGTAGCGTCAAGTCATCACCGCGCTCCCGTAGCGCCGGCACCGTAAGTGGAAGAACAGACAGCCGAT
This sequence comes from Massilia sp. Mn16-1_5, assembly GCF_004798585.1. GTDB lineage: Bacteria > Pseudomonadota > Gammaproteobacteria > Burkholderiales > Burkholderiaceae_D > Telluria. The sequence goes on from NZ_PPXQ01000020.1 coordinate 61,541, forward strand.
AGTAAAGATCTTGGCGAAACATTCCTTTTGCAACGGCCTGCTCGAGCTTCACATGCGACGCTGCAATGACACGTACGTCGACAGGAACAGCGCACGTGCTACCAAGCCGAGTAATCGTCTTTTCCTGGAGAAAGCGCAGTAAATTGGCTTGCAGCTCGTTTGGAAGATCACCGATCTCGTCAAGAAAGAGCGTTCCCCCGTTTGCCGATTCTATAAGACCGACCTTATCGCGCGTTGCCCCAGTGAAAGCGCCGCGTTCGTATCCGAAAAGCTCTGACTGAATCAAGGACGGTGCGATGGCGCCACAGTTGATAGGAACAAAGGGCTGCCCCACACGACTCGATTTAAGATGAATTGCCTGGGCAGCGAGCTCTTTTCCGGTACCGCTTTCACCCCAGATCAAGACAGGAGCGGTGACTCGGGCGGCGCGTCCTATATGGTCCCGTAACCTAGTAATGGCCGCACTGTGCCCGAGAATGGCTGACATGCCACGACCGGCTGTCGCTTGCGGCAAAGCGCGATACAACTGTGCTCGGCCGTAAGCGTGTCCAAGCGTGTACGTCAGGCGGACCGGATCGATTGGCAGCGTGTGATAGTCGTACAAATGCTCGCTGATGAGTTCTTGCGAGCCATCCTTGTTTAGATGGGCCTCGGCATACACCCCCACCCACTCAACAGTGTGGTTAGTGATTAGAAAGGTTTTGATATCGGCGCTCATGCCAAGGCGTCGATCGTGGACAAACAATCCAACGATGTAACGCTCATCGCTTAACTCTCTTTGCGCATCGTCAAAGTTCGAGACAGACCGTACATCCCAAGCGATCAAAGCCTGGCGCAGCAGTTGTGCTTGCGTGTCGTCCGAAACAATACAAAGCACTTTCCTGTTCATTCGTTCTTCAAGCATTGCCTAATCGTCGTTCCGGTTTCGTTGTAAGGAAGTAAGACGAATTTAGTCGCCTCATATCCATCTACGTTCTCGAACGGACAACGGATTCAATATCCGGAAAATTTAATTTTTCTCTCGGACAGGCGCTCAATGCATGAGGAGCGAGTACGGCAAGGACATGCCGTCGACGCGCACCTTGCTGGCGTCAAAAAGATGGTGGCGTGGCGCGTCGCATAAGGGACGCAGGTACCCGCGGCGCCAACCCAGCTCGTTGGCAGCGAGCGCTCGAATGATCAAACAATCGCAAAGTGATCTTGGCAACCTCAGTCGATGTTGCCTAACGCTGGCCTAATTTGTGAAGGATCGAAAGTCAGTCCAGCGACTGCATCCAAGGCGGCCAGTTGCTGGACTGAAAATGCGTCAGATCCTGATCGGCAGGCTCACTTGCGCTTGCAGTTCCTTTAACTTGGCATGGTCCGTCAAGATACGGTCATAGAGGTCAAGGTACTTTTTCGACTCGACAGTCACGACCAAGGCGTAGCGGATGCGCTCGGCACTCGAGCCACTGTTGTCACCACCTTCTCGGGCGTTGTAGTGGATATCAAAGCTGGGTTCCTGCAAACTTGAGCCCAGGAAGCTATCTGTCGCGTGCAAGACCGTTTCCCATTTTCCGAGGTCGCTGCGCTGCTCCTGCTCGGTACGGAACTTCGACACCGAGAAGAACGAGCGCGATTTGGCTTGCTGACCTGCCCGTTTTCCGAGATGGGGCCGGAAGGTGATGCCCAAGCCGGCTTTGGTGTAACTTGCCGCGTTCTCGACATCGACGGGACTGGCAAAGCAAAATGTTGCCGTGATCCGCACCTTCCCCTGCAGTTCTTGCGCAGGTAGTGGAATCGGTGCGCGAAGATATTTGCCTGGGCGAAGACTGCCCTGGTAGATGATCCTGGCTACGCCATCGGCGCAGGTGATGACGTCGGCGACATCGTGCGCAATGCGTCCCCATCCGATCTCGTCTACATCACACCGGGCCGTACTATCGACCGAATGCAACAGTAGCGCCTTGATGGTCAGGGGATCGACGTCAGCCCCGAGAATGGCACGGACGCCGATTCCTGTGCGTAGTGCAAAAGGCGAGGCGAAGCTTGTCCCCATCGTCGCCGCCAGTTCCGGGCGCCGGCCAGGTCGAATCACGTGAAAATATTCCTTCCCGCACCCGCCGAAAGACACCGCGTCTGGCTTGCGGCGCCCGGGGCTGCGGCCCGGGCCTTTGGCGCTATATCCTGCCCGCGCCCAGGTGCTGCCCGAGTGATTTGCAGCACCGATCGAGAGCGCGTTGACGCTGTCGCCAGGAACCTGAATACGGTCGAGGAACAGTTCCGTATCGCGCTCGCCATTGTTACCTACCGCAACAGTCATCAACGTCTCGCCGTCACTTAAGAGGTTATCGAGTACTGCGGTCCAGGCGTGAACGTCTGAATCCTCATATGGAAGATCGGGGCCCAAACTCAAGTTAATGAACTGGTACTGTCGGCTGAGCAATACTTCTTCGATATGACCGAGCGTTCGGTAGAGTTCGTACGGATCTTCTTCGTCCGAGCGCTCATCAAGGACGCGGTAATGGTCAACCGGGGCAAACGGACGCAAGGCCGTGCCGCCAGGCTCGATGGGTCCGAACAGGACAGCCGACGTAACGCCAAGCCCATGTTCCAGATAGCTGGGAACGTCAGCCGCGACAGGGTCACTACGCTCGTAGTGATTAACGTAAGACTCCAGGACGTGCGTTGCTGGCAGGCCTCCATCAAGTATGGCAACGCGCGGCTCGCTAGATAACGGTCCCGCCAATGGCAAGGTGCAACCGACTGTCACGGCGCTCGATCGTGCAACTGGCCGCGCACTGCGAATTTTTGGCATGGGACGCACTACTCGCAACAAAGTGAACTGCGCCAGACCATCGAGGCCGGCGACCGGTCCCTCCGCTGCGAGAAACAGCATCCCTCCAACAGGGAACTCATACTTTGGATTGACGGCAAAACCGTATTGCCGGGCATACGCTGCAAAAGCATCGCGCAGGACGCTACTTGAGTGCCCCGGGGCCATATGCAGGCCAACTTCAAATACGTTGCCATCGTACTGATCGAACAACTTGACACGGTCCAGCGAGGTCATGCTGTAGAAGTTCTCGATTTGGCGGAACTGGTCCCCCGCTGGAGAGTCCGGGTCGAGCTGCGCCGCAAGCTGCGGCAAGCGGGCCAACGCTGCCCGGGAGCCGGCAACAAACAGTTCTGTCGTATCGCACTGCGCAGGCGCTGTCTTGCGTGTGTCATTGCGTGGGTGCAAACGAATCGTTCGGCTACCGACAGACACCAAGCCCGCGTCGCGCAAGATTGCGCGAGGAAAATAGGACTTTGAAATATAAGCCGGGTGCAATTGCAACTTTGCCACCGCAAGATCGAAAGGGCAGGCTTCTCGTGGCAACGATCCGAGCTCCTTTGCGACATCGCGCATCTGGGGGATCAAAATTTGCCGCGCGTCGTCAAGTGAATACGGATGGGCCTTGTTCGGCTTCATCGGAGGCGGGCCGATGTCGTAAGTAAGAAGCTCGCCCTTGCCAATGATAAAGCGGTTTGCCATATTCACTCCTTCTTGTGTCCGCGGCCCTTCAGCGGGGATGGGCCAGCATATTTACGCAACGTATCGCGGGCTACCCCGGTCAACTCCGAAATCTGGTTGTGCGACATTGCGCCTTCCTTTGCCAACGATATGGCCAGATCGCGCCGAGCGTTCTTGTCGAGCTCGCCGGCATGGCGGATTGCCAGATCGACTGCCAAGCGAGCAGGCGGGATCTGGTGAATCAAGGCATTGCGACGCATTGTGAGGATTGCCCGTTCCACATCGGACAGCGATTGGCCCATCAAGGACGACGCCATCAAATTGATCCACGGGCCGAACTGCTGCGCATCCCGGTCCAGGAAGCGACCGATGGCAAGAGCGACCCCCTCGCGATCGGAAACATCAAAACGCAAGATTGCGTCAAATCGACGCCAGAGCGCAGGATCGATCAACTCGGGGTGATTCGTTGCCGCAAGCAGCAAACCGCTATCTGGCCAATTGTCGACCTCCTGCAAAATTGCCGTGACCAGGCGCTTGAGTTCGCCCACGTCAGAGTCGTCACTACGGCGTTTGGCGATGGAGTCAACTTCATCGAGCAACAACACCGCCTCGTTTTGCTTGGCAGACTCGAAAACCAAACGCAAATTATTGCCCGTCTTGCCAAGCAGGCTACTCATGACGGTGGTGAGATCGAGCACCCAAAGTGGCTTATTTATTTGCGTGGCGATATAACGCGCTGACAACGTTTTACCAACACCTGGCGGCCCAACCAGGATGGCTGATCGGGTCGGCCGGATGCCGTGTGCGGCAAGCTTGGCGCGCTCTTTGCGCTCGCTCACGATGTCATCGATCTGCTTGGCCAGTGCTGCAGGCAGAATCGGAGCTGCCAAACCGTCACGATCGTCGAACACACGCACCAGCGACTGGCGCGAATCCTGATCCTGCGGGAGAAGCGTAACGGCCTCACTCGTTGCTGGGGCGCGACGCATTACCGATGGACCAGAGGCACGTATCTGGCTTGTCTTGAGGAGCTGATCGAGCTTGGAAGAGAACTGTGGTCGACCTGCTCGGTATTTGCGCACGAGCTTGGCCAGGTACAGGCGCATGTCTTCGATCGAACCGGCCGCCGCAAGCCTGGCCAAATTGGCGAAATCAGCCTCAAAATCGTCAACAACTTCAATTTCTTTCACAAACACCTCTTAATTAAGTGCCATAAATTGGCGAATTAATTGGCGTATTTTATCACATTCCAGATTTTTTAGCCAATTCCTTTACGCATATGGATGCCAAGATGGCCGTTGCCGCCATGGCTCACAGAGCGTCGGAGTAAGACTTCGCCTGTATCCGACGTCTTGCGTACGACGCACCTTATCTTGTACGAGTGCGATCGATGAGCCGATCAACCATCGTGGTGTGCGAAAAGAAAGAGCTACAAGTAAACGCGCGACTGAAGTACATTAAGCACAAGTAATGTTTCCGCATCCCAACTATGTTCAGTAACCCAGCCAAATTTACCTTCCCTGTCGATGACGCTCTTTGGGCCGTAAAGCACATCGATCAGTTCACTCAAGCACATGCAAGAACACGCACCGCGGCTGTCAAAGTCATGCTGCAGCGCCTGCCTTTGAAAAGCACATCCCAGTTGACAAGACTGAGCGTCGCTGCCGCGAAAGAACTGCTTGGGAAACGAGACACCGACGCGAAGCCGGTGTTCGATTTCGTGTCGATCCTGGTCGGAGCACTTCCTGGCATTTGTATTGGGGACGTCTTTCGCAATGGCGAAAAAGTAGGAGAGCTGCCTAGCGTTAAGCGTACGCTCACGCTTGACGCGGGCGAAACAGACTCGACCCAGGCAAAAGCTGGGGGAACCATTGCGCCACTTCCCGGCTGGGGAACAATGCCATGTCGCGTTCTCAATGCATCCGAATACTCAGGCATTGCCGACCACCCATTACAGAACGTGCGCTTTAGCCAGAGTCGGTTCGCCTATTTTCGACGCACTCGCAAGGACGGTGGCACTGACACGTTCGTTCTCCCACGCATGACCATCTTTAAGGCGTTCTACGCGTCGCACAGTGTCTTGGCGAACGCGTTCTGCGCTGGCCCCTGGGAACATGAAGTTCACCGTGCCATCTCTTTTACCAGGACCCATGGCGGCGCGCAGACCGGCGTGGTCAATAACGGTGAGCAGTGGGACATTGTTTTGCAGACCCTCATACAGGACGAGTACGCGGGCATCCTGGCCGTTCTTCACTTCGACGACTATGGGCGAAGCCGAGCCAAGTCCATTTATAGCCAAGCCTTACAGGAGCGCAATCACAACCCAAGGGCACCATGGTATGCCAATGCAGAGATCCCGCTGCGCTCTATCGACGAGAGTCTTCATCTGTCCCTTAAGTGTTTGCAGCTACGCAGTTGGCGTGACCGCAAATCCGGAGGACCTGAACATCATAAATTTCTCGTCACCGATATCTACGGCAGCAGCTGGCCGTCGCACTACCCCATCATCGCCCACACACGGACCAATGCAGGAGAAGGCAGCCCGCGACCCCAGCCAGTGCCGTTGCCGGCACCATTTCGCGGTACGCCCCCTTCAAAGGAGGCAAATGAGGACACGGTCATACGTTCTGATCTTGACGCCCACACGGGCAGCTCGACGACGATCATCAAGGGCCGCGAATGGTGCTGGCTTGACACCGGCCCGAAATACCGCAAACTGGAGAAGGAACAAAGCGGCCGCTACGAAGGAGGAGGCTTTGCCGGCATCGATAACGACACAGCACATGTATCACCTGGCGCCCATACATCGGAAAACGATGCGCTGCCGAAAGCGGAAATCAAATCTGTCGTACGAATTCCCAACGCTCGCTTCGATCATATGCATCAGGCACTCGCCAAACTTGTCGAGACCAACGTTATCACGCAGCTGACACCGATCCCCGCCAACCGTTCAGGGCAACGTGCCCAGCGAAGCGGTTATGAATGCTGGACGTTCATCGATGACGAGTCACTGCGACGCAAGCTCGGACCTGCTGGTGGCTTCAGGACGATCTACGACATACCGCGTGTCCGGCGCAGCGCTCATTGGCGCACAGCTCTGGTTCTGAGTTTCCAGTACCGCCGGCAAATACACCATTGGATAGAAATCGAGTGCAATCGCAGCAATGCCTTCAGGTCGCTGCTACTGACCATTGCGTCTGGCCGGGATGTTCACGACACCATCGAAGTCACGCTCAATGCTATCGCAGAGGCTAAAGGCATAGGTCTCGAAAAGGCTGTTCGTGCAATCTTCCCTGATGCACCGATCAAGGTGTTTGCTTATACTCATCGATACCAGAAAGATGGGACGCTAAGGGTGGATTTGCTGAAGGCCTTCCTTGAGCGTAACGTTGCTGATCCTGCCGGATAGTACAGCAGCGCATGTCATTTGCACTGACTCACCGAAGGTAACAATCGTCATCTATTCCATCGAAACGCAAATGATCGTTGACCAAATGATCGTTGACTTAAAGCAAAGCTGGCAGATGCAAGCAGGCTCCTCATTTAACGAGCATTTCGACGAAGCGCCTGGCATAGGGATCGAGCTCTTGAGGAATGCAAATACGCTCTTTGCCATAAAAGTATGTAACGGCATCAAGCGTCACTTGAAAATCCGTGGCGGTGGACGACAAAACTACTGCCTTGGGAAATCCGAGTGACTCGGCCAGGATGGAACCGAGGACATCCTGCGAAGCGCTCGCAATTCCCGTTTCCTCGACATTGGATATCAGATCCCGAAGCTTTCGTGCCGAACGTACCGGGTCTGCCAGCGGACGAACGACGACACCCTTAGGTGGCATCTGTACCTTCCATCCACGAGCGCTTCGACAGAACGTGATGAAGCGTGAGAGGCTGTTCCTTGCGCCCGGTTTAGCCTCCAGATAGTGCTCCAATCGTCCTGCAGGCCAAGCTTCGTTCCCAACGTTGGCACTGGCGCAGAAAAGCGCAGCGTTAGACAGGTACGTTCTGACACTGCGTGGCGAAAGTGCGCTCTTCATGAGCGCCTGGTGATAAGCCTGCAAAAGCTCGTTCCAGGGCTGGCGTTTGGCTGCTATCAGTAGCTCGGTAATGCGGGCAGCTTCGGACGCATCGCTCTTGTCTTCGCTGCGCAAATGAATATCGAGCTCTTCGGTCAGGAACTGTACAGGAAGCAGATGCCGGCGAAGCACCCCGGTACCAAACAGCTGCAAAAGAGCAGGCCCATTCAGATCCAGGGCAGAGCTATACTCGGCGTCGATTCGCTCAAAAAAAGGCTGGTGATCTCGAATATTACCCAGGAGCCTTGGATTGCCTAGACTTCGGGCATGCATCCACATGGCGAACCTCGACCACAGAACTACCACCCAGTAATGCGCAAACATCGCTGACGTCAGCTTGACCTCTCGCTCGAGCGCAACGCGGTTCAGACAAGCACGGCATCGAGACGCCCCTTTACCTGGTACCTGGGTCCCGCAATCTGGGCATGCATGTGTTGCCGTACTGTCGTGAACACAATCGGCGCACACTGCTGAAGCATCCTCGCGATGACACCCAACCTTGCGGTACTTTCGACAGACACTACACGTGGCATGCGTTTCTTTGTTCCTGCATGAATCACAGATCTTTTCGAATACACCTGCCGACGGCATGGTCGACAAACGGGAGGTAACCCGTTCGCACCTTGCACATTTCTGAGCCTCCTTAAAATATGGGACACATGACGGACACACAGGCCGTTGATCGATCAATAGTCCAGCGCGCGGCACCGGTTTGTCGCATCGAAGACAGGTTCGACTCGACCTTGTGCAAGCCGAACAGACAGGTTCCATCTCGTTCTTGTGAGCGATAGTTCTGCCATTACAGAGAACGCATGCTGCGGCCTTGAAAAGATACTTGTAGCAGCCACCGCAGTATTCCTTATCAAGATGAAGCTTGTGCGCTGTCTCCATCACCTTGCCGCAACGGTCGCAGTAACGTCCGAATTTTGGATCAATGCTCATGACCACTTCCTGGCAGCTGCCATCAATTCACGCGCACGCTGTTCCCGGCAATGTGCGCCGCCATCAGCCTCGATCTCGCGCACCCGCTTCAATAATGTCGAGGCTCGATATGAATATTGACGCCGCAACCGTTGCGGCAACCAGTCGATCTGTTCACCCAGCCATGTCGGCGTCTTCCCGCAATGGGCGAAACTTGCTCGGGTCATATTTGATGTCATCGCCACCCTAAAAAATTCATCCGGCCACCGGTTAAGTATTTCCAGAATGCTGGCACACAAGCGTAACCGCACAGCTGTAACGGAGAAACGCAACGCCTCGTGATTGTCGAGCACAACGTGATCGTGCACATCGAGGTTCACTTGATGCCAATGCATCTTTTCTCGCAACAGCTTTAGCAGTATCGCCAGGCCCGAAAAGAAGTCTGCGCGCTCAACAATTGTGCCGCCAACGTCGATGAAGTCGTGCCTACAAAAGCTCAGAAATTTCTCCTGTACCTGTAATGCCTCATCTACTGGTAAATCGGCATCATGAGGGTGCACGTTGCCCAGTACTGAGCCACATCGATGGCAGGTTGACGGTGAAAAACGCGCTCGATGCGGTACGACTGGTGCACTGCACGCGCTGCATTGATTCTCAAGCATACGATGATGAACGCTGCAGGCAAACGCAAACGACAGGCGCCAGGTGCGAAGAAATGCACCATTGGCCTGAAGGCATTGAGGACAAAACTGTAGTCCATGGCGAGAACGGAAGCGACCATGCATGCCTATAGATGTGAGCCAGCTTGACTGGCCTTTAAAGGCGTCTGCGTCGTTTGCGTTACTCGAAAAAAGAGGTGAGAGCGTCATCGACCTGACCAGATCGGCCGACAGGTTCGACGCCTGAGCAATCGCATCGACAAGCTGCGTGTGCGCCCGAGCATCGATATCGCGCGTCCATATCTGAGCACGTGGAAAATGCAGGGAGACAAAATGCATTGGGTGCATACCATGGGCATGTGCCGAGCGCACGAGATATGAACTGAGAAGCTCGTCTGGAAGGGGCTCAAGCCGAATTGACCAGGAACGCGTCTTTAGACACGTTTGGCAATGTCCTCCCACTCGTCCTGACGTGTCCACTTCATCGACCTGAGCACTTGCTCGTCAATCTTTTCCCTGCCAGAGCTAATCGCAAAGCTCGCCGCTTCCTTCAACAGCTTAACCGTCGACCCAAGGGTTTCACCAGCCATCGAATACAGCTTAGGCGCCAGTTCGCGCGACGCCAAGTTCGACGGCTCCGCCAAAGGCAACAGTCGCTCATAGCTGGCCAAAAAGCGCAGATACTCGGTGTTAAGGCTCCATCGATCAAGCGCCGCTGGCTCGAAACGTGACTTCATCTGCGGCTCAAGATTGAGGGCATTGATCGCGGCCTGAGTTCCTGCAGCGATGATCGAAATCTTCAGATCATTGCTTAACCCCTTGATGGCCGCGAGCAGGTCACCAGCCTTCTTGCCGGCAGTGGTGAGGTTGTTGAATTCGTCGATGACGAGAACCCGAATGCCTGCGTAGCTGAGGATGGATTTCGCTTGGCGTTTCTTGGCTGCAGCCGAGTCTCGATCACCGTGGGATATGCCCATCGACCAGAGAATTTCCGACCAAAATTCGGACTCGTCTGGAGTCTCAGGCATCGAGATACGAAGAACAGGCGCGATGGGGCTGCCAGTGGCGGTAATCTGCACCGGATAGCGGTGCGAGAAACGCTCGAGGATCGAACTCTTGCCATTGCCGCTGCGGCCGACAATGAGCAGATTAGGCATGCGCAGCGTCTTAGGATAGACAAGCAGCTGATCGAGCTGCTGCATAATCTGGGTAGCACGCGTGTATCCAATCCAGTGATCAGACTTGCAATGCTCGATTCGCTCGTCGTTGGGCAACTGCAGCAGCGGCAGCACGTCGCTATTGAGGTGGGTTTGAACTTCGATCATCGCGACACCGCCACATCGTCAAATGGTTCAATAGGCTGCGCAAAAGGATCGTCTTCGATCGTCGATGCAGGTTGAACACGCAAGTCGGCAATGATCAAAGGCTTTTCCTTGACCACCACTTTCGCTGGCGTTCTCGTTGCCTGCCTGCGTGCCGCTTTCGTTCTTTGTACCGACTGCTCCACCACGTTTCGCATACGGCCAAGCGCGTCAAATATCGCGTGTTCATCAATATTGCTGCGGCCTTGTTCCTTGAGCTTACGCTGGACCTCTTTGAGCTCCCATGCACTCATTGCTGGGTGCCCCATGTCGCGGTATGGGATAGGGTAATAGGACTTGGCCACAGGATCGAAGAAGTACACTTTGCTGATGTCGCGTGGGTCTCGCCTGACCAGGAATGATCGCCGCATCCTGGAGTTTTCTGGGTCCGTGGAATTGATATACGGGTCCAGCACGGGATCGTAATAGTTGATGCATTCGATCTGAATACCGTACTGCTGGACTGACCGCTCGTAAAAAGGCATGAAATCCAATCGCAGCCGCGCTGCATCGCCTGGCACTGGAGGAATGCCAACGCCTGGCTTGGTTGCGTCTCCCAAGATCCCCAGCTCCCACTTCTTGCGCGGCGCCATACCAAGTTCACTATGGTTTCGCTGGTGGTAGACGTTGACGATGAATTCGACAACGAGATATTCGAACTCGCGTAGCGTCAGTGCAGACTCACCTTCGGAATCGTAGCCTTTACGCTGCCCAGGGTTGGAAAAGGTAGCACCGGGCCATTTGCGAATCTGATTGGCCATCGTGCCCATGTATCGCTCGATATGGCCACCATAGTGCGGCCTGAGCACCGGGCGCCATTGAAGGTCGATGCCGTACTCCTTGCATGCGCGCTCAAGAACGATCCCGCGAAACTCCTTTGCATTGTCGCTGTGGATAGCGCTCATCGTTCCCCAGACCGGCCATTCTCCGCTAACACCCAGCTCAGCAAGGTATTCACGTTTTGGACAAATCGCGTGCGAAATGCACATCGCAACGGACGTGGAACTTGGTTTTTCGAACGTGATGTGCATGCCTACAATCATGCGGCTATACACATCGATGGCGAACGTGAGCCATGGGCGCCCGATAGGCTGCCGATGCACGTCGTCAACAAGAATGATGTCTGCCGGCGTGTGGTCGATCTGCACGACAGCCAAAGGAAAATCTGCGCCCGGGAACTCGCCTCGAATCGGATCGTACTTGTTCCTGGCGATCTCCCGATGCCCGCGCCGGCGCAGCGTTTCAGCGACCGGGAGCATCTTGATACGCTGACGGATGGTATTGGGGTGAGGAGCATCAATTTTTGACAGCCGCGCCCGGCGCATCACTTCGTCGATTACGTCCTGCGGACGCATACGCTGCTTGGTCAGGAACTCATCGTCGATCACGGTCGCAATCAACTTTTCCTGCTCACCTTGCAGCATCTTCGTACCTGTCCGGCGCCCCCGTTTGGTGGGCACCAAGGCGGATACGTGGCCCGCCTCCTGGTAAAGTTTCAGCCATTTATATAACGTGGCAGTGTGCACGTCGAACTGCTGTGCGACCAGGTCAGCATCCGCTCGTGTCCGAAGTGGATTATCAAGCAGCAGTTTGATAGCTTGAAAACGGCGCTGCGCTTCCTGCCAATCCTTTTCACTGTAGAGAAGCAGGTCACGGTCTTTTCCCGCCACCTGGTCGACCGACGCCTCTTCCTTGTCGACCGGTGTAAGCGTATCAATGCGCAAGCGCACACTCTCGTCCGTCTGAACATCAACGGCGAATACACTGTCGATCGAGACCAGATGCGTGATTCGATATACCCGATTTGCCGATCTTACGATTTGACCAGGCTCAGCGGAAAAAAATGCCTTGGGAAGTACGTTAGGCATGTTCCCCTCCTAACCAGATCGTCGAGTGCATCGTAAGCGGCTTGTCGAGCTCTGCCTTGATTTCCCGGTTCGCGACCATCCTCCATAGCTCCGTCAACGCTGCCATGCGCTTCTCCTCATGCAAGTAAGCCATGGCCAGCAAGCCTTGAGCAGTGGTAGGCCCAAGCGCCTTCATGCTGTAGAGCAGTTGTTCCTTGTAGAGGGTCTGCGCAGTCAACTTGCGATACTTGCGCAGGAATTTAGCGTTGGACAGGTAAGGAGTACGGATGTCGCGTTCTGTGACGATCTTGAAGCGCCACGAGCGCTCGCGGCAATGCCTGACCATCCGCTTGAAGCGCTGGCGGTACTTGGCGAACTCCGCGCGAAGTTCTTCGTAGGGCTTAACTTCGAACACGACTACGGGAATAGTGCCATTTCGCTCACGATACTGAGCCAGCACGTCTGGAGTGTAACGTAGGGCACTCCCATCAATTTCGTAATTGAGCGAAAACGGTTGCTCCAGGATGAGTTCAACGTCTGGATCGAAATCGAGACAAATGAGCCAATCGCGCTCAAGGGAAGATTCAAAGCCAGCAGCGTTGCCTGATCCAAGTACGACCCTACCGGTTAGGGAACGACGATTCGTACCGATGCTCCGAACAGGCAACATTAAATCCAGTCGCGTTATTTCACTATTTTTCATATCCAGTCGCGAAATATTCGCTTTTCAGTCGCAAGATTAGGCGTAATATGCCGTGCCGTTTCCTCTATGTCAAGCGGCGTCAGTCGCGGCATTTAGCGGAATTGACAGCGGCAATGCGCCGCGGCCGGGCGAGGTGTCGCTGGCGCATTGTGGCGTGCTCTTCCTCGACGAGCTGCCGGAATTCGATCGCAAGGTGCTCGAGGTCTTGCGCCAGCCGCTCGAATCGGGCCGCATCACGATTTCGCGCGCCGCGCACCAGGCCGAGTTTCCCGCACGCTTCCAGCTCATCGCTGCGATGAATCCCTGCCCTTGCGGCTGGCAGGGCCATCCGTCAGGCAAATGCCATTGCACCAACGAGAGCGCACTGCGCTACCGCGACCGGATTTCCGGTCCCTTGCTCGACCGCATCGACATGCAGATCGAAGTAAATGCCATGTCGCCCGATGCAATGGGCGCCCGCGCCGATGGCGAGCACAGCGCGGCAATTGCCGAACGGGTGGCACGCGCCCATGCGATCCAGCTCGAACGCCAGGGCAAGCCGAACCAGCGCCTGGGTACGCGCGAGATCGAACGCCATTGCACGCTCGATCCGCTGGGTGAGCGGACTTTACGATCGGCCATGTCGTTGATGAACTGGTCGGCCCGCGCGTATCACCGCGTTCTGAAGGTGGCGCGCACGATTGCCGACCTGGCGGGCACAAGCGCGATCGAGGCGCCGCACATGGCGGAAGCCGTGCAGTACCGGAGAGGATTGCAGACGCGGTAGTCGGCGGTGGCGCCGCGCCAGCCGCCCTGCTACCATCGGCACATGCAAAAACGACCATTCATCGCCTTCGTCCTTGCCGCGCCCTTGCTGCTGGCGGCCTGCAACCCGACCTATAACTGGCGCGACTACAGCAGCCCGGATGCGCCGTATCGGATCATGTTCCCGGCCAAGCCGGCGACCCACACCCGCAGCGTCGACCTGAACGGCATGCAGGTGGACATGACGATGACGGCGGCCGAAGTCGAGGGCGTGATGTTTGCGGTCGGTAGCGGCGTCGCACCGGACGCGGCTCAGGCGCAGGCGGCAGTCAACGCCATGAAGACGGCGCTGGTACGCAACATCGGCGCCAAGGTCGAGCACGAAAGCACCGCGGCTGCAGCGACGGCCGCAGGCCAGGAAACCGCGGTCGATATCGACGCGCTGGGCACCGCCAACGGCCAGCCGATGAAGCTGCGCGGCCATTTCGCGGCGCACGGCAAGCGTTTCTATCAGGTGATCGTGATGGGCAAGGCCAATGCCGTGGTGCCCGAGCACAGCGACCAGTTCATCTCTTCCTTCAAGCTGCTGTGATGGCGGACACGCCTGCGCTGGCGCTCACCGGGCTGAGCAAGCATTTCGGCCGCCCTGCCGTCGATGGCCTGGACTTGACCGTCCGGCGCGGCGAATTCTATGCGCTGCTGGGACCGAACGGCGCCGGCAAGACCACGACCCTGCGCATGGTGGCGGGCCTGCTGGCGCCGGACGCGGGCCGGATCGAGGTGCTGGGCATCGACCTGGCCCTTGAACCGATCGCGGCCAAGCGCAAGATCGCCTACCTGCCGGACGATCCCATGCTCTACGGGAAGCTGAAACCCTATGAATACCTGGAATTCGTCGCTGGCCTGTGGGGCGTCGAGAGCCAGGCGGCCGAGCCGCGCGCACGCGAGCTGCTCGCCTGGCTCGACCTCGACAAGCATGCGCACGAGCTGACCGAAGGCTTTTCGCGCGGCATGAAGCAAAAGCTGGCCCTGGCCGGCGCCCTGATCCATGCGCCGGAGCTGTTGATTCTGGACGAGCCGCTGACCGGGCTGGACGCCGGCGCCGCGCGCCAGGTGAAGGACTTGCTGCTCTCGCATGTGCAGCAGGGCGGCACCGTCATCCTGACCACGCACATCCTCGAAGTGGCCGAGCGGCTGGCCGGGCGCATCGGCATCATCCAGCACGGGCGCCTGATTGCCGAAGGTACGCTGGACGAGCTGCGCGCAGCGACGCCCGGCGCGACCCTGGAAGACCTGTTCCTGCGCCTGACGGGGCCGGCGTGAGCGTGCAGCCCGGCAGTGCCCTGTGGCTGCTGCGCCATGAGTTGCGCCTGTTCTGGTTCAACCTGTCGAGCGGCAAGCAGGGCTCCCCACGCCGACCGGCCTGGCGCGTGCTCGGCAGTGGCCTGCTGGTCTGGCTCGGTTTGCATGCAGGCGTGTTCGCGCTGCTGCGTGCGATCGGTCCGATGGGCGGCCTGCCGCCGCGCCAGTTCGTGATCGCCGTCAGCGCGCTCCTGCTGTCGACTTTTCTCTTCATGCTGTCGAGCGCGCTCAAACGCAGTGTGGAAACCCTGTTCGACCGCGGCGACATGGATCTGCTGCTGTCCTCTCCTCTGCCCTCGCGCAGCATTTTTACTGTAAAGCTGGCGGGCATGGCCTTCGGCGTCGCCGCCCTGTACCTGTTCTTCCTGGCGCCCTTCGCGCACGTCGGTCTGTTGCTGGGGCAACTGCGCTGGCTGGCGCTGTATCCGGTCCTGTTCGCGCTGGCGCTGCTGGCGGCATCGCTGGCGATACTGCTGACGCTGGCCCTGGTGCGCGTGCTCGGCGCGCGCCGCACCCGGGTGGTGGCGCAAGTCGTCGGGGCCATGGCCGGCGCCCTGCTGTACCTGCTGTCGCAGGCCGGCAACCTGATGGCGCAAAGCGGGGGCGTCGCCTCCTCGGCAAGCGCGCGTGTGATGGCTTCCCTGCAATCGGTGGATCCGGGCAGCCTGCTGTTCCTGCCGGCGCGCGCGGCGCTGGGCGACGGTCCAGCGGTGGCCGTGATCGCCGCACTCGGCTTGCTGGCGGGATTGCTGACCGTGCGCTGGACCCACCGCTTCTTCGTCCGGGGACTGCAACAGGCGGCCGGCAGTGCGCGCGTGGCAAGTCGGGCCGGTCCGGTGCGCTATCGCTTCGATCGCGGCTTGCTGCAGCTCGTGATCATCAAGGAGTGGCGCCTGGCCTGGCGCGACCCGCACCTGATTTCGCAAATCCTGCTGCAGCTGCTGTATTTGCTGCCGATATGCTTCGTCGTGTTTCGCAACAACCAGTTGCAGCTGACCATCGTCGCCGCCGGTTTGACGATGCTGTGCGGCTCCCTCAGCGCGTCCCTCGCCTGGATCATCCTGCTGGCCGAGGATGCGCCGGACCTGCTGCAGTCGTCGCCGGCACGGGCGCTGACCGTGCGCATGGCGAAACTCGGGGCGGCTGTGATCCCCGTCGGCGCGCTGGTCGCCTTGCCGCTGCTGTGGCTGATCGTGCGCGCGCCGTTGGCGGGCATGCTGGCGGCGTTGACGATGCTGGGTGCGACCGTGAGCGCGGCCCTCGTCAACGAATGGACCGGACGGCCGGCGACACGGGGCGAATTCAAGAACCGCGGGCAACGCGGCGTGGCGACGCGCCTGCTCGAACTGTGCAGCGTGTTGGCATGGTCGGCGCTGGCCTGGCTGCTGCAGCGCGCAGCCACTGGTGCGCCGGCGAGTCTCGCCTTCGCTGCCGGCCTGGGTGGCGCTGCAGCCATTGCTTTCGGCATCTTGCCGCTGGCTTGGCTACTGCGCCATCGTGTCCGCTAGAGGCGTGCGCGAGATGACCGCACCCGGCACTCGTGTTATCGTTTAGTTACGACGAAAATACACGAGAACGCATTATGTTAATCACTTTCAAAAGCAAAGCTTACCCCGACGTGATGATGTACCAGGATCACGCCAAGCGCATCCTCGACCTGCTGAACAAGGAACCGGAGATCGGCGTCATCACTGCGGCGGAAGCCGGACGCGCCGTCGAGCTGCTCGAGCATGAAATCGAAGAGAGCCGCAAGCATCCGCCAAGCGAAGAGATCGAGCAGGATATCAAGGCCCACCGGGGCGACGACGACGACGACCCCGATCACGAGCAGGCGCAAATCGTCAGCTTCTCGACCCGGGCCTACCCGATGCTCGAGATGCTGCGCGCGGCACGCGACAACAAGTGCGACATTCTCTGGGGCGTGTAATCCCGGCGTCGCTGCGCTGAGCCGTCCTGGCGCAAGGCCCGGAATAGAAAAGCCCGTCAGCAATGCTGGCGGGCTTTTTTCGTATTTGCAGAAGTCCGATGCGCGTTACGGGACGATTACTCTGCGTCGGCCGTTTCCGGTGCACGCTGCACGGGCCTTGCCTTGCCTGCCGGACGTGCACGGCGTCGCCAGACAACGCCCGCCAATATCGCGCCGATGCCAACACCGATGCCCGCGACCGGCAGCGGCACCACGGACGGGTCCTCGTCCGGCGTGAGGTCGGCGTCACGCAGCGCGGCAGGGAACGGACGCGCCCCGACCGGCACGATCTTCCAGTCGGCCTGGTCCGCCGGCACCCGCGAGCGGAACTCGTCGAATGAAAAGACCGGTGCCGAGCCCATCGCGCGGCTCGATGGCACTTGGGGGATACGCACCAGCAAAATCGCTTCGACGTCTTCCCTCAGTTGCTGCTCGTAGCGACTCAATGGGCGCTTGGGCATGCCTTCGGTGGCGACCAGTTGCAGCAGATCCTGTCCGATGGCGTCGAAACCGACCGCAGGCAGGAGGCGGATCTGCTCTTCGTTCAGGTAATCGTAGATCTTGCGGCCGCTGGCCAGGCTGCCGTCCGTCGCCGCGACGTAGCCGTAGGCGCCGATCGACTTCAGGGGCGCCGTCGGACCGCGCTTTGGAATGTGCCAGCCGAGCGCATCGACCACGTCGACGCTGATACCGGTGCAGTTGGCGGCCGCGTGGCGATAGCGGAAGTCGTGCCGATAAAAATGGTTGAACACGCGCTGGATGCCGCCCTGGTAAGCGATCGCCGTGCGCGCATTGTTGAGGATGGCAACCAGCATGACGGAGGGCCGGTAGTATTGCTGGCCGCTGTTCAAGTCCATCAGATAATTGTCCATCGGGACGGTCGCTGCGAGGATGCCCTTTTCGCTGACCGAATCGAGGTTATAAAAATTGTTCACGGCCCAGCTGGACCAATCGCCCTTGTCGCCGAAGCGTCCGGTGGCCACCGCAAAATGGCCGCCGAGCGATTCGTCGTCGTCCCCCTGGGCGCCGTTCAGGACAATGCCGAGCACGGGCTTGTCTTTCCAGGCACGCTCCTGCCCGGGATGGCGTTCCCATAGCAGGCGTGTGTCGACGCTCTTCCCTTCGCCAGCCGATGCGCGCACGAAGTCGGTCAGTCCCGACGGATGCTTGAGCGGCTCGGTTTTCAAAGTGGCGGGTTCGATCGCGAAATCGGACGGCCAGATCATGCGGGCGATGATGGTGGGACGCCCGTTGACGTCCTCGAGCGCACCGCGCATCCGCACTTGCCGGCCTGCGAGCCAGGCGGCGGTGGCGTCGTTTGCGTAGGAGCGGTTGGTGGGCAGTTGCGGTACCAGCTTGAGGCCGATTTCCTGGCCGTCGGCAGTGCGCAGCGTTTGTGCGCCCGGCAGTACGGTCGCTCCTTCGAGAATGCCGGGTGAGCCGATCCAGACGACCGAGGGATGGGCGAGCTGTGCAGACTCCGTCGTTACAGCCCAGCGGACAACATCCGTATTCCTGTCGACGCCCCTGCTGAAGCCCGACGCTGCCGCACCGTTTGCCGGGACGGCGATCAATTCGTTCTGGAAGTACCACAGGTTTTGCTTCGGTACGGCGCAGGCTGGGCAGTTGCCGGTGCGCAGGCGAAAGCCGTCGGCCGGCAGGAGACCAATCGATTCCGTTTCGAGTGCCGGTTTAAAACCGGCGATGGACGTTTCGGCACTTGCAATCGTCGCGAAGCCGGCAATACCAATCGCAACAAAACCCAGGAAGCTTCGGCCCATGCTCATTCCCATTTTCGGCAAAAGATAAAAATCTAATCGAATGATGCCGCAGGGAATTGATTTACGCCATTACTAAAGTGGGGAAGACGAATAAACGACAGGTGCACAAAGCAAAAAACCCCATCCAGATCACTGGATGGGGTTTCGCTTATAACTAGCCTGACGATAACCTACTTTCACACTGGTTGCAGCACTATCATCGGCGCAAAGTCGTTTCACGGTCCTGTTCGGGATGGGAAGGGGTGGGACCGACTTGCTATGGTCATCAGGCATGAC